>CBDDYR010000001.1:0-370621 GCA_965235635.1 Fontibacterium meridianamericanum (SeqCode)
TTTACCAGAAATTAGACCGATGAATATGTAAAAAAGTAGGTAGATTTAATAAAAATTAATCAAATTTTAAAGACTGCTGAATAATCGTATCACAATAAAAGTTAATACTCTCTTCAATTTGATCAGTGTTAAATATTTTTTCTAAAGGATAAAGATTGTTTTCTTTTCTATGTTTGCTCATTGAAAGTAAAACTATGATTCTATTTTTACTCATTTCGCCATCTAAATATAACATTTTTAATGTGCCTGTTGGATCTTGTTCAAAATTTTTAGGCTCATATTCACAGCGGAATGAGTGGTTGAATTGAGAAAAAGATATACTCCAATTGTTTTTTGGATGCTTATTTAAAAGATCAATTAAATTATCTAACTTTATTTTGTATCTTTGAAAATTTTCAAAGAAGTATTTAAGATTAATTTCCTTATCCCTTTTTATATCAATTTCACTTTTCTTTTTCTCGAGTTCTTTAAGTAAGACAATATTTCTAATTTCTTCCTGAATTTTACATATTTTTTTATCTATATATTCAGTCATTAATAAAATTTTTGTATATTTTTTTAATATCTGATTTTGCTTCATCAAAAGTAATATTTTTCATCCACTCCAATAGCGCACCATTATTAGGGCTTGGAACTCGAAAAGTTTTAAAATGTTCTTTTAATACATCCTCAAATCTTCTCATAACTACAACATCTTCGAACAGAACGACTTTATCAAAGACAACATTGTCACCAAAAATTAATTTATAATTTTTATATCTAGAATTTAGATTAGTTGCTTTGCCAACTTTTATAAAATCTTCATTAACCATTAATGTTTTATCTTTATTTTTAATTTTTGCCTGATCTTTTGGCTCATAAATAATTCTTAAATGTTTGCCTTGGGGCCTGACAATATATATTCCAATATTCATAAAATTATCTGTCGGCAAAAGGGAGAGAGACCTCTTGCCGACATTTAAAAAGCGAGTTTTGAATTATTTGCCAAAATCTAAAAACATTCCTGTGTAGCAAGCAAATAACTCTATTGAGTAACCCAACCCAGACTATAGACGCTAACAGGAATTTCATAATTTATTTTCTATTTTTTCAATGTTTAAATTTTCTAAAACTGGATTAAATGCTAGATAAAACTTATCTGACGCCGCTGCCATTTCAGCAAGGACACCATTAAGTTTGTTTACTGTTAATCTTTGTAATGAAACTTTATTATTTAATGAACACCTTTCAATTACATAATAAATTCTTGAATAAATTCTATTGTCTAATCTTTCCCAAACTAGATTTTTAATTCTTTTATCTAAAATATCTTTTGATTTTTTAATTTCATCAAATACTAATTTATTATAAGCACTTTTATTTTTTATATCTGTTCTTAATGTCTTAATTAACAACTCAATTTTTATACCCACTTTAGAAACAACTAATGAATAAGATAATCCTGGTTTTTTAGCCGTTTTAAATATTGCGTTATGGTTAGATGGTTTTAAATTTTGAAATAAATTTAATGAAATATTATGTCCACCATACTCAAGGTCAGCAATATCTAAATACTTTTTCCAAAAAGGAGTAAAATTTACAAAGTCTAATTCGAGATTTTTTGATACATTAATCCCTTTTTCTTGAGTTTCGAGTTTAAGGCAAATCTTTTCTCCTTCATCGGCTATTTCTTTAAAACTCCAATATTTCCAGGGATAAGATTTGATAAATGCTTTTGCCATCGAGATAAATGCTTCAGGTTCAATTTCAAAATTATGTAACGGTTTTTGTTTCATAACTATTATATATCTATTTATCTATTTATTGTAAATAGATATAAATAGATAAATATGTGTTAATTTTCAATAACTTAAAATAATTTAATAATATTTCTTATCCGGACCTGGCAAATCAAAGACCCAGTTCCTTGTATCATCGTCCCTTCTTACGGGCTCACCAATCGCCTTATATTTAGGGGTTGCAGCTTTAGCATTATAAATACCTGATCCATAATTCTTTACCTGGTTTAATACTCTCGTGAAAACGTCGTTGCTTCTCCTGGTATAGTTTTTCTTGGGCCAGTTTTATTGTTGCTGGTGTAATTTCATTAATAACTTCTTCTGATAATTTACCCTTTAATCTAGCTAACATCTTAATCTCATTGTGTTGCTGAAACGCATAATTTGGATATTTAGTCTTTAATCCTGCAGCATGGACACCTCTTCTGCGCTCACGCTTCACGGACATTTTAGGACTAATGATTGAGCGCGAAACGCGGCTGAAGTGACGGGAGGCTAGGTGAACTGTTGTCATTGGTATTGCTTGGTCAACCGTAAAAGGACGCACCTCTTTGAACCGCAGCAATTTATTTTCTGAAATGTATAAATCCTTGTATTGGCCCCGTCTAATTCTCGAATATAAACATTCTAAAGAAATACCAATGCTTTTAGCAAATTCTCGAGAGGAAAGTTTATATATGTTGTCCATATTTGGAATTATATCATTACGCTGAATCCGTAACAACACTGACAACAGTAAATAGGACGCTTATATAAATTTAACTAATGGAGCTGCACCTTTGCGTTCAATGATGCTTATTAGGTTATTATTTTTTAATTTCTTTAGTGCAAGATATTTAGAGCCCCTTGATATACCATTTTCATTAAAATATTTGTTAGATAGTGGAACGCCATTTCTATATCTTCCATACTTATCAACCCCAATTCTGTATTTTATATAGTTATAAATCATTACACCAACACCCCCTGCAGCTTTCCAAAAGGAAGAGATTTCATTTACATATACATTTTTAATAAAATGGTTTGTTTTTTGCAGGATCAACCTAACCTCCTATATATAATTAAATTAAGTATAATATTAAGTATAAGAACCAGATGATAATTTTGACGACAGGTAGGTGTATGGTTTGAAGACATCTAGGCAGCAACGCTCCTCTTAAATCGGTTATATTTTTCTATCACTCTAATAAACTTATCTTGTTCATCTCCCTCTTGTTCAAAATTTCGTCTTATGATTCTTACATCTGTTGGAATTTTAAAACCAATAACTTCATAGGCTGCATTTGATAATATTTCCTGTGCCTTGATTATTTGTTCTTTAAGATTTGATTTTTGCACATGGATCAAAACTGCATCGTGCACAATTGCAGAAACTTCGTAGCTACTATCGATTAAGTTAATGATTGCTTTACGCAATATTTCTGATCCATGAGATTGTATTGGCCAGTTAAGTAAAGACCTAGGATTTGAAAGTTCATTGTGAGATAGATGGTAGGTCCAGCCAAAAACTGTTTTTATGTATCCCCTTTGCATGGCCTTTGAAACAAGGGCATTAATCCATTTAAAATATTTTTGATAAACGTTTAAAATATCTACTCTAATTTTCTTTGCAGTAGATAAAGGAATGTTTAATCTTTTTGATAGACCATATGCTTCTTGTCCATAACCATTTGCAAGAAATGCAACTTTATATAGTTCTCTAATTTTAGGGTGACTTTTTTTAGTAGCATCTTGTGGGGCTGCCCCTGCAAGTTTTGCAGTATAAAGGTAAATATCGCCAGAATTATAAGCCGCTAATAGGTTTTCATCACCCGATAATGCCGCCTGAATAGCAGGTTCTTGTGATTTGATAGTCCAAATATAGTAAGAACTTTACCATCATCTGGTCTTATGAAATTCCTGCTCCATTTTGGAGCCCCAAAAGGATATTTAGCCGGACTTGCATTTGTTCTTCCAGTTTTTTGCTGAAACATATGTAAACTAGTTCTGGACCTCCCATCTTTGCCTATTTGATAACCTTTTAAATTTCTACAACTAACAAATTCCTGCGTTAATTGAAAATCTGCAACTTCATTATAAATTTTTGAAAATTCTTTTACTGTATCTCTATCGGTTTTTAATTTACCTGTCTTTGTTCGAGGCCAATTATTAATTTTTAATCTTTCTACAAATTTTTCAAATTTTGTATGACTAAAAGAATTATCTTCGTAAAGATCATATTTACTATTAAAATCCTTTATCAATTCATGGGTTATCTCAACAAAATATTTGTTAAAATCATTATATAACTCTACATCTACAGGTATTCCATTTCTTTCAATTTGAGCAGTATATGCAAAAGCTTTTGAGTGAAATAATGTTTGTGACACTATTTCTTGTGGATCATAATTAAATTGATCTAAATGTTTTAATTGTTCATAAAAAAGTTTTTCAGTCGTTAATACATCGCTCTCACAATAGTCTAAAATTTCATTAAATTGCTCTGGTGTGTAGGTTTTATTATTGAGTATTAAATCTCTAAAATATTCTTTTTTTTCTGCAGAGATGACATCTTTGATTCCATATCGATTGGCTGTATTGATGAGTGAGAACGCTCCACTTTCAATTTTTAGTTTTCCATTAAATAATTTTTTATTTATTATATAAGGATCCCATACATATTTTGGTAGACCGTAACCTAATGACAACAAACAGGAAGCTTCTGCATTACAAGCAAATGATACAAACAAAGTATCCTCTATAGGATATGGTAATTCTTTTTGCTTAAATATTTTATTAGATTTTAACTCCTTGTACACGCCACAGACTACTATTGGATTATCACCTTCCAGTTGCCGGTATTCAAAATCAAATACTACGATATATCTAAAGTTATTTTTTAATACCTCGAGCAACATTGCCACCTCCTATTGCCCTTTGAAGCGGATGAAATGTCTCGTAATTTTTCTCATCTATAATTCGATCATGGAAAGCGTATGCGATACATTCGTTATATTTTAAATCCCATTTGATTTCAGGGAACTCTGAATTATTATTTTTAAATTCTGCAGTTCTGAAGACATCAAAACATTTGTTTGCCATGTTTGCAGATATTCGTGTCCAAACTTCAAAAGATTGCTTTACCGCTTCTTTTGCAGATGTAATCCAGGCACTATTCATGGAATTTCTAGCCGAAACAGGCCAAATTCCATATCTGGCGTTTGAAGTTTGATATTGAACTAAAAATACAGGTTTTGCCTCGCCTACTAGTGTTTCGATCATTTTTTGAAATTGTGGGCTACCTGCAATTAGATAATCCATTACTAAACCATCTGCATCAGATAATTGTGTTGTTAAAGCAATAATACAATTTGCATTATCTTCTAATGAATTTCCCCTAGATCTAAACCATTCTGTTTTTAATGGTTTCTTTGATGACACAGAAGATGGTCCATAGGTTTTTGTTTCTGCAAGACCATCTTTATAGTCCTTACTTACGGTTACTTTTTCTAAATCAAGCATTTTAAATTACCTCCTTTTTGTTAGTGTTATTACTTGAGATTATTTTACTTTTTGTAAAATTTTTATTTGTGATTACTTCTATAACCTTTGGAATTGAAATTACTGTTCCAGGTACAATCAGTTTTGAAAGTTGATACAATTTATCATAGACATCTGCCCTAATTGAAATTGATACAAATCTTCGACCGTCGCACATATTAATTAATTGTTTTCTTTTTTTGTGGGTATTGTTTTCGATACGCCTCTAGTACCTTTTCTTTTACTTCAAGTTCTGTTCTTAATTTTTTATTTTGATCGTTCCAATAGGATTCTTTCCAGCGATGTTTGTGTCTATCTTCTTCACATATTTTTCTTATCCATCTTTTATCTATGATTGACTCATTATGTAGCATCATTTCATATTCTAACCTTTTTATTAGAACCCGAACTAGCGCCTGGAGCTCTTCTTTACTACATTCATTTATTGCCTCTTCATTAAAATATTCAGTCAAATCAAACATTAGATGTCCTCCAGCTTGCCGTATTTAGATTTGTTTAAAATATAAAAATCATAATTCGCAATTCCTGTTCCATCAAAAAAACTTTCTTTATTCTTTTTGACTGGATTATTTTCTTGAAGGTTTATCGAAGGCTCCTTTGGAAATGGGAGTTCTAATTGTATTGGTTCTGGTTTGATTTCAAATTGTGCTTTTTCATCTTTAGTTGTTGTTATAGTATTTTCTGGTTTATAAATTTTTTTAAATGTTGGAAGTGCAAAACCTAACTTCTTGCGCTTTTGATCATTTTCCTCATTTATTGCAACAGCCTCATGCATTGGCGCAGTTTCATTACGCCCATTTATAAATTTTCCAATCGCAGCGTCATATTTGTAGTCCGATTGATCAAGCATATCCGCAACTATGATTGATCTAACTTCACTATCAAATGTTCTTGGGATATCGATTTTGCCAAGTCCATATTGATTTATTTTTGCAGTTAATTCTCTAGGCACATTCATATTAGATTTAATAAGTCTCTGTCTCGCCGCCTTTAATTCTTCATATGTTTTTTTAATTAGTTGTTTATCAAACTCATTATGCGGCATGATTATCTCCGTTTAATGTTGAGAGCTTTTGATGTTTGAATAAATCTACTGGTTTCTTTTTTTTACTTTTTTTAAGTTCTGCAATTTTTAATAAAGAATGAAACCAGCTGGCAAACTCCTCAAAAATATATAAATAAGATCTAGCATGAGGAAGTTGATATCTAGGTGCCTTGTTACCCTTTTTAATCTCATTAATAATAATCCTTTCAAGCGTTCTATGACTGATTCCAAGTCGCACTGCTAAAGGCTTTATGGTTATATAAATCGTATTCATAAAATAATAATTTGTCTTTTATTTATTTATTTAAGGACTGCGGGGTATTTAGTAAATTTGCCTGGGGGGTGGCCAGGATCATTCATTATTATTATTTAGGATTTAGGCGATCTTTTGAATAAATCTAAAACATAACTTTTACGTTTTTTCATTACATCTAAATACATTTGTCTAGCACTTTTATAAAAATTTTTAGTTTTTTTTCTTGCAGTTGCATCGTAGTAAAGCTTTTTAATTCTAGAAAAATCCATTCTAATTGCATAATGAAGATCATCTTCAAGTCGAGGTGTTTTTTCCCTTTTTATTTTGTAATACCTTGCTTTAACCTTTTTTAGTGAAGCATAAACAGCAGCAGCAAATAATAAATGGTTTGTATTTGTTTTATCACCAAATAATTTTTCTATATGCCACCCAACAGTATAAGGATCTAATTTTAAATCTTTACAGTATTTAACTACACCGGCCCAGGTAGCACCGTAATCCCCATCTGGCAATTTTTTATTCATCCATAATGAATCTTTGCCATCTTTGCCAACGGGAGCAAGTAGCGTAGGGATTTTAGGAATACTCTTCATAATCTAAATCTTGATTATGAATATCAGATATTGGTTCTTATTTAAACTGCTGATAGTTTTATAAAATCAAAAAATTCTGAATCTACTTTGTTTGCAATCTCTGCATTATATTCCTGATCTTCTCCAATATAAAATCTCTCTAACGTTGATGCCTGTGTATGTCTTGTTAACCGTATTGTATCGCTGGAGTTTTTAGTAATTTTTTGTGTTGCACTAGCATAATTTTTTCTGAAGTTTTTTGGTGATCCTTTAAAGTTAGGATATGATTTTAATATTTCTGCTTTTACATAATTCCAGCATCTTCTAGTGTGTTTAAATGCTGTTGCAGCTGAATTGATATAACTTTTTCCTTGATCAGTATGTTTATAGATTTCAAAATCTTTTGTTCTAAAATTAGGAGTGCAAAATAACCATGGTACGAAATTTACCCATTGATAGCCTGGTCTTTTAGCAATTTCATCAATCATATTTAATACTAACCTAATGCTAGGAGTTATAATTATTGATTGTGATGTGCCTAATTTTGAAACTTTGATTACAATAATATTTTCACCCTTTTTAACATCTATTTTTTTTATACGGATTGCCTCCTGTTCTCGTAGTCCGGATAACAGCATCAAAGCAAGACATTCAGCACCGAATGGAAATTTTGCTCTAACGTCTTCTCTTATTAAATGCTCCCAAATAATTTTAGATTCCTCTTTTGAATAGATAACCTTTTTATTAATAGTTTTTGGGTTATCCTTAATTCTTTCCTTGTTAATATTGTAATCTAATGTTGGATTTTTTGGAGGATTATCACCGAGATAGCCACTCTTAACCATATGCGCCCAGACATAATTTATACAGGCTATTAAATGTTTTTGTGTTCCATATGAATATTTAGAAAGCATTCTACGAATATCTCCATGTGTAAAGTCTTTTAAAATTTTTTTACCCCATTGAGAGTCGTAAATTGATCTATCAAAAACCTTTTTACTTTGTATGTGTTCATCTATTCCTGGCGGGTATTTCTTAAATAACTCATCAAAATTTGTTGGATTTGAATTCTTTCGCTGCCCCCTTTTACCCCACATTCTTGGTTTGAAAATAATCTCTAAATCGTTATTTAGTGTTGGTTGAAATTTTAGAACACTAAATCTTTTGTTATAACCTATCAAATAGACTGCAATATTTTTAGCTGATCTAGCAGAAAGAAATCCACCTCTTTTAATTTTTGGCATTCCTGCCTTTAAGTATTCTTCTATTGCTTCACATAATGTTTTATTTTGTGCGGCCTCCACTTGATCAAAACTAATTGTTCGTCTTCGTTCACGTTCAGTAAGCAAAGGATTTTTAATCCATAGGCCATTATCAGTATGAGTTTTTACCAATTCAAATAATTTTTCAGAACAATGTTTTGTGGTAAATAGACCTGGAATATATTTTCCAAGCACATGATATTTAGCATTGTTGTTATACCAGAATTGAACAACAAAACTTTTTGTATTTGTATTTTTAAATACACATAACTTTAAACCCTTTAAATGAGTATTCTTACTTACATCAAAAGGTATATAAATTTGTTTTTTAAATTTAATAGTTTGTGTTTCTTCATCTAAATAAGAATAATCATCTTCAACTAAATTAAGTTTTTCTATTGCTGCATCCTGAAACTTTATATTTTTAATTGCAGTATGAGTTCTAGGCTTTTCAATAGTATTCATAATTTAAAATTCCTCTAGTCCTACAAGTAGTTTTATCGATCAAAGTATATAATAAACTAAACAAAAAAGATTCATCTTTTACAAATTGTTGTTGATTTTGTTATTGTTGGGAGTTGTTGTGTGTTGTGAAGAGTGATCTGGATTTAAAAAATAAAATATTAGAAAACCGATGCTCTATCCAGCTGAGCTAAGGGCGCAACTAAATTTAAAGTAGTTTTAACAATTATTTTTTTTTAATCAATTTGTTAATGATTTATGCTTTCATTAAAGCAATTGAGGTGTCTAACATCCGATTTGAAAAACCCCATTCGTTATCATACCATGCTAATACTTTAACTAACTTACCATCGCTAGATACTCTTGTTTGGGTTGAGTCAAAAATACAAGAATATGGATTGTGGTTAAAATCTATAGATACTAATTGATCGGTATTGAACTGAATAATATTTGCATAATTACTTTTTGCTGCAGCCTTTATAGTTTCATTAATATCTTTTACTGACGTTCTTTTCTTTGAAACGAAAGTTAGATCAACTAAAGAGACATTATTAGTCGGAACTCGCACAGATAATCCGTCCAATTTACCTTCTAATTCAGGTATAACTAATCCAATGGAATTTGCAGCGCCAGTCTTGGTGGGAATCATAGATAATGCTGCAGCGCGTGCTCTTCGTAAGTCATTATGATAAGCATCATTTAATACTTGATCATTTGTATAGGCATGAATTGTATTCATAATACCTGACTCAATTCCTAAACTATCATTTAATACTTTTGCGATTGGAGCTAAGCAGTTAGTAGTGCAAGAAGCATTGGATACGATTGTATGATTTTTTTTTAAAATTTTATGATTAACTCCATAAACAATTGTTGCATCAGCTTCCTTGCCTGTTCCAGGTGAATAACCAGGACCGGAAATTAGGACTTTTTTTGCTCCAGCATTTATATGTAATTGAGCTTCATCTCTCGAATTAAAACGACCTGTACACTCTAAAACTAAATCCACTTTTAAAGTTTTCCATGATGGTAAATTTTTTGGATCTTTTTTATTAAAAACTTCAATCTTATCTTTATTAATAAAAATAAAGTTTTCTTTTGAAGACACATCTTCATTAAATTTTCCATGTGTAGAGTCATATTTTAATAAATGAGCATTATCATTTGCATTACCTGAACCATTAATTGCAACAATCTCTAAATCATGTTTTTTCTTATTTTCATAATGAGCTCTTAAAACTGTCCTTCCAATTCTACCAAAACCGTTAATTGCAACTTTAATTGTCATAATTAATTAATACCTAAAGATTTTAATTTTCTATGTAAAGCACTTCTTTCCATTCCAATATAATCAGCTGTTTTAGAAACGTTTCCATTATGTCTATTAAGTTGAATTTCAAGATAATTTTTTTCAAATTTTTCTCTAGCTTCTTTTAAAGGAAATTGAAATGCATCTTCATTATTACTCTCTTTAACTGATGAAATTTTTAAAGACTCAGATAAAATTTTATCAACTTCCTCATTTTTACCCGAAGCTAAAATGACGACTCTTTCAATTAAATTTCTTAGTTCTCTCACATTTCCAGGCCAATCATAATCGTAAAAAACTGTATTTTTTGAATTTATAACAATTGGTTTTAAACCGTTAGTATCAGAAATTCTTTTAACGAAATACTCTATTAAAAAAGGGATATCTTCTTTCACATTTTTTAAATAAGGAGTTTCTATTGGAATAACATTTATTCTGTGAAATAAATCTTCTCTAAAATTACCATTTTCAATTTCCTGCTTTAAATTTTTACTGCTTGAACAAATAACTCTGATATTTACACTAATCTCATCAACACCATTTACTCTGTGAAATTTTTGATCTGACAAGACTCTTAAAATTTTACCTTGTGTTTGTAATGGCACATCAGAAACATTATCAATTAATAAAGTTCCATTATTAGATTTTTCAAATATTCCTGACACAATTTTGTTATTATTTTCTAAACCAAATAGTTCAAAATCAAAATGATTAGGATCTAAAATAGCTCCATTAACTATTTTAAATGAATTTTCTGATCTGAATGATTTTTCGTGAATAAGTCTGCTTACCAATTCTTTTCCGGACCCAGCTGGTCCAGAGATTAAAATTCGACTATCAGTTTTTGAAAATTTATCTATAGTATTTCTTAATTTTACCAGTGTCGATGAGTTCCCAATTAATTCATTGGACAAATAAAGGTTTTTTTTTAAAGACTTGTTTTCTTTTTTTAAAGAGGAAGTCTCAATTGCTCTATTAACAAAATTTATTAACCTATCTTTATTAAAGGGCTTTTCTAAAAATTCAAATGCACCAAGTTTTATTGAATCAACTGCAATTTTAATATTTGCATGCCCGGATATCATAATAACAGGGACATCTGTATCCACTGATTTAATAAATTTTAATACATCGATACCATCTCTATTTTTTTCATCTAACAAAACATCTAATATGACAAGATCTGGTAATTTTTTTTTAATTTCTGATAGAGCTTTTTCAACAGTATCAGCTTCACGTACAAAAAAATTATTATCTTTTAAGATTTCATGTACTGCAAATCTAATATCTTTTTCATCGTCAATTAGTAAAATTTCACTTTTCATTAATTAATCTTGATACTTAATTTAATTTTAGCTCCATTACTTTTTTCTATAAAATTTAAATCACCCCCATGCTGGTGTAAAATTTTAGAAACAATTGACAAACCAAGTCCCGAGCCATGTTGTTTTGTTGTGGTCAAAGGTGAAATTAAATCTTTTGGCGTAGTTTTAAAACCAACGCCATTATCTTCAATTGTAATGTAAATAAAATCATTATTATTTTCTACGAATATATTTACTATTCCTTGTAAATCTTTATCTAATTCTTGTTTTTCATGAATAGATTCTAATGAATTTTTAATAATATTTATCAAAACTCTTGAAATTTGATTAAGATCAAATTGAAAGACATCTGTAGTACTTTTATAGTTTAAATCAAAAATTATTTTATTTTCAGATAACTTATATAAATTGATAGTATCTTGTAATAATTTTTTTAAATTATTAGACTTTTTAATTGGATTTGGCATTCTTGCAAAATCTGAAAACTCATTTGCCAACTTTCCTATATCCTCAACTTGTCTTGATATAATACTTAAATAATTTTCAAAATCAGCCTTATCAATGTTAATTTGTTTTGAATACCTATCTTTAATTCTCTCTAATGAGAGTGTAATTGGAGTTAAAGGGTTTTTAATTTCATGCGCAAGTTTTTTTGCTACCATTTCCCAAGCTTGATATCTTTCTGATAAAGCAATTTTATTTTTTTGAGCCTGAATCTCCTGAGTCATTATATTAAACGTTTGGTATAATTTTTTAAAATCTTCATCTTCTTTTTCATCTTTTAATTTTACATCAAGATTACCAGTAGAGACTTCTTTTGCTGCAAATATTAATTTAATAATTGGTTTTGAGATTTTATTAGCTATGTTGATTGCATATATTCCTGATAACAAAATTAATGAGCTAACAATCACAATATAAACTAATGCAAAACTAATCTGAAGACCAAGACTATTAGATTTTAATTTATAATAAAATGTAGATGCCTCACCAGTTTTTTTTAGAAAATTAACAGTTTCTGGATCAACATATCTAATTGTATATAAAAAAATATTCTCAGTGTTGTTTAATTTTACTAAAGCATTTGTTTGATTTTTATTTGCATCGGAAATTAGTATCGTTTGACCATTTTGAGCCATATCTAGAAAAGTTTTTAATGGCGAAATAAAATTACTTTTATTAGTAAATGAAGTAGAAAACAGAGGAAGACCGTCTTTGTTAATTAAATAAGATTCCTCAATTTTTCTAAATCTAGATTGTTGATCAAAATAATTTTGAAATAGAGCTTTATTTTCATTATATAAATTAAAATTACGATTTAAATCATTCGCCATTGCCAAAATTTCACCTTTTAAAGAATTCTGATTTTCCTCAAGATAATTTCTTGCAACTTCAACTGAATTATTTACTACATCATTAACTTTTTTATCAAACCACTTTTCAATACCTAGATTAAAAAGCATTAAAGAAAAAACTGCTACAAAAATAGACGGTACAGCCGTTACAAAAATAAAATATTTTATAAAATTTAAATTTGTTCTTACTCCAGTAATTTCTTTGGATTTATATAAAATGACTACAAGCTTTCTAATTATTAAAAAAAACAATAAACAAATAATGAATATATTTATAATTAATATAAGCTGAATATTATTTTCATTTAACTGAACAAAACTACTTCCAGAAAATGTATAAAGTGTAAAAATTCCAAAAATGATTGAAAGAAAAGTGCTAAAGTATAAAAGTAAATTTGAACTTAATATTTTTTTAATCATTTTTTATGAGTTATTGCGCTATAATTTTAGCTGCTGGCAAAGGTCATAGATATTCTAAAAATATACCAAAACAATATACAGTATTCGACAATGAATTAATAATAAATTACTCTCTAAAAATATTTTCTGAATTAAAACCAATTAAAAAGATAATTTTAGTAATTAAAAAACTTCATTTTATAAAATTTAAAGACCAAGTTTATAAAAATAAAAAAATCACAATAATTGAAGGCGGTAGAGAAAGGAAAGACTCAGTATTTCTGGCTCTTTCAAAATTAAAAACAAAAAATTATAAAAAAGTTTTAATACACGATGCCGCAAGACCATTTTTAAAAAAAAAACTAATTAATAAAATTATTAAATTTTCTAAAAATAATGATGCTGTAATTCCGTATGTACCAAATACTGATACAATAGTTTTTCAAAATAGAATTTTAGATAGAAAAAAAGTACTATCGATTCAAACGCCCCAATGTTTTTCTTATAGAAAAATATTTTCTTTGCATAAAGAATATAAAAATAATAAATTTAACGATGAATCTTCATTATTTTTTTTAAAAAAATTTAAAGTTAAAAAAATTCTCGGAGATTATAATAATACAAAAATTACTCTAAAAAATGATTTAAATAATAAAACAGAACTTTCCTATGGAATTGGCTACGACATTCATAAATTAGAAAAAAAATATAAGTTATATTTGGGAGGTATACATATACCATACTCTATGGGTACAGTTGGTCATTCTGATGGTGATCCTGTAATACATGCATTGATCGATTCTCTTTTAGGATCAAAAAAATTTGGTGATATAGGAACTTTATTTCCAAATAATAAAAAATTTAAAAATAAAAGATCAACATTTTTTTTAAAAAAAGTAATTAATCTTATGGAAAAACAAAATGTTAAAATTAATAATATTGATATTAATATTATTGCTCAAAAACCAAATCTTAAAAAATATAAAAAAATTATATCTAAAAATCTTGCAAAAATTTGTAATATTAGTGAAAAAAAAATAAGTGTTAAAGGAAAGACAACTGATAGACTTGGTAATGTTGGAAAAAATAAAGCAATTGCATGCGAGGTAATAACATCTGTCACAAGTAATTAATTTTAATAAAAAACTCTTTACTTTGTTCGGAGTTGGATTCTTGCCTATTCCAGGAACAATGGGATCACTTATTACTATAATAATTTATTATTTATTTTATAATTATCTTAATAATTTTTTCTTTTTATTGTTTATTATTATTGTTTTTTTTTATTCTTTTTACTTTTTAAACAAAACAATTAATCAATCTTTTTCATCTTCTGACCCAAAGGAAATTGTAATAGATGAATTTATAGGGCAGTCAATTCCACTATTACTATGTGAAAATAATTTTTTTTTAATAATACTATCTTTTTTATTATTTCGATTATTTGACATTAGCAAACCGTGGCCAGCAATTTATTTTGATTTAAAAATTAAAAATGCAACAGGAGTTCTAATGGATGATATAATTGCAGGATTATACTCATTTCTAGTGGTTTATTTATGCATTTAAATAATCAAATAAAAAACTTAACTAGAATACTAAAAAGAAAAAAAATAAAAGTTGCCGTAGCAGAATCCTGTACTGGTGGATTAATTAGTTATAATTTAACAAAAATACCTGGAGCATCCAAATACTTCATGGCTGGTATAGTTTCGTATTCAAATAAATCTAAGATTGAACTTCTTAAAGTAAGAACAAAGAACCATAACAAAATATGGAGCGGTTAGTTCAGAAACATGTAAAGAAATGTGTAAAAATTTACTTAAAATTACCAAATCAAATATAACCGTATCCGTGACTGGTATAGCTGGTCCAGATGGTGGAACTAAAAAAAAACCTATAGGTCTTGTCTTTATAGGTGTTTGTAGCAAAAAAAAATTAGAAATAATTAAATTAAATTTTAATAAAAAATTATCAAGAGTAAATATTCAAAATCAAACTTTATTTAAAACTATTAAATTAATAAAAAATCACACTAATATTTTATAGTTTCTCTAGCTCGTTGTTCAAAAGAATTTAAAATTTTTTCAAAACCATAATTAAAAAACTTACTAAATATAATATTAATAATTGGATTTTTTAATTCGATATCAATAAAAAAATTTAAATGTACAAGATTTTTTATCAATTATTTCAAATTCCCAAATATTTAGTAGTTTCTTTATATTTCCACTTATTGAGGTTACTTCAATCTTTGAATTTTTATCATCATAAAAAACATTACTCGTATAAATATCTCTAAAAGATTTAAAACCTATCTCTAAATCAGCTGTTATTTTTAAATCTTTGTTATTTTTATCAATTGATAAAATTTTTGAATTAACACACCATGGTAAAAATATTTTATAATCCTCAATTTTTAAAACTAATTCAATAAGATCTTTTTTAGAATAATTAAATGTTTTTGTAATTTTTTTAACTGGCAATTTAAATTAGCTTGTTAAATCTTTTTTTTTTCAAAATATCAAAATCTTCTGATGCATGATAAGAAGATCTTGTTAATGGACTTGATGAAACTAATAAAAATCCTTTCCCTTCTGCTATTAATTTGTAATTTTCAAACTCTTGAGGAGTTATAAAATCTTTTAATGGATAATGCTTTACACTTGGTTGCAAATACTGACCGATGGTTAAAAAATCAACCCCTGCTATTCTTAAGTCATCCATAACCTGCATGATCTCTTCTTTTGTCTCACCTAAACCAACCATTAAACCTGATTTAGTAAAAATATTTGAATTATAATCCTTAACTTTCTTCAATAAATCTAAAGACTGAAAATAACGAGAACCAGGTCTTACTTTTAAATAAAGACGCGGAATAGTTTCCAAATTATGATTAAAAACATCAGGCTTTGCGTCTACAACAATTTTATAAACATCCCCTTTTCTCAAAAAATCAGGTGTTAAAACTTCAACAGTAGTTTGATCATTATGTTTTTTAATTTCCGAAATAACATTTGCAAAATGTTTTGCTCCTCCATCTTCTAAATCATCTCTATCAACTGAAGTTATGACTACATGCATTAATTTTAAATCTTTAACACTTTGTGCAATTTTTTTAGGCTCGAGAAGATCTAAGGATTGGGGAACTCCAGTTTTAACATTACAAAATGCACAAGCTCTGGTGCAAGTATCCCCCATAATCATAAATGTTGCATGTTTTTTACTCCAACATTCATTAATATTTGGACAGGAAGCCTCCTCGCAAACTGTAAAAAGATTATTTTTTTTTAAAATATTTTTAGTCTCAGCATATTCGTGAGAATGTCCAGCTTTTACTCTTATCCATGCAGGTTTTTTTTGAATTGGATGTTCAATATTATTTATTTTTTCAGGATGTCTAACCGTCATTTTTGATTAATAATATAGATCTTTTCACCTTTTTTTCCCAATACAAAATAATCTCTATAAATTTCATCAAGATAATCTTTATTTATATTAACTGATAAAAAGTCATTTTTTTTTGTTAAAAAATTGATTTCTTTTTTTATTTCTAAATTTTTTTCTTGGAATTCATTTAATAAATTTTTCTTTTTAAAAAACTCAATGAGACCTCTGTCTCCACCAAAAAAATTAAAAATAATATATAGAATTATCAAAAGTATTATAAAATAAAATTTTTTTTCAGAAATTGAGTTAATTAAATTATTCATTATAATTTTGACATTTGAGATTTTTTTCCAATCTCCTCTTCTATTCTTAATAATCTATTATATTTTGCTACTCTTTCAGATCTTGCTAACGAACCAGTTTTAATTTGAGAAGATTCGGTTGCAACTGCTAAGTCAGCAATAAAAGTATCTTCGCTATCACCAGATCTATGAGAAATGATTGTGTTAAAATTATTTTTTTTGGCAAAATTTATAACTTCTAAAGTTTCTGAAATTGTACCAATTTGATTGGGTTTAATTAGAATTGCATTAGCTGCTGATAAATTGACACCTTTTTTTAATCGAATTAGATTTGTTACAAATAAATCATCACCAACAATCTGAATTTTTTTTCCTAACTCTTTAGTTAATTGTTTCCAAACATTCCAATCGTCCTCAAAAATTGGATCTTCAATAGAAACAATAGGAAAATTATTGCATAGCTTTTTATAATAATGAATCAGTTGCTCTGAAGTAACAGCATTTTTATTTTCTTTAATTTTGTATTTTCCAGAAGTATAAAGTTCGTTAGCAGCTACATCTAAACAAATATTAATATCTTTACCTATTTTTAAACCAGATTTTTTTACTGCTTTAATAATATATTCTATTGCTTTTTCATCGCTATCAAATGAGGGGGCAAAACCACCTTCATCACCAAGATTAGTATTAAATTTTTTTAATTTTAATTCTTCTTTTAAATTTTGAATAACTAAAAAAGACATCCTTAAACACTCCTTAAAGGATTTTGCCCCATCGGGCCTAATCATAAACTCTTGTATTTGCAGCGAATTATTAGCGTGGGCTCCTCCATTAATTATATTTAACATTGGAAAGGGTAAATTTTTTTTATCATTGCCTCCTAAGTACTTATATAAAGGAGTTTTATTGTATGCCGCTGCTGCTTTTGCATTTGCGATGGAAACAGCCAAAATAGCATTAGCGCCTAATCTTTTTTTATTGTTAGTACCATCTAATTTAATTAAGAAATTATCTATTTTTTTTTGATCAAAAGCTGAAAAACCGGAAATTGCTTTGTTGATCTCTAAATTAATATTCTTTACAGCTTCCAAAACCCCTTTTTTTAAATATTCTTTACTTTTATCTCTAAGCTCATGAGCTTCATAGGATCCTGTAGAGGCCCCGGAGGGGACTATTGAATGACCTACAGAACCATTTGCTAATATCACCTCTGCTTCGACTGTTGGAAAACCCCTGCTATCAAAAACCTGTCTTGCCTTAACTTTTTTAATAACTGACATTACTGTTTTGACTTAATTAATTTATCTATTCCTATTAAATCTTTAAGCAAACTTTCTAAGCTACTAAGAGGTATCATATTTGCTCCATCGGATGGGGCCTTGTCAGGATTATCATGGGTCTCTAAAAATATTGTTGAAACCCCTACGGCTACAGCGGCCCTTGATAATGAACTAACAAATTGCCTTTCACCACTACTACTGTCGCCTTTGCCACCGGGTTGTTGTACAGAATGAGTTGCATCAAAAACCACTGGATAACCAAAATCTGCTAAAATTGGTAATGAACGCATATCAGAAACTAATGTGTTATATCCAAAACTAACTCCCCTTTCTGTAATTAATATTTTATCATTACCACTCTCTTCTATTTTTTTTATAACATTTTTCATATCCCAAGGAGCTAAGAATTGTCCTTTTTTAACATTAATTACTTTATTGGTTTTAGCGGCGGCAATTAACAAGTCTGTCTGTCTACATAAAAAAGCTGGTATTTGTATAACATCAACAACTTTAGAAACTATTTTACATTGTTCTTCACTATGAACGTCAGTTAAAATAGGAACATCCAAATCTTTTGAAATGTGATCAAATATAGACAAAGACTTATCAAGGCCAATTCCTCTTTTAGATTTTAGACTTGTTCTATTGGCTTTATCGAAAGAACTTTTAAAAATAAATCCTACTTTTAATTTATTTGTTATTTCTTTTATTTTTGAGGCAATCATATGACAGTGATCTTTACTTTCAATTTGACAAGGGCCTGCAATTAAAGTCAGGGGAAGATGGTTGCCTAAATTTAATTTTTTAATCTTAATAATTTTATTTTTCATGAATTTAATTTTTTGTTTTTAATAGCAGCATCAATAAATGAAATAAATATTTCATGTGGATGAAAAGGTCTTGATTTTAATTCTGGATGAAATTGAACTCCCACAAACCAAGGATGATCTTTTAGTTCTATAGCTTCCGGTAATTTTCCATCCGGTGAATTAGCTGAAAATATAACACCCTTTTTTTCTAACATTGATTTATAAGAATTATTTACTTCATATCTATGTCTGTGTCTTTCATGAATTAAGAGTTTATTGCTATAAATTTTGTAGAGTAATGAATTTTTTTTAACTTTTGCAGGGTAAGAACCTAATCTCATTGAACCGCCAATTTTATATTTTTCTCCCTTTAAAATTTTTTTTCCTTTTACCCATTCTTCCATAAGACAAACTACCGGATTTTTTGTCTTAGATAATTCTGTAGAATTTGAATCTTTTAGACCTAATAAATTTCTTGATAATTCTATAACTGAAATTTGCATTCCAAAACATATTCCAAAAAAAGGTATTTTTTTAGTTCTTGCTAATTGAACAGATAAAATTTTACCTTCAACGCCACGTTTTCCAAAACCACCCGGTATTAAAATTCCATTCGATTTACCTAATTTATATTCTAAATCTTTTAAATTTTTAATATCAGAAGACTCAATCCAATTAAGATCCAAATCTACATTATTATAAACTGCGGCATGAATTAAAGCTTCATTTAAAGATTTGTAAGCATCTTTTAAATGAGTGTATTTACCTACAATAGAAATCTTAATACTGTTTTTTTTATTATTTAGTTTTTTGTTAAAAGATCTCCAATTATCTAATTTTGGATTAGTTCTATTAACAATTCCAAAGTGCTCCAATATTTTTTTATCTAATCCTTCTTCTTGATACTTAATTGGAACCTCATAAATTGATTTTACATCGATGGATTGAAATACGTTTGATTTTTTTACATTGCAAAATAATGCAATTTTAGCTTTTTCTTCATTAGGAATTAAACTTTCAGAACGACACAAAATCATGTCAGGCTGTATACCTATACTTCTTAGTTCTTTTACAGAATGTTGGGTTGGCTTTGTTTTTAATTCAGCTGCACTTTTAATATAAGGAACCAGAGTTAAATGAATAAATAAACAATTTTTAGTTCCAACTTCATTAGAATATTGTCTAATAGCCTCTAAAAAAGGCAAACTTTCAATATCTCCTACTGTTCCACCTATTTCACAAATTACAAAATCTTCATTAGTCAGATCACTTGTAATAAATTTTTTTATTTCATCAGTAACATGAGGAATAATTTGTACGGTTGATCCTTTATATTGACCATTTCTTTCTTTAATTATTATATTTTGATAGATTTTTCCTGTTGTAATATTATCTGATTTTTTGGAATTTATTTCTGTAAACCTTTCGTAGTGTCCAAGATCAAGATCGGTTTCTGCTCCATCATCTGTTACATAAACCTCACCATGCTCATAAGGATTCATTGTGCCTGGGTCTATATTTAAGTAAGGATCTAATTTTCTAATTCTTACGTTATATCCTCTAGATTGTAATAAAGTTGCTATAGAAGCAGAAGCTATACCTTTGCCAAGAGATGAGACCACGCCGCCGGTAACAAAAATAAAACGGACCATGGAAGTTCACTATAGATTATTTAACAACAATCACAAAGAGAATTGTAAAATAAATTATTTTGAACTTGGAATTTTTGGCTGAGAATTACTATTTTTATCTAATTTCTCTATCTTATCAATGATAGATTTTTGGGAAATATCTTTCTTATTAATAAGGGTTAAAGAGATACTTGTTAAAATAAATAAAAATGCAAGAATAGCTGTAAATTTTGTCAAAAAATTCCCAGCAGATCTTGATGTCATTAAATTATCACTGTTACCGCCTATCCCTAAAGCTCCGCCATCTGATTTTTGTAGCAAAACTGATCCAATTAAAAGAACTGCTAAAGTTATATGAATAATTAATAATAAAGTTTGCATAAATTATTTAAAATAATTCTTAATAATTTTAATAAAGCTTTTACTTTTTAATGAAGCTCCTCCAATTAAAAAACCTGATATTAAACTAATCTTACTTAAAGTTACAACATTATCAGTTGTTACAGATCCCCCATATATCATTATAGGTGACTTAACCCTATATTTATCTTTTAAAAATTTTTTAAGATTTGTATAAATTTTATTTAAATAATTATTAGTTGGAATAATACCTGTGCCTATTGACCATATTGGTTCATAAGCAATAATTAAATTATTAAAATTAATTTTATTTTTATCTAGAGAACTTGAAATTTGTTTTTTTAAAACATTTAGTGACAATTGTTTTTTTTTTTGCGATAAATTTTCACCAATACAAAAAATAATTTTTAGTTTATTTTTTAAAGCGATATTAATTTTTTCTTTTATAGTCTTAAAATCTTCATCAATTATTCTTTTTTCTGAATGACCAATAATAACATATTTAGCACCAGATTCTTTTAACATCTTAGCGCTTAACTGACCTGTATATGGACCATTATTTAAATTAATTTTGCTTATGTCTTGAGCTCCAAATTCTATTAATTTACTTTTAATTGTTTGACTAAAAAGATTTAATAAATTTGCAGGTGGACAAAATATAATTTTTTTAAATTTATAAATCGTATTTTTTTTTAAAAAATTAAATACCCTTTCTATTTGTTTAATGGAATTATGATTTCCATTCATCTTCCAATTTGCAATGAAATATATAGTTTTGCTCATAAATCAGTTATATCTAACTTAAAATAATCATTTTTTAAAATAATAAATGTTAACCTCTTTAAGAAAGTTCTCTGAAACAATATTGGCTAAAATTTTTATTGCATTAATTGCTCTAAGTTTTGTGTTTTGGGGAATAAATGATTTTTTTAAATCCAGTTATAGTAATGCTATCGCAGAAATTGATGGTGAAGAAATATCTTTTAATCAATTTATAAATGAATTTAATAAGATCGTTAGGAATAACAATATTGAAACTGGAAAGATAGCTATTAGTAAAAATGTTCACATACTTGCTATATCTAATATTGTATCCGAAAAACTTTTAAAAATTCATTCAAAAAAACTAGGAGTTTTTATTGATGATATAACAATAGCTATAGAAATTAAAAATAGTCAAGAATTCAAAGATAAAGAAATTTTTTCAAGAACAAAATATGAAAAATTTTTATTAGAAAAAAGAATTAATTCAAAAATTCTTGAAGATCAAATTAATCAAAATCTTAAAAAAAAAATAATTACAGAATCAATATCTGGATTTATTCCTAGTAATAAAAAATATTCAGAACAAGAAGTAAAAAATAAAATAAATATTTTGTATGAAGATTTTCTTAGAAAAAATTACAAAATTATAATTAATGAAAAGCAACTAAACAATTATCTTAAGAATATTTAAAAATGATCTTTTCAACATTTGCTGAATTTAAAAAAAGCTTCAAAAATAAAAATTTTTCGCAAATTTATGCAATTAAAAATAAACCTAAATTAGAAACAATTGAGAAATTAATTGAATTAGTCTCTTTAAATAAAGATAGTTTTATATTTGAATCTGTTGAAAAAGTTAAAATTAGAGGAAGATACACCATATTTGGTTTCAATCCAGATCTTATAATTGAAACGAAAAATAATCGTATAATTCAAAACATAAATAATAAAAAAAAAATATTAAAAAAAAATCCATACAATTATTTTAATAAGTTAATTAATAATTTTCATTTTAAAACTTCAAAAAAAATACCCTTGATGTCTGCGATGTTAGCTGGATATTTTAGTTATGACATCATTAGATTTAAAGAAAAAATTCCAAATAGTTGTAAGGATGATCTAAAAATTCCTGATGTTAAATTAATTCGTCCTCAACTAATAATTATTCATGACAATGAAAAAAATAAAATATTTTTTATACAAAATATCTATAATTTAAAAAGATATAAAAACCTAAAAAAATTATATTTATTAAAATGTGAAGAAATAAATAAGTTTATTGCTATAATTAATAATACCGACATCTCTACTAACTATCTAAGTAAAAATAAGAAAAAAAATAAAATAAAAAGTAATATTTCAAAGAAAAATTTTTTAGACAGAATATTGGCAGCAAAAGAGTTAATTAATAATGGAGAAATATTTCAAGTTGTTTTGAGCCAAAGATTTGAAAGTATACTAAACAAAACCCCTATTAATTTTTATAAAAAATTAAGAATATTAAATCCATCGCCTTTTATGTTCTTTTTTAATTTTGATAATTTTAAAATAGCAGGTAGTAGTCCTGAAATTTTAGTAAGAGTTAGAAATAATAAAATTACTATTAGACCTATTGCGGGGACTAGACCTAGAGGAAGAAATTTAAAAGAAGACTATAAATTTCAAAAGGAACTTATTAATGACAAAAAAGAAATTTCTGAACATCTTATGTTGCTGGATCTAGGACGTAATGATGTTGGAAAGGTCTCAAAAATTGGAAGTGTAAAAGTTGATCAAAAATTTAAAATTGAAAAATATTCTCATGTTATGCATATCGTTTCAAATGTTGTTGGTGAATTTGATAATAAAAATACTTTATTAGATACTTTATTTTCTGGTTTTCCAGCAGGTACAGTTTCTGGAGCGCCTAAAATAAGAGCGATGGAAATTATTGATGATTTAGAAGTATCTAAAAGAAAATTATATGCTGGCGGCATTGGATACTTTACACCTAATAATGAAATGGACACATGCATTGCCTTAAGGACTGCTTTAATTATTGATAATAAAATCTATGTGCAGTCAGGAGCTGGAATAGTCGCTGATAGTATTCCTTTAAACGAGTATAAAGAAACAGTTAATAAGGCTAAAGCACTATTTGAAGCCGCTAAATAAATGAAAAAAATACTACTAATTGATAACTATGATAGTTTTACATACAATATTTTTCATTCCTTATCTCAATTAGGATCAAAAGTTGAGGTATTTAGAAATGATAAAATTTCATTAGAGCAAATTTCAAAAAAAAATTTTGATAAAATTGTTATATCACCAGGTCCTGGTCATCCTAATAGTTCTGGTATCTGCATAAATCTCGTTAAAAATTTTTATAAAAAAATTCCTATTCTAGGAATATGTCTGGGCCATCAAATTATAGGTGCTGCTTTTGGTGGCGAAATTAAAAGAGCAAAAATTATAATGCATGGAAAATTAAGTAAGATTATTCACAATGGCACAAAACTATTTAAAAAAATTCCTAAAAATTTCTACGCAACTAGATACCATAGCCTTATAATAGATAATAAAACACTTAATCAGGATTTTGAAATCTCAGCAAAAACAAAAGATAACATTATTATGGGTATAAATCATAAAAAATATCATCTTTATGGTATTCAATTTCATCCTGAAAGTATTAAAACTAGTTTTGGTAATACAATCTTTAAAAACTTTATAAAAATTAAATGAACTTAAAAAATTTACTAACAAAATTAATTCATAATAAAGATTTGTCTGATTCAGAGTTAAATCTTCTATTTAATAAAATTATTAATGCTGAAATTAATGAAAATTTAATTACTGCAATTTTAACTTTAATAACTAGAAATGGATTTAACTATAAAAATATTTTATCAGCTGCAAAGATTCTAAGAAAAAAATTAATTAAAGTTAAAGTTCCAAAAAACTCAATTGATACTTGTGGGACAGGAGGTGATGGAAAACATACCTTAAATATCTCAACAGCAGCTGCAATTGTATTAGCTGGCTTAGGAGTTAATGTGGTAAAGCATGGAAATAGATCGATAACTTCAAAATGCGGATCAGCGGACGTTTTGGAAAAACTTGGCATTAACATAATTGAAAATAAAAAAAATTTAGAAAAGAAAATAAAGGAAGAAAATTTTATATTTTTATTTGCTCCGCATTATCATTTAGCAATGAAAAATGTTGCTTCTGTGAGAAAAAATCTCCCTTTTAAAACAATCTTTAATCTTTTAGGTCCCCTAATAAATCCAGCTTTGGTTAAAAGACAAATTATAGGTATCTTTGATAAAAATTTATTAATTCCATATATAAATGTTTTAAAAAGTTTAGGTCATAAAAAAGCATGGGTATTTCACAGTAATGAAGGTTTGGATGAAATATCAATTTTTAACAAAACTAAAGTTTACGAATTAAATAAAAATAAAATTAGAAGTTTTGTTATTAATCCAAAATCTTTAATTAAAAAAAAATATAATTTTAAATCAATACTGGGTAAAGATGCAAATTATAATAGTAAGAAAATAATAGAAATATTTAACGGAAAACATAACGCCTTTTTAGAAATTGTTGCTCTAAATGCTGCAGCTGGATTAGTAATTTCTGAAAAAGAAAACAATTTTCAAAAAGCCTATTACAAATCAAAAAATTACCTGCTGTCAGGTGATGCTATGACAAAAATTAGACAATTAACTAAATGATGAATATTTTAAATAATATTATTAATTATAAAAAAAAAAAAATTATAATAGATAAAAATAGAACTAAAATTTTTTTAGCACATAAAAAAAAATCTTTTTTTAAATCGAAAATACAAAGTAATATTAAGAAAAATAAGATTTCAATTATAGCTGAAATTAAAAAAGCTAGCCCTTCAAAAGGGATTTTAAAAAAAGAATTTAATCCAATTAGTATAGCTAAGCAATATATCGAGGGAGGAGCTACTTGCCTATCGGTATTAACTGAGGATAAATTTTTTTTAGGTAATAAAAATTATATTAAACAAATTAAAAAAAAATATAATATTCCAATTCTTGCAAAAGATTTTTTTATAGATCCTTTTCAAATTTATGAAGCAAAATTTTATGGCGCAGATTGCATTTTAATTCTATTATCTGCTGTAGAAAAGAAGTTAGCAAAAGAATTATACGATACAGCTAATAAATGTAACATGGATACAATAGTTGAGGTTCATAATGCTGATGAGATGGCCATTGCTTTGAGTTTTAAAAAAAGCATCATTGGTATTAACAATCGTAATTTAAAAACTTTTCAAACAGAAATAAACAACACAATTAATTTATACAAAAAATTTAATTTAAAAAATCGTGTGGTTGTCTCTGAAAGCGGTATTAATTCTAGAAAGGATATTCTTCACATATGCAAAAAAACAAATATTAGAACTTTTCTAATTGGCGAATCATTAATAAAATCTAATAATATTAAGAATAAAATAAGTTCTTTCTTGTAAAATATACATATATTTCAATAATTTAATAGCATTGTATATTGATAAGAACTTAAATAGAACGATATTTGTTTAGGTTTTGTTCTATGCTTACTAAAAAACAAAAAAATTTATTAATTTTCATTAACGAAAAGTTAAAACGTACTGGTATATCGCCATCTTATGATGAGATGCGAATGTCATTAAACCTTAAATCAAAATCAGGCATTCATAGACTTATCTCTGCGCTTGAAGAAAGAGGATTTATTAAAAGATTACCACATAAAGCTAGAGCTCTTGAAGTTATCAAACTTCCAGAGAATGCTGGCGCTCAAGATTTATATAATAATTTTTCCCCTAAAATTATCAAAGGTGGTTTAGATCTTAATAAAATTGATGACGAAGAAGTCTTTGTGCCTGTTCTTGGCAAAATAGCCGCTGGAGCGCCTATTGAAGCATTAGAAAACCAAACTGAAAATCTGCCACTGTCAAAAAGTTTCTTAGGTTCAAATGAATATTTTGCATTAAAAGTAGAGGGTGATTCAATGATAGATGCTGGAATTAATACTGGAGATTATGTGATAATTAAAAAAACTAACATAGCCGAAAGTGGAAAAATAGTTGTAGCTTTAATAGATGATCATGAAGCAACTCTTAAAAGAATGAGAAAAAAAGGACCTTCAATTGCTTTAGAAAGCGCTAATCCTGCTTATGAAACAAAAATTTACAACACCGAAAGAGTAAAAATACAAGGTGTTTTAGCATCCTTATATAGAAAATTTTAATTTACTAATTTAAATAAATAATATTAGTTCTTTAAACTTTAGAACTAATGAATAATATTCAAAGAGTAATTACGCGTTTTGCTCCATCTCCCACAGGAAATTTACATATTGGAGGAGCTAGAACAGCTTTGTTTAACTGGCTATTTTCAAAAAATCAGAAAGGTAAATTTTTATTAAGAATAGAAGATACTGATATTCTAAGATCAAAAGATGAGTATTATGAACAAATTATTTCAACTCTTAAATGGTTAGAAATAAATTGGGATGAAGAGCCATATATTCAATCGAAAAACATTGAATCACATATAAATGTAGCAAATACTCTGTTAAAAAATGGATATGCATATAAATGTTATTGTACTGAAAAAGAACTAGAAGAAGAAAAAAAATTATGTCTCGCAAAAAAAATTCCTTATACGTACAGTAAAAAATGCAGAAATATATTAGAGGAAGATAATAAAAAATCTTTTGTTGTAAGATTTAAATCAAAGACAGAGGGAAAAACTGTACTTAGAGATTTAGTTCAAGGAGATGTTGAAATTAATAACAATACAATCGAAGATTTTGTTATTTTAAGAAAAGATAATAAGCCAACTTATAATTTGTCAGCAGCTGTTGATGATTATCAAATGAAAATCTCACACGTAATAAGAGGTGATGACCATAAAATAAATGCTTTTAAACAAATTCAAATATTTGAGAGTATGAAATGGAAAATTCCTGATTATGCTCACATACCTCTAATTCATTCAATAGAAGGAAAAAAATTATCAAAGAGAGACGATGCATCAACTGTTGAAGATTATAAAAAAATTGGCATTTTACCAGAAGCCTTGAGAAATTATCTGCTACGACTGGGCTGGTCTTACAAAGATAAGGAAATTTTTTCAGTAAAAGAAAGTATAGAATTATTTAATCTAAAAAATATTGGAAAATCACCATCAAAGCTAGATTTTGAAAGAATTAAATCTATGAACGAATATTATATAAAATCAACTAAAGATGAAATCTTATTAGAAAAATTAATCCACTACTCAGAATTGTATAAAGAAAAAATACCAAAACAATTTCATGAAACTATTAAAATAAATTTATCTTTTTTAAAAAACAAATCTAAATCATTAGAAGATATATATAATAACTCAAAATATATATTTTCTTATGAGTTAAATGAAAATCAGATTCAAAAAATTGACAAATCTAAATTAACTATAATTAAAGATATTTATTCACTAATAAAAAAAGATAAAAATCTTAGCAAAGACTACTTAAAAAGTATTTTTGACAAAATTATAGAAACTGAAAAAATTAACTTTAAAGATCTTGGTCAACCTTTAAGAATTATATTAACAGGCTCTGAATATGGACCTGCAATATACGATATAGCTAATTCGTTAGGTTTAGATGAATTTTTAAAAAGGTTAGAACTATTCTTTTCAAAAATGGACAAAAATATTAAAAACTGATAACTAAATTTTATGTCCGATAAATGCTTCATAGAAATAGAAGGAAAAAAATTCGAACTACCTGTTAAAAAAGGAACAATTGGTCCTTCAGTAATAGATATTCGCGATCTTTATAAAAATACAGGTCATTTTACTTTTGATCCTGGTTTTACTTCTACTGCAAGCTGTCAGTCTAATATTTGCTACATTGATGGTGATAAAGGAACTCTTTTATATAGAGGTTATGACATAGAAAAATTATCCGAAAAAAGTTCATTTTTAGAAGTTGCTTATCTCTTGATTAAAGGAGAACTTCCAAACAAAGATCAATTCAATGAATTTTCTAGTGCAATAAAAAACCATACGATGGTTCATGAACAAATAAGATCGTTTTATAATGGATTTAGACGTGGTGGTCATCCTATGGCAATGATGTTAGGAGTTGTGGGTGCTTTATCTGCTTTTTATGCTGACTCAGCAAATGTTAATGATCCTAAAGAAAGAGAAATATCATCAAGAAGAATGATAGCTAAAGTTCCAACTTTAGCAGCTATGGCTTACAAATATTCAATTGGTCAACCATTTGTATATCCAGATAATGAATTAAGTTATTGCGAGAATTTTCTGAATATGTGTTTTTCTGTTCCTGCTTATAAATATAAAGTTAATAAAGTAATTGCAGATGCACTAGAAAAAATATTTATATTGCACGCAGATCACGAGCAGAATGCTTCAACCTCAACAGTAAGATTATCAGCTTCTTCAGGTGTAAATCCTTTTGCTTCAATAGCGGCAGGATTTTCTGCTCTTTGGGGGCCTTTGCATGGTGGAGCTAATGAGGCTGCTTTGAATATGTTAAAAAAAATAGGTAGTGTAAAAAATATCCCTGAATTTATAAAACGAGCGAAAGATCCTAACGATAATTTTAGATTAATGGGGTTTGGACATAGAGTTTATAAAAATTACGATCCTAGAGCTAAAGTAATGCAAAAAGCATGTCACGAAGTTCTTGAAGTTATGGGTAAAAAAAATGATGAGCTATTAAAAGTAGCTATTGAATTAGAAAAAATAGCATTGAATGATGATTATTTTGTTCAAAAAAAACTATATCCAAACATAGATTTTTATTCAGGAATAACTTTAAGTGCTATGGGTTTTCCTACTGAAATGTTTGTTGTTTTATTTGCAGTAGCAAGAACTTCAGGATGGATCGCACATTGGAAAGAAATATATTTAGATACTACAAACAGATTAAACAGACCAAGACAATTGTATCTTGGCAGTGAAAAAAGAGAATATATAGATATCTCTAAAAGATAATTACTATTCAGTTAAATAATTAGAAATTCTTTCAAGACTATTAGGAACAATTATTGTCTCTAAAACTTTAGTGTAATCAACTACTAATTTATTTCTCAATAGTTCATCGTTAATAAATTCTTTAGCTTTATTATAAATTTCATCTGAATTACATTTTGTCTGAATTAATTCAGGTATTATTTCTTTTTGCGCGATAATATTTAAAATATTTCCAAATTTTGTTTTAACAAAAGGTTTAATTAAGAGATAGTTTAACCATGATGTTTTATAGACAACAATTAATGGAGATTGGTTCTTGCAAATATCAAGTGTAATAGTTCCTGATTTAGAAATAGTTAAAATTGACTCTTTAATATATGAATTTTTTTCTTTTTCATTCGTAGTAATAATAAAATTATTCAATTTCATATTTTTTTAAATAATTAGTTATAAAATTTTTATTAGTTTCAGATGTTGGGATATGAAAAATAAAACTATTACTTAAATTAATTTTTTTTATCACTTCTATAAAAATAGGCATAAAAACATTCAACTCTGAATTTCTACTACCAGGACATAATGTAAAATACTTATTATTTTTATTTTCTAATTTATTTATTTTAAAAACCGAATAATCAAAAAATGGATGACCTACAAATGAATTTCTTATAAATCCTTCAAAATACTTTTTTTCAAAAGGAAAAAGTAAAAGTAAATGATCAATAAATTTATATAATATTTTTTTTCTATTTTCTCTCCAAGCCCAAACTTGTGGAGCTACTAAATGAATTGTTTTAATTTTGTTATTAATATCTTTAACTTTTTTTAGAACTCGAAAAGAAAAATCTGGAGAATCAATTGAAAAAATTATATCAGGATTAAATTCTATGATTTTTTTTGCTGCTAACATCAATTTTTTTTTTAATAGCAAATAGATTTTTTAATACATCAATAAAACCCATATAAGCAATTTCTTTAATATCAAATACGCAATCAATTTTTTCAGATTTAATATTTTCTCCTCCAATTGCTAAAAATTGAACATCTGGGCTTTTTTCTTTAATTTTTTTTATTACGAGTGACGCAATTTTATCTCCTGAGGATTCGCCTGTAATAATAAATATTTTTTTAGACAATTTATAAAGATATAATAAAAAAATTATTTTTTTTTGTTAAACTAATAATTTTATCTCTGTCCAAGATAATATTTTGAAATCTTTTAACAGCAATACCTTTAATATTCGCTTTAATGCAATTTTTAACAGTATCTATTCCTATAGTCGGCAAATCTACTCTTAGATCTTGTTTTGTCTTTGGAAATTTAACTAAAATTGATTTATTCTTTAATTTATATTTTTTTGATAAATATAATGAGCGTTTGATGGTATCATCAGTTCCTTCGGGCCCTTCTATAGCTAAAACGTAGCCGTTATTAATTACAATAGATTGGCCAATATCAAATTTGCTTAACGACTTAATAATTTTTACCCCTTTAGCTATACTGCTTTTATCATTACTAGTTATTTTTACTTTATTGATATTTTTTTCTTTAAATATTAATTCAGGTGTAAATTTCATACTATTTACGACATTAATTTTATGCTCTTTAAAAATCTTTATTATTTCATTCAAAATATTCCCATCCCCCTTTTTAAAAGCTGAAAATAATCTAGGAAGGTAGAATAAAGCTTTTCTGTCAAATTTTAATTCTGAAATTTCTGGTCTTTTAACTTTTCCAAGAAAAATAATACTTTTACAATTATTTTTCTTTAATATCGAAATAGCTTTTCCTAGTTCGAGTTATTTTTAAGCTATATGAATTTATATATTTTTTATAAACATTAGATTTTGTTAGATCTAATATTAAAAATTTTACATTATTTTTTAATAATTTATTTATTATAAATCTTGGTAAATTCGTCTCTCCAACTATCAATCCAAGCATTTATTTTAAGGGTCTGCAAATTGGTCTTTTTTCACTTTTTTCTAAAAAATTTATAACTTCGCTAACTGTTTTAAAATTAGAAAATTTTTTAGCTTCTTCAATTCCATTCTTTAAAATAGAGTTGGAAAAAATTAATTTTACAGCTTGATTTAAACTATTTATTTCATCTGAGGAATAACCAGCTCTTTTTAGTCCAATTAAATTTATTCCATCTAAATGAGATCGATTTCCAGTGACAAGACCATATGGAATTACGTCTTTTTCAACACCTGTCATACCACCAATCATTGCTAACTTTCCAATTCTCGTAAATTGTTGAACCGCAGAATTACCACCGATGATAACATTGTCGTCTATTTCAACATGACCGGCTATTGCAACATTATTTGCAATAATGACATTATTTCCAATTTTACAGTCATGAGCAATATGAGACGAAATCATAAATAAACAATTATCTCCTATTTTTGTAACTCCGCCTCCATGTTCAGTGCCAGGATTTATTGTAACGTATTCTCTAATTTTATTTTTTTTTCCTATTATTAATTTTGTTTTTTCTCCTTTAAATTTTAAATCCTGAGGAGTATTGCCAATTGAGGCAAAAGAAAAAATTTCACAATCATCTGAAATTGAAGTGTCTCCAGTTATAACTACATGTGAAGATATTTTTACATTTTTTCCAATTTTAACTTCTCTACCAATAATACTAAAAGGACCAACTTCTGTTGAAGATTCTAATTTAGAACTTTTATCTATAACTGCCTTATCGCTAATCATTAATCTTTTCTGTCAACTATTGTAGCCATCCACTCAGAATCTGCCATAATTTTATCATTAACTATTGCAACTCCTTTATACTTCCATACTTTTCCTTTTGATCTTATTGCTTCTACTTTAAGTTTTAACTCACATTCTGGCATTACAGGATTTCTAAATCTTGCATTATTAACTGTCATCAAATAAACCAATTTATTCTTAACAATTTCAGGATCTAAACTATAAGCAGTTAATGCAGCTGCGCTTTGACCAAAAGCCTCTACTATTAAAACTCCTGGCATCACAGGCTGTCCTGGAAAATGTCCGTTAAAAAAGAAATCTGATTTTTTAATATACATAACACCTGTCGCAGAAATCATTGGTACAATGTCAATTAATTTGTCGATTAGTAAAAAAGGTTTTCTATGAGGTATTAAACTTTCTATTTCATCTTTATTAATTTCTTTTTTTAAATTCATTATTTATTACCAGTTAAAAAATCTCTTATATTCCTAGCTGGATAGCCCATAACAGTTTTATTATCCTCAATATCAGCAACTACACCACTTTTTCCACCTATTTTAACATTATTACCTATAAACAAGTGTCCAGAAATGCCTGTTTGACCACCAATTTGAACATTATTACCAACTATTGTACTACCGGCTATTCCAGACTGAGCAGCTATCATACAAAAATTTCCAATTTTAACATTATGAGCGATTTGAACTTGATTATCAATTGAAGTGCCTTCGCCAATAACTGTATCAGTTAAAGAACCTCTATCAATTGTACAAAAAGAACCTATGATAACATCATTCTCTATAATTACCCTTCCTATATGAGGAAATTTAAATCTTTTCTTTTTTTCAAAATTAAATCCAAATCCTGTTTGACCTACTAAAGTTCCTGATTTTATAATAACATTATCTCCTAACAGAGCATTTTCAATTACAACATTTGATCCAATTTTACAATTTTTGCCTATATGAACATTCTGCTTAATAATAACATTATTACCAATACTAGTACCATTTCCAATACTAGCACTTATATCGATCAGAGTATTATCGCCAATTAGATTATTTTTTTTTAAAAAAACTTTTTTATTTTTTTGAATAACAATTTTCTCTTCATCATTAGATGATTGAGGATAAAAAACACTAACAACTTTATAAAAGTCTAATAGTGGATTTTCTGAAATAATTGGAATAATTTTTTTGTTTAAATATTTAGCTAATTTTTTATTGGTTATACAAACGGATGCTTTTGTAACATTAACATCGTTTTCATATTTTATATCGTTAAAAAAAATTATTTCCCCATTTTTTGCATCTTTAATATTATTAACGTTAAAAATTTTTTGATTATAATATTTATTTTCTAAATAATTATTACTATGTAAAATGTCTTTTAAATAAATAAAATCTTTAATTTTTTTAAAAAAAATTTTATTCATTATAAATTTAAATAAATTTAAAAGCTTGAACCAATATTAAATAAAAAATTTTGCTCTTTATCACTAGATGCTTTAGATAAAGGAATGCTATACGTAAAACTTAAAGGACCAATTGGACTCATTAAATCAAGAGCTATACCTGTTGATGATCTAAGCTTTGAACTATCAGAAATTGAATTTGAATAATCTACTCCCCAAACATTACCCATATCTAAAAATAAAAAAGTTGTAGCTCTTAAATTTTCTGGAATTGGATTAGGAAAAGTTGATTTTAAGCTCAAAGTAGCTAAATTATTTCCTCCTATATGATCACCGCTATCAACTGGTCCAACACCTCTTTGTTCAAAACCTCTTAAATCACTAGATGATGCAAAAATTCTATCTGATAATTTAACGTCTTTATCATTAAAAGCGACAACATTTGCTAATCGTGCTTTTGCTGAACCTATAAATTTATCACTGAACAATTCCTTATAAAATGTAGCCCCTAGACCAGTTTGAACAGTTGGAATATCACTAAATAAAGTTGCAATATTCTGATCAAAATAAATCACAGATCCTGAAGTTGGATTAAATTTTGAATCACGTTGGTCATATAAAAAATTATATCCAAGAGATGTGGTGATAAAATCTCCTTGTCTACTTCTTAATAAACTAGATGCGCTACCTGTAACCTCTAATTTATCAAACTGCACGCCTAGATTAGGTCTAAAAAAGATATCTTCATAAATTTCATACTTTGTTGCAATTCTAGTACCTGCTCTTTTATTTTGATAACCCGAATTTTTATAATCATCAACTTCTGAAAATAATGATGCAGCTAACTCTTTGTTAGAGTTTATATAATTAGGATCAACATATGAAAGTTCTCCCCTTATAACATCGGCAGAGAGTCTTCCTGTAAAATTTAAATTAATACCTTGTCCTAAAAAATTTCGCTCATTTACAGAGGCTTCAAACAAACCACCATTGGTACCATAACCTACACCAGCACTAATATTTCCTGTGGGCTGTTCTTTGACAAATAAATTAAAATCTTTAAAATTTTTTTTATCTGAGTCTTCAATTTTATAATCAACTTTACTAAATAGTTGTTTTGATTTTACGTTATCAATAGATTTTTTAATCTTAGATGAATTTATCTGATCTCCTTCAGCGAGAATTAAATTATCTCTAATAACTTTTTCTTCAGTTATTGTATTGCCTTGAATATTTATTTTATTAATTAGTGATTTTTGACCTTCATTAAGTTGAACTATAACATTAATTTTATCTTCACCCGCTTTTGAATCTTGGACATTGATTTCAAAGTTACCGTATCTTTTTGACTCTAAGAAATCAGTAACTTGCTTACTAAGTTTATTAATAATTAATGGTGAATAAAATTCATTTTTTAGCAGCTTGTTAGAAATATTTTTAATTTCGTTAGAATCCGTCTCTTTAAGAGATAAACCGGTAATTTTTAAATCATAATCACCAAATTTATATTTTTTTCCAGAGTTTATAGAAAAAGTTAAAGTAAAATTATTATTTTTATCAACACTTGCAAAAGCACTTTCTATTTGAACATCATAAAATGATTTTGATTTATAAAATTCTTTTAATAATTGTTTATCATATTCAATTCTTTGCTCACTTAATGCTGATGTAGAAAAAAATTTCCACCATCCATCCTCTGAAGATGTAATAACATCCATTAACTGGCTATTACTGAAAAATTTATTACCAATAAAATAAATATTCTTAATTTTTGAAATTTCTTTTTTATCAATGTTTATTATTAAATTTACTTGATTGTTATCAACTTTTATTACTTCAGGATTAATTGAAGCTTGATAATAACCAGATGCGTTTAAAAACTCTTTGGTAGCTTCAATATCTTTTTTTAACTTTGCGCTAGAAAAAATACTATTTTCTTTTAAGGTTATAATTTTATTTACTTGATCTAAATCAGTATCTTTAATTCCATTAATATAAAAAAAATTGACTATAGGATTTTCAACAACATTAATTGATAACACATCCTGATTAAATGAAATTTTAACATCAGAAAAAAAATCAGTGTCGTAAATTTTTTTAGTTAAGTTATTAATATAAATTGAATCAACGTTCGCTATTTTTTTATCAACTAATGACTCTATAGTTGATGAGTTAACTCTTACATTTCCTATAACACTGACTTTTTTAATTTCAGCAAATAGTGAATTTGTAAGTATTAAAAAAAAAATAATTATAAACCTTGTCAATTTACTAAGCTCCTGCTTAAATTATATAGTTTAAAGACGTCATTTATATGTCGAATCTGATGATTTTTTAAGTAATTTTTAACAAATGTAGAATTTAAAATAACCAGTAATTTATCAATTATATCAGTAAAACTAATCTTATTTTCTAAGAATCTTTGAACTAAAACTTCATTGAGTGCGTTAATTAAAATATATCCACTTTCATTAAGTATATTTTTTAATTTTAAAATTTTAACTGAAGGATTTTTTTTTAAATCAACATCACTAAATGTTAACTCTTTTTCTGTTAAAAATTTTTCATCAATATTCTCAATTTTAGAAAGATTATTATATAAAGAATTTATAATAGGAATTTTCATATCATTGTAGTGATATAACATCGAAGAAAGGCCATTATTAAATTGAACAATGCCATGAATAAGAGATTGAGGGTGTATAAATATTTTAAATTTATTAATTGGTAATTTAAATATTAATGAAGCCTCTATTACTTCAAGAACTTTATTCATTAAATTTGCTGAATCTACTGATATTTTTTTTCCCATTTGCCAATTTGGATGCTTGATAGCTTGAGACGGTGTTACTTTACTTAATTTAATTTTTTTTCCATAAAAAGGACCACCTGATGCAGTAAGATAAATATATTTAATAGAATTTAAATTTTTATTTTCAATTAAATTAAATATCGAAAAATGTTCTGAATCAATTGGAATAAACTGACAATTAAATTTGTTCAGTTCTTTTAAAATAAACTTCCATCCACAAATTATACTTTCTTTATTTGCAATTAAAATTTTCTTAGAATATTTAATAATATCTAAAGTAGGAATAAGACCAGCAATTCCAGAAATAGCAGAAACAGTAATATCAAATTTTATTTTCTTTAGAGATTTAAGATTATCTATAAAATTTATTTTATTTTTTTTACAAAAGGTTTGAATTTTATCTTTAAAATAGAAATTATTATAGTAGATGTAAATAGGCTTAAATTTCTTTGCTTGAGAAATTAATAAATCAACATTGCTGTTTCCACTTAGCAGAACAACTTCAAAATCTTTTTTATTTTGTGATAAAATTTGTAATGTCGTTTTGCCTATACTTCCTGTTGAGCCTAAAATACAAATTTTTTTTTTCATATAATTAAAAAATAACCAAAAATAAAAACCCAAATTAAACCATCAACTCTATCAAGAAAACCACCATGGCCTGGTATAAAATTAGAGGTGTCTTTTATATTGTATGTTCTTTTTACATAAGACATCAAAATATCTCCGATTTGTCCCACGATTGATAAGAAAAGCTGAAAAATAAATATATTAGTGTTTACTTTAAAATTCGGATCTAAATAATAAATTAGAAAAGCAAATTGGCTTAAAAATAAAGAACCAAAAGCTCCTGACCATGTTTTATTTGGGCTGATTTTAATTAATTTTGGGCCACCAAAAATTTTACCAAAAATGTAACCTCCAATATCAGTTAACCAAGCTACTAAAATTAACCATAAAAATTTTAAATTATACTCTTCTAAATTATAAATTTTTATTAAAGAGGTTAAGAAAAATAATAAAATTAAGAGTCCAAAAAAATAGGAAAAATTCTTTTTTTTTAAATATAATATGCCACTCATAAGCGCAAAATATGCAAACAAGACAAATTAATAGATTTGACAAAATCTTTTGGTAAAGAAGAATATAAATAATTGGAAAAGCTAATAATGATATTAAAAATCTTTTTTTAAAATTACTCACCAATTCCTCCAAATTTTCTTTTTATCAAACCATAATTTTTTATAATTTTTTTAAGATCGCTAGAGTTAAAGTCTGGCCAGTTTTTATCTAAAAAGAATAACTCTGCATAAGATAATTGCCATAATAAAAAATTACTTAATCGTTTTTCACCCCCTGTCCTAATAAGAATATCTGGATCTGGTATATTTTTTGTATACAAATTATTTGATATCAATTCATCTGTTATAATATTTTTTTTATTTTTATTAATTTTTTTAAAAGCATTTATTAATTCGGATTTAGATCCATAATTGAAAGCAAATATAACAGTTATTCTATTATTATTTTTCGTTTTATTTTCAATTTTTTTTATAATTACTTTTAATTCTTTAGGAATTTTTTTTAAATCACCGATAAATTTAATTTTTATATTATTTCTGTGTATTGAATTGAAATTTTTTTTGTAAAAAAGTTTAAATAAAAAAAAAAGATACTCAATTTCTTTTTTTGGTCTGTTCCAATTTTCTGTTGAAAAAGTATAAAGAGTTAAATATTTAATATTTGACTTTATACAATCTTTAACAACCTTATTTATATTCTGAAGACCATAATAATGACCCTTGTTACGATCATTGTATTTTTTTAATCCCCAACGACCATTACCATCCATGATAATGGCGATATGAGATGGAAGTTTCATACTTTTAATATTTCAACTTCTTTTTCACTTAATTTTTTATCAATCTCAGCTATCTTAAGATCTGTAATTTTTTGAACTTCATTAGAATTCTTCTTTAAATCATCTTCGCTTAAATTTTTATCTTTTTGTTCTTTTTTTAATTCTTCTAAAGAGTCCCTTCTAATATTTCTTATGGCAACTTTTGCTTTTTCAGCAATTGTTTTTAAAACTTTAATTAGTTCTTTTCTTCTCTCTTCTGTTAGTTTTGGAATTGCAATCCTTAATAATTGTCCATCTACAAGTGGATTTAAATTTAAATCTGAAGTTCTAATTGCTTGATCTACTGCACCCACATTTGCCTTATCCCACACTTGAACGTTAATCATTTGTGGCTCCGGTATAGAAACAGTTGCAAGTTGACTTATTGGCATTTTTTGTCCGTAAACTTCTACTCGAACACCATCCAACATCTTAGGATTTGCTCTTCCTGTTCTAACAGTTGATAATTCTTTAGAATAAGAGCCAAGAGATAAATTCATTCTCTCTTCAATTTTTTTAATAATCATTTTAAGCTCCTGCTAATGATTTTACTTCTTCGTTAAAGTCAGTTTTTTTAACTTCAATTCCTTCACCAACTTTATATTTTATAAAAGATTTGATAACTAAATTTTGTTTAATTTCTTTTCCAAAATCAATAATTGCCTGTTCAACGCTAATATCTTGATTATGTATCCATTTTTGTCCCATTAAAGTATTATCAGATATAACTTTTTTTAATTTTCCAACTAAAATTTTATCAATCATATCCTCTTTTTTACCTTGATTTTTAAGCTCTTCTTTTAAGATCTCTTTTTCTTTGTTGATAAAATCAACACTCAAATCTTTCTCTGATAAAGACATTGGAGACATTGCTGCAATATGCATGCAAACTTTTCTTGAAAAATCTAAAACCTCTTTATTTTTATTCTCACAATCAATTGAAATCAAAACTCCAATTTTTCCCATATTTTCACTTTGTTGATTGTGAATATAATTTGCAACAACCCCTTTGGTGTTTTCTAAATACGCTATTCTTCTAATTTTTATATTCTCTCCAATTTTTGCAATTAAATTGACTAATTCATCTTTAATTAAATTATTATTAATTTTTGCATTAGATAGAGTTTCTAGATTAAAATTATTAGCAAGTGCAATTTTAGAAACTTCTGAGCAAAAATTTATAAACTCATTATTTTTTGCAACAAAGTCTGTTTCTGAATTAATCTCTAATATACAAGCTTTAGAATTATTTGATGCTATAACTGCCAATCCTTCAGCTGCATCTCTTGATGATTTTTTGGCAGCTTTAGTTATTCCTTTTTTACGTAAATATTCAATAGATTTTTCAATATCAAAATTATTTTCTGATAAAGCAGTTTTGCAATCTTGAATACCTGCTCCTGTTAATTCTCTAAGTTCTTTAACTTTTGCTAAATTATCAGACATTGAATAAACTTTTTAATTTTTTAAAGCTTCTTCTTTGTTTTCAGAATCTTTTTTTACTTTAGTTTTTGAAGATTCTTTTGCTGCTTTTTTAGGTTTTTCCTCTTCAATAGGCTCAACGATTTTAATATTTTGCTTTGCGTCTAAAATAGTTTTTTTAGCTAAATCACAATAAAGATTGATTGATCTTCTAGCATCATCATTTCCTGGGATTGGAAAATCAATATCATCAGGGTTAGAATTGCTATCTACAATCGCAACAATTGGAATTTTTAATTTTCTAGCCTCTGCAATTGCTAAAGATTCAATGTTAGTGTCGATAACAAATAGCATATTAGGAACGCCTTTCATTTCTGCAATTCCTCCTAAAGATCTATTTAATTTATCGCGCTCAAGACTCATTTTTATAAGCTCTTTTTTTGTAAAACCTTTATTTTCTTTATTTAGTTCTTCAGTAAGCTTTTTTAATCTTCTAATTGAATTGCTAATAGTCTTCCAGTTCGTCAACATTCCGCCTGGCCATCTGTGATTAACAAAAAATTGTCCAGTTTCCTTTGCAACTTCAGCAATTAACTCGCTTGCCTGTTTCTTTGTTGAAACAAATAAAATTTTACCACCAGAAGCTACACATTTGTGCATTTCAAGCATTGCATTATTCAATAATTTTACTGTTTGAAGTAAATCAATAATGTGAATTGAGTTTTTTTCTCCAAAAATAAATTTCTTCATTTTTGGGTTCCATCTAAAAGTCTTGTGACCTAAGTGTACGCCAGCTTCTAAAAGCTCTTTTACAGACGCAGAAGGTATATTCATCTTTTTTTCTCCGGTTATTTCCACCACAGTTTCTGCCATTATTGGACCGGGAGGTATTACTACCTACAACTGTGTGCGAATTTTTTAAGGCTTTATATTAAAATCTAGGAAAAACACAAGCCAATACTAGTGAATTTTACACTCAAAACCTGAGCTATTTAAAACACTAACAATAGATGCATCAATTAATTTGTTAGTTTTAAGATTAAACACGTAGTTTTTATCCTTAGAGTTCATTCTAATTAAAACTTTAGTTTCCCCACCATCTTTTAAAATTTTCTTCAATTCATTAATGCTTTCTAAATTTTTAATAATAATTTCAGCATTATTAATTTTTGCCTCTTTAATAGAATTAATCTCTGTTAATTTTCTAACGGTTAATCTTGTTGTCCCGTTTGTCATTTTTTCTTTAACAATATTAATTAAAAAAGAATTACCTGGAAGCATCTTATCTCTATTGGCGAGTAAAATTTCTGAAAAAATAAAGAGTTCGTACATACGACTTAAATCACTTAATTTAATAATTGCAAATGGTTGTCCTTTAGCAGTTTTCTTTTCTTGTACTGCCATTAAAGTTCCAGAAAGAACAAATTCTTTATTTAAATCATTATCAGAAATATCAGAAAATTTTTTAACATTATAAGTTTTTAAAACTTTCTCATAATTTAATAATGGATGTTCACTAATGAAAAAACCAATAGATTCAAATTCATTCTTCATTTTCTCATTTTGATTCCATAATTCTTTTTTATTTACAAAATTTTCTAAAGATGGAAGTTTACTATTTTTATCATTACCAAATAAACTATCTTGCAAAAGATTTGCTTCTTTATAATTTTTGGAAATTTTAATAATTTCAGGAACTGCATCAAATAAGAATTTACGATTAGACTCTAAACAATCAAAAGTACCAGATTTAATTAATCCCTCCATTTGAAGTTTATTAATTAATTTTGAATCAATTCTTAATATAAAATCTTCTAAGGATTTAAATGGACCATTCTTTTTTCTTTCAGTAATTATTTGATTAATTGACTCATAGCCAACTGCTTTAATTGCGGCCAATGCATAGTAAACTTTATTTTCTTTAACTACAAAATCTGCAAAAGATTCATTAATGGATGGTAAAACAACATCAATTTTTAATCGTTTTAACTCTTCATAATACTCATTTAATTTATCTGTATTAGCTAAATCTAAATTCATTGAGGCTGCTATAAAATAAAAAGGATAATGAGTTTTTAAATAAGCTGTTTGATAAGCAATCAACGCATAAGCTGCAGCATGACTTTTATTAAATCCGTACTGTGCAAATTTTTCAACTAACTGAAATATATAAACAGCTTGATCTTTAGTAATTCCGTTTTTAACAGCTCCTTCTATAAAATCTTTCTTCTGTCTTTCCATTTCAGCAGATTTTTTCTTACCCATGGCTTTTCTTAAAATGTCGGCTTTTCCAGCTGAAAAACCTGAAAGAGATTGAGCAATCTGCATCACTTGCTCTTGATAAATAATGACACCGTAAGTCTCTTTTAAAATATGCTCGATTTTAGGATGAAGATAATCAGGCTTTTCTATTCCGTGCTTACAATTATTGTATTTAGAAATATTCTGCATCGGACCTGGTCTAAATAGAGCAACTAAGGCAATAATATCCTCAAATTTATTAGGCTTCATTTGCTTTAAAACCTCTCGCATTCCAGCACTTTCTAATTGGAACACGCCCATAGTTTCGCCAGAGCATAAAAGTTCAAAAGTTTTAGGATCATCAAGAGGAAGGTCTTTTAAATTTACACTAATATTATTTTCTTTAAGCGAATTAACTGTCTTTTTAATAACCGTAAGTGTTTTAAGACCTAGAAAATCAAACTTAACAAGTCCTGCATTTTCAGACCACTTCATATCGAACTGCGTTACTGGAATATCATTTTCTGAATCAAAATCTTTATATAACGGAACGATCTCTTCTATTTTTCTATCTGCAATAACAATACCTGCAGCATGAGTTGCAATATTTCTATAAAGTCCTTCAAGTTTAATTGCTAACTTAATTAATTTATCAATCTTAACATCATTCTTTTGTGCTTCTTGAATTCTAGGCTCTAACGCAACAGACTCTTGTAACGAAAGAGGACGTGATGGATCAAAAGGGATCATTTTTGAAAGAGAGTCTACAACGCTATAAGGAAGACCAATCACACGACCTATGTCACGAATTGCCATTCTCGCTTGAAGTTTTCCAAATGTAATAATTTGTGCAACTCCCCCTTTGTATTTATTTTTTACATAATTAATTACTTTGTCTCGATCTTCCTGACAAAAATCGATATCAAAATCTGGAATTGAAATTCGATCTGGATTTAAAAAACGTTCAAAGATTAGTCCAAATTTAATTGGATCAAGTTCCGTAATAGATAATGCCCAAGCAACTAATGATCCAGCACCTGATCCTCTGCCGGGTCCCACAGGAATATTATTATTTTTAGCCCACAAAATGTAATCAGAGACAATTAAAAAATAACCAGAAAATTTCATCTGGTTAATCATTTTTACCTCATAATTTAATCTATCTAAATAAATCTTCTTAGTTTCTTCAATTTGTTTTGGATCAGTTAAATTTTTTAAAATAACTTCATTTAATCTTTTCTCTAATCCTTTTTGAGCTAATTCCTGAAGTACAATTTCAACATTTTTTTCAGTTGATGAAGCTGATGAAAAGTTTGGTAGTAAAGGTTTGCTTGGTAACGGTCTATAAATACATTGATATTTTAAATTATGATTATTTTCTAAAGCATCAGGTAAATCAGCAAATAGTTTAAGCATTTCTTCATTGCTCTTAAGATAATGCTGATCTGAATAACTAATTCTATTTTTATCCTCCACATAAGCTTTTTGACCAATACAAATATATGCATCATGAGCTTCGTGCATATCTTGGTGAATATAAAATACTTCTTGAGAGGCTATAATCGGAACTTTTAAAGACTTTGAATTACTTATAAGAAAATTTTCAATTCTGTCCTCATTAACTTCATTATGTCTTTGTATTTCAAAAAAAAGATTGTCTTTAAATACGGACTTTAATTTATTCACGTTATTTAAAAATATTTTATCTTGATTATTAAGAATAAGTTTTGAAGTTAAGGTGTGATTTCCACCCAACAAAACAAAGAGTCCATTACTGTAATCAAGTAAATCTTTAATAGAACAATGAGGCTCTTCAGTTGCGTTAATATCAAGATAGGACTTAGAGGAAAGTTTTAATAAATTCTTATATCCAACTTCATTTTTTGCAATCAGTGAGACTTTGCCAATAATATTGTCAGTCTTTATATTAAGTTGAGTGCCAATAATTGGATGAACTCCAACTTTTGATAATTCTTCTGAAAATTCTAAAGCACCACTTAAATTATAAGAGTCAGATATTCCAAGGGATAAAAATTTTGAAAGTTTTGCATACTTCGCTAACTCCTCAATTTTAACTGCCCCTTCGCAGATTGAGTACTGAGTATGAATTTTAAAGTGGTTAAAAGTAATATCTTTGAGACTCATTTTTCTATTTCAAAATTCTAACATTAGAATCTTGAATAGCTAACTGAATATCTGCTTTGTCTGATAATTCTCTATTGTGAGTTGCAAAAACAATTAATCTTTCTTTTGATTTTAAACTTAAAAGTATTTCAAAGACTTCATTTGCAGTTTTATTATCTAAATTACCTGTGGGTTCATCTGCTAAAATAAGCTCTGGCTCATTTATTAAAGCTCGTGCAATTGCAACACGTTGTTGCTCTCCACCTGATAATTCGTGAGGGTAATGATTTAATCTTTCTTTTAACCCAAGTTTTGAAAGTAAGTTTTCAGCTTTTTTAAAAGATTCATTCTTATCCAAATTATTAATTAACAAAGGAAGAATAACGTTATCAATCGCTTTAAGATCAGAAATTAAATTATTAAATTGATAAACTATTGAAATATTTTTTCTTCTATAAATTGTTTTTTGGTCATCTTTTAAATCAATTAAATTAATATCATTAAAAAAGTATTCGCCTTGATCAACCGTCTCTAATAATCCTAAAATATGTAAGAGCGTAGATTTTCCAGATCCAGAAGGTCCTATTAAAGAGACAATATTGTTTTTACTTAAAGATAAATTAACACCATTTAAAACTTGAATATTTTTACTAGCATCAATGTATTTCTTTTGAATATTTTTTAACTGTAAAAAATTATCAGTCATATTTTAATCCTTTGATTGGATTAAGTTTAGATGCTGAAATTGCAGGATATAAACTTGCAAGGAATGTAATTAACACTGAAAAGAAGCAAATAATAAGAACTGACTTATAATCAATTAATGATGGCATCTTACTTAAAAAATATATTTCGGGAGGAAAAACTCTTACTTGAAAAACAAAACTTACAAATTGTCGAATAGCTTCAATATTATGAGCAAAAACAATTCCTAGAACTGACTCCAAATATAGTTCCGGTAATTCCAATGAAAGAGCCCATAATAAAAAAGATTTTTGAAATTGAAAATTTTGACATGCCAAGGGTATTAAAAATTGCAATTTCTTTAGTTTTATTTTTAACCAAGATCGTCATGCCTGTTACAATGTTAAAGGCGGCAACAATGATAATAAGTGTTAAAATAATAAACATCACGTTACGCTCAACTAAAAGTGCATCAAAAAATGTTTGATTATTATCTATCCAAGTTGTGAAATAATAATTTTGAAAATTTTTCTGTAGTTCTTTTTTATAAAGATCAACGTTGTTAACGTCCTTAATTTTAATATCTACTGAGATAAGATTTTTATTATTCTTAATAAATTCTAAAGCATCATTATAAGGAATAAAGACATAGTTATAATCTAACTCTGATACTCCACTTGAGAATGTAGAGGCTACTTTATAAGAAAATTGTTGAGGGACTTTTCCAAAAGGCGTTGAAACATTATTTGCTGAAAGGACATTAATCTTATTGTTTTTAGCAATTCCAAGTTTATCGGCTAATGCTGTGCCAATAATAACTGAGCCTTTCTCGTAGCCTGATAGTTCTTTGATAAACTCATCTTTAAGTAAATCCTCTTTATTAATTCCAATAATTCCAATTCCAGAATTGCTTCTTTCTGAAACTAATAGATCCTTGCGCTTTAACAACTTTTCTTATGCTTTTAACCTCAATTTTTCGTTCATTAAAAAACTGAGTTAATTTAGGAATATTTAATTCTTCATTACCAACGGATTGAACAATAATATGAGGGTTAAATTTTAAAAGTTTATCAAATAATTCAGCCCGAAATCCATTCATCACGGACATAACAATAATCAAAGTTGCAACACCAATAGATATTCCAAGAAAAGAAAAGATTGAGATAATTTTTAAAAAACTATCTTTTTTTTTAGATCGAATATAATTTTTAATTATTAAAAACTCAGCAGAAGAAATCAATTTAACCTTTTAATTTTTTAATTTTTTTAATTATTTCATCAATTGTTAACATTTCTGTTTTTGCATTTAACTCTTTAAACTCTAACTTATCATCACTGCTTTTTGAGCCGATAATAATTTGATAAGGAACTCCGATTAAATCAAAGTTTTTAAATTTACTAGATGGACTTTCTAAAGTGTCATCTAGAATAGCATCAATGGAATTACTTTTTAAGGTTTCATAAATTTTACGTGCCTTATCTAAAGGAGCGCTATCTGATTTATTATTGAGTGGAATAACAGCAATATCGAAGGGAGATATAACAAATGGCCACTTCATGACTCCATCGATACATTTAGCTTCAATTACTGCTGCAACTAATCTTGAAACTCCAATTCCGTAAGACCCCATCTCAACATTTATATTTTTACCTTCTTTATTAAGAACATTTGCTTTCATGGGTTTTGAATATTTATTTCCAAAATAAAAAATATGACCAACTTCAATTCCTTTAGTAACTAATTGATTAGCTTTTGAAACTTTCTCATTAAATTCTTTTTCCGAATATTTTTCATCAGTTGCACTATATGGAGTTGAAAATTCTGAAATCATTTTATTAATTGAAGCTTCAGAATTATCAAATTTATTTACATCAATATTTAATAAAGATTTATCTAAATAAACTTGGCTTTCGCCTGTATCTGCTAAAATAATAAATTCATGAGAGGCATCTCCGCCAATTGGACCTGAACTTGCGCGTAGGGGTAATGCTTTTAATTCTAATCTAGTAAATGTTCTAAGGTATGCATAAAACATTTTATTATAAGATTTAATTGCATCTTCTTTAGTAAGATCGAAGGAATAAGAATCTTTCATTAAAAATTCTCTACAACGCATCACACCAAATCTTGGTCTAATCTCGTCTCTAAACTTCCACTGAATATGATAAAGAATTAATGGTAATGCTTTATAAGATTTAACATTGTCCCTAAAAATTTCAGTAATGAGCTCTTCATTCGTTGGTCCATATAATAGCTCACGGTCGCTCCGGTCCTTAATTCTAAGCATTTCTTCGCCATAATCATTATATCTTCCACTTTCTTTCCAAATATCTGCTGATTGGATCGTTGGCATTAACATTTCTTGAGCGCCTACATTGTCCTGCTCTTCTCGAACTACTTGTTCAATTTTTTTTAAAACTTTATGACCCAATGGCAGCCATGAATAAATACCAGCAGCGCTTTGTCTTATCATTCCAGCTTTGAGCATTAATTGATGGGATTTTAATTTAGCATCAGCTGAAACTTCTCTTAAGAACTGGAAAAAATAACTTTGAAATCAACATTAAAATAATAATTTTCTAATATAAAATAAATCTAATTTGTCTAAGGCAAAGATTAAAGAAAAAATAATTGTTGTTATAAGCGTGGTTATTAAAATCTTTTTTTTCATTTTAGATTCAACAGGAGCTCCGGGATCTGTACCCTTTTGAAAATTTGGAGAATCAATTTGATTAGTAACTCCAAATGGCAGTACCATGAATAGAATAATCATCCATAAATTTACGTAAATAATAATACCGCCTGTAATCGACATAAATTAAAGTCTTACTAAATTAATATTAACTAACGGTTTTTTTCCAGATTTTTCATTAATTAATTTTCGACAATTCCCTTTTAAAGTATCAATTAAGTTCTTTTCTTGTTTTGAATTATTTAAATTAAAAGTTTTGCAGGTATCCATTACGACATCCTCTAAATCATATTCAATCTCACTTGCATCTTCTTCAATCAAAGGAATTCCTTTTAAAGTAACAATTGGATTATTTTTTATCTGACCATTTTTAGAAATTAAAACAGTAATCTCCATATAGCCATTCGCTGCCATATTTCGTCTTTCTTTTAAGACAGGAGAGTCATTATCAATTAAAACTTTACCATCTAAATAAACTCTGCCCCAAGTTACTTTATCAACGACCTCAGGCTCACCTGGTGCAAGTCTTAAAATTTCCCCATTACTTACTTTCACTGGAAACTTTACACCCATTTCTTTAGCAAAACTAATATGTTCAGCCATATGTCTTTGCTCCCCATGAACAGGAATTAATATTTTAGGCTTAACCCATGAATACATTTTTTTTAGATCTTCACGAGCTGGATGACCTGAGACATGGATCATAGAGTTTTCTTCCGATAAAACATTGATATCATTTTTAGAAAAATCATTAAAAATTTTAAATAATCTTTTTTCATTACCTGGAATAATTCGAGATGAGAAAATAACATTGTCATCTTTTTCAAGATGAAGATCTGGGTGAGTTCCATTTGCAATTCTTGCTAAAGCTGCTCTTTGCTCACCTTGCGAACCTGTGCAAAGAAAAACGATTTTATTCTTTGGTATTTTTTTTGCATCTCGAACATCAACGGGAACTTTAATATCTTGTAAATAATTACACTGTCTTGCCAGTTGATAAATTCTGTTCATCGATCTTCCAACTAAACAAACTTGTCTGCCTATTTTTTCAGCCACTTTAAAAACTGTTTCCATTCTTGCAACATTGGATGCAAAGGAAGTAATAACGATCCTATTTTTCATCTTCTCCAAAACAGTTAAAAGACCGGTTCTTACTAAGCTTTCTGAACCTGAGGATCCTAAATTGAAATATGTTTGTGGAGTCACAAACCATGGCTAGAACTCCTTTTTTTCCAATCTCTGTTAATTTTTTAACATCAGTTTTTTCACCAATTAATGGGTTCTCATCAATCTTCCAGTCAGCTGTATGCAAAACAACTCCTTCAGGCGTTGTAATTGCAAGTCCGTTTGGTTCTAAAATTGAATGAGTAAGCGTAACGTAATCAATATCAAAGGCTCCAAGTTTTACGTTTCCTCCTAATTTGACAATTTTTAAATGACTGCCGATATTAATTTTTAATTCTTTAAATTTTTCTTTAACAATCGCTGCTGTAAATGGAGTTGCATAAATTGGGCACTCTAATAAAGGCCATAAATGCGCAATAGCTCCCACATGATCTTCATGGGCATGGGTTAAAACAATACCTAGTAAATTTTCTTTCTGGTTCGCTATAAATTCTGGATTTGGGAGGATGACTTCGATTCCTGGAATATTATCATCTGAAAAAGTAACACCAATATCAACAATGATCCATTTATATTCACCTGGCTTACCGTAGCCAAATAAATTCAAATTCATTCCAATCTCGCCTGCTCCACCTAGGGAGCAAAATACTAACTCTTGTCCACCCTTAGCCATTAAATATTTTTTAAATTAAATTTTAAAGTTTCAGCTACTCCTTTTAAAGTTATCTGCTGATCGATAACTTTGTCTTTGAATGGAAATGAAGAAAAGAAAATATTAGCAAGTCCACCCGTAAAAATAACTAGATACTTCTTTTTCGTTTCTTTTATAATTTTTTGTACCAGTTCCTTAATTAAACCAATATAGCCCCAATACATACCGTTATTCATTGCACTTACAGTATCTTTTCCTATGTATTTATTAGTTTTCTTTAATTTAATTAATGGAAGTTTGGCTGTTGCTTCTTTTAACACTTTTAATGACAGATTAATTCCAGGGGTAATCATTCCACCAACATAAATATTTTTAATAATCACATCAAAAGTTGTTGCTGTTCCAAAATCAATAATGATTGAATTTTTTTTGTAAATTCTAAATGCGGCAATGGAATTTACAACTCTGTCGGAGCCCACTTGTTTTGGTTTATCGATTTTAATTTTAATTGGAAGATTAATATTTTTATCTTTAATTTCATTTAAACGAATATTTTTTTTACTTAGTAAATTCTTTAATTTATTAAATGCTTTTGGCACAACACTTGAACAAAGTGCACCGTTATAAAAATTTCTTTTAATTTTTTTATTCACCACACCTAAGCGACTTTCTAAGACATCGGCGGTATCCACTGTAAATAGATTAGAAAATTTATTTGTTAATTTATTGAAATTAACAAAATCAATATTGGTATTACCGATGTCGATGATTAAATAATTCAAACTAAACTACCATGCGTAAAATAATCTTTGTGATTATTGTGCTCTAAAATCAAAGCACCGTTGTTATTAATACCTCTAAAAATACCCTTATAAATCTTATTGTTTAATTTGAAATTTATAAACTTATTTCTATTAAAAGCATATTTATTCCAATCTTTAACAATCTTTTTAAATGAATACTTTTTACCAATAATATTGCTGACAAAAGCCTTTTTAAGTTTGTCCACTAATTCAGTAAGGATAATTTTTTTCTTTGTTTCTTTGTTTAAGTAAGTAGTTGGATATTTTTTAATCTTTGGAGAAGATTTAACATTAATACCAATGCCAATAATTAGGAATAACTTACCTAAAACAATACTTTCCTGCAAAATTCCACACACTTTTTTATTATTAATATAAAGATCGTTAGGCCACTTTAAAGAAACATTTTTAATATTATAATTATTAAGAATATTTCTAATTTGTAATTGAACAAGAAATTGAATTTTTTTTAAATTAGATCTTAAAATAGGAAAGAAGACGGTAAAGTACAAATTTCCCTTAGGAGAATTCCATTTATTTCCATAACGACCACGTCCTTTAGTTTGTTCATCAGCAATGACAATTCCTTTAAAGATTTTATGTTCGGTAATTAATGATCTAGCAAAATCATTCGTGCTCTCTATTTTTGTAAAATTAAAAATAGGCAAACTCATTTATTTTATATTTTTCGTAATACTTTCTACAATTGTATTAAGTGAGGATGGATCAATGAAATAAAATAATATTACAACTGTTGAAACAATGAGCGAAAATTTCAGACCATAACTAGAATTTTTATCGTAACTTTCTTTAGCAGCATCAAAATAAATCACTTTTATAATTCGAAGATAATAGAATGCTGCAATCACAGCAGATAATAATCCAACAACAGCTAGATAATAAATTTTCTGCTGAATGATAGCTAAGAAAATATAAAATTTTGCAAAAAATCCAGCAAGGGGAGGAATTCCTGCTAATGAAAAAGTTAATATTGTTAAACAAACTGCAATAAGTGGGTGATGTTTAGAAAGTCCTGATAGATCAGAAATATTTTCAAAATAAACTCCATTTCTGTTTAGTGACATGATGCATGCGAATACACCAATATTCATAAACACATATATGACGATATAAACTAGAACTGCACTTAATGACTGAGGAGTTGCGATCGCAAGACCTGCAAGAATAAAGCCCACATGACCAATGGAGCTATAAGCCATTAGTCGTTTTAAATTATTTTGTCCAATTGCAGCAACAGCACCTAAGAACATCGATGCAATAGATAAAACTATAATAATTGTTCTCCACTCGTTAATGAAGTTTGCATATGGAACATTTAAGAATTTTATTAAAGCCGCAATAGCTGCAACTTTAGGAGCCATTGCAAAGAATGTTGTAACCGATGTTGGTGATCCTTCATAAACATCTGGAGCCCACATATGGAACGGTACGGCTGAAATTTTAAATGCAATTCCACAAAGAATAAAAACTAATCCAAATTTCAAAGCTCCACTCTGTTCCGTTGCAACTTTTGCAATTGCAGAATAATCAACAGAACCTGTAAATCCATAAACTAAAGAACAGCCATATAATAAGAGACCTGAAGATAAAGAGCCTAAAACAAAGTATTTTAAACCTGCTTCTGACGATTTAAGTGACTTTGTGTTAATTGCTGCGAGCACGTAAAGACATAATGATTGAAGCTCTAATCCTAAATAAAAAACAATTAAATTATTAGCACTAATCATCACAAACATGCCAAGGGTCGATAATAATAGAATGATTGGGTACTCAAATTTCGAGAGATTTAATTTTTCAAGATAAGAATTTGAAATTAACATCGTAAATAAAACTGAAATCAAAACTAGTATTTTCATAAAGTTTGATAACGGATCAATCGTATAGCTGTTACCAAATAAATTCGAAGATCCTGCAAAATTAGAATAAACAACGAAAATTAAAGCCGCTAACAATAAAACAATAATATAATTTATAATTTTATTAAAAGTTTTTGAAAAAACTCCAACGATTAATAATGAGAAAGAGCTTAATAATATTGATAATTCTGGAATAATACTTTTCATTTAATAGCTCCCATATTTTTAACAACTAAATCTACTGAAGATGAAATAGGTTCTAAAATTAAATTTGGATAAACACCAAATACAATTGTTAAAATCATTAGTAAAAATAAAATAAATATTTCAGTTGCATCTAGGTCTAGTAACTTTTCACCATGGTTGTTAACTTTAAACTCACCAAACACAACTCGTTTACATAACCATAGTGAGTAAGCTGCGGATAAAATAACTCCCGTTGCTGCAAGGATAGATACAATATAATTTACTTTAAAAGTTCCAATCAAAGTTAAAAACTCTCCTACAAACCCGCTTGTGCCTGGTAAACCCACATTTGCAAGAGATGAAAATATAAATACTAAAGCAAATTTTGGCATAATATTTACAACCCCAGAATAATCTTGAATTAATCTACTGTGAACTCGATCGTACAAAACTCCAACACATAAGAACAATGATGAGGATATTAATCCATGACTTATCATTTGAAAAATTGCTCCATCTATTCCTTGTTTAGTAAAAGAAAAAATTCCAATGGTAACGTAGCCCATATGCGCAACCGATGAATAGGCAATTAACTTCTTCATATCTTTTTGCATCAAAGCAACTAAGGATGCATAAATAATTGCAATAACACTCAAGTACAAATACAAAGGTTGCAAAATAATGAGAGGCAATTGGAAATAATCCAAGTGAAAATCTAATAAATCCATAGCCTGAAATTTTAAGTAAGATTGCAGCAAGTATTACCGATCCTGGTGTTGGAGCTTCAACGTGTGCATCTGGCAACCAAGTATGTACGGGCCACATGGGTAGTTTTACTGCTAGAGATATAAAGAAACCAAACCACATCCAGTATTGTAAATTTTCAGGAATTTTTGTTCCCATTAATTTAACAAGATCTAAAGTATTCATGTTCCAGTAGATGGCGATGATTGCAATCAGCATGAAAATTGAGCCTAAAAACGTATATAAAAAGAACTTTAAAGCAGAATAAACACGTCTTTCACCACCCCAAATCCCAATAATTAAAAACATAGGAATTAGTCCGCCTTCAAAGAATAAGAAGAATAAGAATAAATCTAAAGCACAGAATACTCCGATCATAAAAGTCTGCATGATCAAAATTGCAATTAAAAATTCCTTAATTCTTTTCTTTAAACTGTTAATGGCAGCAAAAATACAAAGGGGAGAAATAAAAGTTGTAAGCAAAACTAGAAATATTGAAATTCCATCAATTCCCATCTTGTATGAGACAAAATTCTTAATCCATTGAGTTTCCTCAACAAATTGAAAACCAGGATTAGCTGGATCAAATTTACTCCATAAAAATACTGAAACGACAAAATTAATGAGTGATACTAAAATTGAAATAGTTTTTGAAGAACGTTCAACGACTTCATCGCTTCCACGTCTTAATAGAATAAAAATAACTCCAACTAATGGAAAAAAAGTTAAGAAAGATAAAATTGGAAAGTTCATATTAAATGATAATTAGAAAAGATACGATTAATATTACTCCAATTAAAATCACTGTTGCATAATGATACAAATAACCCGACTGCACACTACTTGCTCTGTCAGATAAATTTTTTACAACTCTTGCAACTCCGTCTGGGCCATAAGCGTCGATTGTTTTAACATCTCCTCTTTGCCACAAGAATGTTCCAATACTTCTAAAAGTTTTAACAAAAATTAAATCGTAAAGTTCATCGAAGTACCATTTTTTAACTAAAAAATTATAAAAAGGTTTGTTGTTATTAACAAAGCCTTCAACAATATCTTTTCTTTTTAAGAATAAAATAAACGATAAAGGAATTGCAGAAATAACTAATGTTGGAATTAAAATCATTAGCCATAATGGTGGATGACCATGAGCTGTTTGTTTTAAGAAAAATATCGCCTTACCCCAGAACTGAGTATTCTCTCCAATAAATATTTCATGGAAAACGTAACCTGAAAATATTGCACCCACCGCAAGTAATAATAATGGAACAATCATTACCGGTCCTGACTCATGAACTTTTTCAAAGCTCATCGCGTTATTATATTTTCCGTGGAAAGTTTTAAAAACTAAACGCCAAGAATAAATTGAAGTAATAAATGCCGTGGTCACACCGATCACAAATGCATAACCTGCAAATAAACTTTTAGAAAAATAAGCAGACTCTATAATTGCATCTTTAGAATAAAATCCTGCAAGCAAAGGAAAGCCTGTTAAAGCAAGGGTGCCAATTAACATTAAGGCATAAGTCATTGGAATTTTTTTCCAAACGCCACCCATCTTTTCTATATTTTGTTCATCATGAAATGCGTGAATTACTGAACCTGCCCCTAGGAATAAAAGAGCTTTAAAGAAGGCATGGGTAAATAAGTGAAATATAGCAACATTATAAGCGCCCATTCCAGCAGCAAAGAACATGTATCCAAGCTGACTGCATGTGGAATAAGCAATAATTCTCTTAATATCTGTTTGAACAATTGCAACAGAGGCTGCAAAGATAGCTGTTGTTGCGCCAACAAAAGCAACTAAGTTTAATGCGTACTGTGAGTATTCAAATAACGGTGAACATCTTGCAACTAAAAAAACACCTGCTGTAACCATGGTTGCAGCGTGAATTAATGCTGATACAGGTGTAGGTCCTTCCATAGCATCTGGAAGCCAAGTATGAAGTATTATTTGTGCAGATTTACCCATAGCACCAATAAATAAGAATACACAAATCGTTGTAATTAAATTGTACTCGCCACCAAAGATTTTAATTGAATTTTTAGACTGATCAGCAGCTTGTGAAAAAACTTCACTAAAAGTTAAAGTGCCAAATGTTTTAAAAATTAAAAACATCGCAATTAATAATCCAAGATCCCCTACTCTATTAACGATGAAGGCTTTCATCGATGCATTGTTTGCAGATTCTTTTTTAAACCAAAAACCAATTAATAAATAAGATGCAAGTCCAACACCTTCCCAACCAAAAAATAATTGTAAAAAATTATCAGCAGTAATTAGCGATAACATCATGAATGTGAAAAGTGAAAGATAAGACATAAATCTTGGCTTATGAGGATCGTGACTCATATAACCGATGGAGTAAATGTGAACTAAAGCTGAAACTGAATTTACAACAACTAGCATGACTGCTGTAAGTGAATCAACGTAAATAGACCAATGTAATTTTAATGTTCCAGATGAAATCCAATTAAGAATTGGATACTCATAAATTTTTCCGCTCTTGATCGTTTCAAGTAAAATAATTGAAGAAAGAATAGCTCCAATTACAACAAATGAAGAGGTTATAATCTGACAAGCTCGATCTCCTATCTTTTTGTAAAAGAAAGCTGAAATGAAAGATCCAAGTAAAGGTAAAAATAATATTAAATAAAGCATTTAACCTTTCATAGAGTTGATGTCTTCAACTTGAATAGATCCTCTATTTCGGAAGAAGACCACAAGTATAGCAAGACCAATTGCTGCTTCAGCGGCTGCAACAGTTAATATAAAGAGTGTAAAGATTTGCCCTGTTATATTTTGTAAATAAACAGAGAAAGCGACCATATTAATGTTCACTGAAAGAAGAATTAATTCAATAGACATTAAAATAACGATAACGTTTTTACGATTAACGAAAATTCCAAACACGCCTAATGTAAAAATGATTGCAGATAAAAATAAGTAGTGAGCTAAAGTAATTTCAATCATTAATTTTTACTCCTTTATTACTTTCAACATCGACAAGTTCTATTGAATCTTCTCTTTCACGAGAGGACTGCTTTAAAATGTCTTGGCGTTTAAGGTTATCTCTACGTCTAAAAGTGAGCAAAATAGCGCCTATCATAGCAACTAACAGAACAATCCCTGAAAGTTGGAAAGGTAAAAAATAATCAGTGTAAATTAATTTACCAATTTGCTCCGTATTAGTTTCTTTTGCATCATATGCAATTTTTGCAGTCTTAATAAATTCAGATTTATACTGCCAACTCCCCACAATAATTATTAATTCAAAAAATATTACTAAAGCAATAAAAAATCCAAATGGCATATATTGTAGGAAACCTTGTTTAACTTTTACAAAATTTCCCTCTAACATCATCACAACGAATAAAAACAATACGGCAACAGCCCCCACATAAACAATTAGTAAAATCATACCGACGAATTCAGCGCCAATCATAATGAATAAACACGAAACGTTTACAAACGCTAAAATTAAAAAGAAAACTGAATGCACAGTATTCTTTGAAGAAATAACCATAATGCTTGAAAGAATAGTTATTGAAGACAGTAAATAAAAAATTAATGCGTGTGCTATCATCTGAATGATTTATCCACTTTGATATTGTGAGCTAATTCTTTTTCCCACTTGTCGCCATTTTCTAAAAGTTTTGCTTTATTGTAATAAAGTTCTTCTCTTGTCTCTGTGGCAAATTCAAAATTAGGTCCTTGAACAATTGCATCAACCGGACAAGACTCCTGGCAAAGTCCACAGTAAATACATTTCAACATGTCGATGTCGTATCGAGTTGTTCTTCTAGAACCATCTTCACGAGGTTCAGCTTCAATAGTAATTGCCTGAGCAGGACAAACTGCTTCACATAATTTACAAGCAATACATCTCTCCTCACCATCTGGATATCTTCGCAGAGCATGTTCACCTCTAAATCTTGGACTAATCGGTCCTTTTTCAAATGGGTAGTTAACGGTTGCTCTTCTTTTAAACATATAAATAAAAGCAAGATAAAGTCCTTTAACGAACTCGGATAAAAAAATTATTTTTAATACTCTAGAAAATTTTATTTTCATTTTGGTAATAAGTTAAAAAAATATAAAAAACCTGCCGTTAAAACGACCCAGAATAATGAGAATGGTAAAAATACTTTCCAACCTAATCTCATTAATTGATCGTAACGATAGCGTGGTACAATTGCTTTCACTAAAGCAAATAAAATAAATAAAAATAATATTTTAAAAATTAACCACAGCGGTGATGGAATTGCGTTAAATGGATAAGCGTCAATTGGGGATAACCAACCGCCTAAAAATAAAACAGAACCCAGTCCGCATAATAATAAAATATTTGCATACTCCCCTAACCAGAATAATGCGTACATCATTCCTGAATATTCAGTTTGATACCCAGCAACCAATTCCGCTTCAGCCTCGGGTAAATCGAATGGAGGTCTATTTGTTTCAGCTAATGCAGAGATAAAAAAGATAACAAACATTGGGAATAATGGGATGGCATACCAAATGTTTTTTTGAGCAAGAACGATATCAACTAAGTTTAAAGAACCAGCGCACAGCAATACGTTTATTATAATAAAGCCAATGGATACTTCATAAGAGACCATTTGCGCTGCAGATCTAAGCGCTCCTAAAAATGGATACTTAGAATTAGATGCCCAACCCGCCATAATAATTCCATAAACACCAAGGGAAGAAACTGCAAAGATATATAAAATTCCAACATTAATATTTGCAAGTACTAAGGTTTCACTAAATGGAATAACTGCCCAAGCAATTAGTGCAAGTGACATAGTAACTATTGGAGCAATTATAAAAATGACTTTGTTTGCATGAATGGGAATAATAATTTCTTTAAAAATATACTTAAGTGCATCCGCTGCAGTTTGTAGTAAACCAAAAGGTCCTACAACATTTGGTCCTTTTCTTAACTGAACTGCGCCCCACACTCTTCGATCCACCCAAACAATCATTGCAACAGCAATTAAAACTGGAACAAGAAGTGCAGCAATCTTTAAAAGATCATATAAAACTATATTTAAATATTCTAACAACATTAGTTATCCGTTCCTGTCTTTTGTAAAATTTGTTTAGCTTTTTTGCATTCATCCATTGTCTTTGATGAAGCTGCGATAATGTTAGAGAAGTAAAAATCAAAATCAGCAATTTTTACAGTACCATTGACGGGTGTAACATTTTTAAATGTTAAGCTATCTATTGATGATTTAGGCAGTTCATCTATTTCTTTAAAGATTGGATAATCTTTAAATAAATTTTCTCTTAAAATTTGAAATGAATTAATATCAATTGTTTTTTTAAAAACATCTGACAAAGCTCTAAGTATTTTCCAATCTTCTTTAGCTTCTCCTGGAGGAAAACTTGCTTTATTGGCATTTTGTACTCTGCCTTCAGTATTAACATACAGACCTTGTTTTTCTGTATAAGCAGCACCTGGTAAAATCACATCTGCAATCTTACTATTTAATCCGCCGTGCGATCCTTGATAAATTACAAACTTATTATTTGGTTTAACTTTAATTTGATCAGCGCCTAAAAGATAAACAACTTTTAAAGTATCATCATTTAATTTATCTAAAAAATTAGATTTCATTAAATTTAAGTAAATCGCACCAACACTTGAGGCGTTTTGATGAAGAATGTTTAAACCATTCCAATCACTATTTAAAAAATTATTCTCTTTTAAAATCTTTTTAATCGTTTCAAGGACATATTCACCATTTGAACTTAATCCAGATTCACCAATAATAAATACTGGCTTTTTCGAAGACTTAAGACTGTTATAAATTTTTCCATTTTTGGCTAAAATATCCCCGATAGCTGAAAAGGATGAACCCACGTTCTCATGCGGATAAGTAAGATCACCCACATCTCCAATAGAATAAACCTTAGTTTTTCTAGCTAAATAAGCCTTTCTAATTCTAGCATTTAAGATGGTTGCTTCTAATCTTGGATTAGATCCAACTAAAACTACTAAATCTGCTTCCTCTAAACGAGCAATCGAAGTGTTAAATAAATAATTAGCCTTATGCGATGCATCGATAAAATAATTTGTTGGTCTAAAATCTATATTGTCAGAAGATAAAACATCTTTGAAAAACTTCTTAAACATATACATACTTTCAACATCCACTAAATCACCAACTGCTCCAAAAACTTTATCTCCTGTAAAACCTTTTGTGTTATCCAAGATGAATTTAAAAGCATCATCCCAACTACAAGGTTTGAGTTTGCCATCCACTTTTATAAAAGGAGTATCTAAACGATTTTTTAATAATCCATCGCAAGCATAACGAGATTTATCACTTAACCACTCTTCATTAATTTCATCATTAATTCTTGGTAAAATTCTTTTTACTTCCCAACCTTTTGTGTCCACACGAATATTAGAACCAACAGCATCCATAACGTCGATACTTTCTGTCTTTGTTAACTCCCAAGGTCTTGCTTCAAAGGCGTAAGGTTTTGAAGTTAAAGCTCCAACAGGACAAAGATCAATTACGTTTGCAGATAATTCTGAATCTAAAGTTTTTTCTAAATAAGTTGTAATCTCCATATTCTCACCTCGATTAATTGCGCCAATTTCTGGAACCCCTGCAATCTCTTCTGCAAATCGAACACAGCGAGTACAATGAATGCATCTTGTCATAACCGTTTTAATTAACGGCCCCATATATTTTTCTTTTACGGATCTTTTATTTAATTCGTATCGAGATTTATCAACTCCATATTTCATTGATTGATCTTGAAGATCACACTCGCCCCCTTGATCACAAATAGGACAATCTAACGGGTGATTGATAAGCAAGAACTCCATCACACCTTGTCTTGCTTTTTTTACCATCTCTGTGTTTGTGTAAATTACTTGTCCATCAGCCACAGGCATTGCACATGATGCTACAGGTTTTGGAGATTTTTCCATCTCCACTAAACACATTCTGCAATTACCAGCGATCGATAATCTTTCGTGATAACAAAATCTTGGAATTTCTTTTCCTGCAACTTCACAGGCCTGCAGTACCGTTGCGCCCTGTGGTACTTCTACATCAATTCCATCTACTTTAACTTTTGGCATCTAAATATTTCTCTTATGAGTTAATCTTTCTTCCATCTCAGTTCTAAAGTGTCTTAATAAACCTTGAACGGGCCAAGAAGATCCTTCACCAAATGCACAAATCGTGTGACCTTCAATTTGTTTCGTCACATCCATGAGCATGTCTAATTCAGTAACTTCAGCATCTCCTTTTGCAATTCGCTCTAACATTCTCCACATCCATCCAGATCCTTCTCTGACATGGAGTACATTGACCGCAACTTTCATGCTTATAAAATCTCGCAATTCTAGCGATGCATTTAACGATATCTTGAGACTTATCGATTACGACAATTCCAGCAGTTCCAAGACCACTTTTAGCTTCAACTAAAGAGTCAAAATCCATTTTTATAGTCTCACAAATACTTTTACTAAGTAATGGCATTGAGGAACCACCTGGGATGACTGCTTGTAAATTATCCCATCCCCCAATTACACCCCCTGCATGTTTTTCAATTAAATCTTTTAAAGGAATTCCCATTTCCTCTTCAACGTTACATGGGTTGTTTACGTTTCCAGAAATACAGAAAATTTTTGTACCGGTATTTTTAGGTCTACCAAATCCTGCAAACCATTTTCCACCTCTTCTTAATATCGTTGGAACAACTGCAACGGTTTCAACATTGTTTACAATGGTTGGACATCCGTAAAGACCTATTAAAGCTGGGAATGGGGGTTTTAATCTTGGCTGACCTTTGTTGCCTTCTAAACTTTCTAGTAATGCAGTTTCTTCACCACAAATATAAGCACCAGCGCCAAGGTGAATATAAATGTCAAAATTAAATCCAGTACCACAGGCATTTTTACCAAGTAAACCTTCTTTATAAGCTTCATCGATTGCTTCTTGTAAAATTTTACTTTCTGCAATGTACTCGCCACGAATATATACGTAACAAGTGTTGGCATTAATTGCGTAAGACGCAATCAAGCAACCTTCAATTAATTTTTGTGGTTCAAATCTTAAAATGTCTCTGTCTTTACATGTTCCAGGTTCTGACTCATCAGCATTAATAACTAAATAATGAGGTCGACCAGGTTTTACTTCTTTTGGTGCAAAAGACCATTTAACCCCAGTTGGAAATCCAGCTCCCCCACGACCACGAAGCTCAGATAGTTTTACTTCGTTAATAATCCAATCTTTTCCTTTTGCAATAATCTCTTTAGTATCTTTCCAATCGCCTCGAGCTTTTGCAGACTTAATATCCCGACCAAAGTCTCCATACAAATTTGTAAATATTCTATCTTTATCCTGAAGCATTTAATTCTTAACTAAGGTTAATCGTTTGTTAGGTTCAAAACCTACTCGACCTTTTTGTGATCCTGGTTTTGGTAATTTATCGTTTTTAATTCCTTCAAAAATTTTAGTTGCTGTCTCTTCAGTTAGATCTTCGTAAAAATCATCATTGATTTGCATCATCGGAGCGCTCACGCATGCCCCTAAACACTCCACTTCAATCCAAGATGCTTTTTTATCATCGCTTAACTTTCCTTCTTTTTCTGAAATATGTTTTTTACAAAGGTTTACGATTTTTCCTGATCCTCTGATCATACATGGAGATGTTGTGCAAACTTGTACAAAATATTTCCCAACAGGCGCTAAATTGTACATCGTGTAAAAAGTTGCAACTTCATAAACTTTTATGTACGGAACTTCTAAAATCTCACCTATTTTTTTAATCGCTGCATTTGGAATCCAATTATCATGCTGTCTTTGCGCTAGATCTAAAAGTGGCATCACTGCACTCTTTTTTCGCTCTGTTGGATATTTTTTTAAAATTTCCTGAATTCTTTTTTGATTAACCGCATTAAATTCAAATGTAGCCGGTTGATCTTTTGCAACATGTTTTCCACTCATCGATCAATCTCCCCAAACACAATATCCATTGAACCAAGTACAGCAGGAACATCTGCTAACATATGACCCTTCACCACGTAATCCATTGCTTGTAAGTGTGCAAAACCAGGGGCTTTAATTTTGCATCGGTAAGGTTTATTGGAACCATCTGCAATTAAATAAACTCCAAATTCTCCTTTCGGCGCTTCAACCGCTGCATACACTTCTCCCTTTGGAACATGATAACCTTCAGTAAATAATTTAAAGTGATGAATTAAAGCCTCCATTGATTTTTTCATGGCCGCTCTTGATGGAGGGGATACTTTTCCATCCGTTGTCATCACTGGACCTTCTGGAAGATTTTTTAAAGCATCAATAATAATTTTTGTACTCTCACGCATCTCTTCAATTCTGCAAAGATAACGATCATAACAATCTCCATTTTTTCCAATTGGAATTTTAAATTTAAATTGATCATAAACTTCATAAGGTTGTGATCTTCTAAGATCCCAAGCAATTCCAGATCCTCTTAGCATCACACCAGAAAATCCATGAGCGACCGCATCTTGTGGACTTACAATACCAATATCAACATTTCTTTGTTTAAAGATTCTATTATCCGTTAATAGATTTTCTAAATCATCAATTACTTTTGGAAAATTTTTACAAAATTCTAAAATATCTTCTTTAAGTCCAACTGGAAAATCTTGATGCACACCACCCGGTCTAAAATAGTTTGCATGAAGACGTGATCCTGAAACTCTTTCATAAAAGACCATTAACTTTTCTCTTTCTTCAAATCCCCAAAGAGATGGAGTTAACGCACCAACATCGAGCGCTTGAGTTGTAATATTTAAAATATGGCTTAAAATTCTTCCAATCTCACAGAAGATTACTCGAATGTAACTTCCACGTGGTGGTACTTTAATGTCTAATAATTTTTCAATGGCAAGAGCAAACGCATGCTCTTGGTTCATAGGCGCAACATAATCTAATCGGTCAAAGTAAGGAACGGCTTGAGTGTAAGTTTTATTTTCAATTAATTTTTCAGTTCCTCGATGAAGTAAACCAATATGCGGATCTGCTCTTTCAATAACTTCGCCATCCAATTCAAGAATTAATCTTAACACTCCATGCGCTGCAGGATGCTGCGGACCAAAGTTTAGATTCATGGTTTTTGTTTCTTTTGCCATTACCTCTTATCCTGTTCTTTTTTAATGTACTTTGTGCCCTCCCATGGCGATTCAAAGTCAAAATCTCTGTAAGCTTGCGATAATTTTACTGGCTCGTAGACTACCTTTTTAAGCTCATCATCATATCTAACTTCGGTATGGCCTGATAATGGGAAGTCTTTTCTAAGGGGATAGCCTTCAAATTCGTAGTCCGTTAGAATTCTTCTAAGATCTGGATGATCTGTAAATTTAATTCCATACATATCAAAAGCTTCTCTTTCAAACCAATTAGCCACTGGAAAAATAGGCACAACACTTGGCAAAGCTTCATCTAATTTTACAGAAGTTTTAACTGTAATTCGGTTATTAAACTCATGACTTAATAATAAATAGATAACATCAAATCTGTTTACTCTTTTTGGATAATCCACTCCTAAAATATCAATGAGCTGTCTAAATCTTAAATTTTTATTATCACGAAGATAAACTAATAAACCTGGTAATTCTTCAGTAGAAACTTCAAGAACAGGTTCAGAAAAATTTTCAGTAATATTTAAAGATTTAAATTCATTTTTAATATTTGGATCTAGATTTACTTTTTGCATAATTATCTCTCGATCGTCCCTTCTCTTCTAATCTTCTTTTGCAATTGTAATATTCCATACAACAATGCTTCAGCAGATGGTGGACAGCCTGGGACATAAACATCAACAGGAACTACTCGATCACAACCTCTAACAACAGCGTAAGAGTAATGATAGTAACCGCCTCCATTAGCGCAGCTTCCCATTGAAATAACATAACGTGGTTCTGGCATCTGATCATAAACTTTACGAAGAGCTGGAGCCATTTTATTTGTTAAAGTCCCAGCAACAATCATCACATCGGATTGCCGAGGGGATGCTCGTGGTGCTGCTCCAAATCTCTCAAGGTCATAACGCGGCATTGAGGTTTGCATCATTTCAACTGCACAACATGCAAGACCAAAGGTCATCCAATGTAAAGATCCTGTTCTTGCCCAGTTAATTAAGTTTTCACTTGAAGTTGTAATAAAGCCTTTTTCACTAAATTCTTTTGCTAGTTCCTTAAATTCTTCAGGAATTTGATCTAACTTATTTTGCATCATTCCCAATCCAAAGCTCCCTTTTTCCACTCATAAATAAATCCAACCGTTAATGTGCCAAGAAAAATCATCATGGACCAAAATCCAATAGAGCCGATTTGACCTAAAGTAATTGCCCATGGAAAAAGAAAAGCTACTTCGAGATCAAAGATAATAAATAGAATAGAAACTAAATAAAAACGCACATCAAACTTCATACGAGAATCGCCAAAAGGTTCAAAACCGCACTCATAAGCTGATAATTTTTCAGCATCAGGTTTGCTAGGTGCACAAAGAAAATTGACAACAATAAAGGCTATTCCAATTCCAATTGCTACGAACAAAAAGATTAAAATAGTTAAGTAATTCTGTAAGTATTCAAAGAACATTGGGCATTCTTATATAATAAGAATAAAAACAACCAAACATTCAATTTCGCACAACTGTGAATAGATTTTTTTTAAAAAAATATTGTTTTTAAAGGGATTATTTAAAGAAAATTATTTGTACTTTTCGATTTTTTCTTTCAACTCTTTATATTCTTCGCAATTACAAGCTTTTAGAACTTCTAATCTCTTTTTAGCTTCTTCAGGTCTTTTGGTTTGTAAATAAAGTTCACCTAAATATTCATTAGCACCAATGTGTTTTGGATTTATTTTAAGAGCGGCTAGATAAAATTTCTCAGCCTTATCAAATTGTTTTAGATTTCTTAATGAATAAGCATAGTCATTTAAAATATCAGGATTGTTTGAGTTTTTACTGTCTTTTAATAACTCCTCTAACATCACAACTGCTTGATCAAACTTTTTACTTTTAACTAAAGTTTTTGCCTCAGCATAACTTGGGTTTGTTTTTTGAATAACTTGTGGTGGAGGACCTGAATCTGCTGCGCTTACATTAAAAGTGTTAAAAGAAAATAAAAGTAAAAAAGATAGAAATATTGTTTTTATCATAACAAAAATATGTTTTAATAATAATGACAAAAAATGGTTAAAGCAATTAGAATTACAGAAACTGGTAAAGCAAACGTCATGAAGTTTGTTGATGTAGAGCTTAAATCATTAGCTCCAAATGAAGTATTAATTAAAAATAAAGCAATTGGGTTAAATTATATCGACGTTTATCATAGATCAGGAACCTACCCACTACCACTACCAACAGGCATTGGGCTTGAAGCTGCAGGGGTGATTGAAGATGTTGGATCTGCTGTAACAGAATTTAAAGTGGGAGATCGTGTTGCGCACGCAGCTGCACCTCCAGGTGCCTATTCTGAAAAACAAGTTTACCCTCAAGAAAAGTTAGTAAAAATTCCAGATTATATTTCAGATGAAATTGCTTCGGTAATTATGCTTAAAGGAATTACTTCTGAATATTTAATTCATCGAGCTTATAAAGTAAAAAAAGATCAATTTATTTTATATCACGCTGCTGCGGGTGGTGTTGGACAAGTATTATGTCAGTGGGCCAAATCTTTAGGGTGCAAAGTGATCGGTACTGTTGGCTCAGATGAAAAAGTTAAAATTGCTAAAGAAAATGGCTGTGATTTTGTAATAAATTATTCTAAAGAAAGTTTTTCACAAAAAGTTAAAGAAATTACAAACGGTAAAATGTTAGATGTGGTTTATGATGGCGTTGGCGCTAAAACCTTTGAAGAGTCTATTGAATGTTTAGCAATTCGTGGAACAATGGTTTCCTTTGGAAATGCTTCAGGATTAGTTGAAAAAGTAGATCCTAAAAAACATATTGCTCCTAAAGGGTTATTTTTTACAAGACCTTCCATTGCTCATTATACGGTTACGAGGGAAGAGTTAGTAAATAGCGCAAATACTGTGTTTGATGCCATTCGAACAAATAAATTTAAAGTTAAAATATTTAAAAAGTTTGCACTTAAAGATGCAGTGACAGCTCACGAAGAATTAGAAGCTAGAAAACTGACAGGACCTGCTATTTTAGTTCCGTAATTACAATTGTTTAAATAATCACCCTGTGATATTTCTCTTCAACTTTTTTAAATTAAACTATAGGAGATCGTTAATGAAAAATAAGTTCGTGCGTTTTGCACTAGCATTCTTTGCGATATTTACCATGACTATCACTGGTGTTATGGCAAATACTTTGGAAAAAGCTAAAACGACTGGAAAGTTTACTCTTGCTTATAGAGAGTCTTCAATTCCTTTTTCTTACTTAGGTGAAGATGGAAAGCCATTAGGTTTTGGTTGGGAAATGTGTAAATTAATTGCTGAAGAAGTTAAAAAAACAACAGGTCGTAAAGATCTAGTTGTTGAGTCTCAAGCAGTGACTTCACAAAATCGTATCCCATTAATTCAAAATGGAACTGTAGATGTTGAGTGTGGATCTACAACAAATAATTCTGAAAGAGGAAAACAAGTTACTTTTGCTATAAATTATTTTTATACAGGTACTCGTTTTTTAGTTAAAGCTGATAGCGGAATTAAATCTATCAATGATTTAAAAGGTAAAAAAGTTGTTTCAACAACTGGAACTACTAACTATCAGATTTTAAGAAATCTAAATGATGAAAAAAAATATGGATTTGAATTACTAGGAGCTAAAGACCATGCGGATGCATTGTTGATGGTTGAGTCTGGTATGGCACATGCATTCGGTATGGATGACATTCTGCTTTACGGATTAAAAGCATCATCAAAAGAGTCTGCTAAATTAGCTGTAGTAGGTGAATCAATTCAAGTTGAACCTTATGCGATCATGTTCAGAAAAGATGATCCTCAGTTTCAAGCTTTAGTAAATAAAGTTATTACTAATTCAATGAAATCTGGAGAGTTTGAAAAAGCATATAAAAAATGGTTTCAAACAAATATCCCTCCAAAAAATGTTAACTTAAACGCACCGATGAGCAAAGAGCTTAAAGATAATCTAAAAAACTTATCTGATAAGCCTGCTCTTTAATTCTATCTAATTAAGAGTTAAAATAATAACCTGAGAGATTAATTTCTCTCAGGTTATTTAATGAAAATAATATTTCATGTTCACACTCGACTGGTCATTTTTATCTAAAAAAGTTGTTGGAAACCAAACATATTTAGGTTGGTTGATGACCGCATGGGAGACAACTTTAATGATTTCTTTATTTGCTTTCATTATCGCTTTTGCTTTTGGTTTTTTAATGGGAGTTTTTAGAACAACTCAAAATAAATATTTAGTTTTAATTGGAAATATTTGGACAGAAATTTTTAGAAATATCCCAGTATTAGTTCAAGTTTTTCTTTGGTATTTTGTGATGCCAAAATTATTTCCAATCTTTTCAAAACTACCATCTTTTGCGCTCGCTGTTATTGCTCTAGGATTATTCACTTCATCAAGAATATCCGAACAAGTCAGAGCTGGTATTCAATCGATTCCAACCGATCAAAGGTATGCATCCCTTGCATTGGGTTTAACTACTTATCAATCTTATCGATATGTTTTGCTGCCCGTTGCTTTTAGATTAGTGCTGCCTCCATTAACAAGTGAGGCTATGAATATTATTAAAAATTCATCAGTTGCTTTTGCGGTTAGTATTGCAGAACTGACCATGTATGCAATTCAAGTTCAAGAAGAAACAGCAAGAGGAATTGAAGTCTATTTAGTTGTTACGGGTCTTTATTTTATCTCAGCATTTATCGTAAATTTACTTTCTATTTTAGTAGAGAAGAGTATTCAAATTCCACATTTTATTGGAGGGAAGAAATGAATTTAGATTTTAGCTTCCTAACCTTAAAAGTAATTAACAATATTATTCTAACCGGTTTAATATTTTCTATTAAACTCACGCTCATTGCCATGGTGCTTGGAATTATCCTTGGAACTTTTCTTGCGATGATGAGACTTTCAGGATTTAAAATACTGAGTTCATTTGCATTAGCTTATGTGACTCTTATTCGCTCCATTCCATTGGTCATGGTTATACTTTGGGTTTTTTTATTAATTCCTTTATTCATTGGTAAAAGTGTAGGAACAGAATATTCGGCAATTATTACCTTCACTCTTTTTGAAGCCGCTTTTTATGCAGAAATTATGCGTGCTGGAATTCAAAGTGTTAAACGCGATCAAGCTAATGCGGGTTATGCCTTGGGCATGAATTATTTTCAATGCATGGGTTATATTGTTCTTCCTCAAGCCTTTAGAAACATGTTGCCAGTTTTATTAACACAAACCATTGTCCTATTTCAGGACACTTCACTAGTGTATGCAATTGGTGCTTTTGATTTATTAAAAGGATTTAGTGTAATCTCAAAAAATTTTAACAGACCTGTTGAGGCTTATATCCTTGCAACTATTGTATATTTTATAATTTGTTTTAGCTTGTCTTATATAGTTAAAAGAATTCAAAATAGAGTTAAGATTATAAGATAAAATTATGATTGAATTAAAAAATGTTTCAAAGTGGTATGGCAATTTTCAAGTTTTAAATAATTGCTCAACTAGAATTAAAAAAGGAGAAGTGGTGGTTGTCTGTGGCCCTTCGGGATCTAGTAAATCAACTTTAATTAAAACTATTAATGGACTTGAACCTTTTCAAAAAGGTGAAATCATCGTTGATAATGTAAATGTCCATGATCCAAAAACTAATTTATCAAAATTAAGATCACGAGTTGGAATGGTATTTCAACACTTTGAATTATTCCCTCATTTAAGTGTTCAAGAAAATTTAACATTAGCGCAAATTAAAGTTTTAAAGAGAAATAAAACAGAGGCTATTAATTATGGTCTGAAATATTTAGAAAGAGTTGGTCTAACTAATCAAAAAGATAAATTTCCAGGTCAACTTTCAGGAGGTCAACAACAGCGTGTGGCCATTGCTCGAGCATTAAGCATGGATCCCATTGTCATGTTATTTGATGAACCTACCTCTTCACTCGATCCTGAAATGGTCGGGTGAAGTTCTTGATGTTATTGTTAAATTAGCAAATGAAGGAATGACGATGGTATGTGTTACCCATGAAATGGGATTTGCTAAAAAGGTATCTAACCGAGTTATCTTTATGGATGAGGGTAAAATTGTTGAAGATTGTTCAAAGGATAATTTTTTTAATAATCAAACCTCCTTATCTCCAAGAGCTAAAGAATTTTTATCTAAAATATTAAGATAATTTTAATAATTTAAAATATCAAATTCATGAATGAGAAGAACGATAAAGAAATTATCGAAGTTAAAGAAGTAGAAGCTGAACGAATTAATAATAATGAAACATATAGACCTCGATTTAAAGCAATACGCCTAAGCCCACTTTTTCTTGTTGGAATATTAATTTATGTAATTACTGGTATTTGGGGATTGTTTATTTGCTTTGATGTTGTCAAAGATGTCTTTGGACCCATCATTGCTTTTTTAGGATTAATATTTTTTCCATTCATACTTACGCTTGCTCCTTGGTATGCAGCATTAGCTAATCATGACTTTTATCCGCTACTAATCGTTTATGGAGGTTTAATATTAGGAACTTTGTGCTTTAGAATTGCAATGAGGTCTACGTTTAAACGTTAAGTGATGGTGCCCTAATACGGACTTGAACCGCAAACCTACTGATTACAAATCAGTTGCTCTACCAATTGAGCTATTAGGGGCAATTAATAAAAAAGTGATTTTAGTACATAACTTTAATTATAAAAACAAATAATTTATTGATCTTTATTTATTTGTATTAGTATGCTATAAATAAATTTCAGGATTATTCCTGCGCCCTATGTGGCTCCAAGGTGCAAACCTTGTGTCTGTTAAGACCTTCAGAAAGTCATAAATCACAACCAAATAAAGCTTAGCGCTTGCTTATTTTTTATTTGGTTAAACATGAAGGAACTGTCGTATGACAACTTTTAATGAAAAAAATGAAGCTGAAACAAAGGCTTCATTTAGTAACGTATTAGCGGATAAAGCTAAAAAAAGAAAAGGCCCATCAACAGAGAGAGCTAAATATCAGGTCTCGAAGAATAATATTAAAAATGGATTTTGTTCAAAAAGATTTATTATTTACGGTGAAAATAAGAAAGAATTTGAACGATATCGAGATGAATTATTAGAATTTTTAGATCCTATCACGCCTATTCAAATAGATATGTGTTTTCATCTTATCCAAAATGGTTGGCATATCAAAAGATTAAGTTATGTAAGGAATGGTCACTATAATAATGAATTAAAAAGTGTTTTAGAAAATAGTTATAACTATGAAGACGTTCATCTCAAAAAACACGGTGAAATAAAAAAGATACTAAATGGACTTGGAAATAAAGATGAAGTTCTTGGAATAGTGTTTTCTCGTGATTGTGTAGGTATAGGCGCTCAGTCGAGGTTAATAGCCATTGAAAATTCAATGCATGCTAAATACTACAAAATCTATAGAGAATACATGCTCGATAGATTTGGAAAGGAGTATCATCATGAAAAATAAATTTTCAAATTTTATAGAAGATAAAATAAAAGCTGAATTTGAAAAAAGAAATTTACTTTATAAAAATCTTAAAAAGGAGGATATATCTAATCGAGATACACTTGAGCATATTAGAAATAAGTTTTTAGAGTTTTTAAAAAGAATTCTAACTAATCCTAAGTGCAAAAGTTCATTTGATATCATAAAAAGTTCAATTGAAAAAATAGAGCAAGAAATAAGGGATGAAAAAATTACTATTGAGACAAAGACTAAATTACATGTTGAGATTGAAGATCAGGAGGTTAAAAAACAAATGCCTAACCCAGCTCAATCTGTAGTAAAAGGAAAGCCCATTCCTTGTGGCTATGGCTTAACACCAGAAATAATAGAAAAAAATCGTCTCTGGATTAAACCTTGTAGCACTACAGAACCAATAGAAAAAAGAGAGAAGCAAAGTAATGGTTTTGTTTATGCTAAGTTTAATGGTTATTACTAGTAAGTTCTTGCAGTCGACTTAAGGTTCTTTGAAATACTTTTTGAAGTTTTACACTGCTAGTAATTTGATTAATTGGAACGGTTGCGGTTGCAACTAAACTTAAATGATTGTCATAAATAATATCGATTAGATTTATAAATCGATATTGTTCATTGATTAACTCGTCTGTAAAATTTGGAATATTTTCAATAAAGAAAATTTTGGCAATTTTACAAATCTCTATGTAATCTTCTGAGCCGTAAGTTTGAAAACATAAGTCTTTAAAATCAAACTTTGCAATTCCTGAGACATAATTATCAATAATTAATTTTCTTCCCTTTATTTCGATTTCTTTAGTTGCAAATTGTTTGCCACTTAAAACTGCAAATAATACTTGATTGAAGTTCTTTTTAGTTTGTGGGTCTTTAACAATAAAAAACCTATTTTGTTTATTTAAATAAAGTTCACGGTAATCTTTTCCCGAATTTAATGAATAAACTAAGACGTTATTGCTTTTAATGTTTTCAATGTAGGGAAGAAATTGATCGCGTTGAAGTCCACCTAGATACAAATCATCAGGTTTTGCATTAGAAGTCGTGATTATGAAAATATTATTAGAGAAAAATTGCTCTAATAATTTTCCAAGGATCATTGCATCTGCAATGTTAGTGATTTGAAACTCATCAAAGAAAATAATATCGAAATCTTTTTTAAAAGTTTTAACGATTTTAGGTAAGGGATTGTTTCTCATTTTTTAACTTGTGAAGCTTATTGTGAATATCCACCATAAACTTATTAAAATGGGTTTTTAATACTCTTGGGTTGATTTAAATATTCTAAAAAGAAATTGATAATCATGGTTTTACCTGCGCCCACATCGCCATAAAGATAAAATCCTTTAGGTTTTTTACTTGAAAAAATACTTGTGACAGACTTTAAAAAGGACGGCTTTAATTGCTCCGTCAAAGTGTCCTAAAGTTTTGATTAAATCTTCCTGATTAATGTTTTTCTGAAGGCTTGTTTTTCTTAGTATATTTTTTAAATGCCTCAGTAATATTTAAGTGGTACATTAAGCTTAGTTATTAAAGGATTTTAAATTTTTCACAAATGCATAGATCGTATAATAAAATTCATATAATTGCAGACTCAAGTCCAAACGCGCAGGCTGCAAAAAGATCGATTACTAAAAAATATAAAAATTACCCAATCAATGATTCGGATGTATTCATTGTACTAGGCGGCGATGGTTTTATGCTTGCCTCACTTAAAAAATATCAAAAATACAAAATTCCATTTCTATGGAATGAACAAAGGGAATCGTGGTTTTTTATTAAATAAATTTGATGAGAAAGATTTATTAAACAAAATTAATAAAGCAGATACTGCAGAACTTCATCCGCTTGAAATGTATGCAAGAAATAAAAATGGAAAAATTAAAACTGCCATTGCTATTAATGAAGTGTCTGTTTTTAGAGAAACACGTCAGGCAGCAAAACTTGAAATTAAAATTGATAATAAAATCAGAATGAAAGAGATTGTTTGCGATGGTACGCTTGTTGCAACGCCTGCAGGTAGTACTGCTTATAATTTATCAGCACGAGGTCCTGTATTAGATTTAGAATCTAATCTATTGGCCCTTACACCAATTTCACCCTTTAAACCGAGAGGATGGCGTGGCGCTACTATTAATAGTAATTCAAAAGTATCTTTTAAAAATTTAGATCCTAAAAAAAGACCTGTCAGCGTAGTTGCGGATAATGTTGAATTTAGACATGTTTTGAATGTGAATATTTATTTAAATAAAAATAAAACTTTTAGACTTTTGTACGATAAAAAATTTGGATTAAAAGAGCGAAACTTAGCTGAACAGTTTAAATTTTAAAAGACTCGCCGCAGCCACAACGCTCTGTTTCGTTAGGATTATTAAAGACAAATGAGGATGAAAATTTATCTTCTTTGTAATCCATTTTAGTTCCAAGCAAATACATAATCGCCTTTGGATCAATAAATACCTCAACGCCATTATCATTAACCACTTCATCGTTGGGTATTGTTTCTTTAAGGTAAGTCATTTCATATTCCATACCGGCACAACCTCCAGCTTTAACAGAAACTCTAACGCCTTTAACTCCACTCTCAGCGTTACTTAAAATTTCTTTAATACGCTTTGCAGCATTATCTGAAATTGTAATTAATTGTTTTGTCATATGTTTAAAGCTAGTTTTGCAACCTCTGACATTTTTGATTTGTCCCAGGGTGGATCCCAGACAATTTTTACCACCACTTCATCGTAATGTCCTAAACTCTCAACAGCCTTTCTTACATTATTGGGTATGCTTTGAGCTTCAGGGCAATTTGGAGAAGTTAGCGTCATGTCGATTTCGCAATTCTTATCCTTTAGCCTTACATCATAAATAAGACCTAACTCGTAAATATCAACGGGTATTTCAGGATCAAAGATAGTCTTTAATTTATCTTTTATTTCATCAATTTTTTGTGAATGGTCCATTAGTCGATTAATTCTGAGTTAATTGGTTTTTTTTCATCATCTAGGGCTGCTTTTAAAGTATGCCAAGATAACGTTGCGCATTTTACTCGCATTGGAAATTTACCAACGCCTGCAAGGGATGAAAACTTAATATGTTCATCTTCCGTTAGACCTACTTTTTTAATTTCTTGTCCCTCTTTGATCATTTTAAAGAATGAATTTAATAATTCGCGGGCTTGTTTTTCTGATTTTCCCTTAACAATTTCAGTCATAATAGATGAGGATGCAACCGAGATAGCACAACCTGATCCTTCAAAGGAAATATCTTTTACTTTTTTTTCACTATCTAAACTTAAATACACATGAATATTGTCTCCACATAAAGGATTATGTCCTTCTGCATCATGATTAAATTTATTGCATTTGCCAAAATTTCTTGGCTTTTTGCCGTGATCTAATATCAAGTCTTGATAAAGTTCTGTTAAATCCATTATTTTAATTTAAATATTTTTTTGCACTTCTTGATGCTCTCACAGATGGCATCAATATCTTGCTTATTATTATAAACACCAAAAGACATTCTAAGAGAGGATCCAATTTTCATCTTTTTATGTAGAATTTGACAACAATGATGGCCTGCTCTGACTGCAATATCATCTTCATCAAAAACCGTTGATGCATCATGGGCATGAACGCCTTTAATATTAAATGAAAATACACTTCCTTTATCTGAAGGACGACCTACAAATTCTATATCATTAAATTTACTAATTTTATCTATGGCATAGGCAGATAAACTTTGCTCATGACTTATAATATTTTTAACTTTTATATCTTTAACAAATTTAATTGCCTGTTTTAGAGCAACAACTTCTGCTGAAGCTAAAGATCCGGCCTCAAATTTACTCACACCCGATGCATACGTTATATTTTTAGTATCGACATTTTGAATCATCCCACCGCCACCATTAAAGGGATCAAATTGTTCAACCCATTTATTTTTCATGTACAAAATTCCAACTCCCGTAGGTCCATAAATTTTATGACTTGAGAATGCATAAAAATCACAATCTAATTCTTTAAGATCGACATGACTGTGAGCTACCGCTTGCGTACCATCAATACAAACAGGTATTTTTTTAGCTTTAGCAATTGAAATTACTTTTTTAATATCTGTTGTTAGACCTGTAACATTCGATACGTGAATGACACTAATAATTTTTGTTTTATTTGTAATGAGTGTTGCTAATTTATTAACCTCAACTTCACCCTCTTCATTGATTGGAATAAATTTTATATTAACTTTTTTTTTTCTTAAAAAATGCCATGGAACATAATTAGAGTGATGCTCCGCCTCCGTTAATATGATCTCATCACCCTCTTTTAAAAATTTACCAAAACAATGGGCAACTAAATTTAATGATTCTGTTGAGTTTTTAGTAAATACGATCTCACCTTCTGTCCCATTAATAAATTCTTTAATTATTTCACGTGTATTTTCAAAATCTGCGGTTGCTCTTGCTGCAAGACCATAAACAGCTCGTCCAATATTTGCATAATGATTTTTATAAAAATCCTCCAAGGCATTAATTACTTGGATAGGTTTTTGTGCTGAATTTGCCGTATCAAAATAAATTAAATTTTTATTAGATTTAAAGATTGGAAATTGACTTTTAATGTCTTTTAAATTCATGAAAGCATTTCTTCAGTTTTCTTTAGGAAATAATTCTTAAAATTTTCATCTGAAATCTTTTCAATTACTTCTGATAGAAAACCTTGAACGATTAATCTTTTTGCTTGGACTTCTGGAATGCCCCTTGCCATTAAATAAAATAATTCATCTTTATTTAATGAAGTAGAGGATGAGCCATGGCTACATTTTACATCATCAGCATAAATTTCAAGTTCAGGCTTTGAATGAAATGTGCATTGATCTGATAACAAGAACGCTCTTAATTAACTGATAACCATTCGTCTTTTGAGCAATTTGATCGACAAATATTTTACCCTGATAAACTCCTTTAGCAGTTCCATCGATAATACTTTTTGAAAATTGATAACTCTGCGTATTTTCAGCTAAGTGATTAATTTTAACTTTAATCTCATGATCTTCGTTATTTTTTAGAAACTGCGTGTAATACAAATAACATTCAGCTAAGGACTCATTTAAATTAATTTCAACTTCATCTCTGATGGTTTTGATAATATTTGAAAATATAAAACTTTCATAATTAGCACTTTTTGCAATATTCACTTTCTTAAAACGGTAAATACAATTTTCAGTATTATTAGAATTAAGAATATAATTTTTAATATGAGAATTTGGCTCAACATCAATATTCGTATTGATGCTTATAAATGTATTCTTATTTTCATTTAGAAATTTTTCAAAGATTGAAACTTTTGAATTTTTATTGATTAAAATATAATTTTTTTGATGTAATTGTTTTTGATCAATTTTTGAATTGTATTGATGATAAATTATAATTGGTAAATCTAAATTTTCTTTAATCTCTAAATAAAATCCAGTGTTGGCTAAAGCGTTGTTTGCGGCAACGAGTGGATTTTTTTTATTACTAAATAATTTTGATAAATGTTTATGATTTTTTTTATAATATTCATCAATTGAAGTGATAATTAATTTATCTTTTTCAATAAAATCTGTTTTTTGAACTAATCCATTTACGATAATAATTTTATTATGTTTAAAATTTTCAAAAACTTTCTCATTAATAGTTTCATTGCTCGTTTTATAAATTTCTAATTGTTTATTATTTTGTAAAAAATTATTTAATGCAGGATTGTTTCCAATCTTCATCTTTTTTAGTTGGATAACCGTGTTTATTAAAAAGATTTAAACTAAGTGCTTCTTAATTCACTTACCTCTTTAATATCAGTAATCGTATTCATTTTGGTTAGATTGCTTTTTGAAATTCCTTGTAACCAATCTTATCGAGTTCTTGCGCAAGTTTAGAACAACCCGTTTTAACGATAGAACCGTTAACCATTACATGCACAAAATCTGGTTTGATATAATCTAATAATCTTTGATAGTGCGTAATAATTAAGAAAGATCGATTAGGTGATCTTAAAGCATTCACTCCATCTGCAACAATTTTAAGAGCATCAATGTCTAATCCTGAATCTGTTTCATCTAAGATTGCAAGATCAGGTTCAAGGAGTGACATTTGTAAAACTTCATTACGTTTTTTTTCTCCGCCAGAAAAACCTACATTTAAAGCTCTGCCTAATTGCTCATCTTTAATTCCAAGTTTTTTAGCGTGTTGTTTAACTAGGGATAAAAATTCAACCACATCCACTTCTTTTTGACCTTTTGCTTTTCTAACGGCATTCAGTGATGTTTTTAAAAAATTATTCATAAATACCCCTGGAATTTCAATTGGGTATTGGAATGCTAAAAATATTCCCTTCTGCGCTCTTTCATCAGCCTCAAGTTCAACAATGTTTTCATTTTTAAATATAATTTTTCCATCAACCTCATAACCATCTTTGCCAGCAAGTACGTATGAAAGTGTGCTTTTTCCAGATCCGTTTGGGCCCATAATGGCATGAACTTCACCTTTGCCAATATTAAGATTAAAATCTTTTAAGATTTTTTTATCAGCAACACTTACATTTAATTTTTCAATTTTTAACATTATCCAACACTTCCTTCTAAACTAATGCTCACTAATTTTTGTGCCTCCACAGCAAATTCCATAGGAAGCTGCTGTAGAACTTCTTTACAAAAACCATTCACGATTAAACTTACAGCTTCTTCTTGATTTAAACCTCTTTGCTTACAGTAGAATAATTGCTCTTCACTAATCTTAGATGTGGTTGCTTCATGTTCTGTTGTTGAAGTTGAGTTTTTATTATCAATGTATGGAACTGTGTGTGCGCCACATAAATTACCAACTAATAACGAGTCACACTGAGTATAATTTTTAGCATTATTTGCTTTTTGATGAATGCTGACAAGACCTCTGTAAGTATTATCCGCATGTCCTGCTGAAATTCCCTTTGAAATAATTCTGCTCTTAGTATTTTTACCAAGGTGAATCATTTTAGTTCCCGTATCTGCTTTTTGATAATTGTTGGTAATTGCAATTGAATAAAATTCACCCGATGAGTTATCGCCTTGCAAAATACAGCTTGGATATTTCCAAGTTATCGCTGAACCTGTTTCAACTTGGGTCCAAGAAATTTTAGAATTTTTTCCCTTACAAATTCCACGTTTTGTTACAAAATTATAAATTCCACCTTTTCCTTCTTTATCTCCTGGATACCAGTTTTGAACAGTTGAATATTTAATTTCAGCATCATCCAGTGCAATCAGTTCTACGTTTGCTGCATGAAGTTGATGCTCATCTCGCATAGGTGCAGTGCAGCCCTCTAAATAACTTACGTAACTTCCTTTATCTGCAATAATTAAAGTTCTTTCAAACTGACCTGTGTTTGATGCATTAATTCTAAAATATGTTGAAAGTTCCATTGGACATCGAACGCCTTCTGGAATGTAAACAAATGAACCATCGGTAAATACTGCTGAATTTAAAGTTGCAAAGTAATGATCTGTTAAAGGAATAACTGAACCTAAATATTTTTTAACTAGATCTGGATGTTTTTGTACCGCCTCCGAAATTGAACAAAAAATAACTCCGATATCTTCTAATTTTTTTTTAAATGTCGTTGCAACTGAAACAGAGTCAAATACGGCATCTACCGCAACGCCTGCTAATCTTTTTTGTTCATTTAGAGGAATCCCTAATTTTTCATAAGTTTTTTTAATTTCAGGATCAATTTCATCTAATGATTTTGGTCCTTCTTTAAAACTTTTTGGTGCTGAATAATAATATAAGTCCTGATAATCAATTTTAGGGTATTGAGGTTTTTGCCAGTTCGGCTCCTTCATTGTTTGTAATCTTTCAAATGCTTTTAATCTCCACTCTAGTAACCATTGTGGCTCTTTCTTTTGTTTAGAAATAAATTGAATAACTTCCTTATTAAGACCCTTCGGCGCTCTTACAGACTCAACATCTGTTACAAATCCATAAGCATAATCCTGCTTAATTTGTTCTTGGATTAGATTATCTGACATTTAATGCTCCATTTTTAAAACAATCTGACTTCCAAACATTAAAAAAAGTCTCAACTTGTTCTTTGGTAGACTCCCAACCTAAACTGACACGGATTGCTGAATGAATATATTTATCATCAACTTTCATTGCCTTTAAAACATGCGAAGGTTCAACTTTTCCAGATGAACAAGCAGCACCTGAGCTGACACAAATTCCTTTTTGATCAAGAGCAATGACTTGGTTTTCGCTCGTCATTGACGGATAAGCAAAATAACAAGTATTTCCTAGTCGATCGGTATCTTCTCCAAAGATTTTAATTTCATTCGATAATTTTTTTAAATTCGTCTCTAATAAATCTCTATTATTTTTAATTTCAGAATTACAAATTTTAGTTAAATTTTTAACTTCATTCATTGCTTCGCCAAATCCTAAAATTCCAAGAAAGTTTTCTGTTCCAGATCTTAAATTTTTTTCCTGACCTCCTCCTATAATTTCAGGAGTAATATTATTTCTTGTATTAATTAATAAAGCACCAATTCCTGTAGGTCCGCCAATTTTATGAGATGAGATTGAAAATAAATCTACATCAAGACTGTCTAAATCGATTTCAATTTTGCCAAGACTTTGAACGCCATCACAATGAATAATTCCTTTATATTTTTTAACAATTTTAGCTATTTCGTTGATGGGATGAATAATTCCGGACTCATTATTTGCAAACATAATGCTCACTAAAAATGGTGTTGTTTGCTTTGAAAGCACTTCTTCAATTTCTTTTAAATTAACTGTTCCATTAGAATTTGTTTTAAAGAATTTCTTTTCAATCTCTAAGCTTTTAACAACATCAATGACTGATGCATGCTCTGTCTCAAGTGAGTAGATAGTTTTAATATTATTTTTTTTAATAAAGCCTTTAATAGCTAAATTATTAGATTCTGTAGCACCACTTGTAAAAATAAGATCATAATTTTTTGCCTTTAAAATCGATAAAATATTTCTTCTAACTTCTTCCACAACTTTTTTAGAATTTCTTCCAATTTTATGAACAGATGAAGGATTGCCAAATTCTTCAAATTTTAAACTTTGAATTTTTTTAATTACATTTTTATGTAATGGCGCTGTAGCGTTATAATCAAAATAAATCATCTACTTACTCCTTGTGATTGATTTACTGAATTTTCAAATGGAATATTTCGTGGAATTTTATTTTCTAAAACGTCAGATAAGGTAACTGAGGTAAAATAGTTATTAATATGTCTAGATAAACCATCCCAAAGATTATGCGTAACGCATTTAGTTGTTTTACCTGTACAGCCTTTTTTTGATTTTAATTTACACTTTGTCGTTTTAATATCTTCATTCACCGCTTCAATGATTGATGAAAGATGAATTTTATTTGGATCCCTTGAAAGTTTGTATCCGCCTAGATTTCCTCTAACGCTCGTAACTAAATCTTTCTTTTTTAATTTTAAAAATAATTGCTCTAGAAAAGATAGGGATATGCCCTGTCTTATTGAAATATCATTCAGACTAACCGGTTTTTGCTGCTTATTAAAAGTAGCAAGGTCAGCCATCGCCATTACAGCGTATCTACCTTTTGCTGTTAGTTTCATTGTAAATTAATGATTAATTTTCAATAAATTTAGCTATTCCTACTAATTTAGTCAACTTTAAAAAAAAACCAAAAGTGATTAGCTTTTATGGTATAAGAGCCGCTTGTTAAAATAATAATTCTTCAAAATTCTATGAGCATAGTTAATCCAGCAGGAACTTTTATTAATGGACCCGACGGAAAACTAGAAGCTAAATACGTTCAAGGAAAAAGTTCAACCGCTCCAACGGTTCTCATTCTTCATCCCCATCCAGAATACGGTGGTACGATGAATAATAAAGTAGTCTACAATGCATTTCATACATTTCTTAAAAATGGTTTTTCAGTGTGTCGTTTTAATTTTAGAGGCGTTGGTAAGAGTGAGGGTAAATTTGACAATGGTCAGGGAGAATTATCAGATGCTGCAGCAGTTTTAGATTGGATACAAAGACAAAATCCTAACACGAATGAAAGTTGGATTGTTGGTTTTTCATTCGGTTCATTAATTTGCATGCAATTACTAATGAGAAGACCTGAGATTTATCGATTTGTAGCAATTTGTCCTCAACCAAATATCTATGATTTTAATTTTTTAGCTCCTTGTCCTTCTTCAGGTATGGTTTTGTATGCATCAAGTGATCAATTAGTTCCAACCGATGCAACAAAGACTTTAGAAACTAAACTTAAAAATCAAAAAAGTATTAATGTGGATTTTGTTAAAATTGAAGGCGCTAATCATTTCTTTGCAGGTAAAGATAAAGAATTTTGTAACGCGATTGAAAAGTATATAAAAAAAGAATCTAGATTTTAGTTAGAATAAACAATCCCACCTGTTACCGGTTGACTAACTCCAGTTGTTGTTGGAAGTGATAGATGTTTTTTCTCATAACTTCTTATGGCAAGATAAGCAAAGGCTTGAGATTCAATAAAATCACCAGCAAGTTTATACTGATCTATGGATTCAACTTTTAAATTCAGTTGTTTTGATAGAAATTTAATTAAAGTTTTATTTTTTCTACCTCCGCCTGCTAAAATAATTTTATCTTTTTTTTCTTTAATATTTTTTACAAAATTTGCTATTAAATTTGCTGTAACACTTACAAGAGTTGCAGCGCCATCTTCTAATTTAAGACCTCTAAATTGAGCAATATTAAAATCAGTAATATCTAATGATTTCTTTTTATCATGGTAGCTGTAATGATTTAAAAAATCCTCTTGCATTAAGGAATTAACCTCCCCTTTTTCTGAAATGTTTCCTTCTCTATCAAATTCTAAATCTTTTGAATTTAGTCTAATCCATTGGTCTAACAGGCAGTTTCCAGGCCCAATATCATTAGAATGAATAACTGAATTTTCAAAATAACTACCATTTGCAATGCCACCAATATTAATAATCACGCCCTTATTTACTAAGTTTAAATTTTTTAAAATTTGTCCGTGATAAAGTGTGACTAAGGGGGCGCCCTGTCCTTTGTTTTTAATGTCATTATCTCTAAAATTAAAAACAACTTTAGTTTTTAATAACTGCGCCATTAATTCAGGATTACCTAATTGAAAAGTAAATCCCTGTTCAGGTTTATGAATTAATGTGTGACCATGATAACCAATTAAATCTAACTTGATTGTAGAGTTCTTCTTTAAAAATTCTTGAATGGCTTCAACATGAAGCAATGTAATCTTCCGTGATAAATCATTAATCAGTGCTTTTTTTGAGGTTAAATCGTCTTTTTGTAAAACTTCTTTTCTAATATTTATTAATTCTTTTTTAAAATCTGAACTGTATTCAGAAAAAAAATTATCAATGATTGAAGTGTTGGTTTCTCCGTCGGAATTTATAATGGAAAGATCAATTCCATCCATGGAAGTGCCACTCATGGTTCCTAAAGAAATGTATTTACTCATTTTATATAGATTTAATATTATTTAATTTTGTATAATACTATCTTATTGAATGAATCAGAATCTTATCAAAACCTTTCAACAACGAGGATATTTTAATCAGTGCACTGATTTAGATAATCTAAATAAACTTTTAGATAATAAAAAAATTAAATTATATATCGGTTTTGATTGTACCGCTCCAAGCCTACATGTGGGTAGCTTAGTGCAAATCATGTGTCTTAGACTGTTTCAACAATTTGGTCATACACCAATTGTTCTGTTAGGAGGGGGCACTACGATGGTGGGAGATCCTTCTGGCAAAGAAGAGAGTAGAAAAATTTTAACAAGTGCAGAAATTAAAAAAAATACTGCTGGGATTAAAAAAGTTTTTAATAAATTTTTAAGTAGCAAAGGTAGCAATAAATTTATTTTTTTAAATAATGAAAAATGGCTAACTAAAATTAATTATATAAATTTTTTAAGAGATTACGGAAAACATTTTACTATTAATAAAATGTTAACCTTTGATAGCGTTAAACTTCGCCTCGATAGAGAACAATCCTTAAGTTTTTTAGAGTTTAATTACATGATCTTACAAGCCTATGACTTTCTTGAACTTAATAATAAAAATGATTGCATCCTTCAGATTGGTGGATCTGATCAATGGGGAAATATTGTTAATGGAATTGAATTAATAAGAAGAGTTAATGGAAAAGAATCTTACGGTTTAACAACTCCACTTATTACTACTAGCTCTGGCGCTAAAATGGGTAAAACTGAAAAAGGTGCTGTATGGTTAGATGAAAAACAAACCTCTCCTTATGAATACTGGCAGTTTTGGAGAAATGTAAATGATGCTGATGTCTTTAAATATTTAAGATTATTTACTGAACTTCCTTTAGAGGAGATTACAAATTTTGAAAATAACAAATCGAGAAATATTAATGATTTTAAAGTTATTCTTGCAAATGAAGCAACTAAAATTCTTCATGGGGAGAAAGCCTCTTCTAATGCTGAGGCGACCTCTAAAAAAACTTTTGAAGATAAATCCTTTGGTGATGATCTTCCAAAAATTGAAATTAAAAAATCAGATTTAAATAATGGAATTTCATTCAATGATTTAATTATTAAGATTAACTTTGCAAAATCAAATGGAGAATACAGAAGAAATATTGCAAATAAAGGCTATCGAATTAATAATGAAATTGTAACGGATGAGAAAAAAATTGTTACCAAAGATGATTTTAATGGTGAAAAAGTTATCAAAGTATCATTTGGAAAAAAACAACACGTATTAATTCAAGCTATTTAGAAGATCTAAACATATCGATAAATCTTTGTACAAATCTTGGTGTTATCGTTCGAACTGGATTTATTGTAGTTTCAAAATTGTTATCTTTACCTTTAATTTTAAAGCTTACACCAAATACGCCATCGCCACTTTTACCGGTTAAAATCTGCCCTAGAATTGGAATATTTGATAACAGACGATTAACTTCATACGCTGGAATTAAATTTCCATCTAAACTTACAAAGTCATCTGCATTATTAATTCTACCCTCAACAATAAAACCAAGAGACGGCCCTGTTCCATAAAAATCTTTAAAAGTAAAAAACTTTTCATCGTTCTCATAGACAATCACCGTATTATCAAAACGAATTCCCTCTCCTTTTAAGGTGTCTAAAATTCCTGTAATAGAAGCAAGGGATAATATCTGCGCAAGGACAGGAATTTCTCTAATTTTAAAATCAGTAATAATAATTTTTCCCTTTGAAGAAGTTGCACTTAAATCTTCAGAGGTAAATTCTAATTTTCCTTTTTCAAATCCTTTTATAAAACTAAATCCTGCAATAAAGGGTCTTGCTCTATCTGAAAGCATGTAAGTTGAAATATTACCATTCTTATTTTTACTAATTTTAATGGTGATTTTTTCTTTATTAGAGAAAACTCCTGTTGCATCTAGTTTTGTAAATTGCCCTTTTAAGATTGTACCCGTTAAGTTGAAATCGCGAATATCATCGTTAGTGCCAGTATCAACGGTGTCTAAATTAGCGCTAATCGTTCCATTAAACTTTTTTGAAACGACCGTTGATGGTTTTGAACTTGTTAGACTATCAATAATATATTTAGCGTCTAATCTTTTTCCTGTGATTTCTATATGATTAATATTACTTTTTTTAGATGAGGTAATTTTAAAATTACTTTTATCAGTGTTAACGGTGATACTATTAAGTGACGTTAAAGAAAAATTTTCATCAAAATTTAAATCAAATAATTCAATATTATTTTTACCAGCATTAATTGTAACTTTTTCTAAAACTGAAGTGTTTTTCTTAACCTCCCCTTTTACAAGAATCTGCCCATCATCATTTAATAATTTGTTAAAATTAATGGGTGTAAAATTAATTAAGCTTTTTTTAATATCGATTCGAGTATCAAAATAATACTGATCTTTGCTTGTATTTAACTGGATATATAATTTTGATGATCCCTTAATATATTCTGGCTTAAATACTTTTTGCCAGTTCACAAAATTGATATCTGAAATAATATTAATTTTTGATGTTTTTTTATTAAGATCAGAATTTATTTTAAAATCTAATGTATCATTTTGATTAAAAATTATTCCGTTAATGAATACATTGCTTTTATCAAATTCAACTTTAAATTTTCCGTTTTTAAATTTTCTATTTTTATCGTCTAAAACATTAGGATAAGCGCTTTGTAGTAAATCTAATTCTAGATTTGTAATATCTGCTTTACCTTTAACAGAGGTATTAAGAAGGTTTCCTTTTTTATCAAATTCAACATCAATTTTATTATTCGCAGTAGTTGAGAATGATAATTTTTCTATATTTTTTATAATATCTTCTAGGGCCTCTATCTTTAAATTTTTAAATTCTTTTAATGAGTTAAATTTTCCAGTTAAATTTAGATCTAGACGAGGCTTTATAAGAATCTGATGATTCATTTACAGAAATTTTAGATTTATCAAAGTTTAAACCTGCAGCAGATCCAGATGAAATATTTATATTTAATTCTTTATTTTTAAATTCGATATCTGCATTAATATTTTGAAACTCGGGTAGTTCATTTGAAATGATAAATGAAGTGTCTTTAATGCTGCCTAAAAACTCAATTTTTAACGTATCTTCGTTATATATTTTTAGATCGCCTTTGATGAAGCCTTTCTTAACCTTATTATCTAAATAGCTTTTTTGACTATCATCTAAAAAAACATCACGAACTAAATTAATACTTTTTTCAAATGAGTTTTCTGAAAATTTTACCTCTATAAATTTTGGATTGTAATTACCTTTAATTGCAGAAAAAATACCAACACCAAAATTAGTTTGGTAAATATTAGTAAGATCGCCTTTATGATAAAGTTTTGGCTGATTCAGACTAAATTTAACAGCAAAATCCTTAATATCTAAGCTTACTCTTATATCTTTAAACTCTAACTTAATTTTTTTGTACTGATCATTAAATTTTTTTTGAATAAGATCGTTAAAATTAGATGTTTGAAATCCAAAAGATAAAAAAACAATAAGCGATACAAAAGTTGCAAGTATAATTAATAAAATTTTATTTCTTCTTTGCATTAATGAATTCCTTGATAAACAGAGGCCTCTAAAAATACCGCAATGTCTCCATCTAATACTTTGTCTGGGTTAGTCACTTCGATATTAGTCCTATTATCTTTAACAAGTTGGTAAGGTTGTAAAACATAATTTCTAATTTGACTTCCCCATCCTATTTCTTTTTTTGAATTTTCCAAATTATCTGAGTCTTTTTGTTTTTTCTGCATCTCAAGTTCATAAAGCCTAGCTTTTAACATGTTCATCGCTGTTTCTTTGTTTTTATGCTGGGATCTTTCATTTTGACACTGAACAACGATTCCTGTTGGAGTATGAGTTATTCTAACGGCGCTGTCTGTTGTATTTACATGCTGTCCACCTGCTCCACTTGATCGATAAGTATCTACGCGAATATCTTTTTCTAAAATTTCAATATTTATATCTTCATTAATCACTGGATACACCCATGCACTTGCAAAACTCGTATGCCTTCTTGCTCCTGAATCGAATGGAGAAATTCTAACCAATCGATGAACTCCTGATTCTCCCTTTAACCAACCGTAAACAAATTGCCCTGATATTTTAATCGTTGATGATTTAATTCCAGCTTCTTCACCTCTACTTTCATGAATGAGTTCTACTTTAAAATTATTTTTCTCAGCCCAACGAGAATACATTCTTCGCAACATTTCTGCCCAATCTTGACTTTCAGTGCCTCCAGCGCCAGCATGGATTTCAACATAGGCATCTAATGCATCATTTTCATTGGATAGAAAACAAAGAAGTTCTATTTTTTTTAATTTTTCTAAATTGCTTTCAAAAGATTTATTTAAGTCTTTAGCTAAGACTTCATCATTTTCTTTAACGGCGATGTCTAAAAGATCCTTATTATCAATGTGTTCTTTATAAATAAAATCATAGTTATTTTTTATTTCTAATAAAAAATTTCTATCTTTAATTACTTTTTCTGCGTTTTTTTGATTACTCCAGAAATCTTGGAGTTCTGTTTGTGCTGTTAGATCTGAGATTTTTTTATCGACCTGATTTTTATCAAAGATACCCCCTTATGTTATCAAGGGATTTTCCTATTTTTTCTGCGATATTTTTAACTTCGATCATTTTAAAAAAACAGTTTTTATGATTTATTTATTAAATAACTAAACAACTTTTACATCGATTTGCTTAAATTATTAAGATTTAAATAGATATTTTAACAAAGATGTTTATTATAATAGTTAAGAAAACAAATGAATTTTATGTCATTAAAAATTAATCAAAAATTTAGGAATTTAACATCATGTCTAAGGATTTACTTATCGATGCCTCGCATCCAGAAGAAACTAGAATTGCTATCAAGTCCGATCATGGAATTGAAGAATATGAATATGAAAATATTCATCGCAAAAATCTAAAAGGAAACATCTACTTAGGTAAAGTAAGTAGAATAGAACCGTCTTTACAAGCTGCGTTTGTGGATTTCGGAAACGAAAGACACGGATTTTTAGCATTTAACGACATTCAATCAGACTATTATCAAATTCCTCAAGCGGACAAAGATCGTATTAAAAAAGAAGAGGAAGAAGCTCGAGCAAAACTTTTAGAAGAAAACGACAAAGAAATTGTTGAGCATGCTGAGCAAGGTGAAAATATTAATTTGCAAGATAAAAATGCATCTAATGGTGATCATGATGAAGAGAATATTGGCAACAAAGCATCGGATGAAGATGTTAATTCCAATGAAGAAAATCACATTGAGGATAAACCTAAAAACAATAGAAGTTTTTACAGATTCAAAAGATATCGCATTCAAGAAGTCATCAAACCTGGACAAATAGTTTTAATTCAAATTGTAAAAGAAGAGCGTGGTAAAAAAGGTGCAGCTCTTACAACTTTTATATCCCTTGCAGGAAAATATATTGTGCTAATGCCAAATACAGCAAAAGGCGGTGGGATCTCAAGAAAAATTTACAGTTCAAGTGATAGAAAAAAAATGAAGGAAATTATTAATGATTTAGAACTCCCTAAAACAATGGGGCTTATTGTTAGAACCGCGGGGGCAAATAAAACTAAAAATGAAATTAAAGATGATTTAACAAACTTATTAGGTACTTGGGAAGAAATTAGAAAGAAAACTTTAAAATCGATTGCGCCAAGCACAATTTATGAAGAAGAAGATTTGATTGCAAGAGCGATTAGAGATTTTTACAGCAAAGATATTGATAGTATTATTGTTGATGGCAATAAGGCATTCGAAGCTGCAAAAAAATATGCAAAAAAAATCTCAAGTGCACATGTAAAAAATATTGTAAAGTATAAAGGTAAGATTCCAATATTTCACCATTACAATATTGAAAAATATTTAAATTCAATTTTTGAACCTAGAATAGAATTAAAATCTGGCGGCTATATTATTATCAGTCCGACAGAAGCTTTGGTTTCAATCGATATTAACTCGGGTAGATCCACTCGAGAAAGAAATGTTGAAAAAACAGCTTTAACAAACAATCTGGAGGCAGCAGAAGAGATCGCAAGACAAGTAAAATTAAGAGATTTAGCTGGTCTTATTGTTATCGATTTTATCGATATGGAAAATTATTCCAATAAAAGATTAGTTGAGAGAAAATTAAGAGAGTCATTAAAAAATGATAAAGCTAGAATTCAATTTGGAAGAATAAGTAACTTTGGTCTTCTTGAAATGACAAGACAAAGACTAAGAGAAAGCTCTATCAAATGGGAAATTCAGCTATCGGTAGACTCCTTTGCTCTTAAAATAATTAAATTATTAGAAGAACGAGCATTTAGTGATGAAAAAATTAAAATTATAAATGTGAATTTATCTAAAAAAATAATTGATATTTTAAATAATAATTACTCAACTGAACTTAAATTTTTTAAAGACAAATATAAATTTAAAATTAACTTAATTAAAAATCCTGAATTTTTAAGCCAAGAATTTTTATTTAGTTTTTATGATGCTAAAAAGAAACTAATTAGCGAATTTAATGGCACTGAAATTAAAGAGCCTTCTTTAAAAGAAACGGATGTGATTCCTATTAAAGAAGAAACAAAAGAGAATTCAGAAGAAAAACAAGAGACAGTTGATGATAAAAAACATAATGGTTACAAAGGCAAAAGAAAAAAATTCTTTAATAAAAATAGATTTAAAGACAATAAAAAAGCTAAAAATAAAGAAACTGAAACTGCTAAAGAGCTAAGCTAATTATTCAATCAGCCCTTCAAAAGGACTTGATGGATTTGCGGTTACTTTCTTCTTAATTCTGCCTGCAATAAAGGATTTTCTTCCTGCAATCACAGCATCCTTCATGGCTTCAGCCATTAATATTGGGTTTTTAGCCTCCGCAACTGCGGTATTAATTAAAACACCATCACAACCCAACTCCATCGCAATGGCTGCATCTGAAGCGCAGCCTATTCCAGCATCAACAATAACGGGCACTTTAGATTGAGTTTTAATAATTGAGATATTAAACCTATTTTGAATTCCGCGTCCGGATCCTATAAGTGAGCCTAGAGGCATAATCGCTGCAGCGCCCATATCTTCTAATTGTTTGCAAAGTATTGGATCATCCGATGAATAAACCATTACCTCAAAATTTTCTTTTTTTAAAACTTTTAAAGCCTCAATAGTTTCAATCATATTTGGATATAAAGTTTCCTTATCTCCAAGCACTTCTAATTTTACAAGATTCCACCCTCCTGCATCTCTAGCTAATCTTAGAGTTCTTAATGCTTCTTCTGCCGTATAACAACCTGCAGTATTTGGAAGATAAGTGATCTTTTTGGGATCTAAAAAATCAACAAGCATCGGCTCTTTTGGATTTGTAACGTTCACTCTTCTCACTGCTACAGTTACAATTTCAACCTCTGCAGCTTTAATTGCTTTTGCAGTCTCTTCAAAACTTTTATATTTTCCAGTTCCTAAAATAAGACGTGACTTATATTTTTTTCCAGAAATAATTAAATCTTCCAATTAACCCCCTCCGATAAAATGAACAATTTCAACTCGATCTTGAGCTGATAAAATTTTTTTTGCATAATGATCTCTTGACACGACTTCTTCATTAATTTCTACAGCTACTTTTTTTTCTGAAAGCGACAACGTCTCTAATAAAGAAATTATATTAGTTTTTTCTTTTATATTATGAGGTTTTCCGTTCAAAATGATCTGTATCATGTTGGATTTAAGCTATTTTTAAATTATAACATATCACTTTCTTATATGAATATAGTAATTATTAATGGTCCAAATCTTAACCTTTTAGGTGAAAGAGAGCCAAAAATTTACGGCAAAGAAACTCTTAAATCGATTGAGAAAAAATGCAAAGAGCATGCAAAAAAAAATAAAATTAAAGTAGATTTTTTTCAGTCAAATATTGAAGGTGAGATCGTAACAAAAATTCAAAAATCTAGAGATAAATTTGATGGTTTGATAATTAATGCTGCAGCTTTTACTCACACATCTGTTGCAATATTAGATGCACTAAACCTTGTTAAAATACCTAAAATAGAAATTCATATTTCTAATATTTTTCACAGAGAAGAATTTCGTCACAAATCATTGATTAGCAGTGCTGTTAATGGTCTGATTTGTGGTTTAGGATCTTATGGATATATTTTAGCAATAGACGCCATTAAAAAAATAATTAAAGATAATAAATAATGAAAATAGATAAAAAAATTATTAAAGAACTTTCGGATTATTTAGATGAATTCAATCTGACAGAGATTGAGTATTCTGAAAATAATGTAAAGTATAAAGTTAGCAAATCTAGTAAAGGGGTTGTTCATGAGCAGATAATATCAACTAACAACCAACCAAGAAGTTCATCCCCTACTTCATCATCTGTTACTGCTGATAATATCAATAAAGCTAATATTATAAAATCTCCCATGGTTGGAACGGCTTATTTAGCTCCAGAACCGGGTGCAAAACCCTTTGTAACCGTTGGTGCTAATATAAAAAAAGGTCAAACAATTATTATTATTGAAGCAATGAAAACGATGAACCATGTTCCATCAACAAAAGATGGTGTGGTTAAGAAAATATTAGTAACCGACGGTGAAGCGGTAGAATTTGATCAGGACTTAATCCTAGTCGAGTAAATGATTAAAAAAATACTTATAGCAAACAGAGGCGAAATAGCCGTACGAGTGATACGAGCTTGTAAAGAACTTGGGGTAGCAACGGTTGCTGTACACTCAACTGCTGACAATGAGTCTATGCACGTAAGATTAGCCGATGAAAGTATTTGTATTGGATCCCAAAAGGCTCAAGATAGTTATTTAAATATCCCTTCATTAATATCAGCTATTGAAATTACAGGCGCGGATGCTGTTCATCCTGGTTATGGGTTTCTTTCTGAAAACTATAAATTTGCTGAAATTTTAGAACAACACAAAATTAAGTTTATAGGCCCAAGCTCAGAACTAATTAGAAAAATGGGTGATAAAATTGAAGCTAAAAAAATTGCAAAAAGTTTAGGACTTCCAATTGTATCTGGTTCTGAAACAGGAATTAAAGATATTAGTGAAGCTATAAAAATATCTAAACAAATAGGTTTTCCAGTGCTAATTAAAGCTGCAGGTGGTGGCGGTGGAAAAGGAATGAGAATTGTTCATTCTGAAGATAAATTAGAGGAAAACATTAAAATTGCTCAAACAGAAGCTAAGAAATTCTTTAATAATGAAGAAGTTTTTATTGAAAAGTTTTTTGAAAATCCAAGACATATTGAAGTTCAAATTTTATCAGACGGTAAAGAAAATACAGTTCATTTAGGAGAAAGAGACTGTTCGGTTCAAAGAAGATATCAAAAAATAATAGAAGAAAGTCCTTGTCCCGTTATTAATGATGAACAAAGAAAATACTTATTAGATGTTTCTGTAAATGCTATTGCTAAACTTGGTTATGAAGGAGCTGGAACACTTGAATTTATTTATGATAAAGGAAAATTTTATTTTTTAGAAATGAATACAAGATTGCAAGTAGAGCATCCTGTTACTGAAGAAGTAACTGGGATTGACCTTGTTAAGCGACAAATTGAAATAGCCTCAACTGGTAAATTAAGTTTACAACAAAAAGATATTACATTCTTTGGTCATGCCATTGAATGTAGAATCAATGCTGAAGATCCAAGTAAAGATTTTTTACCAAGTGCTGGAACAATAAAAACTTACAATCAACCTTCAGGTCCTGGAACGAGAGTTGATAGCTGTGTATTTCAAGGATGTAAAATCCCACCTTATTATGACAGTTTAGTTGCAAAACTTATTTGTCATGGCAGAGACAGATCTTCTGCAATTTCGAGATTAAAAAGATCTTTAGATGAATTTGTTATTGAAGGAGTTAGTACAACAATCGATCTTCATAAAAAAATATTAAGAAATGAAGATTTTATTAATTCAAAATATGATGTGAATTGGTTGTCAAAAACTAAATTCTATTAATTTTAAGGACGCCAACTTTCATAATCGGCTTTGACCTGCGGCTTAAATTTATTAGGATTATAGGCTTCTTCAGTTCCTGTCTTATTTTCTTGATGGTCTTTTTGCCAATCATACTTTGAAAAATCTGCCTTTGTTGGGACCTCTTTAATTAAATGATGTATCCAAGCATGCCACTCTGGAGGAATTTTTGTAGCTTCTACTTCTGAATTAAAAATAACCCATCTTCTGTCTTTGCTATCAACATAATATTTATTTTTAAAATCATCGACTCCAACAAGTTTTCCAAAAAATAATGTATTCAAAAAAGTTCCAATAGTCTGTCCGTTCCACCAAGTAAAAATAATTTTAAGAAGTTTAATCATTTTAAAAATTTATATTTTTAAGATATCCACAAAAGTTTTCTATTTCAAGTTGTCTGTTTTTAGCTAGACACTTATTACAGATTAAAATAGTGATTTAAAGTCATTAAATTTTTAAGAATCAAAAATGTCTAAATATATTGCTGAAAGTTTTTACACTTGCCTATTTAAAATCACTCATAATTTACAAGAATTAACTAACGAAGCTCTTCAAGAAATTGATAGCAGAAAAGACGGAAAAGTTGAGGTTTTAGACGTTAAATTCAATAAAAGAAAAACTAAATCATTAGCTGAAGTTCAGGCTAATAAAGCTCAAAGCAAAGAACAAGAAGTTAAAGAAATCTCGAGTCAAAAGATTAGTGAAAATATTACTTCATCTATTTTTAATAATATTCAAGATAATAAATCCTCATCCTTATCAATTGAGAACAAAGCTTTTAGTGAAAGAAGAAAAATGCCTGATCGAAGAAAAGGCTACATCCAAAAAGCTATGATCGGAGATCATAAAGTTTATTTGCACATTGGTGAATATGATGATGGTAGAGTTGGTGAAATATTTATTGATACGAATAAAGAAGGAGAGCTTGTAAGATCTCTAATGAATAATTTTGCAATCGCAATATCTTTAGGTCTGCAATATGGAGTTCCACTTGAAGAATATGTTGATGCATTCATTAACACAAAATTTGAACCCTCTGGAAAAGTTAAAGGGAATGACAGAATTTTATCAGCCTCTTCAATTTTAGATTATCTATTTAGAGAACTTGCAATTTCTTACCTTGGTAGAGAAGACCTTGCACATACTCCATCTATTAAAAAAACTGATCAAGCAGAAGACTCTGAAGAAAATGCTCAACTAATTGATGTTCTTAAAAATATTACAAGCAAAGGTTTCTTAAGAAATCAGTACAAAGAAAAATTAGTAGATCTAAGTAATATTAGATTAAATATTAAGAGCAAAAAAATAAATTAGTCTTTTTTAACTAATTTAATATTTAATTCTTTTAATTGTTTTTCAGACACATCTGAAGGAGCATTCATCATTAAATCTTGAGCATTTTGATTTAATGGAAACATAGTTACTTCTCTAATATTTTTCTCTCCAGCTAATAACATAATAATTCTATCAATTCCGGGGGCAATTCCGCCGTGCGGTGGCGCACCATAAGATAAAGCGTTAATCATACCAGAAAATTTATTATCAACCTCTTCTTTTGAATAACCTGCAATTTTAAATAATTTATACATTAATTCTGGAACGTGATTTCTAATTGCTCCAGATGATAATTCGATACCATTACAAACAATATCGTACTGGTAAGCCAGCAATTCTAATGGGTCAGTTTTATCAATTAAATCCATAGGGGTTTGTGGCATAGAAAATGGATTATGACTAAAATCAATTTTCTTATCAATTTCATTGTATTCAAACATTGGATAATCAGTCACCCAGCAAAATTCAAATACGTTTTCTTTTATTAATTCTAAATTTTTTGCAATCTCTGTCCTTGCCCACGCTGAAAATTTCTCAGCATTTTTCTTAATGTCGCATACAAAAAATATAGCATCTCCACCTACAGCGTTAACTTTTTTACATAAAGTGTTAATAGCATCGTCAGAGAAGAATTTAGCGATAGGTCCTTTTCCTTCTAGTTTTCCATTATTACTCTCAAGAATAATATAACCTAATCCTGAAGCCCCTTCTGCTTTTGCTCCTTTATCTAAATTATCAAAAAAACTTCTTGGTTTAGAAGATACATTTTTTGCAACCACACATCTTACAACTGATTTTTTTTGGATTAATTTTTTAAATATTTCTAATTTAACATCTTCTCTTTCAAAAATTTCAGTAACATCATTAATTTCAATTGGATTTCTTAAGTCCGGTTTATCTGTTCCAAACTTTAAGCATTGCATCTTTATATTTAAATCTTTTAAATGGAGTTTTGCTAATTGAGTAACCTTTGCTAAATTTTGTAAAAACTTCATGCAGCAATGGTTCAACAACTTGAAAAACATCCTCTTGCTCAACAAAAGACATTTCAATATCTAATTGATAGAATTCACCTGGGCTTCTGTCTGCTCTTGCATCTTCATCTCTAAAACATGGAGCAATTTGGAAGTATCGATCAAAACCAGACACCATAATTAATTGTTTAAATTGTTGGGGCGCTTGTGGAAGTGCATAAAATTTTCCAGGATTTAATCTGCTTGGAACTAAAAAATCTCGTGCTCCCTCTGGACTAGAAGAAGTTAAAATTGGAGTTTGATATTCTAAAAAACCAAGACTCTCCATTTTTTTTCTAATAAATGAAATAACATTAGATCTTAAAATAATATTTTGATGTAATTTTTTTCTTCTTAAATCTAAATAACGATACTTTAATCTTATTTCTTCTGAATATTCTTGATCACTAAAAACAGGCAATGGTAATTCTTTGGTCGAACCTAATAGGTTAAAATTTTTAATTAAAACTTCAATGGATCCTGTCGCAAGTTCTTTATTAATTGTATCTGCAGTCCTTCCAACAACTTCTCCTTCTATTCGAATAACCGTTTCTAATTTAATTTTTTCAAGAGCAGGAAAATGTTGATTTTTATTATCAATGACACATTGAGTCATTCCATAGTGGTCTCGTAAATCGATAAATAATAAATTACCATGGTCTCTTTTTTTATGGATCCACCCAGAGAGAATAATTTGCTTACCAATATTATTAATTGTAAGTTCTGAGCAATTGTGAGTTCTATATTTATTCAAATCAAACCAACCTTTTAATAATAAATTGAGATACAGTTAATGTTCAAAAAAAACAATCATAATTTCTCATTTATTAAAAACAATAATCAACTAGATCAGTTTATTACTAAGATTAAAAATAAAAAAAATTTTTTCTTTGATACAGAATTTGAAAGACGAACAACTTACAAAGCTATTATATCTATTATCGTAATTTCTGATGGAGAAAATATTGGTATTATTGATTGTTTAGAAAAGAATATTAATTTCAAAAAAATATTTAAATTTTTAAATAAAAAAAAAATTACATTAATTATTCATTCTTGCAGACAAGATTTGGAAATATTTTTATCTATAGTTAAAAAAATTTTATTCAGTGTTTTTGATACTCAAATAGCAGCATTGTTTAATGGTTATTCTGAAGCACCTTCCTATAAGAAATTAGTTCATGATCTATGTGGGATTAATCTAGATAAATCATTACAGAAAGAAGATTGGCTAAAAAGACCTATTAGTAATGAGAGAATTAATTATCTAATAAATGATGTTTATTATTTAAAAATAATATTTAATAAATTTAAGGATAAATTATCTAAAAATAATAAATTAAAATCATTTAATAAATTAGTTAAAAAAGAAATTTTTAAAATTTCATCATGAAGATTATCCTAGTTATTTTTAAAAAAAAATTAGGTAAAAATATTTTAAATAATAAAAAATTTATTAAAATAATAAATTTTACGAAACAAAATAGCAGAAAAAATAAATCTACCTAAAAATTGGGTTTTTTCTGATAAAGAAATTATAAAAAATATAAAAAAAGAAGAGGTTTCTATATCTTCAAAATATTTAAATAATACTGATATTAAAAAATTAACAAATCTAATTACAAATTTTAAAAAAACTTCAAATAAATTTAACTAATATCGGCTAATGCCTGATTGATAATTTTTGTATTTATTTTTTTTTTATATAATAAAGATAATTCATCTAAATTTTTGACAAATCTCGAAGCAGCGTCATAACTTCTCTCAATATTCTTTAAAATAAAATTAACTTCTTTGGTTGTTATGTTAATTTGTTTATCTGATAACATCTTAGTTAAAATCTGATGGAACAAATCATCAGAGGGATTAGTAATTGCAACTGCAGCTAATGACCTCAGACGTGATACTAAATCTTTTAATTGATAAGAGGAACTTCCTGCAATTTTATTAGAAGTTAAATATATAAATTTATTTTTGCTAATAAAATCATTTAAAATTGTTTGAAATAAAAATTCATCTTTAAAGGACTCTATATCTTCTATAATTAAAACTTTTTGATTAAGGATTATCTCTAAATCATTTTTATTAACGTTTTTTCCTTCAAAAATCTTGGAATTAGTTTTGTCTGAAAAAATTTTTGTGAGATATGACTTTCCAGATTTTTTTGGTCCATAAATATTGATTCCTTTAAAACTCCAATTGGGCCATTCTTTAATTAATTTATAAGCTTCATAATTATTTTCTCCCACGCAAAAATCTTCTTCATAATAAAAACTTTTATCTGGAAATTTAAAAACTATTTGATCTTTCATTAAAAAACTTAAAACTACATTATTTTTATAAAAAAACTTATTTAAAAACTGATTGTAAAATAACAAAACAAGTGTATTGCTGAAGTGTTAATATTTTTTTAATGAATAATTCAAATTTTACCTATCTTAAAAGTGGTGTTGATATCGAAAAAACCACACATTTAGTTAAATTTATTTCTAAATTATCAAAATCCACAAGAATTAAAGGAAGCGAAATTAAAAACTTTAAAAACATAGGAGGATTTGGATCTGTATTTGATCTAGGACAATATAAAATTAAAAACCCTCTTATCGTAACTTCAACTGATGGGGTTGGAACTAAGTTAGAAATAGCTAATCAACTAAATGACTTTAGAACAATTGGTATTGATTTGGTTGCAATGTGCGTGAATGATCTTATTGTTCAGGGTGCAAAACCTGTTGTCTTTTTAGACTATATTGCAATCCCAAAAGTTATTGAAAAAAAATATAAACAAATATTATCGGGTATAGCAAAAGGATGTCGAATTGCCGGATGCTCTTTATCTGGAGGAGAAACAGCAGAGATGCCAGGAGTATACACTGGAGATTCTTTCGATTTAGCTGGTTTTGCAGTTGGAATTGTTGGCAAAAAAAATGTTATCACGGGAAATTTAATTAAACATGGCGATATAATATTAGGAGTACCATCCACAGGAGCTCATTCTAACGGATATTCTTTAATAAGAAAAATTTTAAAAGATAAAAAAATTAAAGTTAAGAATAATAAAAAATTATATAAAGAGCTTTTAACTCCCACAAAAATTTACGTTAATGAAATATTAAAACTTCACAAAATGAAGTTAATTAAAGGTTGTGCCCATATTACGGGTGGTGGGCTGATAGAAAACTTACCTAGAGTAATTCCAAACAATTATAGTGCAAAAATTAATCTTTCAAAAATCAAACCTAATAAAGTTATAAAATGGATTAAATCGAATGGCGTCCATGATCATGAAATGCTTAAAACATTTAACTGTGGTGTTGGTTTTTGCATAATTGCGGATAAAAAAAATTATCATAAAATTTTAAAAGTTTTTAGTAAATCATCAAAACCTTATGAAATCGGATCTATAGTAAAAAGTAATAATAATAAAAAAATTATACTAAATGAAAAAATTAACTGGAAATATTAATGTTGCGAGTTTTTATTTCTGGCAGAGGTTCTAACTTAAAAGAATTAATTAAATACTCAAAGAAAAATAATACTAATTGGAAAATTAAATTAGTTATTTCCAATAAAAAAGAAGCTAAAGGTTTGGCTTATGCTAAAAAAAATAAAATTTTAAATTTCGCGATAGAAAAAAATAAAACTCAATTTGAAAAAAAAGCTTTAAACTATCTAAAGAAAAATAAAATTAACTTATTATGCCTTGCTGGTTTTATGAGAATCTTATCAAAAGAATTTATTAAAAAATGTAAATTTAAAATTATAAACATCCATCCTTCTCTCCTTCCTAAATACAAAGGTTTAAACACGCATGAAAGAGCTATAAAAGCAGGTGATAAATATGCAGGATCTACAGTTCATTATGTAACGGCAAAACTTGATTCTGGTAAAAAGATATTACAAGCAAAAGTTAAAATTTTTAAAACAGATAATTCAAATTCTCTAGCAAAAAGAGTTTTAAAGGCAGAACACTTAATTTATCCAAAAGCAGTAGATATTGTTTGTAATAAAATAATTTAAAAACTATTCTTTAAAGAAAAAATCGATCTCAATTTTAGCATTTTCTTTACTATCAGAGCCATGAACTGAATTTTTGTCTAAAGAAATACCATATAGATTTCTTATAGTTCCTTTAGCAGCATCTTTAGGATTTGTTGCACCCATAATTTCTCTATTTTTTAGAACTGCATTATTGCCTTCCAATATCATAACCACAACAGGACCTGAGCTCATATAATCACATAGATCATTAAAAAAAGGTCGATCTTTATGAACAAAATAAAAATTTTCAGCCATTTTTTTTGATAATTTAATTTTTTTAATTGAATGAATTGTCAAAGAGTTTTTTTCAAAAATACTAACTATTTGACCAATTAAATTTCTCTCAACAGCATCTGGTTTAATTATCGATAAAGTTTTTTCCATACTATTCGTAAAACTTTTCTACAAATTTATTTAATAATTTAACCCCAAAACCAGTCGCTCCTGTTGGAATAATATCTAAATCTTTCTTAGTCCAAGCCATACCAGCAATATCTAAATGAGCCCAAGGAGTTTTGTTCTTTAAAAATCTTTGTAAAAATTGTGCTGCTGTAATCGATCCTGCTCCTCCAGAATAATTAATATTTTGAATATCTGCAATTTTTGAGTCCATTAATTTGTCGTAATTTTTATGCAATGGAAATCTCCATAATTTTTCATTCTCTATTTCACCGGCTTTAATTAATCTTTCTGACAATTTGTCATTATTTGAGAATAAACCTGCATACTCATTTCCTAAAGAAACAACGATCGCTCCAGTTAGAGTTGCTAAATCAACTATTAATTCTGGTTTATATTGTTCATCAATATAATAAATTGCATCAGCTAAAATTAGTCTTCCTTCAGCATCAGTATTTAAAACTTCAATTGTCTTACCAGAATAGGATTTTACGATATCTCCCGGTCTTTGAGCTGAGCCACCAGGCATATTTTCAACTAAAGCAACAGCGCCAATAACGTAAGATTTGGATTTTCTAAGGGCTAAAGTTTTCATTAAGCCAACAACAGCTCCTGCTCCAGCCATGTCATATTTCATATCTTCCATAAATTTCGCAGGTTTTAAAGAAATACCCCCAGTATCAAAACAAACTCCTTTACCTACAAATGAAAGCGGATTTTTATTTTTTGAATTACTTGGTTTCCATGTGATCGTTACAAAATAAGGTAAATTTTTACTTCCTTGAGCAACACCCAATAAAGCATTCATTCCAATTTTTTTCATTTTTAAATGGTCAAAAACATCAACCTTAAGACCTAGCTTAGTAAGTTTTTTAATTTCTGTTACAAATTTTTCTGGATTTAAATAATTGGGTGGTTCAGAAACCAAATCTCTTGTTAAAAAAACTCCATTAACAATATTTTCAATATTATTTTTAATATTAATAAAAAAATTTTTACTAGATGAAGTGATTAGGAGATTAATAATTTCTTTTGCATTCTCATTTTTTTTAAAAATTGTCTTATATTTAGTAAAAGAGTATTTTTTTAAATAACATCCCAATAAAAAATTAAAGTAATAGTTTTCTAAAGATTTATTTTCATTAGAAAAAATCACATTAATTTCTTTTGCTAATTTAATTTCACTAATGACTTTGCCGCCAATATTTTGATTCTCAAAATCGTCTTTGTTATCTTTTTGATTTATAAAAATAATTTTTTTAGGTCTTGTGCTATGAAAATTAAAAACAAAATAATCTTCATCTTTATTTTTTACCAAAATAGAATTAATTTCTTTATTATTTATATCAATGAATGATAGTTTTTTTGGATTAAACGAGAAATTTTTTTCACAAAAAAAAATATAATAATCTGAATTCTTATTTATATTTGGAATTATCTTTAAATCTAACATAGATGATATAAGATCATATACATATCAAAATGAAAAAAAACAAGTTGGGATACTATTTTATCCAAGAATTTTTAAAGAACTACCTTTCTATTCTACTTGCATTTGGACTTATTATTTGGATCACTCAAGCTGTTAGATTGCTCGATTTAATTGGTGAAGAAGGAAATTCTATTAAAACTTATTTTTTATATATTTTATCAATATTGCCAAAATTTTTTTCAAGAATATCATTAATAATTTTTTTTATATCTTTTGTTGTAACAATCTCAAAATTTGAGGATCATAATGAACTTAGAGCTCTTTGGTTTTCTGGATTAGAAAAAAAAAAATTTATAAATTATCTTATTAAGAAACTAGTATTATATTAATTGTAATATTAGTAATTATAAGATGTTTTATAGTTCCCTATTTTTCTAATTATTCAAGATACTTACTTTTAAATAGTGGTGTTGGTGCGATTGGTCCTTTATTAAAACAAAATAATTTTAATAATCCTCTTAAAAAAATAACAATTTATGTTGGAAAAAAAAATCAAATTAATGAATTAGAGGATATTATTTTATTTGAAGATAATGCAGATATTAAAAAAACTATTATAGCAAAGTCTGGTGTTGTTATTAATGAAAATAATAAAAATTTATTAGTTCTTGTTGATGGTAGTATTCAAGAAGAACGAAAAGATAAAAAAATTTCAATATTAGATTTTGACAAAACAACATTAGATCTAAGTCAATATAATAAAAAAACTGTAGATTATTATAAATTTAATGAAATGTTATTTTTTGAGTTGATAAAAAGATTTAACAATAAAAATGATGCACAACTTTCTAATATAGTAGGCGAGCTCAATGACAGAATTGTAATGCCTTTATTTATTCCTTCATTAGTTTTGTTGAGCATGTTTTTTAATTATAACAAATAAAGAAATTATAAATAATAATTTATTAAAAATAATAATTTTTACTTATGGAATTGTAATTATAATACTTAGTGAAATATTATTAGATTTAAGTTCAAAAAAAATATATGCAAGTTTTTTTTTATACGCTACCCCTTTTTTATTTTTAATAATAAATTGGATTTTACTAAATTACTTTCTTAATAGAGAAAATATTAAATCATAAATGTTAAAATCAATTAATAAATACATAATCAATGAATATATAAAAAGTTTATTTGTTGTAATAGCAGTGATGCTTTCGATTATTCTTTTAATTAATCTATTAGATGAATTTAACTTTTTTAAATCAAAAAAAGATCTTAAATTTATATTTTTTATAATCTTTACCTTATTAAAAATACCTAATGTATTAGTAAATTTATTTCCATTTATAGTTTTATTTGGCGGAATTGTTTTTTATTTAAAAATTTATAATCATAATGAAGTTATTTCATTAAGTTATTAAAAATACCCAACGTATTAATTAGTTTATTTCCTTTTATAATTTTATTTGGTGGAATTGTTTTTTATTTAAAAATTTATAATCATAATGAAGTGATTTCACTAAGGGTAATGGGCTATTCAAATATTCAAATTATATTAATTCCAGCTTTAACTTCGTTTGTTATTGGATATTTAATTGTATTTTTGATTGTGCCCTTCTCTTCTTCAATGCTGAAATACTACGAAGAATTACGATCGGAGTATAATGAAACAAAAAATTTAGTATTTGTTAACGAAACTGGAATATGGATTCTTGATAAAAACGATAAAGAAAAAAATATAATCAGGATAGAAAAAATTAGTAAAGATTTTTCAAACAGTAAACGAAGTTAACTATTTATAATTATGATTTTTCTAATAATTTTATTAAAAGAATTGACGCTAACGAAGGAGTTATAAAAGATAAGAATTGGCAACTTAATAAAGTTCACATTATCACAGCAAATAAAAAAAATAATAAAGAAAATTATTTAGCTAATTATAATTACATTAGTAACATAAATATTAACGAGCTTAAGAAATGTATACAAAAACACTGAAACTACTCTCTTTATTAGATATCAATAAAGAAATGCTTAATATTGGAAGACAAAGGTTACTCAACGATAGATCTTAGAATCAGATATCAAAAGTTAATTTCACTTCCCGATATATTTATTAGCGATGTCGATTCTCTCTGGCTTAATGATTATCAATTTAGGAAAAACCTCTAATTATCTTAAATATGGAACTTTTGGAGTTTTAATAAGTATAATAATTTATTTTTTAAATGATTTATCAATAACAATCGCTAAATCAGGTATAATATCTGTAGATTTTTCAGTATGGATACCTATATTTCTCATAATTTTAATAAATTTAGTTGGAATTACCCAAGTTAATGCAAAATAGAATTATTTTTATATTATTTATTAGTTTTTTTTTTTTAAAATCTAATCTTAGTTTTTCGCAGCAAAAAGATATTTATAATTTTTCTGCTGATAAATTAACATATTCTCAAGATAATTCTGTTAGTCGAAGCAACTGGTAATGTAGTTGCAAAAAATCAAGAAGGTAAACAAATTGCTGCCGATAAAATAATATATAACAAGACAATTCAAATAATTAAATACTTTTGGAAATTCAAAGTTCTCTGATGGAAAAAGTGGAACATTATTTGCTGAAAGTTTTGAGTATAATTTAGAAAAAAAAATCATTACTGCAGAAAATAAATGTAAAATTTATTGATAAAGAAAAAAATACATATTATTTTATCAAAATTAAATGCTGATGACAAGTTCGATGAAATCATAGGCTATGATATTAATGCTGATCTTAATAAACAAAATTTAAAATCTGGTGATAAATTTAATGAATTTATTGAACCTAAGATTTTCTGGAAAATCAGCAAGTATTAAAAGATAATATAACAATTATTAAAGATGCAAGATTTACAACTTGTAAAAAAACTAATGAGACTGACGGATGTGCTTACTGGAATTTAAATGCCGGTGAATTAATACATGACAAAGAACAAAAAAAAATAACATATAAAAATGCATCTTTAGACTTAAATAATATTCCAGTTTTATATACTACCATACTTTTCACATCCTGATCCTACAGTTAAAAGAGAAAGACGGTTTCTTAGCCCCCTACACTTGCAAATCTAGGGGGCGATATTGGTTCTTCCATTAAAAATCCCGTATTTCTATCCTTTGTCTGAATCTTCAGATTTTACAGTAAGTCCTGTTTACTATTTTAAACAAAATCCTCTTTTATTAGGAGAATATAGAGAAAAATTCAAAAATGGAGATCTTTCTTTAGAAGGCGGTTTTACTCAAGGCTATAAAGAAATTACCATCAACTACAAACTGATGGATCTAGACATCATCTCTATGGAAATCTTATACCTTACTTTTATACGACAAAATATCTAGATCAAAGCGAATTTTTAATACAAAAATACAACGATGTTAATAATCCAACTTATCTTAAGAGTTAATAAAATAAATTCAACCAATGATGGCTTTAAAAGAAATCTTGTTAAAGAGGATGATACAAAACTTACAAATGAAATATATCTTAAATTCATTCGGAAAAACTGAAAATTTTAATATAAAAACAGCTACATATCAGAGATATTTCAATTACTAAAAACTAGCTGATCAATACTCGTATTTACTACCTGAGCTTGTCTTATTCAAAATACAGTTTATTTGATAATAATAATTTAAGCTTCAGTCAGTATATTTAAAAGCCTTAATTCAAATACCAATCAAAATAAATCAAGCTTTCATAAATAATTTAGATTATTCTACTCAAGAATTTTATAATAATGACTTGGGTATTGGATACAAATTTTTAACAAAAATAAATAATATTAATTACTATTCAGACTATAAAACACCTAATGAAAATTTAAATAACCAAATAAATCCTGTCATCGGTTTTGATACTTCCATTCCATTTGCAAAAATAACATAAAGAAACAGAACAATATATTAATACCAAGATTACTTACTCGTTACGCCCCTGGTAAAATGACTAATGCAACCACAAATGACACAACTCTAAATACAGATAATATTTTCTCAATGAATAGAATGAATAGTGATGAATTGATTGAAAAAGATTTGTCATTTAATTTAGGCGCTAGATTGGATATGGCAAGAAAAAAAAACAGGCAATAAAGAACCTGAAAAAGCTAGCGTCTCTTTAGGTCAAGTATTAAAATTGAATAAAGATTTAGATATGCCAACTAAATCTTCATCTACAAAATAGCAAAGTTCGGATATTAGTAACTAAAGTTAATTATTTAAGTCCAGAAAATTTTGATATTACATTTAAAAAACACTTTTGATAATCAGTTTTAATCACGTTTATTATAACGATTTAACATTTAAGAAAAATTTTTACATCAAGGCTGAAGCTAATTTTAATTTTTATGAAAAAAATACACCATATAGGAAATGAAAGATATGCTAAAGCAAATTTAACATCATATATAACTGATAGTACAAAATTAAAAATTGAAAGTGATAGAAATCTAAAAACGGATTTAACTAACAGTCATAAACTAGGAATTGAAAATGAAAATGAGTGTATTAGATATGGATTTTATTTACAAAAAAACTACAGTTCAGATAAAGATTTAAAGCCTGCAACGAGTATATTTTTTGGTGTGACTCTGTCTGCCATTTGGAGACAACTATACATCAGGCAATATAATACCTTCTAATTGGTGGAAAACAATTATTTTAAAAAATGAGTAAAAAAAAAGTTTTTTTACTAATTATTTTTTTACTTTTTTCAATTAATTCTGAAGCTAAAACAACTAACTAATAACGTTATAGTTTCAATTGATAATTCAATAATTACAGAATTAGATATTAATAAAGAAATTAGATTTTGTGAAATTTATTAACAAAGATCAAACTACTAATAATACAGTAGCTAATAAAAAAAGAAATTATCGAATAGTTTAATTGATAGAAAAATTAAAGAATATAGAAACTAACTATTATAAAGATTGAAGTATCATGAAAAAGAAATTGAAAATTACATTTATATAACTATCTTAGAAAGAATAAAAATTAATAATGAACACTCTTAATTCTTTCTATAATCAAAATGAGATAGAGAAATGATTATTTAAAAAATATAATAAAAATAGATATGAAGTGGATCAAAATTAATTAGACAGATTTATGAGAGCAGAATTAACGTGAATTTGACAGAAGTAAATGAGAGAAATAGAAAAAAAAGGGCTTAAGCGCTGAGGATAGATGAAAAATTAAGAAACCAAATAATATCTTCACCGAAAAAAATAAAATATTAAATAAATTTTCTGCAACTCATCTTAGAAAAAAGTAAAAAAAAATATTTAATTAAATTTCTGTGAAAAAAAATATAATAATTATTTTAGGAGAACCTAATAGCATCTCTTCTGAAATCTTCCTGAAATCTTTAAATTATCTAAAAAAAATAAAATTAAATTTTATAATTATTGGAAATTATTCGCTTATTAAAAAAACAAGCCAAACTATCTAGGCATTGAATATAAATAGTTAATTTTCATCTTATCTAAAATTAGTAACTTAAAAAAAACAAAATTTAATTTTATTAATGTAGATTACAAACAAATAAAGCCTTTTGATTTAAAATTGAATAAATCAGAGGAATTTATTAAGAAATGTTTTTATTAGTGCAATAACACTTATACTAAAAATAAAGTTAGCCTCTGGAATAATTAATCTTCCAATTGACAAATCAAAATTTACAAAAAAAAAATACAATGGAATTACAGAGTATATTGCAGATAAAACTAATAATAAAAATAAAGAAAATATGCTTTTGTTCAATGAAAACTTTTCTGTTCTTCCATTAACAACTCATATTCCTTTAAAAGAAGTTTATAAAGAGATTTCATATAAAAAAATTGAAAAAGCTTGCAAAAATATTAATAATTTTTATTCTAAAATTATTAAAAAAAAAAAATTTAAAATTGGTATACTTAGGTTTTAATCCTCATAATGGTGAAAATGGTTACATTGGAATATGAAGAAAAAAAAATAATTATTCCAGCTATAAAAAAACTTAAAAAAAAATATCCAAGTGAGTCGGTCCTCTTATCTCCAGATACTAGTTTTTTACAAAGAGCAAAATTGAAAGATTGATGTTTTAATTGGTCACTATCATGATCAAATTCTAACAACTTTTAAATCTCAATTTGATCTTGATGCTATCAATATTACAATTGGTTTGCCTTTTATAAGAATTTCTCCTGATCATGGAGTTGGGACAGAAATTATTGGAAAAGGAATTGCAGACCCAACAAGCTTCAAGAAAGCGATAAAGTTTTTTTCTCAATATAATGTTTAAACATAAAAAAAAACTTGGTCAAAATTTTTTAACAAATAAGGAAATAATAAAAAAAATTGCAGAGATAGGTAATATTAATAAAAATACTAATATAATTGAAATAGGACCTGGCTCTGGAAATTTAACCGAGGAATTAATAAAAAAAAATCCAAAAAAAATTTATGCGATAGAGTTTGATAAAGATTTAACTAATTATTTAGAAAAAATTAAAAATAATTACAAAAATTTTAACTACACAATTTCTGACGCTTTAACTTTTGATGAAAAAAGTATCTTTAAAAATAATTCTATAATTTTTGGCAATCTTCCCTATAACATATCTCTAAAATTGTTGATTAAATGGATTTATTCTGATCCTTGGCCTCCTTTCTATAATCAAATGATTTTAATGTTTCAAAAGGAAGTTGCAGATAGAATTATTGCAAAATCAAATACAAAAAAGTATGGAAGAATATCTATATTAACTGATGCCAGATTAAATGTTCAATTTCATTTTAATATATCTAAAAAAGAATTTAGTCCTGAGCCAAAAGTTGACTCATCCGTATTATCTTTCACACCAAAAACAGAACTCTAATTTTAAATTAGAAGATCTAAACATCTTATCCGATCTAACAAAAATTATATTCAATACTAAAAGGAAAATGATTTCAAAAACTCTTAAAAAGTTACTAAACGAGAATGAACTTAAAATTATTAATTTTGATAATATAAAAAACCTTAAGACCAGAAAATCTAGATTTTAACTTTTACCATAAATTGGTTGACTTAATTAAAAGTAGATCTTAATTTTCTTTCAATTTTTATTATTTTGCTAATTTGTTCAAAACAAATTTCAACTTCTTTATTTACAACAATATATTTGTAATCTTTCCAATGTTTAATTTCATCTTTTGCCATCTTCATCCTTTGATCTATTAAATCTTTATTTTTTTCTTCTCTTTTTTTAAGTCTATTTTCTAAATCTATAATGCTAGGCGGTAAAATAAATACTGGAACAATATCTAAAGGCATTATTTTTTTTACCTGCTCTGTCCCTTGCCAATCAATATCAAATAGATAATCTTTTCCTTGAGCTAAATTTTCTTCTATCGGTCCTTTTAAGGTGCCATAATAATTTCCAAATACTTTTGCCTGCTCTAGAAATTTACTTTGATTAGATAATTCTTGAAATTTATTTATACTGACAAAGTTATAATCAACTCCGTCTACTTCATTGAGTCTTGGAGTTCTGGTTGTGTAAGATACCGATATCTTAAAATTACTGTCGCTATTTTGAATTTTTTTAGCAAGAGTAGTTTTTCCTGCCCCAGATGGGGAAGATAATATTAAAATCAAACCTCTCTTTGATTTTGAAATCAAAAAAAACTACTTAGCAGGATTATTCTCAATAAATCTTATTGCATCACCAACTGTTAGTATTTTCTCAGCTTCTGAGTCTGATATTTCAGAACCGAATTCTTCCTCGAATGCCATCACTAACTCAACTGTATCTAAACTATCTGCGCCTAAATCATCAATAAAACTTGCTTCATCGGTAACTTTTGCTTCATCAACGCCTAGGTGTTCCACGATAATCTTTTTAACTTTAGCCGCAACATCACTCATTTTTTAAACTCCCTTAATTATTTATGATTCTTTCAATAAATGAATAAATTAAATAAATCAAGCCATATACATTCCACCATTAACATGAATGGTTTCGCCTGTAATATAACTAGAAAGATCAGAAGCTAAGAAAATAGCACAATTCGCAATATCATTTCCTGAGCCTAATTTTCCCATTGGTATATTTTCAATAAGTTTTTTTTTAAATTCTTCATTGATATTTTTAGTCATTTTTGTGTCGATAAATCCTGGTGATATGCAATTTACTCTAATATTTTTTTTTGCATATTCTTTTGCAAGACTTTTTGACATCGCAACTATTCCAGCTTTTGCACTTGAATAATTAGCTTGTCCGAAATTTCCTGTATGACCAACAATTGAGCTAATATTAATTATAGAACCTGAATCCTGTTTCATCATAGCCTTAATTGAATATTTGCAAATTAAAAATACAGCAGTTAGGTTTATATTTATTACTTTATTCCATTCTTCATCTGACATTCTAATTGCAAGATTATCTTTTGTAATACCAGCATTATTTATAACAACATCTAATCCGCCTAATTTATCCTTAGCTTCTTTTACTAACTCTTCAATTTTTTGATGATTTTCTAAATTAAAATTAGAAGTTTTTATTTTTGGAAAATTAGATTGAATATTTTTAAGGTTTTCAACATTTGTTCCAATCGTAAATATATCTGCTTCTAATTTATAAAAGCTTTCTAAGATAGAAAGTCCAATCCCAGCAGTACCACCAGTTATAAAAACTTTTTTATTTTTAAAATTAATTAAATTCATTAAATTGAGTTATATTATCAATTGTAGTTGTTGTAAGTTCTTTTCCTATTCTTTTTATCATGCCTGTTAATGCTTTTCCCGGTCCGATTTCTATAAAATGTTTTACGCCATTTTTTGTCATAAAATCTATAGATTCTCTCCATCTCACATGATGAGTGATTTGTTTTGTAAGTAAAGTGGGAATTTCTTTAAAATTATCTATTGTCTTAGCTGTTACATTAGAAACAATATTAATTACTGGCTGAGAAAAATTTGTTTTTATTAAAATTTGATTCATCTTATCTGCAGAGGGTTGCATTAATGAACAATGAAATGGCGCGCTTACTGGCAATAATATTGCTTTTTTTCCATGAGTATTTTTTAAGTCATCCACTATTTTAATAATCTTTTCTTTATTACCGCTTACAACAATCTGACCTGGACAATTATCATTTGAAATTGCAGCAACACCTTCACTAGATTTATTTTTATTTATCACTTCATTTACTAAATCTAATTCTGCACCCAATATTGCAGCCATTGCTCCAATATTTACTGGGACTGCTTCTTGCATAGACTTCCCTCTTTCTTTTAAAATTTTAGCGCCCTCCTTTAAAGTTAAGGAATTCGAACAAATCAAAGAAGTATATTCTCCCAAAGAATGTCCTGCAAAAAAACTATAGTCTTTTAAATCTTTTATTTTGTGTTTTTTTAATGTTTTATAAATTGCAACTCCCACTGTCATTATTGCTGGCTGAGTATTTTCTGTAAGATCTAAGGTTTCTTTAGGTCCATTTAGAATAATGTTTGATAATTTAAATCCTAAAGCATCATCAACTTCATGAAACACTTCTTTAGATTCACTAAAGGTTTCATAAAAATCTTTTCCCATACCAACATACTGGGAACCTTGGCCTGGAAATACGATTGCTTTCATAATTAAGTAAGTAATTATAACAAAATTAACACTGTTGTATTAAAAAAAAAAAATTATATATTGCCCAGACTTTCTCGACTTTAATATTAAAGTTGGGATGCTAATTAAAAGCAACCATAAGCTAAAATGAATTATTACGAACATACCTATATAGCTTCTCAAAGCTTAAATAATAAAGATCTTTCTGATCTTCATCAAAAAATTGAAGATCTTATAAAAAAAAATAAAGGCAAGATTGAAAAAAAAGAAAACTGGGGTCTTAGACAATTAGCATACCCAATTAAAAATTTTAAAAAGGGATATTATACAAATTTATATTTTTCAGGAGAGCCTATAGTCATTCAGGAACTAGAAAAAATTGAAAGAATTGATTCTAATATTTTAAGATTTATGACTATAAGAATAAAAAATATTCCTAAGGAAAATTCAGAGTTAGTTCAAAAAGATGAAAGTAAATAATGAAAAGAAAAAATATTAAAAAAACTAAGAAAAATAGTAATTCAAATTTAATGCTTTTTCAAAAAGCAACTACTAAATTTACTAGGGACTGCCCCTTAAGTGGAAAAGATGCTCCTGTAATTAATTATAAAAATTTAAAACTACTTCAAAAATATATATCTGAAACAGGAAAGATGTTGCCTAGCAGAATAACTTCTGTTTGTTATGCAAAACAAAAAGAGTTATCTAGTGAAATTAAAAAGGCTAGAATATTAGCTTTATTACCATTTGTAGCGGATTAATCATGGAAGTTATTCTTTTAGAAAATATTAAAAAATTAGGAAAAATTGGCAGCAAAGTAAAAGTTGCAAATGGCTTTGCTAGAAATTTCCTTTTAAAAAACAATAAAGCACTTATCGCTTCAAAAGAAAATCTCGCAATTTTTGAAAAACGCAAAGAAGAATTAAATAAGAAAAATAATGATCTAAAAAATGAGGCAGTAAAAATTCAAAAACAGATTGATAAATTTGAATTAAAAATTACAAAAAATTCTATGGAAGGTGGAGCTTTGTATGGCTCTTTAACTATAAAAGAAATTATTCAAAATTTAGAAATGCATAATTTTAAAAATATCTCTGCAAATATGATTGAACTTAAAGAACAAATTAAAAAAATTGGTGATTACACTGTAATAATAAATTTACATGCAGATGTTCAGGCTTCGATAAAAGTTAAAGTCGTCTCGGTTGAAAAAATAGTTTAACTGCATAAGTTATTAACTTATCCACATTAAAAAAAATAAAAATTATTCTATACTCATATCTTAAATAAATTTAAATATTTCCATGAGTGCGGAAAATATTAGAATTTTAAATACCACTAAAGAATTACCAAACAATATAGAAGCAGAGCAGATAATCTTAGGATCTATCCTAGTAAATAACGAAATATTTGATGAAATCTCTACTCTTGTTAATGAAAATATATTTTTTGATCCAATTCATCAAAAGATATTTCATTATTTAAATAAACTAATCAGTAAAGGCTTGCTTGCAAGTCCAATTACTTTAAAAAATTATTTAGAAAATGATCAGTCATTAAAAGAATTGGGTGGTAATGAATATATTGCAAAACTTACAAGACTTTCCACTTCAGCATTCCAAGCTAAAGACTATGCAAAAGTAATTTATGATCTTCATTTAAGAAGAAAACTAATTGAACTATCAGAGAATACATTATCAGAAGCTAATAATAAAAATTTAGAAAATACTGCTGAACAATTAATAGAAGGAACAGAAAAAAAACTTTTTGATCTTGCTGAAAGAGGAAAATTTGACAGATCCTATATGTCATTTGAAAAAGCACTTGGTGAAACTGTTGATATGGCTATGCGAGCCTTCAAAAATGACGAAGGAATTGTTGGAGTTCCAACTGGTCTTCGTGATTTAGACGAGAGACTTGGAGGAATGCACAAAGGTGATTTAATAATTATTGCTGGAAGACCTTCAATGGGAAAAACTGCTCTTGCAACTAACATTGCGTTTCATGCAGCAAAAAAAATTATGGAAAATAAACTAGGAAAATCCTCTGTTGCCTTCTTTTCTTTAGAAATGTCTTCTGAACAATTATCAACCAGAATATTAGCGGAACAATCAAGAATTAGATCTAATGATATAAGAAGAGGAAAAATTACTCAGGAAGATTTAGAAAAATTTATTGAAGCTTCAAAAAATATTAATGATCTTCCACTTTATATCGACGAGACACCTGCAATTAAAATTTCTACATTAGCAAATAGAGCAAGAAGAATTAAAAGACTTCACGGTCTAGATTTAATTGTTGTCGACTATATACAGCTGATGACCACTGGAAATTTTAAATACGAAGGTCGAGTTCAGGAAATTGGAGAAATAACTCAAGGACTAAAAGCTTTAGCAAAAGAATTAAGTGTTCCTGTTTTGGCATTATCACAATTATCTCGTGCCGTTGAACAACGTGACGATAAGAGACCCCAATTATCAGATTTAAGAGAGTCCGGTTCTATTGAACAAGATGCTGATGTGGTTATGTTTGTATATCGACCTGAATATTATTTAGAGAAAAGTGAGCCTCAAGCTGGAACTGCTGAACATATAACCTGGCAAGAAAAAATGAGCCAAGTACATAACCAAGCACTAGTAATAATTGGTAAACAAAGACATGGGCCGACAGGTATAATTAATTTAGAATTTGAGAGCGCTTATACTAAGTTTAAAGATGCAAATAACATAAAATTTGATAATTAACCATGGATGCAATATTCGCATTCAAAACTAATTATCAATTTACGAAATATTAAAAATAATCTTAATATTATAAAAAAATTTTCAAAAACACCTATTTGTCCAGTTATTAAGGCAAATGCTTATGGTCTAGGAGATATTCAAATTGCAAAATTTTTAATTAAGAACAAATGTAAAGATTTTTGGGTTGCAAATATCAGTGAAGCATTAAAAATTAAAAAAAATATTCCAAATATTAATATTTACGTAGCAAATGGTTTAAATAAAAATGAAGAACAATTATTTTTTAAAAATAAATTTATTCCTGTTCTAAATACTTATGAACAATTTAAAAAATGGATAAATTTTTTAAATAAAAAAAAAATATTTAAAAAATTAGCTATTCAAGTTGATACTGGAATGTGCAGATCTGGAATGCAATTTGAAGAAATTAAAAAAATATATAATGAAAGATCTATAATTAAAAAATTTAAAGAAGTTATAATATTTACCCATCTTGCAAGCGCGGACGAAAAAAATAGCAAATATAATATTATTCAAAAAAAAAGATTTTTAGAAATTAAATCGATGTTTAATTTTTCAAATTGTAAATTTAGTTTAGCGGCATCGGGGGGGATATTTTTAGGTAAAGAATATCATTTTGATATGGTCAGACCAGGTATTGCTTTATATGGTGGTAAATTATTTTTTAAAAAAGGTTTAAAAAATGTAGTCTCATTAATATCCCCAGTAATTCAAATTAACCACCTTAAAAAAGGTGAAACGGCAGGCTACAATCAAAGCTATAAAGCTAAAAAAGATATTATGACAGCAACTATTCCACTTGGGTATGCCGATGGAATAAGAATCAAAATATCTAATATCGGAAAAGTTTTTTACAAAAATATCGAACTTCCAATGATTGGAAGAATATCTATGGATTTAATGATAATCGATATTAGCAAAGTTAGAAATAAAATTAAGATTGGAGACCATTTAGAAATATTTGGAAAAAATTTAAATTTAGATGGATTTGCAAAAGTTTCGGATACATCACCTTATCTATATATTAATTAAAATATGATAGAAACTATATCTGTCTCTGAAAGATGTGAAAGAGTATACATCAATTAATTATGAATTTTATTAATCAACTTTATAAGAAATTTTTAGAAAGACCTAAATTAATTCTCATCACATTAATACTAATATTTTCATTTTCTATTTATAATGCAAAAAATTTTCAATTGGATGCATCGGCTGATTCATTATTATTAGAAAATGATCCTGATTTAAATTACTTAAGAGCAGTAAATGAACGTTATTTATCTGAAGAATTTTTTGTAATTACATACAGCTCCTAAAAAAAAAATTAACGAAGAAAGTCTTAAAGAATTAAAAAAATTTGTTGATGAAATTAATAATATAAAATGGGTAAGTAAAAGTATAAGTGTTTTAAATGCTCCATTATTTGAAAGTTCTGATCAGCCCTTAATAGAAAAAATAAAAAATATTCAATACATTGTTACACCTGGTATTGAAATTAATAGGGCTCTAAACGAGTTAAAAAATAGCCCCGTCTACAAAAGATTAATAATAAATGATGATGCAACTACTTTTGGAATTGTTGTTTATATCAAAGATAACAAAGAATATTTATCAGCTTTAAAAACCAATAAAAATTTTCTAGATAAGCAACAGAACAATAAGCTTTCAGAAAAAGACTTGAAAGATTTTGAGTTACATAAAGAAATTTTAGAAAAGCTTAAAAAAGAGCATAATAAAAATTTAGAACTTTATAATATTCAAATTAGATCTCATATTTCAAAATACAAAAATATTGCAGATATAAATCTTTCAGGAATTCCTATGATTGCTGATGATTTAATATCATTTGTCAAAAAAGATATCACAGTATTTGGTTCGGGAGTTTTTATTTTTATTCTAATAACTTTATGGTTTATTTTTAGAGATATCAGATGGGTAATATTTCCTCTGCTAAGTTGTTTTTTATCTATAGCTATAATGGTCGGAATGTTAGGATATTTAAATTGGAAGGTTACAGTAATATCTTCTAATTTTATTTCGCTAATGCTTATTCTTACAATGGAAATCAACATCCACTATGTAGAGAGATATAAACAGCTTCAAGCTGAATTCCCTAAAAAGAAAGAAAACTATCTCGCTTATTTAACTACAACAAAAATTTTTACACCAATATTGTATGCAGTTTTAACAACAGTATTAGCTTTTCTATCTTTTATTTTTTGCGATATTAAACCAGTAATAGATTTTGGATGGATGATGACACTAGGTTTATTCATTTCATTATTTGTATCAATGATATTACTTCCCTATTTGATCATCAAATTTAAACCTAAAGCAACTCCTATTCATGAAAGTAAAGATTCAAAATTAGCAGAGATATTTGCATCAATTGCTATAAATCAAAAGTTTTTAGTATTAGCTTTTTCAACAATTATTTTATTACTAAGTATTTACGGAATGACGAAGCTAAAAGTTGAAAATAGTTTTATCAACTACTTTGATAAAAAAACTGAAATATATCAAGGTATGAAATTAATTGACGAAAAATTAGGAGGAACGACTCCTTTAGAAATTATTTTAAAATTTAAAGATGTAGAAAATAAAAATAACAAAAATGATGATGATTTTTTTCAAGGTTCCGACTCAAATGAATATAAAGATAGTTATTGGTTTACTAACTTTAGGGTAAACAACATTGTTAATGTTCATAAATATTTAGAATCTTTGCCAGAGATAGGAAAGGTCTTATCTTTTTATTCAATTTTACAATTAGGGGAAAAAATTAATGACAATAAAAAATTAGGACCACTGGAAATGGCAATTATGCACACTAAATTACCTGATGACATTAAAAAAAGTATAGTCACACCTTATGTTTCAATTGAAAATAATGAAGCAAGAATATCACTAAGAATAATAGATTCTAATCCTAATCTTAACAGAAAAGAACTTTTAATAAAAATTCAAAAAGATTTAGAAGAAAAATTAAATTTAAAAAAAGATGAATTCAAAATTACAGGAGTATTAGTTATATTTAATAACTTGTTGCAGAGTTTATTTGACTCACAAATAAAAACTTTGGGAATAACTTTTGCTGGAATTTTTATTTTATTGTTAATATTATTTAAATCATTGTCTTGGTCTATCGTAGCTGCCATTCCAAATTTTACAGCGGCTTTATTTATTTTAGGAAGTTTAGGCTTGTTTAATGTTCCTTTGGATATGATGACAATAACAATTGCATCTATTACCGTTGGAATAGCTATTGATAATTCAATTCACTATATTTATCGTTTCAGAGAAGAATTTAAAGTAAACAAAAATTACAAAAAAACAATTCAGATTTGTCATAGATCTGTTGGTAAAGCGATAATAAATGCTTCATTAACTATAGTTTTTGGATTTTCGATATTGATACTTTCTAACTTTATTCCTTCAATTTATTTTGGAATTTTTACTGGTTTAGCAATGTTAACAGCTATGACTCTTGTGTTAACCTTAATGCCTCAGTTAATTGCTATTATTAAACCATTTAAGAATGGATAATTTTATAAATTTTTTTCAATCTAATAACATAAATATATTCGATATCATCGTTGCCATAATAATTCTCTTTAATTTAATATCTTCAACAAAAAAAGGTTTTGTATTAAGTCTAATTTCTTTCTTAAAATGGATTATTGCTTTTATAATAGCAAAATTTTCAATTCCATACGCACTTCCTTATGTTGGTAAAATAATTGAAAATGAGTCAACAGCTAGAACAGTTTCAGGTGTAACTGTGTTTTTATTAAGTCTATTCTTAATTATCGTCTTAGGCAAAGCGATGGGAAAATCTTTAAAATGGGCCGGTTTAGGAGGGATTGATAAATTATTTGGTTTTATATTTGGAGGGATTACGGGTTATTTTTATTGTGTTATAATATTGAGTCTATCAAATTATATTTACATATATGATAAGTGGCCTGCCTATCTTAAAAACGGCTCTTCTTACAATTTCATTGAGTATGGGCGAAAATTATTTGACGAAAAAATTCTATTTAGCAACGAATATATTGATGAGACAACAAAAAAATTAAAGAAATAATTTTATGCTCTTAGATCTCAATGCTGATAAATTAAAAGAAGAGTGTGGTGTTTTTGGAATCTTTGATCATATTGATGCCTCTGCTTTAACGGCTTTAGGACTACATTCTTTACAGCATCGAGGTCAAGAGTCTTGTGGTATCGTTTCATATGATGGTAAAAATTTCTTTTCTGAAAGAAGATTAGGATTGGTTGGTGATAACTTTACAAAAGAAACTACTATACAAAAACTTCCTGGAAATTTTGCGATAGGTCATAATCGTTATTCTACGACAGGAGCTCCTGTTTTAAGAAATATTCAACCCTTTTTTGCAGATTTATATACTGGCGGAATAAGTATTGCTCATAATGGAAATCTTACTAATTCAATAATGCTAAGAGAAAAGATGATTAAAGATGGAGCTATATTTCAAACTACTTCTGATACGGAAACAATAGTCCAGTTAATTGCACGTTCAAAAAGATTAAAAACTATTGATAAAATAATAGACTCTTTGTTTCAAATACAAGGTGGATATGCCCTTGTTATGCTTACAAATAAAAAACTAATCGGAGTAAGAGATCCTTATGGAATAAGGCCTTTAGTACTTGGTAAATTAAAAAAATCATACGTACTTGCCTCTGAAACTTGCGCACTAGATATTATTGGTGCAACTTTTGTTCGTGAAATTGAAAACGGAGAGATTGTGATTATCACAAACGATGGAGTAGAAAGTATTAAACCATTTCCAAAAATGAAAGCACGTCCATGTATATTTGAGTATATTTACTTTGCAAGACCTGACAGTTTAATGTCTGGAAAAAGTGTTTATGAATTTAGAAAAAATTTTGGCGAACAATTAGCAAAAGAATCTCATGTGGATGCTGATATTGTGTCTGCTGTGCCAGACTCCGGCGTTCCTGCTGCGATTGGATATTCTAGACAATCAAAGATTCCTTTTGAATTAGGATTAATAAGAAATCATTATGTTGGAAGAACTTTTATTGAACCTACCCAACAAATTAGACAATTGGGAGTTAAACTAAAACATAACCCTAATGCATCTTTAGTTAAAAATAAAAGAATTATCTTAATAGACGACTCAATAGTCAGGGGCACTACATCTAAAAAAATAGTTCAGATGATGTATGATGCTGGGGCAAAAGAAGTTCATATGAGAATATCTTGCCCACCTATCATGTATCCTGACTACTATGGAATTGATACTCCAGATAAGGATCAGCTTTTAGCTTCTAGTATGACATTAGATGAAATGACTAACTATATTGGTGTTAAGACTTTAAAATTCTTATCCATAGATGGTATTTATAAAGCTATGGGTTACCAAAAACGTAATAATGTAAGTCCTGAATTTACAGATCATTATTTTACGGGAGACTACCCAATACCACCTCTTGATCAGTCAAACAGAAGTGTAAAAGATAATCAATTATCTCTGTTAAGCAATATTAGATAATTTAATTCTTTTTAGATTTAAAAGGATTTTCCGAAGATACAAATTTCAAAAAAATTTTAAAACCTTTAATATTGAATTTTTTACATAAACTTTTAGCTAAATATTTTTGATAATCTAATGAAAGCTTATTAGCTTGGTTACCAAAAATTTTAAAAATAATTGGTCTTGTACTTACTTGTTTAATATATTTTATTTTAGGACGAAATTTGGAATAAACAGGAATTTTATTTTTATTTATTGCTTCTTGTAAAGCTTCATTTAAATCTTTATGATCAAAATTTTTTCTTAAGCGGGAATGTATACTAATAACTTCATCAAAAATTTTTTTTGGAAATTCTAACTTTAAAGAGCAAATACTAAACGGATCTGATAACAAAGCATCAGAAAATAAATTTTTAATATAATATATATATTCATTTTTAATCTTTTTTAATTCCTCAACTAAATCAATTTTATTAATAACAAAAATTAAACCTTTGCCTTTATCTAATACTAATCTGCAAATTTGCTTGTCTGTTTTTGTAAATTCTTTATCAGCCTCAATCATAAATAAAACAACATCAGCAAGATAAATTGCTTTCAAACTTTCTTTTGTAATATATTGTTGTTCATCTGATTTTGATTTTCCTTTTCTTTTTAATCCTCCAGAATCGATTAATTTAAAAGTTCGATTTTTATAAGAAATGTTATCTATAAAAAGATCTTTCGTTGTTCCTGGTATTTCACTAACAGGTGACAAATCTTTATTTAAAACTTTGTTAAAAAATGTTGATTTGCCTACGTTCGGTTTGCCAACGATTGCAAGAGTAATAACTCCTGATGATATTTTATTCATTAATTCAATATTATCAATTCGCGACGAACGATTAAGAATAAATATTTTATTATCAACTATAATTGGCGCTCTGGATAAATCGCTATTAATTTTTTTATGAGAAATGTATTTTCCATCAAGTGCTGATATTTTATAAATATCTCCATTTGAGGATGTTGCATATAAATTATTTGAAGCAAGTAACAATCCATAATAATCAACTTTAATTTTGCTATCTTTTGATAACTTGCTAAGATTTACAGACCATAAAATATTTCCATTGGTTTTATTAAAAGCAACAACATAATCCATTTTCTGTTAAAACAAATAGATATTTATCTGTGCTTATATGATTTTGAATTGAGGTTAATTTTTGCGACCATTTTATTTCTCCTGTATTCGACGTTAAAATTAAATAAATCGCCACTATTAGAAGAAACGAAAACCTCTTTTTTATCAATTAGAATATTAGAAATTTTAAAAACTAAATTATTAGAAATACTATTTTGAGATAAAATATTTTTAGTCCAAATAATAACTTGCTGATCTAAATCAATAGCAGTGATGTCACCAACATCATTAGAAAATAATAATTTATTATCATATAATGATATATTGCTTGATCGAGAGGGTTTTATTAAACCAGATAAAGACTCAAAACTCCAAATTTTTTGTCCATCAGATGGATTAAAAGCATAGAGACGACTGTTTTGATTTACAACGTATAAGACGCCTTTATGAAAATTTAGATGTGATGAAAATGGAATGCCATAATTTTGTTGCCAGATTGTTTTTCCTGTTTGCGTGTCGATTGAATAAACAAAACCTAAATTATCAGCTGCATATAAAACATCGCCATTTAAAAATAACGCAATATTTTTTGGATAATCATTATAAGAACTGTCATATATTTTTAATTCCCAAATAGTTTTCTGACTATTCAAATCAAATTTATAAATCCTTCCTTTCTCATCACTAAAAAAAATAAAATTTTCAAATACTAATAATGAACCGCTATCATTATTTTTATTTATGTAATCTCCTATATTTTTTTTAAAAATATCTTGAAATTTTCCTTCATAAACCAAATGATCATAAAAGTTATTTGACGAATAATGTTCATAAGTCCATTTTTTATTAAGCTGAGCCTGATTTAACTGTAATATTGATTTAGAATCGACTTCTTTATCAAAAACATTATTTGCTTCAAAAACATTTATTTTTTCACCTTGTTTCTTAAAAATCTCTAGATCAACTTTTTTATCTTTATCAGATGAACATGAAAAAATTAAAAGAGTGAAAAATATTAAAAGTAATTTCATTTATTTTATATCTTTAATTTTTTTTTCTAGGTCTTTTTTAAAAATTTCAGGAATATCTGAAATTTTAAGAGCCTGATCATAAACATCTTTTGCTTTAATTTTTTGTCCTTTACTTAAATAAAAGTCACCTAATATTTCTAATGACAATACTCTCCATGGTGAATTTTTGAAATCTCCTGGATTTAATAAATTTAAAAATTGCTGTTCATCCAAATTATCAAAAGCTAATAAAGCCTTTTTTATTTTAAATAAATCTTTATCATTTTTTTCAATATCTGATTTAATTGCGTAATCTAAAATTAAAATTTGTTCATTTTTATTTTCTTTTGATAATTCTAATAATTTAGAAATTGCTAATACTTTATATAGATTAATTTTAGAGTCTTTTAGAATTTCTAACCTTTTTTTGGCCTCATCAACTTTTTTATCTTTAATAAGGTTTAAAATGATTACGTATTCTTGGGTATTTTTTTTTGCTCTATTTTCGAAAATAATATTTTTTCCAACAATAATAAAAATTATTAATAAAATTAAAGAAATAATAATGATAATTATAAATTTATATTTTTTAAAAAAATTTAAAAGCCTATCTTGTTTTAAATCATTATCTATTTCATTAAAAATTTGATTCATGAAATTCGATACATATTTTTAATATTTGGAAAATTATTATTTTTTATGTCTTTTACAAATTTTTTTATGCAAATCTCAGTTCTAAGTTTAAAATTATCATACATTTTAACAAACTTAGGGGGCTTTTCCGAAAATCCTAAAAGATCCTCAGTAACTAATATTTGTCCATCACATTTATTTGATGCCCCAATACCTATGGTTGGTATATTAATAGTTTGATTAATTTTATCTGCTAAATCCTTAACAACACATTCAACAACAACTGAAAAGGCTCCTGCTTTTTCAACGGCAATAGAATCTTTTATAATTTGATTAAAACTTAGATGATCTTTACCTTTAACTCTATAATCTGTTTTTTTTATTACACTTTGTGGCAATAATCCTACATGCCCCATAACTGGTATATTATTGTCGACTAAATATTTGATAGTTTTATAAACTTTCACTCCTCCTTCAACCTTTACCGCATCACAGTCTGTTTCTTTAATAATTCTTCTTGCATTCTTCAAAGCTATGATAGGATTTTTTTCATAAGTTCCCATTGGCATATCAACAACTAATAAACTTGTACTAACGCCTCTCCTTACTGCTTTTGCATGTATAATCATCATCTCCAATGTAACTTCTCTTGTAGATTTCATGCCATGCAAAACCATGCCCAAAGAGTCTCCAACTAAAATTATATCACAATATTTATCTAAAATTTCAGACATTGGAGTTGTATATGCTGTTAAACAGACTAAAGGTTTTTTAAATCTTTTGAATTTAATTTTATTTACTGTTAATTTTTTTTTCATAAATCTTACTCCCATTCAATTGTTGCAGGCGGCTTTGAAGTAATGTCATACACAACTCTATTAATACCTTTTACATTATTAATTATTTTATTAGAAATTTCTGCTAAATCTTTATTTTTAAAATTATAGAAATCAGCAGTCATTCCATCTTGTGAAGTGACAGCTCTTAATGAACAGACAAATTCATATGTTTTAGAATCGCCCATAACCCCTACTGTTTTGATTGGCAAAAGCACTGTAAAGGCCTGCCATATTTTCTTGTAAAGATTTCTTTTTTTTAATTCAGTAATAAAAATATTATCTGCCTCTTGTAAAATTTTAATTTTAATTTTATCAATCTTTCCAGGAATTCTAATTGCTAAACCTGGTCCAGGAAAAGGGTGTCTAAAAATTATTTCACTAGATAGATTTAGACTAAGACCTATTTTTCTTACCTCATCTTTAAAGAGTTCTCTAAATGGTTCTATTAGTTTAAATTTCATTTTTTTTGGTAATCCACCAACGTTATGATGGGACTTAATGACAGATGATGGACCTCCATGATGACTTTGGCTCTCTATAACATCAGGATACAAAGTTCCTTGTGCTAAGTATTTAATTTTTTTAAATTTATTAGATTCTTTTTCAAAAATTCTTATAAATGTTTTACCAATGATTTTTCTCTTAGTTTCTGGGTCGGTAACATTTTTTAAGGCATTTAAAAAAATTGAAGAAGCATCAACATAATTTAGTCTTAACTTTGTAGTTTTTTCTAAAAATATTAATTACCTCTGTTGCCTCATTTTTTCTTAACAAACCTGTATTTATAAAGAAACAGTGAAGTTTTTTTCCAATTGCTTTATATAATAGGGCAGCTAAGACGCTGCTATCCACTCCACCCGATAAGGCGCATAAAATATTTTCATCACCAACTTCTGATTTAATGTTTTTTATTAAATAATTAATTTGATTTTTTGAGTTCCAATTTTTATTTAACTTACAAATATTAAATAAAAAATTCTTAAATAAAATATTGCCGTTGGTAGTATGAATAACTTCAGGATGAAATTGAATTCCAAATATTTTTTTTCTTAGATTTTGTATAATTGTAAATTTGTAATCGTCACTAGAAGCTACCCCCTGAAAACCTTTAGGTAGTTTTGTTACTACATCTGTATGATTCATCCATACTTGAGTTTTTTTATCTTTATTAAAAAAGTTTTTAGTTAAAATTGAAGATTTATTACTAAAAATATCACACCTTCCAAATTCACTTTTTTTATAATTTTTAACAATCCCTCCAAATTCTTTTGCTAACAACTGATGTCCATAACAAATGCCAAGAATAGGTTTATTAAAATTTAATATTTGTTTTGGAATTCCTAAATATGAAGTTTTGGTAATTGATAAAGGACCCCCTGATAGAATAATTCCTTTTAAATTAAATTCGTTTATTAAATCGTTAGTTTTATAACAACTAATAATTTCGCAATAAACTCCTAGTTCCCTAATTCTTCGAGCAATAAGTTGTGTAGTTTGAGATCCAAAATCTATAATAACTATTTTATCTTTATAAGAAATATCTTTCATTATTTCTTATCGATTATAATCATTTTCGATAAATCATTCTTCTTAGAACATAATTCTTTGCATACTTTTGAAAAAATTAAATTACTTTCCTGGGCTTTTTTAAAATCACCTTCCTCAATATTTAGTAAAATTTTTAAATATAAGGCTTCTTCATTTTTTGGATTTAAAACTAATACTGTATCCAAATAGTTTTTTTGTTGGCTATTATCTTTGTTAATTGCTGATATTTTAGATAAATATAAATATGATTTTTCATTCTTAGTATTAAATACTATGTCTTTTTCAAAATAGTATTTTGCTTCTTTATAATCATTTTGATTAAAAAATTTTATGCCTTGGTTAAAATAATCAAAGTTTGCAGCATAACTTGATGAAACAAGATTATATAAAAATATTGATACAAAAAAATTTAGATATTTTTTCATAATTAACTTTCAAACGGATAATTAGGTGATTGTTTTGTAATTTGTATATCGTGTACATGACTTTCTTTTAATCCTGAATTGGTAATTTTAACAAACTTTGCTTTTTTCTTTAATTCTAAAATATTTTTAGCCCCAACATAACCCATAGATGCTTTTAATCCTCCGATAAGTTGATGAATCACTGTTCTTACAGGTCCTTTATAGGGAACTCTTCCTTCAATTCCTTCTGGCACAAGTTTTAAAGAATCGTTTATTTCTTGTTGAAAATATCTATCAGCAGATCCTCTCGACATTGCACCTATGGAACCCATCCCTCTATAAGATTTATAACTTCTGCCCTGATAATAAAATACATCACCAGGACTTTCTTCTGTTCCTGCAAATAATGATCCGATCATTACAGCATCTGCCCCTGCTCCTATAGCTTTTGCAATATCACCAGAATATCTAATTCCACCATCTGCTATAATTTTAATTTTTTTATTTTTTATTGATTTTGCAACATTAAATATTGCTGTAAATTGTGGAACACCTACCCCAGCAACTATTCTTGTGGTACAAATTGATCCTGGTCCTATGCCTACTTTTATTGCATCGGCTCCATGATCAACTAAAGCTTTTGCTCCATCAGCTGTAGCTATATTTCCAGCAATTATCGTTGTCTTAATATTTTTTTTTATCTTTTCTAATGTTTTTAATACAGAAACTGAATGTCCATGGGCGGTATCTAAAATAATTACATCTGCACCAGCTTCTGCTAGCTGTTCTGCTCTTTGATAACTTTCTTCTCCAGTTCCAACCGCTGCAGCTACTATTAATGATCCTTTTTTATCTTTTGCTGCTTCTGGATAAATCTGAGATTTTTGAATATCTTTTACAGTAATTAGTCCTTTACATTTAAAATTATTATCTACAATAATTAATTTTTCTATTTTATTTTTAAATAATATTTTTTTTGCTTCAGCTAATGATGTTCCAACCTTTGCTGTAACTAAGTCTTTAGTCATTAAATCTTTAACTTTAATCTTTTTGTCAGTTACAAACCTAACGTCTCTATTAGTTAAAATTCCAACTAATTTAAGATTTTTATTAACAACTAAAATTCCTGATATTTTATGCTTTTTCATTAATTCAGTAGCTTCCAATAAAGAAGCTTCAGCATCAATCGTGATAGGATCAATTACCATTCCTGACTCAAATCTTTTTACTAATTTAACTTGATTAGCTTGATCCTCTATACTCATATTTTTATGAATACATGCCATTCCGCCTGACTGAGCCATTGCTATTGCTAATTTATATTCTGAAACAGTATCCATTGCGGAAGCTATAAGAGGTATTCCAAGCGATACAGTAGATGATAGTTGGGTTGAAACTATAGTTTCTTTAGGTAGAACAGAAGAATGTCTTGGCTCTAGCAAGACATCATCAAAAGTTAAAGCTTCAGGGATTTCCATGTATAAATTTATTATATTAAAAACCTGAAGTCAAACAGTTTTTAAATCTCTACATAATAAATACATTTCTCTAGATTCTTTTCTACTAGAATCCGGTTTAATTCTTTCAATACTTTTAAAAAAATCTTTAACATTTTTGATTAAGATATTTTCATCTTTTCCACTAAAAATTTTTACTAATAAAGTGGATTTGGGCTTTAAAATAACTTTAGATAAATTAATAACATCTAACGCTATAGAGTTAGTTTTTATTGCAGTCTAAATCTTTATTGCCTGTTGTATTAACTGCCATATCTGACAATACAATATCAACTTTATTTCGATCAAAAAAACTATTAACAAAATCTAAAAAATCAACTTCATTAAAATTTTTTTTATAAAAAAAAATATTATCAATTTTATCCATATCTAAAATATCTATAGATAAATTTTTACCATTTTTATTAATTTCTGAACAAACCTGAGACCATCCTCCAGGAGCGCTACCTAAATCTATAATATTTAAATTATTCTTCAAAAATTTAAATTTTTTATTAATTTCAATAAGTTTAAAAGCAGATCTTGATCTGTATCCTTTTTGTTTTGCTAATTTAATATAAGGGTCACTAAATTGTCGTGTAATCCAACTTTTGGAACTTGCTGTTAAATTTTTATTTTTAAATTTTTTCAAAATTACTTTGTAAATCTAATATTGTTTTTTAATCCAATTATTATTTAACGACATTACATCTAATAATTTATTCTTGTTAAATCTGTATTCATCATATTTTTTTCCAGCTAAATGAATAATTCCAATTCTATGATTGCGGTAAGATAATGGCTCTACATAGGTATTTTTAATCTTCATCAAATTTTAATATTCTCAATTAAAAACCAATTACAATATGTTGGTAATATTTGAACTTTCATATTGATCGCAGTAAACTGAGTTACGTTCATGGCTATCTGTTCAGAACCAAAGATCCTGCCTTTTTTTAAAGCTTGTCTTAAATTTTTTTGCCAAACTGCCCAGTGAGGAGCGTCATGTTCTAGACAAAACACTCCGATATTTAGATGTGGTTTGAGAGCAACTTCTCTTGATATTTCATTTGAGAAACCAGAACTTTTGGCATGCTTATAATTTTGTGATCTTATGAAAGCGATATTACGAAATATCCAATCAGCTCTTAAAACTCTTCCATAAGCTCGATCTGCTGATGAAGATATAGATAAAGTTTGATTATCACTTCCTTTAAAATATAATTCTATAGCTGACCAATCATTTACCCATGCATCAGCATCTATCCAAAGATATTTTTTAAATCCTGGAAAATATTCAGGTAAAAATGCTCTGGATACTTGACTTTTAAGCCACTCTCTTCCTTTAATTTTATACTCAGGAACTTCAATATCCCATTTAGCTTTAACAATTTTATGAACTTTTTTTTCTAAAATTTTAATTTGATCTGATAAAAGCCCAGCATCTAAAATACATATTGAAACACTCTCGCTTTCTTTAAAGGCTAAAATTGAGTCTACTAACTCATTTAAAAGCTCAAAGTACTTTGAGTCTGCTAAAGATACAATTGCCCGATCTTTCATATAAAATCTTCAGAAATTAGACTATCTGTCGATTTGGAAGATCGTTTTTTTATAATCTTAAAGTGAATAAAACTAACTGGTATCAATAATAAATAAAAACATCCTGTAGCCAAAAGTGTATTGAATGGATAATTGATTAAAAAACCAAAATAAGCAGCAATTAATAATAATAAAAATATTAAAAAAGGTCTGCTTATCTTAATACCCTTAAGCGAATAAGTTGGAATTTTACTAATCATTAAAAATGTTGAAGCTAAAATAAAAATTATAGATAATTTTTTATAATCATAATTAGACGCAAAATCACTTAAAGATAAAATTAATGGCAGAAGTAATATTCCAGCGCCTGATGGAGATGGAACACCAGTAAAAAAATTTTCTCTCCACTTTTCATTAGCTATTTTTGATCCTAAATTAAATCTTGCTAATCTTAAACAGCATGCAACTGAATGAAATAAAACTAATAGCCAGCCAACATTTCCTAGGTCTTTCAAAATCCATATGTAAATTGTAATCGCTGGCGCCACGCCAAAATTAATAAAATCAATTAAAGAATCTAATTCAGCTCCAAATTTTGAAGTTCCTTTTATTAATCTTGCAATTCTTCCATCCATTGTATCAATAATTGAAGCAATGGTTATAGCTATGACTGCATGATCAAACTGAGAATTAAGAGCAAACTTAATTGAACTAATTCCTACGCACAAACCTAGAATACTGATAACGCTCGGAATAATATATCTTGGATGGATCATCTTAAAAAAATATGTTATCTAAATTTTTGCTAATAAACTTTCCCCTGCAACTACTGTCTGTCCTTGTTTTGCCAAAAGTTTGTAATCAATATCAAAATATAAATCAACTCTACTACCAAATCTTATAATTCCAATTCTATCACCCTGATTTAAATTCTGCCCTTCTTTAACTTCACAAACTATTCTTCGAGCAACCAATCCTGCAATCTGTACAATTGCAAAAGTTTTACCTAAATTGTTAGAGTACTTAATTAAATTTCTTTCATTATCTTCACTGGCTTTGTCTAGAGATGCATCAATAAATTTCCCAGGTTTATAAAATATTTCATTTATTTTTCCTGTTACTGGAACTCTATTAACATGACAGTTAAAAACATTCATAAACACACTAACTCTTTGATATTCTTTATCTTCCATGTTGAGTTCCTTAGGACCTCTTACATTTGTTATTAGACTTATAACTCCGTCAGCTGGACTAACTAAAAAACTATCGTCATTAATAGGATATCTTTCTGGATCTCTAAAAAAATAATAAACCCAAATCGTTAAAATAAAACCAATCACACCTAAAATTTTATTAATTAAAATTAATAGCATGGTAATTATTACTGCTATTGCTAGCATTCTATAACCTTCTCTATGCAAAGGCGGAAAAATAATATCAAACATAATTATTTAATTAGTTAAAAACATACTATATAAAAATATTTTTTATTAATATCAAAAAAACCATGTCGAAAATTAAAGTAAAAAATCCTGTTGTTGAGTTAGATGGTGATGAAATGACAAGAATTATTTGGGATTTCATTAAACAAAAACTAATACTTCCCTACCTTGATTTAGATCTTAAATATTTCGATTTAGGTATGGAAAGTAGAGATAAAACTAATGATCAAATAACTATTGATTCTGCTAATGCAATTAAGAGATATGGGGTCGGCGTTAAGTGCGCAACAATTACTCCCGATGAAGAAAGAGTTAAAGAATTTAATCTTAAAAAAATGTGGAAATCTCCAAATGGAACTATCAGAAATATATTAGGTGGAACTATATTTAGAGAGCCTATTATATGTAAAAATATTCCAAAATTAGTTCCTTCTTGGACAGATCCTATAGTAATTGGAAGACATTCTTTTGGAGATCAGTACAAAGCAACAGATTTCAAAGTTCCAGGAAAAGGTAAATTAAAAATTCAGTGGATATCAGAAGATAATAAACAAACAATTGAGCATGAAGTTTTTAACTTTACAAGTCCAGGTGTCGCACTTGCTATGTACAACCTGGACGACTCAATAAAGGACTTTGCAAGGGCATGTATGAACTATGGAATTTTAAGAAAATGGCCAGTTTATTTATCTACAAAAAATACAATTTTAAAAGCTTATGATGGAAGATTTAAAGATCTTTTCCAAGAGGTTTATGAAAAAGAATTTAAATCAAAATTTAGTGAAATCGGAATTACTTATGAACATCGATTAATAGATGACATGGTTGCATGTGCCATGAAATGGAGTGGAAAATACGTTTGGGCTTGCAAAAACTATGACGGTGACGTTCAGTCAGACACTGTTGCTCAAGGCTTTGGTTCTTTGGGTCTAATGACAAGTGTACTAATGACTCCGGATGGAAAAACTGTTGAGGCAGAAGCAGCTCATGGAACTGTTACTAGACATTATAGAGAGCACCAAAAAGGCAAACAAACATCTACTAATCCTATAGCTTCAATTTTTGCATGGACAAGAGGACTGGCGCATAGAGGAAAATTGGATAGTAATAATGAATTGATAAAATTTTCTAATACTTTAGAAAAAGTTTGTGTTGCGAGTGTAGAAAAAGGATATATGACAAAAGATCTTGCTATTTTAATTAACAAAGATGCAAAATATCAAACTACAACTGAATTTTTAGAGACAATAAATTCTAATTTAAAAAAAGAATTAAATTAATTAATTTTTTTTAAAATTTCATCAAAAGAACTATCAATTTTTAAACTATCTGAGCCGCCGCTGGCTTGAGCAAAATCTTTTCTTCCACCCCCGCCTTTTCCTCCTAAAATTACTCCTATTTCCTTAGCTAGTTTTGAAGCATCATATTTATCAGTTAGATCATTAGTTATTCCAACCGCTATTGTGACTTTACCTTCATTTACAGAGTATAAAATAATAATTTTATTATTTATTTGTTTTTTTTGATCTTCAATAAAATTTTGAATTCTTTTTACTGGATAGTCTAATAATTTTTGAAATCTAATGTTAATTTTATTATGAATAATATCTTTGATTATATTTTTACTCTTATTTAATAGAATATTTTTAACTTCCAGATCTTCTAAAACTCTTTTTAAAATGATAATTCTTGCTGAAAAATCATCTTCTTTAATTTGGTTTATATCGCCTCCTAAATCTTTTATTTTTTTTTCTAATTCATTGATTTGAAATATTTTGTTTTTATTAATCTCATCTAGTTCATTTGTTCTATTTTTTAGGTATTCAGTTAATTGGGCATCCCTTAAAGCCTCAACTCTTCTAACTCCAGCCGCAACAGGTGACTGACTAACAACTGAAAAACGTCCGATTTCACTAGGTATTGTTAACATGCGTTCCTCCACATAACTCTATAGAAAAGGGTTTATTGCCATCTTTTCCCATCGTTAAAACTCTTACCTCTTCACCATATTTTTCACCAAATAATGCTAAAGCCCCCTCTGCTACTGCGGCCTTTGGTGTCATAAGTCTAGTTTGAACATCTGATTTTTGTTCAATTATTTTGTTAACACAATCATTAATCTTGATCATTTCTTCATCAGTTATTGGTTTGTTATGACTAAAATCAAATCTTAATCTATCTGGACCAACGTATGATCCTTTTTGCGCAACATGTTTTCCAAGAGTTCTTCTTAAAGATTCGTGAAGCAAATGCGTTGCGGAGTGATAGGCCCTGATATTTTTTCTTTTAACAGAGTCAATCTTAAGATCTGCTTGATCTCCTTTTTTAATTTTTCCTGAAATAAGTTTTCCATAATGGATATAAAAATCACCAAACATCTTTTTTGTATCAGTTACTTCAAATTTAAAATTATTATTAAAAATAAATCCTTTGTCACCTACCTGGCCACCAGATTCACCATAAAATGGGGTTTGATTTAATATAATTGCTAACTCTGAGTGATTATCGCAACTTTCAATTTCTTTATTAATGTTAACTATTGATAAAATGACTCCTTGTGAAGATTCTGAATTATAACCTAAAAATTCGGTAGAACCGTACTTTTCTTTAAGTTCAAACCATATTTTTGATGTCTGATCAGAACCAGAACCTTTCCATGAAGCTCGTGCGATTTTTTTACTTTCTAACATTAAAACATTAAACTGACTTTCATCCACAGATATATTTTTATCTTTTAAAAAATCCTGAGTAAGATCTAATGGAAATCCATATGTGTCATATAATTTAAAAGCTAATTCACCTGAAAGTTTTTTATTTTTTACATTAACAATTTCTGTATTTAATATTTTCATTCCATTTTTTAACATTAAAGAAAATCTTTCTTCTTCTAATTTTAAATTTTCTGAAATTAACAATTCTGCTCTTTTAAGTTCGGGATACTCAGAACTCATTTCTGAAACAAGAGTTGGAAGAACTTTATAAAGAACTGGCAAATCTGAACCCAAAGTAAATGCATGTCGCATAGCTCTTCGCATTATTCTTCTCAACACATATCCCCTTCCTTCATTGGAAGGTAACACTCCATCTGATATTAGAAATGCTGTTGCTCTTAAGTGATCGGCGATAACTCTGTAGCTAGGTAGATTTTTTTCTGAAACTTTTATGTTAATAAAATTTTCCGCTGATTTAATTATATTTTTAAATAAATCTATTTGATAATTGTCATGAGTTCCTTGCAGTACTGCAGCAATCCTCTCCAGTCCCATCCCTGTATCTACCGAAGGTTTTGGTAAATTGATTCTTTTATCTTTTGAAATCTGTTCAAATTGCATAAATACAAGATTCCAAATTTCTACAAACCTATTTCCATCCTGGTCTACAGAGCCAGGAGGTCCTCCTTTTAATTGACTTCCGTGATCATAAAAAATTTCAGAGCAAGGTCCACAGGGACCCGTGTCTCCCATTGACCAAAAATTATCGTTTGTTTTAATTCTTATAATTCGATTATCATGCAAACCTGAGATTTTTTTCCAAAAACTAAATGCTTCATCATCTTCGTGATATACCGTCACTGTTAACTTTTCTTTTGAAATTCCAAAGTCTTTAGTGATCAATTCCCAAGCAAATTTAATTGCCAACTCTTTGAAATAATCACCAAATGAAAAATTTCCAAGCATCTCAAAAAACGTATGGTGTCTTGGTGTATAACCTACATTTTCTAAATCATTATGTTTGCCTCCCGCTCTAACGCATTTTTGTGAAGTTGTTGCTCTTTTAAAAGGAAGTTTTTCTAAGCCTGTAAAAACATTTTTAAATTGAACCATCCCTGAATTAGTGAACATTAATGTTGGATCATTTTGTGGAACTAAAGGACTAGAATCTACAATTTGGTGAGAATTTTTTGAAAAAAAATTCTTAAATGTGCTTCTACATTCGCTAAGTGTTTTTGTACCCATTTACTTATAGATACAACTTTTTATATATATGTCTAGAATGCTAAAGGCGCCTTTTTTAAAAGCGCCTTTAATTAACGTATTAGGAATATTTAATTTATAATTTACTAAGTTTAATTATCTTCTTTTTCTTCAGGTCCGTTCTCAGAATGATCGCTTAGTTTTTCTGAAATTAGTTTAGCATTCGTTCTAACTGCCATCTCAATCTCAGACGCAATTTTAGGATTTAGCTTAAGGTATTGTTTAACATTATCTCTACCTTGACCTATTTTTTCTCCTTTATAGGAGTACCATGCACCAGCTTTCTCTATAATATTTGCTTTAGCAGCTAAATCAACAATTTCTCCCATTTTGCTAATACCTTCTCCATACATGATATCAAACTCAATAACTTTAAATGGAGGGGCAACTTTATTTTTTACAACTTTAACTCGTGTTTGATTGCCGATTATCTCTTCTTTATCTTTAATAGCTCCTATTCTTCTAATATCTAATCTTACAGATGAATAAAATTTAAGAGCATTTCCTCCAGCAGTTGTCTCTGGACTACCAAACATAACTCCTATTTTCATTCTTATTTGATTTATAAAAATAATCATAGTGTTTGTTTTGGAAACTGATCCTGTTAACTTTCTTAAAGCTTGACTCATTAATCGAGCTTGTAAACCCATATGATGATCTCCCATCTCTCCCTCTAACTCTGCTCTTGGTGTTAAAGCGGCAACTGAATCTACAACTAAAACAGAAATAGATCCTGATCTAACTAAAGTATCTGCAATCTCAAGCGCTTGTTCCCCCGTATCTGGTTGTGATATTAATAATTCAGTAGTGTTTACACCTAATTTTTTTGCATAAACAGGATCAAGAGCATGCTCTGCGTCTATGAAAGCGCAGATCCCACCTTTTTTTTGGGCTTCAGCAATAACCTGTAATGATAATGTAGTTTTTCCAGAAGATTCTGGTCCATAAATTTCTACAATTCTACTTTTTGGAAGACCTCCAATTCCGAGTGCAAGATCTAATCCTAATGATCCCGTTGATATAGATTCTATATCTAGAACTCTAGATTGTCCTAGTCTCATTACAGAACCTTTTCCGTAATTTTGGTCTATCTGACTTATTGCAGCATCTAATGCTTTTTGCTTTTCTTTTTTATCTTCTGTCTTTTCAGTATTTACAACTTTAAGAGTATTTTTAGTCATTTTATTCCTTTTTAATTTATTTTATTGTCTAACGACTCAATAAAACAAATGTACACATTTTGTTCTTTTATTCAATTATATTAATAAGTATTTGAAATATATGTATTTTTTACTAAAAAATATGTCTTATCCAGCTCTTATTAGGATAATCATTAGGATCATATAGCTTTGTCTCCAAAGCTAAATTTTTTGCTGTAAGATTACCCACTGAAGATAAAAGTTTGAATTGAGAAACAATTCTATCTTTGTCTGAAATTGCATTATTAACTCTTGAGTCAAGTAACGTAGATCTTGATGTAATAACATCTAGAGTTGATCTTGATCCAGCTTCATATTCTTGAATAATGCCTTCATAAGCAATTTCTGAAGCTTTCACTCTTAGTTTTGTTAATTCAAAATTACTCATGGCAAGTTTATAATTAGACCATGCAGAATAAGAGTCTCTATCTACAATATTTTTTGAAGTTTGAAGATCTAATTCAGCACTATCTAATAAAGATCTCTTTTGTATAATTAATGAAGTTTGTTTTCCTCCTTTATAAAGAGGTATCGAAGCTTGAGCCTTTGCAACTGATTGTTTTGTTTTGTCTACACTTGAACTGTAGCCATCATAATCTGTTATCCCTAAGGACAAGCTAAATGTTGGAGAAAGTTCAGCTATTGCCATTTTATGTTCATCTTCGGCTTTTTTAAGAGAAAACTCTGAAATTTTTAAAATAGGATTTTCTTTTTGAGCGGAAATTGAAGTTTCTTCTAAGGATTTAGGCAAAGTTAAATTTAAATTATTAATTTCCTCTAAATCTACAGGATCATATCCTATAACATTTTTAAAATTTTTTTTACTAATTAACAGTTCATTTTCTGCATTTAATAAATTAGATTGTGCTGCTGCCAAAGAACTTTCTGACTGTGCTAAATCAGAAATTGTAATAATTCCTCTCTCTAATCTACTTTTATCTAACTCAACTTGTTTTTCAGATAAATCTAAATTTTCTTTACTAAAAATAAATTTTTTTTGAGCAAGAAGTGTTCCGGTATATGCTTCAACTGCTTCTAAAAGAACATCTTGTTCAACTTTTTTTAGAGTATATCTAGCAATTTCTACAGAACTTTTTTCTTTTTGATAATTATACATATCCTCAAAATTAAATATTTTTTGTTCAATAGTTATCGATTTTGCTGTTGTCTGAGCGTTAGTTGAGGGTGAAGAAGAACCTGTTGAAGTTGTTATTTTTGAGCTATCTGTATCACTTTTGTATGCAGAAATTGTAACGGTTGGTTTAAATGCACTAAAAGCTTGAACTAAATTTTCATCAACAGCTTTGGTTCTTTCTCTTTCAGCATTAAGTTTTGGATTAGTTAAATAGGCAGATATTAAAGATTTATTAATATTTTCAACTGCATAAGCGCTTGAACTAATTAAAAAAAACAAAAAATAAAATTTTTTAAAAAATCTCATCTAATTTATTATAATTTTTCTAGGTTGATGATTTGAACTAATAGGCACAATTATATCAGCAAATTTAGGCATATCTATGAGCATCTTTTTAGTTATTCTCTCATAAAACATTATAAATCTTTTAATTTCGCTCTCAGACATTATTTTATTTTTATTCTTAGACATATTTTTTCTAGAAAAAGCTAATTTTTTTTCTTGCAACCCCCTCCAAAGTAAAACTTTATTAAAATTTGGAACTTTTAAATAAATCATTAAATCAATAAATGAAAATAGTTCTTTATAATTATTCTTTAATTGATGATTAACCTTAAATCTCCATTTAAAATCTTTATCCTCTATAGCCTCTAAATTATTAATAGGTTTTTTTAAATTACGATGATTATCTTCAGGTCTAGCTCCTACGCACCAGCCTTCTAAAATAAATATATCTAATTTTTTATTAACATGATGCCATTTACTTTTCGGTAATCGATCATCTATAGATTTATCGAATCTTGGAATTAAAAAAGATTTATTTAAGTTATTATTTTTTAGAACTTTAAAAAATTTAGTTAAAAAATTAACATCATGAGTTCCAGGAACTCCTCTTGTAAGAAATAATTTATTTATTTTTTTTGATAGTTTTGTTCTATCTTTCTTGGTTTTATAAATGTCATCAATTGAAACTGTAATTGTCTTCAGTTTATATTTATCTTCTAAAATTAATTTTAAAAAATGAGCAAATGTTGTTTTGCCTGACCCCTGTCCTCCAGCTAAACCAATAATTAAAGGATTCGATGATGAAAGTTTTTTTAAAAAAATTAATTCTGCAATCTTAATATAAATCTTTTTAAAATTTTTATTTAAATCCTCTTTTATAAAAAAAGAATTTTTTAATTTATTAAGTTTATTAATTAAACTTTCTTTCATTCAAAAAAGAAATTAATTTTTTTTTAAAGAATACTCTAATAACTCTAATCTATCCTGACCCCAAAACATTTCATTATTATAAATATAAGTTGGAACACCAAATATATTCATATTGATTGCTTCTTGGGTGTTTGTTTCATAAATTTTTTTTATTTCATCTGACATTGCTAATTTATTTAAATCATCAAAATTAATTTTTAACTCTTTTGCTATGAATTTGAGTGTTTCTAAATTTGAAATGTCATTTTCTTTTGCCCATAATTGTTCCAATACTTTATAGCCAAATTCCATTTTAATGCCCATTTCAATACTTGCTAAACAAAATAATGCTGGGGTATGAGGATCTTTTGGCGGAAAAAATTTTGGCTTTTGATTAATTCTAATATTCAGAAACTCACCCCATCTTTTTAATTCTAGTAGTCTGTAATTTTGTCTTGAAACATGTCTCTGTGGGACAGGAACACCACCAGTTGCCGCAAAAACTTTTCCCACTAAATCAACCGGTTTTTCAATTATTTCAGCTGAATATTTCTTTGAAATTTCTATTAATCTTTTATAGCCAAGATAAGCAAATGGTGAGGCAACACTATAAAAGTACAAAATTTTTTTCATGTGTACTTATATAAACTATTTAAATAAAACAAATAGCTTATATGATTGAGTTGTTTTATTACCCAACGCCTAATGGTAGAAAAATTTCTATTTTATTAGAAGAATTAGAATTAAAATATAAATTAGTAAGAATCGATATTACTAAAAATGAACAATTTTCAGAAAAATTTTCAAAAATTAGTCCATTAAATAAAATACCAGTGATAATTGATAATCATGAGACCGTTTTTGAGTCTGGTGCTATATTAATTTTTTTAGCTAAAAAAAATAATTTTAAATTTTATCCTCAAAAATTTGAAAAAAGCATTAATGAATGGTTAATGGTTCAGGTAAGCTTTGTTGGTCCGATGTTAGGTCAACTTCATTATTTTTACAAATTTAACAAAGGCAAGAGTGAATATGCTGAAAATAGATTTTTAGATCTTGCAAAAAAAATTTATGAATATTTAGATATACAACTTAGTAAAAATAAATTTTTAGCATGCGATGAATATACCATTGCTGATATTGCAACTTTTCCATGGCTATGTCGTCATGAATGGCATGGACTAGGAATTAAAAAATATAAGAACTTATCTAGATGGTATGAAGAAATTTCTAAAAGATCTGCTGTTATAAAAGGATATGATCCTGAAAATTTAGGAGAAAAGATTCCTTTAGTTTCTTAACTGTCAGCAAAAATTTTTTCTTCTCTCTCGTGTCGCTCTTGAGCTTCAACGGTCAAAGTTGCGATGGGTCTAGCTATTAATCTTTTTAAACCTATTTCTTCTCCAGTCTCCTCACAATAGCCATACGTGTCATCTTTAATTTTTTTTACAGCTTTTTCGATCTTAGAAATAAGTTTTTTATTTCTATTAACTGTTCTCATTTCAATAGCTTTACCTGTCTGAGAAGTTGCTTGATCAACAACATCTGCAGAGGTATCATTATCGTCTAATTCATTGAAAAGTATTTTATCATTTTGAAGAGTTAGTTCTTTTTTCCATTCTTCAAGAACTCTTCTGAAATACTCTTTATGTTTTGCACACATGTACTTTTCTTTAGCACTGGGTGTGTAATTTTTTGGTAACTTAGTAGCCATTTGGATGGGGGAATATAAGATCCTTTTTTATAGTGTCAAGTTGCATTGAATCAATTAAATCATCGCTAATGATACAACCTGGTAAAGAAAAAAAAATTTTTTATTTATTATGCCTTTATCATTTAATCATATGGACTGCTGTACCCTACTTTTCAAATAAAAATTTACCTTTAGATGTAATTGAAGCATTAGCTTGGGGACAAGAATTCAACTTAGGTTACAATAAACACCCACCTTTGAGCGCATGGATTCCGGGTTTTTTTTTTAAAATTTTTGGAAATAAGGATTGGATTTACTATTTATTAAGCCAAGTATTTATTGTTATTTCTTTTATATTTTTATGGAAATTATCTTCATTTTTTTTTAAAAAAAAATATCAAATTCTTTTATCTATTCTATTAATTGAAGGTATTGCTTTTTATACATTTGAAACCCCTCAATTTAATGTAAATATTTGTCAAATTCCGTTGTGGATTGGAACAGTATATTTTTTTTTAAAATCTATTAAAAAAAATAAAATTAGCGACTGGATTTTTTTGGGAACTTTCTCTGCTCTAGGTTTTTTAACAAAATATATTTTTGCCTACTTATTAATATCTCTTTTTTTTTATTATAATTTTTATTTTAATTAAAGATAAAAAAATTAAGTTAAATTTTTTATACGCACTTTTAACTTTTTTCTTAATAATAAGTCCTCATTTTATATGGTTAACTCAAAATGATTTTACTACCATTTATTATGCTCTTAAACGTGGTGGATTAAATGAAGTAAATATTTATAATCATTTATTAAATCCTTTAAAATTTTTAATAAATCAAATTATAATTTTATTACCATTTATTTTATTAATTTATTTACTAGTAAAAAAAATAAAAATTAAATTAACTTTAAATAATGAAAAATTTATATTTTTGCTATTTTCTTTTCTACTCCCATTCATTTTAATTTTAATAACCTCAATAATAACCGGTTCAAGAATTAGAACTATGTGGATGATTCCGTTTTATTCCTTAATTGGAATTTTTTTTATATTTTTATATCAAGATCAAATAAATGTAAAAAAATTGAAAAATTTTATTTTTTTATTAATTATATTTTTAGTTCTATCCCCAATACTCTATTCTTTAAGATCGATCTATTCTGATAGCAGAACAGGTTATGAAGGAAAAAAAATAGCAATTGAAATTGAAAAAGAATGGAAAAATTTCTCTAAAGAAAAGATATATCATGTTGGTTTTTCTGAGTGGTATGCTGGAAATTTATCTTATCATTTGAATAATAGACCGAAAGTTTTTTTAGAAGAAAATAATGATTTTTTTAAAAAACCAGCAGTTATTATTGCAAAAGATGTTGGTGCAAGTTTATGCAATCTTAAAAATGTAAATATTAAAAATATTATGTATAAAAAAATAGATAATCATGATGTTTGTTTTATTTTCTAAATAAATGAAAACTTATAAAATATTAATTCCAGTTTTTAATGACTGGGAATCTCTTTTAACCTTATTAAACAATATTCATAATTTAAAAATCAGTAATCTAGCTAACTTAAAATTTTTAGTAATTGATGACTGCTCAAGTGAAAAATTAAATAAAAAAATAGAATTTGATTCATTTCTAGATATAGAAATAATTAAAAATCCTAAAAATATTGGTCACGGCAAAAGTATTGCAAATGGAATCAATTATTTAAGTAAAAAAAATGATTTTGATTATTTAATTGTTATGGATGGGGATGGTGAAGACAGACCAGAAGAGGTAAAAGAATTAATTTTAAAATCACTTGAACAACCCTCCTCAACAATAACTGCTAATCGCATCAAACGCTCCGAAAGTACTTTTTTTAAATTATCTTATCATTGTCATAAAATATTAACTCTAATTTTAACTGGTTACTCAATAAAATTTGGAAATTTCATGTGTATTCCTAAACAAGATCTAAAATTAATAATTTCTAATAAAAATCTTTTTGTAAGCTTTTCCGGCACTATTGCAAAATTTATAAAAAATAAAAAAAACATACCATCCATCAGAGGAGTCCGATATCACGGGCCCACCAAAATGAGTTTTTTAAAACTTATTAGACATTCTTTATTGATTATATCTATCTTTTGGAAAGAGGCTGCTATTAGGTTATCTATATTTTTTTTAATATATGCAGCTTTTGTATTGTATTTTTTTAAAAGTATTTTTTTATTACTCGTATTACCAGTTGCTATTATAAATATCTTGATTATTTTTTCTCTTTTAGCTCTTTATCAAAAAAACTACTCTTAAAAAGTCTACTTAATACCTAAGCGTTTGTGTATTTGAGTAGATGAAGTTGTATATTGAAAAACAAAATTTTCATTGGGTCTTGCCCTAGTAAAACATTCTCTAGCAGCTAAAGCACCCTCATGAAAACCTGAAAGAATTAACTTTAACTTCCCGGGGTAAGTACAAATATCGCCGATTGCAAAAATACCCTCCTCATTAGTTTGAAAATTTTTTGTATTAACTAAAATACACTTTTCTTCTAAATTTAATCCCCAATTTGCAATTGGTCCAAGCTCCATTTTAAGTCCAAAAAAAGCTACTACAGAATCTGTTTTTAAAATCTCTATTGCATCATTATTTTTTTGAATTTCAATATTTTCTAGTTTTTCTTCTCCATTAATTCCCTTAAGTTGATAAAAGGTTTTAATTTCAACTTTTCCTGTCTTTGCAATTTCTTTAATTTTATTTAATGTATGTGGAGCGCCTTTAAAATCATCTCTTCTATGAATTAAATAAACTTTTTTTGCAATATTTGATAATTCTAAAGTCCAATCTAAAGCTGAGTCTCCCCCGCCAAATACAGCAACTACCTGATCTTTAAATTTAAACTTATCTTTAACAGAATAATAAAAACCCTTCCCTTCAAATTTTACAACATTTTTAATATCTACTTTTCTTGGTTCAAAAGATCCAACTCCACCAGCTATAATAATATTTGGTGTTTCAAAAATTTTATTATCACTAGTAATCAGCTGCCATAATTTATTTATTTTTTTTAATTCGTTAACTCTTTGATTAAGATGAAACTCTGGTTTAAAAGGCTTTATTTGCTCTGATAAATTTTTAATTAAACTTTCTCCAGTGCAATCTGGAATCCCAGGAATATCATAGATAGGCTTATCAGGATAAAGTTCTATGCATTGCCCGCCTATTTTATCTAAATTATCAATCACATGAGCATTAAGACCTAAAATTCCAAGTTCAAAAACAGAAAATAACCCAACAGGTCCAGCTCCAATAATTACGGCGTCGGTTTTTATTGTCATATTAACTTTGTTTTTTTGGCATTCTAACTACTATACCATCAAGATCATTTGTAATGATAATTTGACAACTTAATCTGCTAAATTCATTAGCATCTTGAACAAAATCAATCATATCTTGCTCTGACTCTTGCGCTTTTGGAATCTTATTTAAAAACTTTTCATCTACATAAACATGACAAGTTGCGCAAGCACATGAACCTCCGCAATCAGCATCAATTCCTGGAATAGAATTTTTTATAGCCCCTTCCATTATCGAAAAACCAATTGGCATTTCAATTTGATGTTCTTTTCCGTTATGTTCTATATAAATAATTTTTGGCATTAAGTTAAAAACTTTAGATCATATAACAGTGAATTTATGTTTTTAAAATTACAATTTGTTAAAAAAAAATTTTTTTTAAAAGATTCTTTTAGAATATCAAGAGATAGCAAAAAATTCATAAAAACGATAATAATAAAACTTACTAAAAGTAACAGAAGCGGTTTTTCTGAATGCGTCCCTTACAAAAGATATGGTGAGAACCAAAAAAAAATATTTACATATTTAAAAAATAATAAATATAAAATCATTCAATTAATTAAACAAAATAGATTTGAGAAAATTAAATATTTATCTTTAAGAAACGCTCTAGAATTAGCTTTTAAACATCTTAATATTAAAAATAATAATAAATATTATTTAAAAAAAAAATATATAACTTCAATTACCATTCCAATATTCAATCAAAAAAAGCTTGAGAAAATAATTCATAAATTTAGAGATGTTAATTTTATTAAAGTAAAAGTTAATAAGAATAACATTCTTAAAACAATAAAATTTATAAGCGAAAAATGCCCTAAATCAAAAATAATAGTTGATGCAAATGAAGGATTAAATTTAATTTTATTGAAAAAAATTATTAAAAATTTAGAAAAATTAAATGTAATAATTATAGAACAACCGTTTAAATATGGACTAGATTATCAACTTAAAAATATTAAGACAAAAATATTATTTTGTGCAGATGAGTCTTTTCATATTAAAAATAAAAATAAAATTTTAAAATATTATCAAGTTGTAAATATAAAGTTAGATAAATTTGGCGGTTTAGATAAAAGTCTTGAAATTATTAAATTTTTAAAAAGAAAAAATAAAATAATTCTGCTTGGATGCATGGTTAGCTCTTCACTTTCAATTGTTCCTGCGTTAACAATTGCAAAATATTGTAAATTTCTTGACCTTGACGGCGCTTACTTTTTAAAAAAGGATTTTAAAAATGGAATTTCTTATAAGAAGGGTAATTTAATTTTAAATAAGAACTTTATTTGGCTCAATAAAAAAGGCCCCCAAGAAAATCTTGAGGGCCTTTTTAAAAAAATTAATTAATTATAATTACTTACTACCTGCTGGTGTTAAACTTGATGCAGTTTTGTAAATAACTAAACCGAATAATATTTTGTTAATAAAGTCCGCTAAGTTGTAAACAAGGTTTAAAGTCACCTCGTTTGCAGAACCTGTCATATATCCAAAAAGATATCCTAATGGGTATACTGACCAGCCGATTGTCACGATCCATTTGCAGAATTCGAAACAGTCTTTTGCGGCACCTGATAATCTTGCTGCTTCTCTACCAGCTTCACCTGAGAAAACTTCATATAGAATGAAGATCCATCCTGCCATACCAATAATAAAGCCAGCATTAATATTCATATATCCAGCTTCGCCAAGGTATCCGCCTATTAACATAACTAATGTTCCTATAAGGAGTCTCCAGAAAATTCCTGCTGAAACTCTTTTAACAGCTGAAAGAATAAAATAAAATTCAACCATTAATAAAGGAACTGTTAACAACCAATCAATATATCTAAATACAGTTGGTGACGTCCCTGTGCTGACCCAAACTTCTCTCATATACATGTAATGTACAAAAGCAATACCTGTAACTAAACCAGATAAAGTCATAGAAGTTCGCCATGAAGCTTTTACTGAATTTCTCTCTATAAAAAAGAAAAACGTACTAGCTAACAAGGCCATGGATATTAACCAGAATGAAATTCCAGTTAAATCACTTGATTGTAGAAGTGTTGTTTTCATTAAATCCCCGTTTGTTTATTTAAGTGATATTAAAATTAATGCAATTTGTGAATTTTTAAAAGATAATTAAAACATAATAAAGTAGCAATTTATAAGACTTTTTTTCAATTATAATTATCGTCTAAATTGAAATATTAATAAATAAATTAATGAATAAAGAAGCAATAGTTATAGGTTCTGGTCTTGGAGGTATTGCATCAGCTATTAGATTGAAAGCTAAAAATTATGATGTCACGTTAATTGAAAAAAATTCTGATTTAGGTGGAAGAGCAAGAACATTTTATAAGAATGGATATACTTTTGATGCGGGTCCAACGGTAATAACAGCCCCATATCTAATTAAAGAACTTTTTATACTATTTAAAAAAAATATTAACGATTATGTAAAAATTGTCCCATTAAAAACTTGGTACCAATTTGTATTTAGTGATTTATCAAAATTTAATTATACAGATGATCATAAAGAAAATTTATCAGAAATATCAAAATTTAATTCTACTGACATTGCTGGATTTGAGAAACTATTAAAATTCTCTGAAAAAATATTTAACAAAGGTTATGTAGAATTAGCAGATAAACCATTTTCTAATTTTCTTTTCATGTTAAAACAAATACCTTCGTTATTCATACTTAAAAGCTATTTATCAGTATATAAATTTGTATCAAAATTTATAAAAGACGAAAAATTAAAAAAAGTATTCAGTGTCCATCCGCTTTTAGTTGGTGGAAATCCTTTTTCGACAACTTCAATTTATACATTGATATTATTTCTAGAAAAAAAATGGGGAGTTCATTATGCTCTTGGGAGGCACGGGAAGAATTGTTTCAGGCACTAGAAAAATTAATGAATGAAATTGGAATTAAAATTATTAAAAATGACGAAGTAGTTAAAATATTGACAGATAAAAAAGAAATTTGTGGAGTCGTGACTAAAAATAATAAAATAATAAATGCAAAAACTGTTGTTTGTAATGCGGACCCACCTTTTGTTTATAAATATTTATTAGATCAAAAACAAAATAATATTTTCTTTAAAGAAAAAATAAAAAGAATGAATTATTCAATGGGTTTATTTGTTTATTATTTTGGATCTAAAAAAAAATATAATGAAATCCAACATCACACAATTTATTTTGGTGATACTTATAAAGATTTATTAAATAAGATTTTTAATAAAAAAATATTAACCGATGATATAAGTTATTATCTTCATAGACCCACCGCTACAGATCCTACTATGGCTCCAAAAGATAAAGATTGTTTTTATGTATTAGTGCCGGTGCCAAATAATTTATCTAAGATAAATTGGAATATCGAAGCTGAAAGATTCAAAAAAATAATAATAGAAAAGTTAAGTTCAACTTTATTGCCTAATATTAAAGAAAATATTGAAAATGATTTTTACATTACGCCCGATTACTTTGAAAAAGAACTTAGAACGCTTCATGGATCAGGATTTTCAATTCAACCTTTGTTTTCACAATCTGCTTATTTTAGATTTCATAATAAATCAGAAATATTTAATGGTTTATACTTTGTTGGAGCAGGAACCCATCCAGGAGCTGGTATTCCAGGAGTTTTATCATCAGCTAAAATTATAGATAAAATTGTGCCCCAAATTTAATGAAATTAGAATTTTATATTAGACATTATGGCAAATCTTTTTTTTGGGCAGGAAAATTTCTTAAAAAAGAAATATTTGCTGACTGCGCAATACTCTATGCGTTTTGTAGAGTAGCTGACGACCTAGTTGATAAAAATAAAAATTCAAAAAGTAAAATTGATAAATTTATAAAAGAATATTCAAATGTAAAATCTAAAAATATAATTACTAATAAATTTAAAAAAATTAAAAATAAATATAATATTCCAGAAAAATTTATTAATGATTTATTTTACGGAATAAAATTAGATACAAAAATTGTAAAAATTAAATCAACAAAAGAAATTATTAAATATTCATATTATGTGGCAGGGACTGTGGGAGCTATGATGGCACATATACTTAGTACATCGCATCCTAAAGCAATAAAACATGCCATCGATCTTGGTATTGCTATGCAATTAACTAATATAGCAAGAGATGTATTAATTGATGCAAAATTAGGAAGAATTTATTTACCGCAAGAATATTTAGATATTAATGTTAGAGCAGAAGATATTGTTAATAAAAAATTTGATCGTAATAAATTATTTGCAGCTATAACTAAAATTATTCTTTTATCTGAAAAATTTTACAAAAGTGGCAATGAAGGAATAAAATATCTACCTCGATCAATTAGATATCCAATACTTTTGGCCAGTTCATTATATCAGAAAATTGGAATTAAGATTATTAATAGTAATTTTAATAAATATTTTAGTTCGAGAGTATATGTTAGCTTTTTAGAAAAATTATTTATTACTTTGAAAATATTCTTTATTTTCAATCTTAAATATTAAATTAATAATTTTTGATGAGTAATTACGATTATATAATTATAGGAGCTGGATGCTCTGGCTTATCTCTTTTATATGAAATGAATAAAAGTGATATTCTAAAAAATAAAACTTGTGCAATTTTTGATAAAAGAAAACAATTTAATAAAGATAAAATTTGGTCCTATTGGGATGTTTATGAACATTCATTTTCGGACTGTCTATTAAATAAATGGGACAAAGTAATTATAAAAGATAATGAGGAAATAATTTTAGACTGCAAAGATTTTAACTACCAATCTGTGGATAGTGAAAAATTTTATAATAAGATATTAAATAGTGTAAGCAGTAACAAAAATATTAATTTTTTTTTGGATCGTAACATTGATGAAATTAACGAACAAAACGATCAAATAATAATCAAAAGTAATAATGAGATATTTAAGGCAAATCTAGTTTTTGATAGTTCATTAAAAAACATTAATACTAATGATACCAAGATTTATCAGCACTTTTATGGTTGCGAAGTACATCTAAATGAACCCATAAACCAAAGTAAATACCCAATTCTAATGGACTTTAATTGCAACCAAAGTAATTGGACTCACTTTTTTTATACACTGCCTATAAGTGACAAAAAAATATTTATAGAGACAACTTGGATCTCAGATCAACAAAACTTTACAAAAGATAAATATATTTCGGAAATTAATGAATATATAAAAAAAAATTTAAATTACCAAAAAGAATACACAATTAATTATAATGAAATGGGATCCATCCCGATGTTTCATTTCCAGAATATAACTGGTTCTAAAAAAATAATAAAAATTGGCACTTCGGCAAATCTTACAAGGAAAAGCACTGGGTACACTTTTTTAAATATTCAAAAATTCACTAAGGAATTAGTTCAGAAGCTTATTAAAAACCAAATTATTATTAATAATCCAATACAATCAAAATATAACTTTTTAGACAAAATATTTATTAAAGTATTGCTTGCAGAAAAAGAAAATATGCACAAAATTTTTTTTAGACTTTTTAAAAAAAATAAAGCAATAGATATTATTAACTTCTTATCTAATCAAAGTAATTTTTTTCAAGATTTAAAAATAATTTTAAGTATGCCGAAATTAATTTTTATTAAAAAGTTATTAAACTTTTAATCCATGAATTATAATTTAAAGAAAAATCTTAATAGCATTAATATTTATTTTTTATTTTTAATTTCTATTTTAGCAATAATTAATTTTTTTTTAGAAATACCTTCTGAATATAAATATTTTTTTTGTTTTTTATTAATTGCAACAGTTGGAGTATCACATGGGGCTTATGATGGTAAAAAAGGTGAGAAGCTATTTTATAACAAATTTAAAAATTGGCGTTTTATTTTTTATTTTACTTATTTTACATTAGCTATCTTTGTTTTGATCATTTGGTATATAAGCCCATTAGTTGCACTAATAACTTTTCTAATTGTATCTTCTTTGCATTTTGGAAAGGAAGATTTAGAAATTTATTTAAATAAAAAATACAAACATCATCTGCTAATTTATTTTTTAAAAGGTTCATTAATTATACTGCTTCCATTATTTTTTAATTTTGAAAAAACTAATTTAATTTTTAATACAATACTTTTTTCAAAAAACTATGTGATGTTGTCAAATAATAACGTAAAGTTTATTTTAATAATAAATTTATCTATACAAATTTTATTTTATTTATTTATTTTTCTAAAAAAAAAATTAAAAAGAAATGATTTAATTGCAATTATATTTGAAATTTATTTAATCGTTATTACATTTTATTTATTTAATCCAATCGTCGCATTTACATTATATTTTTGTTTCATGCATTCTCTTAAAAATATTCTTCATATTTCTAATGAACTTGATCCAAAATTATTTAAAGGATTAAAAATATTTCTCAAGCAGTCATTATTTTTAACTTTGCTGACTTTTTTCATTTTATTTTTTTGTTTAATTTTTTTAATTAATTTTAACCTTTTTTGAAAATGTCAGCTGAAAAAATTATCTTTATTGGTTTAGCTTCTTTAACGCTTCCTCATATAATCTTGCACTATTTTTCAGAAAATTATTAAAATTGTTAGCTTTGAAAGTGCTTAACTTTTGGTTTACAATAAATTTTACTTAATAATTTTTAGGAAAAAAATTGAGTAATAAATACGAAAATTTATACAAAGCATCAATCATAGATCCTGAAAAATTTTGGGACGAAGCTGCAAAAGACGTTAAATGGTTTTCGCCTTATAAAAAAGTTTTAGATAGATCTAACCCTCCTTTTTATCGTTGGTTCCCTGAGGGAAAAATTAATACTTGTTATAATGCAATCGATAGGCACGTCGAGGAAGGAAATGGATCTCGTAAGGCTATTATTTATGATAGCCCAGTTACTTCAAAAAAAATTTCATTTAGTTACTCTGAAGCAAAAAAAATAATCTCAACTTTTGCAGGAGCGCTAAAAGAATTTGGAATAAAAAAAGGGGATCGTATCATTATTTATATGCCAATGATCCCAGAGGCAGTTTTTGCTATGCTAGCTTGTGCAAGAATAGGAGCTGTTCATTCGGTTGTTTTTGGTGGTTTTGCAGCAAATGAACTTGCGGCAAGAATTAATGACTCTGAAGCAAAGTTAATTATTTCTGCATCTTGTGGTTTTGAACCTGGAAGAACTGTTCAATACAAACCACTCTTAGATGAAGCTATAAGACTTGCAACTATTAAACCAAAAAAATGCGTAATATTTCAAAGAGAAAATAATTCTGTTGAATTAGGAGATAACGATATTAGTTGGCAAAATTTTATTAAGAATGCAAAAGAAGTTGACTGTGAACACATGAATGCAAATGACCCCTCTTATATTCTTTACACTTCTGGGACAACAGGAACTCCTAAAGGAATTGTTAGAGACATTGGGGGTCATATCGTTGCTTTAAAATGGTCAATGAAAAATATTTATAATATTAACCCTGGCGATGTTTGGTGGTCTGCGAGTGATATTGGTTGGGTAGTAGGTCACTCCTATATTGTTTACGGACCATTGTTTCATGGTTGTACAACAATAATATATGAAGGAAAACCTGTTGGCACTCCAGATGCGGGTTCTTTTTGGAGAGTAATATCAGAACATAAAGTTAAATCATTATTTACTGCACCTACCGCTTTTAGAGCTATAAAAAAAGAAGATCCTGAGGGAAAATTTTTTAAAAAATATGATTTATCAAAATTTGAAATATTATTTTTAGCAGGGGAAAGAGCTGATCCAGATACAATTAAATGGGCTGAAAACTTATTAAAAAAACCTGTAATAGATCATTGGTGGCAAACCGAAACTGGCTGGGCAATTAGCGCTAATTGTGCAGGTCTTGGTTTGTTTGAGACCAAATATGGCTCTGCAGGTAAAGCAGTTCCTGGTTATAACATTCAAATTTTAAAACCTGATGGTACGCAAGCTAAATCATCAGAAATGGGCGATGTAGTAGTTAAATTGCCTCTTCCTCCAGGAACCTTTCCGACATTATGGAAGGCAGACAAAAGATATAAAGAAAACTACATGGATCCTTATAAAGGTTATTACAAAACTTACGATGCCGGACACATTGATGAAAATGGATATGTATGGATTATGTCTAGAACTGACGACATTATTAACGTTGCAGGACATAGACTTTCAACGGGATCAATGGAAGAAATATTATCAGAAAATACTAGTGTTGCAGAATGCGCCGTACTTGGAATTGCCGACAATTTAAAAGGACAAATACCTCTTGGTTTAATTGTTTTAAAATCTGGGGTAACAAAAAAACCTGAAGATATTTCAAAAGAGTGTATTCAAATGATCAGAGATAAAATTGGGCCTGTGGCAGCTTTTAAAAGTATAGTCGTTGTAAAAAGACTTCCAAAAACAAGATCTGGAAAAATTTTAAGAGGAACAGTTAGTAAAATAGCAGATCAAGTTCCTTATAAAATGCCTGCAACAATTGATGATCCTGTTATTTTAGATGAAATAAAATCTTCTTTAATTGAAGCTGGAATAATAAAAAATTAAAATTCTAAAGGTTCTCCAAATTTATTATCAACTATTTTTTTATCCCAAGAAGCAACTTTACCGTTAACGATAGTTCCAACTGGAAAACCTTTTACCGTCTTATTATTAAATGGTGTCCATCCACATCGACTTGCAATCCAATCATTAGTAATTTTAAAAGTTAAATTCATATCAATGATGGTAAGATCTGCATAATAACCTTCCTTAATCTCTCCTCTTTTTTTTATATTAAAAATTTTACAAGGATTAATACTTAACAATTCAACTAATCTTTGAAATGTAAGTTTTTTATTATTCACATGATCTAACATAATAGGAAGCATAGTCTGAACGCCAGTCAAACCAGAGGGGCTATCTGGATATGATTTTTGTTTTTCCTTTAATGTATGTGGAGCATGATCTGATCCGAGTACATCAATAGTACCATCTAATAACCGCTTCCATAAAACAACTTGGTGATCTTTTGTTCTAATGGGAGGATTCATTTGCGCTAAAGTTCCAAGTTCCTCATAACAATCAGGTGCAAATAAAGTTAAGAATTGTGGTGTTGTTTCAACGGTTACATATTTTTTATTATTTGCTAAAAAATCTATCTCCTCTTTACAAGACACATGTAAAATATGTATTCTTTTTTTATGTTTATTTGCAAAACCAACTACTTTTTTAGTAGAAGTCATTGCAACTTCAGAGTCTCTCCAAACAGGATGAGTCTTAACATTCCCTTTTTCAATTAAAATCTTTTTCTTTTGCAATAAATCATCATCTTCAGAATGAATTGAAACAATTCTTGGGCTTATTCTGATAACTTCTTCAATAGCTTCATCTTTTTTTACAAGTAATGTTCCAGTAGAGGAACCAACGAACATTTTGATTCCGCAGCATCCCTCTAAATCTGCTGTTTGCTTTATCAGTTCGAAGTTATTTTCTGTAGCTCCAAAATAAAATGCATAATTACAATACATTCGATTTTTTGCCCTATCTAGTTTTTCTTGAAATCTTTCAAAGTTATCTGTTGTTGGATTTGTATTTGGCATTTCAAAAATAGAAGTTATTCCTCCTAAAATTGCAGCCTTACTCCCGCTCTCTAAATCCTCTTTATCTGGATTTCCGGGTTCTCTAAAATGAACCTGTGTATCAATAGCACCTGGAATAATTGTAAGTCCCTTTGCATCCAAAATTTTATTTGCGCCATTGTCGATTGAGCCTATTTTAATAATTTTATTATTTTTAATTCCAATATCAGTTTGAGTAAGATTGTTATTTATAAAACAGTTGCCGTTTTTTATAATTAAATCATATATATTGGACATCTAAAATTTAATACACCAAAGCAGATAAACGTACAATAATGGAAACGGATAAAGCTTACATAACTTCAAAAGGTTTTATAAGTATTAGCGGAGAAGATAGTACTGAATTCATTCAAAATATTATTTCTAATGATATTAAAAAAGTAACAGATAATAACTGCATATTCACCTCATTATTAACTCCTCAAGGAAAATTTTTATTCGAATTTATTATTTTAAAAAAAAAAAATATTTTTTTTATTGAATGTAATAATGAGTTAATAAAAGAATTATTTGATAAGCTCCACAATTACAAATTAAGATCTAAGGTTGAGATAAAAATTGAAAATAATTTAATAAGTGTCGATATTCCTTTTGAAAAATTTATAAGTCTTAATGTTAATAAGCTTAATTTAATTAATTATAAAAATTATATAATTTTTGAAGATCCACGAATAAAAAAAACTTTAGCAAGAGCAATTGTAGAACAATCTAAAATTAAAGAATTTTTAAATGACTTACATATAAAACTATCAAATGAAAAAAATTTATTAGAAAAAAAATTATTCAATCTCGGTATTCCATGCAAAGATATTCAAAAATTACAAAATCAATTATTTGCTCTTGAGGCTAACTTTCTTGAACTAAATGGAATTGATCAAAAAAAAGGATGTTATATTGGTCAAGAAAACACAGCTCGAATGCATTTAAAAAACAAGGTTAATAAAAGATTATTCGCACTACAAATAATAAATGGAAAAGTTAAAGAAGGTCAAAAAGTTAATTTAAATAATGAAGAGATTGGAAAAATCTTGATAGATGATTTATTTCCATTTGCACTAATCAAAATTAATAATGAAAATAAAAATTTAATTATTGATAAAGATTTAAAGACAGAAACGGGATTTATAAAAATAAACATCCCAAACTGGATGACTATCTAATTAAATGGTGCGGTCAGAGAGACTTGAACTCTCAATGGATTACTCCACTTGGCCCTCAACCAAGCTTGTCTACCAATTCCAACATGACCGCAAATAGCGTCCTTTTAACTAATTTAAATATTAATTTTACTATAATAACTTAGTCAATTATCATTAATAAATTATAAAAATTTATGAGTTCTCAATTAGAATTTACAAAAGAAATTGAAAAAAATACATCTGGTGTTTACCAAAAAATAAAGTCTGTGGTGCCTAAATTAGAATGGCCACTATTTGCTCCTTATATTTATAAAATTAATGAATTAAAAAAAAAGAAGAATGCAGTTATTTTAGCGCATAACTATCAAACACCAGAAATTTATCATGGTGTCGCTGATATTATTGGTGACTCGTTAACTTTAGCCATTGAAGCTGGAAAAACTAAAGCAGATATTATTATTATGGCAGGCGTTCACTTTATGGCTGAGACCGCAAAAATTATGTCTCCTAATAAAAAAGTTCTTATTCCAGATATGAATGCTGGTTGTTCCCTCGCTGAATCTATTAACGCAGAAGATGTTAGAAAATTAAAAAAAAAATATCCAGGTGTTCCAGTGGTGACTTATGTTAATACATCGGCTGAGGTTAAGGCTGAAACAGATATTTGTTGTACTTCAGCTAATGGTGTAAAAGTTGTTGAGTCTTTAGGGGTAAAAGAAGTTATATTTTTACCAGATGTCTATCTTGCAAAATACGTTGCATCACAAACAAAAGTTAAAATTATTCCTTGGCATGGAAAATGTATGGTTCATGAACAATTTACTGCTGAAGAATTAAATCAACTTAGAAAAAATTATCCTGACTTAGTAATTGTTTCGCACCCCGAGTGCCCACAAGATGTTATTAAAGCTTCTGATTTTACAGGATCTACATCTGGAATGATTCAATATGTTAAAAATAATAAACCTAAGAATGTATTTTTGGTTACAGAATGTTCAATGAGTGACAATGTTCAAGTTGAAAATCCTAACACCAATTTTGTTCGACCATGTAATTTATGTCCTCATATGAAAAAAATACAATTACCAAAAATCTATGATTGTTTAGTTAATGAAACTAATGAAGTTTTAATTGATAAATCTATTATTGATAGAGCAAAACTTCCTATTGAGCGTATGATAAAAGTGGGTCGTCAATCTAGTCTTGCTTAATGGAAAGTTTACACACTACTGACGTTATTGTTGTTGGATCTGGAATTTCTGGATTAATGACTGCAATCTGTCTTTATCCAAGAAAAGTTACTTTAATTTCTAAAAAAAAATTAGGTGAAGCATCTTCTAGTGCTTGGGCTCAAGGAGGTATTGCTGCAGCTATTGGTAAAGATGATAGTCCAAAAATTCACTTTGAAGATACCATTAAAGCAAGTTCAGGATTAAGCGATGAAAAAATTGTTAAAATTATAACTGATGAGGCTGCTTCGATTATTAAATTTCTAGAAGAAAAAGGAGTTAATTTTGATAAAGATCATCTTGAAAATTTTTTAATGTCTCAAGAAGCTGCTCATAGTAGACGTAGAGTTTTAAAAGTAAACGGTGATAGTTCAGGAAGAGAGATTATAAAAACTTTAATTAATAACATCCAAAAATTAGAAAATATTACTATTCTAGAAGACGTAACAATTGATGAAATCATAACTGAAAATAATAAGGTTATTGGATTAATCGGCCGCCATGTTGGAAAAAATGTAGTTGATAATTTCACATTTTTTAAATCGCCTAATATTGTTCTTGCAACAGGAGGTCTTGGTAGTATCTATGAACACACAACAAATCCAAGAGATATTTACGGTGAAGGCATAGCAATGGCAGCTCGGGCTGGTGCTGTTCTCTGTGATATGGAATTTGTACAATTTCATCCAACAGGAATGGATGTAGGCCTTGACCCAACGCCTTTATTAACTGAAGCACTGAGAGGAGATGGCGCTAAATTAGTAGATGAAAATGATCGTCAGTTTATGAAATCAGTTCATCCAAATGGAGATCTTGCTCCTCGAGATATTGTTGCTCGTGAACTACAAAGATTAAATGATCTTGGGCATTCAACATTTTTAGATTGTAGAAAATTTTCTAATGAGAAACTAGAAACTATGTTTCCAAGTGCATATAGTTTTTTAAAAAAAGCAAACATTGATTTTACCAAAGAAAAAATACCTGTAACCCCTGCAGCTCACTATCATATGGGGGGAGTGTTAGTTGATGAGAATGGAAAATCATCTATTAAAGGACTTTGGGCTTGTGGAGAAGTTTCTTCAACAGGTGCTCACGGAGCAAATAGACTTGCTTCTAATTCATTACTTGAAGCTTTTGTTTTTGGCAAAAGAATAGCGACCTCTATTAATAATGAAGCACTTAATAATGCAGATGATAAAAATATTAATTTTCAAAAATATTTACCAAAAGAAAAAACATCATCACGAATTAGAGCAAAAAAATATATTTGGCAGCTTAGAAATATTATGAGTGACTTAGTCGGCGTTTATAGAAATGAACAAAAACTTAAAAAAGCATTTATTGAAATTGATAGAATAGAAAGAGAAGCAAAAAATTTGTCAGCCAAACTTAAAGATATGATTTTAGTATCAAGACTTATTACTTATTCAGCATACTTAAGAAAAGAAAGTAGAGGAGCTCATTTTAGAAGCGATTATCCAACTACCGATGATAAATTCTTATTTAGAAAACAAATTACATTAAAAGAATTAGAAAAGTTCTTAAATAAAAAAGAATACATACAAAAAGTTGCTTAAAGAATGTCAAAATCTAAACTTATCACTAGTGGTTATATAAAAAGTATTGTTGGCGCCTCTTTATTTGAAGATCAAGCTCAAAAAGACATTACCACCGATCTTTTGGTAAATAAGAATTCTATCACTTCTGCAAAAATTATTGCAAATGAAGATGGGATTATTGGAGGATTAGATTTTGCAGATGAATCTTTTAAACAAATTGATAAAAAAACAAAATTTAAGAAAAAAGTTCAAGAAGGCTCCTCTATAAAAAAAGGAGATATTATTGCAGAAATTAAAGGATTAACTGGCTCTATTTTAAAGTCTGAAAGAACAGCTATTAATTTCTTAGGTTTAATTTCTGGGATTGCAACCAAAACTAATTATTATGTTAATTTAGTTAAAGAATACAAAACAAAGATTTGTTGCACTAGAAAAACTTTACCGACCCTGAGAGCAATCCAAAAATATGCGGTAACTCTTGGCGGTGGGACTAACAACAGATTTAATTTATTTGATGAAATTTTTATAAAAGACAATCATATTTCTGCATCACAAAATATATTTGATCTTGTTCAAAATGCTCTAAGATTAAACAAAAGTGGAAAAATTATAACAGTAGAGGTAGACACCTTGAGTCAGTTAGAAACTATTCAAACCCTTAATTTTAATAGATTATTATTAGACAATATGAAGCCAGATGAAATTAAAAAGGCTTTAAATTTAGTTGGTGACAAATACGAAACCGAAGCTTCTGGTAATATTAATGAGAAAAATATTCTTGAATATGCAAAAACAGGGGTAAATAGAATTTCTATTGGCAGACTTACCCATAGTCCTCAAAATTTGGATATTACTCTAAACTTTAATTAAATTTAATTTTTGCAACTAAAATTAAAAACGCCAAAAATAAAGTTACAATATTTGCAAATATTATGGGTAAATTGTTAGTCAAAACTCCATAGACTAACCAACTAGCAACACCAATTGTAAATATTAAAAACATCCACAAAGATATATCTTTAGCACTTTTAGTTTTCCAAACTTTATAAGCTTGGGGAACAAAAGCAATTGTTGTGCAAAAACCTGAGAAAAAACCGATATAGGTTATGTATTTTTCCATTAGTTAACTAAACTTAAATCTTTTTTATAAACAGAACTTTGAACTTTAAATAAATTAAGCAAAGTATGAGGAAGATAGTCATGATTTAATTCTTTATTAGCCATGTTTTTAATCTTGGATAAATTAATATTTTGGTTTTTAACTATTTGATCTGAGAGCCATAAAATCATTGCAAAATTTGTTTGTTCTTTTGGTGCTATTTTTTTTGGTAAGCCATGTAAATAAATTCCATTCTCTCCTAATGACTCTCCATGATCTGAAGCATAAAATAAAAATGTATCATATTCTTTTTTATCTTTTAAAATATCAATCAGTCTTGAGAGAACATAATCAGTATAAACAATTGTATTGTCAAAGGCATTGCTTAACTCTTCTTTACTGCAGTTTTGGGGTGTATCATTATTACAAAATGGTTTAAATTTTGCAAATTTCTGAGGAAATCTTTTATAATATCTAGGTCCATGCGATCCCATCGTATGCAAAACAATTAAAATATCTCCTTTATTATTTTTTAATATTTGATTTGTTGTATCTAATAATTTTTCATCTAAAATCGTATTTTTATCTTCTCCGCCAGAGCTTGTAATAATATTTAATGTTTCAATTCTAGTGCAAACATTCTTACAACTAGAATTATTATTAACCCAAATAGTCTTCACCCCAGCAAATGATAAAACATCCAGTACATTGCTCTGATTTTTTGCTTTAGATTGAGTATAATTTTTCTCTCCGTTTAAAAAAAACATGCAAGGAACTGAATAGGCTGTTGCAGTGCCACAAGATATTGTATTTTTAAAGCTAAAGACCCCCTTGTCTTTTAAATAAGCATTAGTTTCTTTTGAATATCCATTTAATGAAAATCGATCGGCTCTAGCTGTCTCACCCACCACCATTATTCCGATTATTTTTTTATTATGTTTTAATAATTTTGCATCTTCTCCTAATTTCGTAAATTTACTCTCCGCTTGTAAAGATAATTTTGCTAGTCGGTATGTTGAGGTTAAAGTGTATAGAGGGGTAATATGTTGATTAAGATTATTATTTTGTCTTGTAATAAAACTTACCTGTTTGAAATTTGCAAAAGTTATTATGGTTATAATTAAAATAGCTACTACAATAAAAGATAGTCTTAAAATGTAAATCTTTTTTAAAAGATCCATATTCAATCTCAACAAAATAAATAATAGCGCTCGGAATAAAGCCAAGAAAAAAAATATGAATAAAAAAGCCAACAGACATTAAGTCCAAAGCTTCTTTCAAATCTGTTTGAAGGGTATTAATGATCATCTGCTCATCAACGGTGACTCCATATTGATGGTTATAAAAACTTAAAATTGATGAAAGAATAATTAAAAAAATTGCTAAAGGTTTAAGAACATACTTCTGTCCAAAAATTAATAGTAAAATTGAAATTGCAGAAATTATTGCAATAATAATTGCAAAAAAGAAAGTAAATTGATGGAAAACTAGAAAATCCAATATTGCCATAAAGAATTTTTAAAAATTTTAGATTATATACAAAGGTAATAAAGAGCGAAGTAAGTAATATAAAATAATAAAATTTAATTTTCTTTCTTAAAAAAGACATTTGAAAATTTTTTTAATTAAAAGACTTCTATTTTTATATTTTTTTCTATTACCTGCATTAAAATTTCTATCTTTAAAGTCTTTAGATTTTTTACTAAAAAATCTTGGCTTTTCTCTGTCACTTTTTCTTCTGTAATCTTTTTCACCACCTCTCTTAGCTTATGTTCTTTAAAACCTTCAATATTTTTAGGCTTAAATTCTTCTGAGTCTTTATTTCCTCTAAATCTATCTGTATGACTTCTAGCATAAATTTTTTAAATTTGACGAAAGGCTAAAGCCTTCAAAGTTCATCATTTAAGTATTTTGGAAAATTAATTGGTAAATTTAATAATTATTTAATAACAGATTCTAGCATTTATCAGATAATAAGATTATTAACAGTTTTATAATAATTTGGCTTTGTTTCACCAAATTTAATTAAGAAGCAACTTTATTATGTTCTAAATACTTAACTTTATCTGTGTCTGCTTTTTTAATTTTTTCTTTTTTATTCTTTTGTACATGACCAGAAATATCAGCTCCTTGCAAAACGGTTAAATTAGTTTCAAAATGAAGATTTCCTCTAACTACCCCTTTTTCACCTACATGTATATTCACAGAGTCAATATTGCCAACGATGTGTCCTAAAATTTCAACATCTTCTGATTGCACATTTCCTTTAACGCTTCCAGTTTCTAATATTTTTAATTTTTTTGCTCTAATATTGCCTTTTATTTTCCCTGCAATTTCAATTTCTCCCTTACAATCTACTTCGCCTTCAAATCGTAAATTTTCTCCTAAATGAGAAAAGCCATGAACTTGATTTTGAGATTTTTTATCTAATTTAAAAAACATTATTAATCTTTATTAGCAATCATTTTTTTTCTTGTTGAAGCTGCAATTTCTAATTGCGCTCCTTCATCCACAACTAAATTTCTATGAAATAATTTACCCTTAATTTTTGCTGTATTATTTAAATGTATCCGATCTGAAGAAAGATCTCCCGTTATCTGTCCAGCTGCTTCAATATTAATATCTGCAATTATATTGCCGGTTATATTTCCATTAGAGTTTATAATAACTTCTTCGGCTCTTATATCGCCGATGATAGTTCCATCGATCGTAATACTATCTTTTTGAATTATATTACCCTGTAGTTTCGTATCTTTTAAAATGACTGAAGGCATAATTAATTTTACAATTAGACAATTATTAAACTAATTAAGCAAGCCCTAATATATCTGTATTTTTTATAAAAAATTTTATAAATATACGTTTTAAAAATTATTTATGAAAAAAGTTGAAGGTTTACTTGAAAAAACAATTTTTGCATCACGTTGGATTTTAGCTCCTTTTTACTTAGGACTTTCTTTAAGCTTGCTTGTGCTATTGTATGAATTCATCCATGAGATAATCGACTTTTTACACATTGTTCATTCTACTGATATTGCAGGAGTTCTTCTTTTTATTTTAAGTTTAGTTGATATTTCTTTGGCGGGAAACCTTTTGATAATTGTTATATTTTCTGGATATGAAAATTTTGTATCAAAAATTGATGTTAAAAATCATGAAGATAAACCAGATTGGATGGGAACGGTTGATTTTACTGATCTAAAAATAAAATTAATTTCTTCGATTGTTGCAATATCAGGTATTCACCTTTTAAAAATATTTATGAATTTAAATAATTATGATCGTGAAAAAATTATTATGTACGTAATTGTTCATCTTTCATTTGTTGCTAGCGGGGTCTTGCTTGCTTTAATGGACTACATAATGAGTAAAAGCGTTCATAAACATAAAAAATAGTCGACAAATACTTATATTTAATAAAATTATATTAAAATAAAATAACACAATAAAACAATCTTGAAGATTAATAAGATTGAATTACAGTATATTTATGAAGCAAGATTACTCAGTAAAAGATATCTTAAATGCCGTAGATAATATTTTAAAAATAAAATCTAACGAAGACACGAAGACAAAAAATATAGGTGAAATTCCTGTAAAAGATATTCTAACTGCTGTAGATGACATTTTAAAAATTAAGCCTATAGAGGAGTCTACTAAAAAAAGCGTTAATAAAACTTTTATAAAAAATAATAATTTTAAAAAAATAATTAATAATCCAGAAGTCAAAAAAGTTATGGAGAGAAAAAAAAATTATGATTTATTAGTGGTAGATAATGCCAAGGATATTTTAATATTAAACCGTATTATTTTTAAATGATTATTGAATGTGCTTGTAAAAAATATAAGTTTGCCGTTAAAGCTGAAGAAATAGGTATAAATGGCCGAGTAGTCCAATGCGGTGTTTGTGATCAACGATGGTTTCAAGAACCTGCTAGTTCTGAGGAATTTAAAATTTTAAAAGAAAATTTAATTAAAGAGGAAGAAGAGAAAGAAAAAGTTAAAGATCAAAAACCAGCAAAAGAAAAGGCTAGTAAAAACTATGTCCCAATTAAATATCAGAATAAAAATAAAATAAATTATAATAAAGTATTTTTAGTTTTTTTTATTATTTTTATAATCGGTATGGTTTTTAGTTTTGAAAATAAAGAATATATACTTAGTAAGAATCCTGAATTTACAGATTTTTTTAATCTTCTCGATGAATTTATTGAATATTTAAAACAATATTATTTAGATATAATTGAAACATTTACACCTAAACAAAAATAAATATTTATGACTTTAATCACTGGACTAATACTTTTTGCTGTGGGAATTATTGGAACTATTTTATTTTTTGCAATTTTATCTTGGATTGAAAACAAGTAATAAATAATTAAAAACAAAGCTTAGATATCAGAAAATAAAGCTCCATTCCTTTACTTTGATACGAGTAAGCAACCGCTAAAAGAAATAAACCAAAACCAATCCATAGATAAATTAAAGATCTTTTCATGCCCCTTGTCTTTCTAACCTTGTAATTGTTTTTTCTTCAATTGGGTAATTGATAATTGCCCCAAATATTCCAAGTGCAATTGAAATATACCAAACAATATCATAAGAACCTGTCATATCGTAAACTTTACCTCCTAACCAACCTCCTAAAAAAGCTCCAATTTGGTGAAACAAAAAAGCAATTCCATATAACATGCTCATATTTTTAACGCCAAAAACAGTCGTTATGGTTCCTTGGGTAGGTGGAATTGTTGAAAGCCAAAGTATTCCCATTAAAGATGCAAAAACATAAGCCGTTAAGTTTGAAACAGGAAATAAAATAAAAATTAAAATAATAACTGCTCGTGATGCGTAAATAAAACTTAAGATTAAAGGCTTTCTAATTTTAGATCCTAAAAATCCAGCATAATAAGTGCCAAAAATATTAAATAATCCTATTAAAGCTAATACAATAGTTCCAATTTGGGGTGATAGACCTCTATCAATTAAAAATGCCGGCGCATGTGTCATAATAAAAAGAATATGAAAACCACAAACAAAAAATCCAAAACATAGCAGCCAGAAACCTTTATGACTAAAAGCCTCCGTTAATATTTCTTTTAATGACAAATCTTGAGTAGTCATTTGTTGAGTTGGTTTTTCAAACATAGGAATTGCAAGAGCTAACATTATAATCGTCAATGCAGATAAAATACTAAAAGCTAAGGTTGGACCAAAGTTTTGCAATAAACCTAATGCTGCTGGTAACATTATAAATTGCCCAAGGGATGCACTCGACATTGCAATTCCAATTGAAACACTTCTTTTTTCTGGTGTTACAGATCTACTAATTGCACCAAAAATTGGAAATGTAACACCTGATATTCCAATTCCTAAAATTCCTGAAGCAATAACAAATCCTGTTTTAGTAGAAAGAAATCCCATTAAAAATAATCCTAAAGAATAAAGAATGCTTCCAACAAATACGACTATACCAGCTCCGATCTTGTCAGAAATTCTACCGGTAAAAGGTTGCCAAATTCCCCACATTAAATTTTGAAAAGCAAGGCCCATTGCAAACACTTCTCTGCCCCACTGATTTTTTTCGCTAATAGGAATTAAAAAAATTCCAAAGGAATGTCGAATTCCAAATGCAAGTGCAAGTAGAACTGAGCCCGCAATTAATACAAATATTGGCTGTCTAAATTTATCTAATACTTGAAACATGCTTATTAACTAATAACATTATTTAAGAAATAATAAATTTATATAATGAGTAATAAACTATTTCGAATTTTATTTGGTTTATTGGTTATCTCTGCAATTAGCATGTTAACCTATTATCATGAAACCGACACAACACCTTTTAATGCTGACTTATTTTTTTGGGCATTGTTCTTTGGAGCGATAGCAGCATTAATAGACGGTAGTTTAGGCATGGCATACGGAGTAACGGGCGCAGCATTCTTATTAGGTTATGGAATTCCTGCTGTTAAAGCTATTACTTACATTCATATCGCAGAAATTTTTGTTTCAGGTTCCTCAGGATTAAATCATTGGAGAATTGGAAATGTCGATACTAAATTATTTAAAAAACTTATTATACCAGGTGTATTAGGCGCAATTATTGGAGCTTTAATAATAACTAAAATTAAAATTCCTTATTTATCAGTCGTAATATCCTTCTATCCTGGAATTGTTGGCGCCATTCTGGAGCTTGATAATTACTAAGGTTAGAATTCTTATTTAATTGTATTTCTAATTAAAGCTTTTGCAAAAATCAAAATTACAACTTTAAACAAAAAAATTCAGTTATTACACCTCTTGCCGTCACTGGTGGATTTCGTTGATGCTGCTGGAGGTGGTGGCTGGGGTCCGGTTGTTACCACAAGTTTATTAGGTGGAAAAATGATGCCAAAAAAAGTTATCGGAACTGTAAATGCTTCTGAATTTTTTGTTAATTTAGCATCAGCCACCTCTTTTTTATTTTTAGTTAAAGTTACAGACTGGGAAGCTTTAGCTGGACTTATAATTGGCGGTTTTTTAGTAACACCTTATGCAGCAAAAGTTACTTCAAAAATGAGTGTTAAAATGATTTTAACTATTAGTTGGCTGTCTTAATACAATTATCTAAGTATAAGAAAAATTTTTAGTGTTTTTATATTAACTTTATTAGCAAATAATTGCAACAATTGTAGGTTCCAACCGCCAGATCAACATAATAAATATAAAGCCGGCTATATAAGCAATGTCACCTGCCAACTTTTTATTTAAAATAGAATAACCAGCAGGATTTGGTGCGTTCGGCAATTACAGTTAAGCCACCACCAGTAACTGCCCCTGCTGCAGATCGCATACTTAATCATTGATCCTGCATAGGCCGTCAACAATAGAGGCTAACATATGCTAAGAGCAGCATTATCTGTTTAATACCAAGTTCTGTTAAAGGACTGTTGTCAAACATAGCTGATAAAAATCTAAGATCTGGAGTTGAATTTAGCCAAGAAGCTATTTGGAGCCACCAGTTTTTCAACTGGCCTCACTAAAACTACTAATCCAGCTAAAAAAAGTGAAACTATACTGCCTTTAAAAGCTTCAGATTGATAATCAATTTATCTTGATATTGGTCTGAGACGCATTAGCAACTGACTAAAAAAATTAAAAAAATTCCAATAAAAATTATTAAATCATGAACAAAAATTATAATACCTAAAAGTAAAAACAAATGTAAAATTAAAATAAAAGTTGGAATTTTTATTGTTTTAATTCTAGACTCTCCTAATTTAATCAGTTCATTTTTAAAAAGAAATGTAAGAATTGTGCTGTTTATAACGACAGCAAGTGACAAGTTCTCCAAGCAAAAGTATGTAATCATAAACATTTAAATCCCAATTCCATTTAGCCAGCAACCATAAGTATAGGAGGTGCAGCAAATGGCGTCATGGCTCCACCTATGCTTACATTTACGAATAAAGTTCCAATAATTGCGTATTTAAATTTATTGTGAAATTTTTTTTGAGTAAAAATGATCTCTTAAAATTAACGCAGATAAAGTCATTGCGGCAGGTTCTGTTATAAATGAACGCTAATAAAGGCACAAAAGACATTGTAATTAAAAAAAGACTTGCAGACCTATTTAGTGGCAATAGTCTTGATATTTGTTTAACGCAAGTTATATTACTTTTTTCAAAATAGATTTGCTAGCTACTAGTACCATTATTGCAAATCCTACCAATAGATCAATAGAACTTTGATTATATAAATAATTACCCACTCGAGTTTGACTTAGATGCAATTATAAATCCATTCAAGCCTAACACCATGGTCTTAAATCCTGAAAAACAATTTCAATCTCTTCTAACATAGTTACAACTGTTATGATACCTATAAGCGCCGTTTTCGAACTAACATGATTATGAAACAATGCAACAGAATAATATATGAATAAGTGCAAATAGATAAATACTGCTATTGCTGAATTCCTAAACTAACATATTGACTCATACATTACACATTAACCAAATTTATTAGTAAAACAGTATCTTTTAAGCGATTTAAATTCATAGATTTTAAGAAATATTTTAAAGTAAGAATAAAAAACTACTCCTACAAAAACAGATAAAATTAAATTAGTAAATACAGTAAGAATAAGAACTATAAATTTTGTAATAACATCAACTCTGCTTTTTCCTTTGAGCTCTCTTAAAAATTCCCAATCAACAATATCAAGTCCGGTCTTTATCAAAATTGCAGCTAAAATTGCAAGAGGGATCACTTTAACTAAAGGAGAAAAAACAAAAACAATAAGAGCAAGCGTTATAGAATGAATAATTCCTGACATTGGAGTTTTGCCTCCTGTTTTAAGATTAACAACAGTTCTCATCGCAGCGCCCGTTGAAGCTAAAGCTCCGAACAGACCAGCAACAAAATTACCGATTCCTTGACCTATAGATTCTTTATTTGGAAGATGTTTAGTAAGTGTAATTCGATCATGAACGACTGCGGTTAATAAACTGTCTATAATTCCAACTAAAGCGAGTGCTATAGAATAAAAAAGTACAGCTGAATATTGATCTGGTTTAGGTAAGGTAAAATAAAATGAAGGAAGACCTTTAGGAATCTCTCCAATTAAATCTTGTTTAGAAAAAAATAGATAAGATAAAATTGATCCAACTATCAAAGCAATAATTGTAGATGGAATAATTTTATTTATCCTTTTTGGAACAAAGAAAAGAATTAGAAGACCAAATGATCCTATTAGAAGAGATTGTCCATTAACATTTGAAATATTTTGCAAATTAGCAAGTGCACTAATTACTTGTGGTTTTGCTCCAAGACCAAATAAAATTGTAAGCTGAAGGGAAATAATAATTAAGCCAACTCCAGACATAAAGCCTGAGCAAACGCAATAAGGAATTTTATTAATTAAGTTTCCAAGTCTCAAAACTCCAATTAAAATTTGTATTAATCCTGAGAGGCTCACACAAAAAAAAACAATTTCTGGCTGATCTTTAAACTCTAAAAAAGCAGCTGCAATAATGACAACCATTGGGCCCGTTGGTCCTGAAATCTGTCCAGGGGTTCCGCCAAACATTGCTGCTAAAAATCCAACAATAATAGAACTATAAATTCCAGTTAACGGACCAAGACCAGAAACAGCTCCCCAAGCAAGCCCTAATGGTAAAGCAATAATTCCTGCAGTAATTCCACCATAAATATCTCCTTTGATAAATTTGATATTAAATCCATGGAAAATTTTCATTTATTTAATTTTTTTTATTTAATTCTAATTAACAGCATATATTAATTAAATTTAATCAATTAAAGTTTAAAATGAGTAATAAAATTTTAACTACTATTTCAGGTAGTCTTCCTAAACGCAATCAGCTTCTTTTTTTGCTGTTAATTGATCACCAGCAGTTTTTCGTAAAGCAGCAGCTTTATCTGCTACAGCTTTATCTAATTTTGCAGTTTTGATTTTAGCATCGTAATCTTTTGTTAAGTCAGCGCATGTTGCGGCTGCATTAGCGAAAGATACAAATAAAAACATACTTACAAATGTTGCTAATATAGTTTTCATTAGTTTTATTTTTGTTAAGTTAATTAGCGGGCAAACTATTTAATTTGATCTTTTCTGTAAATGATTTTTTGACATGGAAAAGACAATATTTCAAATAAATTACTTCAAAAAAAACAGTAAAAACAACACTTTTTTAAAATTATCAATATTTTAAAGTATGTTTGATTAAAATTCTACTTTTTAGCTTTGATACATGCCTGAGCCGCAGATAATCTTGCAATAGGAACTCTGTATGGAGAACAAGATACATAATTTAATCCTGTTCTATGACAAAAATCAATAGAATCAGGGTCGCCGCCATGCTCTCCACAAATTCCAAGTTTTATATTTTTTTTTGTTTCAAGTCCTCTTGAACATGCAAGTTTTATAAGTTCACCTACTCCATCTTGATCAATACTTACAAATGGATCAATTTTAAATATTTTATTTTCAACATAATCATCTAAAAATTTACCAGAGTCGTCTCTTGATATGCCGAGTGTTGTCTGTGTTAAATCATTTGTACCGAAACTAAAAAAGTCTGCATGTTTTGCAATATTTTTTGCATTTAAAGCAGCTCGTGGAAGTTCAATCATAGTACCTACTAAATAATCTACTTTAAAATTATTTTTCTTTTGCACTTCTTGTGCCATACGATCAACTAATCCTCTTAAAATTTCTATTTCTCTTTCTGTTGCAACAAGCGGAATCATAATTTCGGGAATTACTGCTTCAACTTTTTGTTTTTGTAATTCGAATAAAGCTTCAAATATTGCTCTACATTGCATTTCATAAATTTCAGGAAAAGAAATTGCTAGACGACAACCTCTGTGACCAAGCATAGGGTTTTCCTCATGTAAATAATTAATTCTATTTTTAATTTCGCTAGAATGAATTTTTAAAGATTTTGCTACAATATCAATTTCTTTTTCTGTTTTAGGTAAAAATTCATGTAACGGAGGATCTAATAATCTAACGGTAACAGGAAGGCCTTTCATAATTGTAAAAATTTCCTCAAAATCTTTTCTTTGAAATGGTAAAATTTTATCTAAAGCCTTCAGGCGATCTTCTTTAGTTTTTGAAAGGATCATCTGTCTTACATACAAAATTCTTTCCTCATCAAAAAACATATGCTCAGTTCTACAAAGTCCAATTCCTTCTGCACCGAAACCTCGCGCAGTTCTAGAATCTAAAGGAGTTTCAGCATTCGCTCTAATTTTTAAAGTTCTAGCTTCATCTGCCCATTTCATAATCTCAGAAAAATCACCTGAGATATCTGGATTAATTGTTTTAACTTCACCAAGCATAACTTCGCCTGTTGATCCATCAATGGTTATTATATCTCCCTCTTTAACCTCAGTGTTGTCGACTTTAAAAAGTTTAGCTGCATAATCTATTTTTATATTTCCAGCTCCTGAAACACAGGCTCTACCCATTCCCCTTGCAACCACAGCAGCATGACTTGTCATTCCACCTCTGCAAGTTAAAATTCCAACAGCGGCATGCATTCCATGAATATCTTCTGGTGATGTTTCAACTCGAACTAAAATAGTATTTTGATTATTCGCCTTCATTTGCTCAGCATCATCTGCATTAAAAGTAACTTTTCCAGTCGCAGCACCAGGAGATGCTGGAAGTCCTTTTGCAATTACATTTTTTTTAGCTTTTGGATCTAAAGTTGGATGAAGAAGAGTATCTAAAATTTTCGGATCAATTCTAAGCAAAGCTTCATCTTTCGTAATTAATTTTTCATTAACCATATCAACTGCTATTTTTATTGAGGCTTTTGCAGTTCTTTTTCCTGATCTTGTTTGAAGCATCCAAAGCTTTTTATTCTCAATAGTAAATTCGATATCTTGCATATCACGATAATGACTTTCTAATTTTTTATAAATCTTGGTAAGCTCAGCAAATGCTTCCGGCATCGTCTCTTCTAATGATAAATCTTCTGATGATGACTCAAGTCTTGCTTTTTTAGTAATATTTCTTGGTGTTCGTATGCCAGCCACGACATCTTCTCCTTGAGCATTAATTAAGTATTCTCCGTAAAAACTATTTTCTCCTGTTGATGGGTTTCTAGTAAACGCAACTCCTGTTGCACAATCATTACCCATATTACCAAACACCATAGATTGAATGTTGACTGCTGTTCCCCATTCTTCAGGAATATTATTTAATCTTCTATAAGTTTTTGCTCTTTGATTTTGCCAAGATTTAAATACAGCGCTTATAGCTCCCCATAATTGCTCATGGGAGTCTTGGGGAAAATCTTTTTTTGTATTTTTTTTTACAATATCTTTATAGTTACCCACAATTGTTTTCCAGTCATCAGCCTTAAGATCTGTATCTGACAATACACCTTTTGTTAGTTTGTAATTATCAAGCAAATCCTCAAAATTATGATGATCAACTTCTAAAACAACATTGCTATACATTTGAATAAAGCGTCTGTAGCTATCATAAGCAAATGTTTCGTTATTAGTTTTTTTAATTAATCCTAAAACAGTTTTGTCATTCAATCCTAAATTTAAAACAGTATCCATCATACCAGGCATCGATACTCTCGCGCCTGATCTAACTGATACTAATAAAGGGTTATTAATATCTCCAAAATTTTTTCCTAAAATTTTTTCAATATTTCTAATAGCGTCTTCTACTTGAATCTTAAGATCGTCTGGATATTTTTGATTATTTTTATAAAACTCAGTGCAAACTTCTGTGGTAATCGTAAATCCTGGAGGAACCGGCAGACCCAATTTACCCATTTCTGCGAGGTTAGCACCTTTTCCCCCTAATAAAGGTTTTTGCGAAACAGTTCCTTCGCAATTTGAACTATTAAACTGATAAACCCACTTTGGCATTTTTAAACCTCAAATTTTGAAAAGTCAGCAAAACTATCAAAAGTTTTACACAATAGGAATAGTAACTCTAGTCTGTTTTTTTTGATCTGTTCATTTTCGTCATTAACTTTTACGTTATCAAAAAACTTATCAACAAAACCTTTTGTGCCGGCTAGCAAACCCATCGTTTGTTCTACAGTTCTTAATCGTGCAGGAGTTGTATAGTGTTCTCTAATTTCATTTATCTTTTCTAATAAAAAATTCTCTTCATTATGTTGAAACAAAACAGTATCGGGATCCCCAAAAAATTCTTGTTTAAGATCTTTTTTAGATTGCTCTAAAATATTTGTACATCTTTTATATACTGCAATAACATTTTGTCCGTCATTACTTTTTAATACTTTGTTTAAATTTTTTATTTTAGTGAATAATGAAAAATAATCGTCAGATCTGCTGTTGTACAAAACAGACTCGATAACATCAGGCCTAATTTTTTGATCTTTAAGTAAATTTTTAAATCGATCTGACATAAAAACCAAAATTTCCTCAGTAAACTTAACATTTTGCATGTTCACCCTTTGAGTAAGATACGAGTTTTTTGAATTATTAATTAATTCTTTTAATGAAATAGAAATTCTATTTTCTATTAATATTCTAAGAATTCCAAGCGCTGATCTTCTTAATGCATACGGATCTTTAGAACTCGTTGGCTTTTCGTTAATCCCAAAGAAGCCAACTAAATTATCAATCTTATCAGCTAGAGCTACTGTTATTGAAATTTTTTCTTTTGGAACTCTATCTTCTGGTCCGACTGGTAAATAATGATCAGAAATTGCATTTGCAATTTCTAAACTAAACCCTTGCTCAATTGCAAAATATTTTCCAAGAACTCCTTGAAGCTCTGGATACTCTCCTACCAAATCTGAAACTAAATCTGCTTTACAAATTGAAGCTGCAATTTCTGCATCATCTTTTTTACAATTAATAATATCTGCAATGAATGATGCCAAAACTCTTATTCTTTGTGTTTTATCATAAAGCGAACCTAAACTTTGATAAAAAGTAATTCCTTTAAGTTTGCTTACTTGTTTCACTAGATTTTGACTTTTATTTTTTTCCCAGAAAAATTTTGCATCAGTTAAACGTGCTGTAAGAACTCTTTCATTTCCTTTTATGATTTTATTTTTAATATCTTCTTTATTTGCAACAACAATAAAATTATTAATTAATTTATGATTATTAATAGAACGCATTGAAAAATATCTTTGATGGTGTTGCATTGTCAGAATAAGAAGTTCTTCTGGTAATTTTAAAAAATCTTTTAAAAACGATCCTTTTAAAACAATTGGATCTTCAACAAGATTTATAACTTGTTTAAGTAATTTATTATTAATCTCTAATTCACAATTGTTCTTTTTAAGAAATGACTGAATATTTTTAGTAATTAATTTTTCTCTTTCTGCATTATCATAAATAATTCTTTTATCGTTTAAGGTTTTTTTAAAATGAGCATAATCTTTAATAAAAACCGCTTTATCTTCTAATGGCCCATCTACATAGGTAATGTTCGTTGATGTTAAATGAAAAAAATTAAATGGAATAATTTGTTTATCAAATAAACATAAAATTGATTTTAAAGGTCTTCCCCAAGAAAGATCATAATCTCCCCAACGCATTTTTTTTCTCCATTGCAGGCCATTTAAAAAATGAGGAATATTTTTCTTAATTTCATCAACAACTGGTATTTCTCTTCTTTTTGTTTTTGCAAAAATAAACTTTCCCTTATCAGTTTCTTCTTCATAAATATCTTTTGGATCTAAACTATTCGATTTAATAAAACCTTGTATAGCCTGCTCTGGTGCTCCAACTTTTGGCCCCCTCAAAACCTTTGCTTCGGTCTTGATATTTGTTGGTAGATTATTATAATAAAAAATTAATCTTTTTGGTGTCGAATAAATTTCACTTACAACTTTTTTAAAATCATTCTTTTCAAAAAATAACGCAAAATTTTCTGCAATATTTTTCTTTGCTTCTTCTTGTAATGTAGGGGGTATTTCTTCCGAGTATAGTTCTAATAATAAATCAGACATTAGTCAGAGTTCTTTAACCAAACTTCAGCAGTGCTCTTAACAAGAGTTCTAATTTTGTTAATAAATCCAGCTCTTTCTGTCACGGATATAACTCCTCTTGCATCTAAAGTATTAAAGATATGACTGGCCTTTAAGCACTGATCGTAGGCAGGAAGGGCTAAATTTTTAGATAATAAACTCTGACACTCTGTCTCTGCCATTGCAAAAGATTTTAAAAGATTTTCAGTATTTGCAAATTCAAAATTGTATGCTGAGAATTCTTTTTCATTACGTTTATAAACATCTCCATATTTAACACCTTCATTATTCCATCTTATGTCATATACGCTATCAACGCCTTGAATGAACATTGTAATTCTTTCAAGACCATAGGTAATTTCTGCTGATACTGGCTTACATTCAAAACCTGCCATCTGTTGAAAATAAGTAAATTGTGTAATCTCCATTCCATCACACCAAACTTCCCATCCAAGTCCTGAGGCTCCTAATGTAGGACTTTCCCAATCATCTTCTACAAAACGAATATCATGTTCTTTATAATTTATTCCAAGCGCACTTAAGCTTCTAAGATAAAGACTTTGAACATTCTCAGGTGATGGTTTTATTAAAACCTGAAATTGATAGTAATGCTGCAGTCTATTTGGATTATCCCCGTAACGACCATCGGTTGGTCTTCTTGATGGCTGTACATAAGCTGCTTTCCAAGGTTTAGATCCCAAAGATCTTAGTGTTGTTGCAGGATGAAAAGTACCAGCTCCAACTTCCATATCATAAGGTTGCATCACAACACAACCATAATCAGACCAGAATTTTTGTAATTTAAATATAACTTCCTGAAAAGACAAATCTTCTAGTTTAGATTTTTTTTTAGCTAAAACCTTTTTTTTCTGGAAAACTTTCTTTTTATTTAATTTTTTTTTTGTCACCATTTTTATAGGCCATACTTGTTCCAGATCGATCTTACTTCTAGTTCATTTACAACCTCTAAATACGATCCTGGTAATTGTGAGGAAAGTTTTCTTTTTAACCAACTTTGCGCTGCTTCAAATTTTTTAACTTTAAGGTCTTTACCAAATTTATCTTTTAGAATTTTTTGTAAAGTTCCAACTCCATCAATTAAACCAAGTTGTAATGATTTTTTTCCAGACCAAAATTCACCAGAAAATAGCATTGAATAATTTTCAGATTTTAATTTATCTTTCCTACTATTTTTTACTAAATTGATAAATTCTTCATGTAAATCTTTTTGTAAAGATTTTAACTTTTCTACATCTTCTTTTTTTTCTTCTAAAAATGGATCTAAAATACTTTTGCTATCCCCTGCGGTATGCACTCTTCTTTGTACACCAATTTTTTTTATTAGTTCTTGAAATCCGAATGCTGAATAAATAACTCCGATAGATCCTACAATAGAATTAGCGTTTGCATAAATTTCATCTCCTGCACACATCAACATATATCCGCCGGAAGCTGCCACATCCTCAGCATAAGTGATTACTTTTACTTTTTTATCATCCGCCTCTGATCGAATAAGATCATATAAGAGATTTGACTGAACGGGTGATCCACCTGGAGAATTAATGGAGATCACCACCGCTTTAATATTCTTTAAAGCAAAGGCTTTTTTAATTATATCGCTTTGACTCGCATAGCTCATTCCTTGGCTAAACCTACCGACATTTCCTATTACTCCATTTAATCTGATTAGAGAAACTGTCGGTTTTGATTTAAAAAATGAAAACATGATTATTTTATCTCTTTTAAACGTTTATTATTAGTATTCCAGAATAAAAATTTAATAATACTTTATATTTATTAGTGCTACAAACACCTCGTGAAAAATAATATCGTACAACTAGAAAAATTTCAGAAAAAAACTCCTTACGATTCTCTTAAGGAAATATTCAATAACGACTTAGATAAAATAGATGAATTTACTAAATTAAAATTATCAAGCGAAGTAGATTTAATTGGAAAGATGTCTTTATACCAATTAAGTTCGGGCGGAAAAAGATTAAGATCTATACTCACCTTAGCAAGTTCTAAAATTTCGGAATATAAAGGTGAACATAATATTCACTTAGCTGCATGTGTTGAGCTTATTCATAGCGCAACTTTACTTCATGACGATGTTATTGATAACAGTTCAATAAGAAGAGGCAAAAAAACTTCAAATGTTATTTGGGGAAATCAACCTTCTATCTTAGTTGGTGATTATTTTTTAAGTAGATGTTTTGAAATTATGGTTGATGTTGGTTCTTTAGAAATTTTAAAGCTATTATCCAATATATCTGCCGAGATAGCTCAAGGTGAAGTTCTTCAACTTCAACATAAAAATGAAGTAGATATTACTGAACAAGTTTATTTAAATATCGTAACTCAAAAAACAGCTTCATTATTTGGTGCGGCAATGAAAGTAGGTGGTTGCTTAGCAAATAAATCTGAGAATGAAAAAAAAGCATTACAATCTTATGGCGTCAATCTTGGTATCGTATTTCAAATCAGTGATGACATATTAGATTATAATTCTACAAAAGCATTTGGCAAAGATATAGGTAACGATTTTTATGAGGGTAAAATTACTTTACCAGTTATTATTTTATTTCAAAAAGCTAATGAAACTGAACGAAAACAAATTAAAAAATATTTTACCCAAGAAACAAGAACTCAAGAGGAGTTAAATAAAGTTTTATCGTTAATACAAAAGTACGAGGTAATTACTATTTGTAAAAAAAGAGCAGAACATTTTTCAAATGTGTCTTCTGACTCTTTAAATATATTCAAGGAAACTGATATTAGAAAAAATCTACAGGAATTATCTTTTTATTTAATTAATAGGACGAATTAAGAATATAAATTGTGCTATTTAAATATAGCGCAAACGTCGACCAAGCAAAATAAGGTAGCATTAGTACAACAGAAGGCTTGCTGTATTTTGAATATAAAACCATTAAATATAATATAAAAAAAATAATGATTGAGATTATAAAACTCGCTAGAAAAATTTGTTTATAATAAAAAAATACATAACTCCAACTTGCATTAATTAATAAGTGAATAAAATAAACTGCTAAAATTTTATTAGAATTTTTACTTTTTTTATAGGCAAGCCAAACCGCAACCGACATCATTGCATAAAGTATTGTCCAGACTGGTCCAAAAATCCAATTAGGAGGATTTAATGCTGGCTTTGCTAAATTATAATACCAAGGATCTAATGCTGCCCTTGTTACAAAACCTGCAGGAAAAGTTATTAAAAAAGTAACTAAAATTATTACAAATAAACTTAAATATCCTTGAGAATTTTGATTTAGATTTTTTCATTACTAACTAGTTGCTTTAACATAAAATAACGCAAGTGCAGCTAATATATGTCCATAGTAAGTTAAATTTACAAAAACTCTTAATATAAATTTATGATCATCTTTTATTTTAAGAAAATCACACAACACATTTCCTGGATTATAAAGTAATTCTAATTTCATTTAAGCAGCTTCATCTTTATAACTGTCCAAACTTGGACAACTACAAAAAAGATTTCGATCTCCATAAACATTATCTACTCTTGCAACTGGTGCCCAATATTTATTACTCTTTAAATACTGTTAACGGAAATGCAGCTTGTTCTCTTGTATATTTATGCTCCCAAACATCTGCTGAGAGTTCAAGAAATGTATGTGGAGCATTTTTAAGTGGGTTATCGTTTGTATCAAATACTTTATTTTTAACCATATTAATTTCTTTTTTAATATTAATTAATGCATCACAAAATCTATTTAACTCATTTAAACTTTCACTTTCGGTAGGTTCAACCATCAAAGTTCCAGGAACTGGCCAAGACATTGTTGGTGCATGGAAACCATAATCAATTAATCGTTTAGCAATATCTTCTTCGCTGATACCTGTTTCTGTCTTAATAGATCTTAAATCAATAATACACTCATGGGCAACAAAGCCATTTTTACCTTTATATAATGTACTAAAATGTTCTGATAATTTTTTTGAAATATAGTTCGCATTTAAAATTGCAACTTGAGTTGCTTTTTTAAGACCTTCAGCTCCCATCATTTTTATATACATCCATGATATTGGAAGAATACTAGCGCTGCCCCACGGTGCCGCGGAAACTGCGCCCATGCCTGTGCTTGGTCCAGAATTTTCTTTTATCACTTGATGATTTGGTAAAAATTTTTCTAAATGCTTAGCAACTCCTATCGGTCCCATACCTGGCCCACCTCCGCCATGCGGAATACAAAATGTTTTATGTAAATTCATATGACAAACATCAGGTCCAAATTTCCCAGGTTTTGCAATTCCAACAAGCGCATTCAAATTTGCTCCATCCATATAAACCTGTCCACCGTTGTCATGAATGATTTTACAAATATCTGTAATTTGTTCTTCAAATACTCCATGTGTCGATGGATAAGTTACCATTAAAGCAGCTAAATTTTTAGAATACTCAATCGATTTCTTTTTAAGATCTTCAAAATCAACATTGCCATCTTTATCACAATTAATAACCACCACTTTCATTCCTGCCATTTGTGCGCTTGCTGGATTTGTCCCATGTGCTGAACTTGGAATAAGGCAAATATTTCTATTTTTGTCGCCTTTAGATAAATGATATTTTCTAATAACCATTAACCCTGCATACTCACCTTGCGCACCCGCATTAGGTTGAAGAGAAATGCCGCTAAAACCTGTTATTTCTGAAAGCATTTTTGATAAATCTTTAAACATAAAATGATAACCTTCAGCTTGATCGACTGGAACGAATGGATGAATTGCCCCAAATTCAGGCCAAGTGACTGGTATCATCTCTGCGACCGCATTTAATTTCATAGTGCAAGAGCCTAGTGCAATCATTGATCTATTTAATGCAATATCCTTATCTTCTAGACGCTTTAAGTAACGAAGCATTTCCGTCTCAGAATGATAAGAATTAAATACTTCATGGGTTAAATATTTTGATGTTCTTAAAAATTCTTTTGAAATTTGATCAATTTTAGTCTGATGCGATATTTTTTCATGAATACCAAATATATCAAATAAATCTTTTAAATCGCTAATTTCAGAAGTCTCATCAAAAGAAATACTAACTGCATCATTTAATTTTCTAATATTAATTTTTTTAGCCAAAGCTTTCTTATAAAACTCTTCTGTTTCATCTCCAGTAAATATAGTTACGGTATCAAAATAATTTTGTGAAATTATTTTAAAATTATTTTTCTGAATTGCTTCTGCAAACAAATTTGCAATTCCAGCTGTACGCTCAGCAATTTTTTTTATACCTTCAGGACCATGATAAATACTATAAGCTGCAGCCATGATAGAGAGCAAAGCTTGAGCGGTACAAATATTGCTGGTAGCCTTTTCTCTTCTTATATGTTGCTCGCGAGTTTGTAGAGCCATTCTTAACGCTTGTTTCTTTTTTCTATCAATTGATACACCGATAATTCTTCCCGGCATTGCTCTTTTAAATTCATCTTTTGTTGCAAAAAAAGCAGCATGTGGTCCTCCGTAGCCCATGGGAATACCAAATCTTTGTGAGCTTCCAACTACTATATCGGCGCCCATTTCTCCTGGTGGCTTGATAAGCGTCAAAGCTAATAAATCAGTTACAACAATAGCTTTCCCTTCTTTTTTATGAATAACATCAATAATTTCTTTTAAGTTATAAATGCTACCAAGAGAATCTGGATATTGAACAATTGCACATAATAAATTATTAATTTTTGTAAGATCTTCATCATTATCTCCAACAATAATTTCTAGACCAAAAGGTTCTGATCTAGTTCTGATAACATCAATTGTTTGAACATTGCATCTATTCGAAATAAAAATTTTATTTAAATTATTTTGATTAGTTCGTTGACACAAACCTACTGCCTCAGCTGCTGCAGTTCCTTCATCAAGCAACGACGCATTTGCAATATCCATTTTGGTAAGATCAATAATCATCTGCTGAAAATTTAATAACATCTCTAATCTTCCTTGAGCAACCTCTGGCTGATAAGGTGTGTAGGCTGTATACCAGCCTGGATTTTCTAAGATATTTCTTAAAATAACATTTGGAGTAATGGTTCCATAATAACCAGCTCCTAAATAATTTTTATAAATTTTATTCTTTTGGGCAATTTGTTTTAATAATTTAAGAGCCTTATCCTCTGAAATAGCATCATCTAATTTCAACTCTTCTTTATCTAAAATTCTGTCTGGTACAATTCTTTGAATAAGTTCACCTAATGAATTAACATTCAAGTAAGAAAGCATAGTTTTAATATGCTCATCCGATGGTCCAATGTGACGTCCAATAAATTCTTTGGTATTAGTTAAGTCTCTCATTAATTTGGGTTTTCAATTACATATTTTTCATAATCACTTTTATTCATTAGATCTTTAAGCTCGTTTTGGTCTTTAATGGTAATTTTAAAGAACCAACCTGAATTCTCCGGATCTTTATTTATAAGAGATGGGTCTGCAACAATTGCTTGGTTAGACTCTTTTATATCTCCTGTAAGCGGTGAATAAACATCGCTAGCAGCTTTTACTGACTCAACAACTGCGGCTGGGTCATCTTTTTTAAAAGACTTTCCTACTGCAGGAACTTCTGTAAACACGATATCTCCTAACTGAGCTGCTGCATGGATTGTAATTCCGACCGTCGCAATGCTACCATTTACTTCTAACCATTCATGTTTTTTTGAGTATTTTTTTTCAGACATATCTAATTTTTTACGTAACTTTTTTTATAAAAAGGAAGTTTGCTAATAATTCCTTGCACCATATTTTCTCTAACTTTCAAAACTACTTTAGTACCCTCTTGTGATTGGTCATAATCAACATATCCCATAGCAATTGGTCCATTTACACTAGGTCCAAAACCTCCGCTAGTTACATGTCCTATTTCTTTTTGGTCGTTTGAGAAAATTTTTGTGCCTTCCCTTGCAATAATTTTACCTTCAGGTTTTATTCCAACTCTGATTTTTTTTGGTTTTTTTTTAATTTGATCTAAAATTATTTTATCTCCTACAAATCCACCTTTTTCTTTTTTTGTTTTAGGAATTGCCCAAGATAAAGAGCCCTCAACTGGAGTAGTTTTTGAATTAATGTCATGACCATATAAACAAAGTCCAGCCTCTAATCTTAAAGAATCTCTTGCGCCGAGTCCTATAAGTTTAGCATCTGAAACTCTCATTATATCTTGTGTTAATTCTTGAACATCTTCATTTTTAATAGAAACTTCAAAACCATCTTCTCCTGTATAACCTGATCTTGTTATAAAAATTTTTTTCTTATTATATTCAAAATAATTTCCATACATAAAATTAAGTTTTGAAATATCTTTAAAAATTTTTTCCATTGCATCAACTGCTTTTGGTCCCTGAATCGCAATTAATGATAAATCATCTCTTAAGATGGCGGTAAAACCTTCACCAATTGAGTCTTTAATAATTTTTACATCATTATCCTTGCATGCGGCATTCAGCACAAACTTAATCCCCGTATCAACCTTAGTTACAATTAAATCATCTTCAATTCCGCCATTATTATTTAACAAAAATGAATATTTAGATTGATTATTTTCAATTGCTGAAAAATCTAATGGAATTATTTTTTCGAGGTAAGGAAAAATGCTGCTACTACATTCTATCTTTAATTGACCCATATGAGAAACATCAAAAATTCCAATAGAGTTTCTTGTGTGTTTATGCTCCTGAATGATTCCATCTTGATATTGAATTGGCATTTCATAACCTGCAAAATTGACAAGTTTCGCTCCAAAACTTTTATGAAAATCGTATAACTGGGTCTTGTTAGTTTGTTTTAATTCAGAATTACCCACATTCATAAATATTATATAACTCCTGTTTATAGCGACCCATCTGTATGTTTACCTGAGAGTTTTGCTCCTTCGGTGAAGTTTTAAACTTTCTTTCCAGAGTTATATAATTGTAAGGTCCTTTTACCTGAGAGTTTCCTGGGCTGTTGCTCCTTCGGTGCCTTTGAGAGGTCTCTTCCTTACGAATCTAATAATCGTTTATACAATGTTAAAAGTCAATTTGAATCAGTTTAATAGATTTGATTATATGAAAAACAAAAGTTTTACTAATCTTATAATTGCACTTAAGAGTGGTATATCTAATTTAATTAAATTTTAAGAAATATGAAATTAGGTTTTGTTGGTGTTGGAAAAATAGCAACTTCAGTTATTGAGGGAATTTTTAAAGCAAAAATAAATATTAAAGAAATAATTCTTTCTCCAAAAAATAATAAGAACAGTAAATCCTTAAAGAAAAAATTTAAAAAAATTAAAATTGCAAAAAATAACCAAGAGGTGCTTGATAAATCAAATTGGATTGTGCTTTCTATTACTCCAAAAATTGGAAAGCAAATATTAAAAAAATTAAAGTTTAAAAAAAATCATACCATTCTAAACTTTATGTCTACTATTCATAATTCAGAATTAAAAAAAATGATTTTTCCAGCTAATCAAATATTTAAAATAGCTCCTCTTCCAATGATTAAATATAATCTCGGGCCTATTGTTATTTTCCCAAAAAATAAAATAATTGAAAATTTTTTTAATAAACTTGGAAAAGTGATTGCTACAAATGATGAGAAAGAAAATAAAAAATTATGGGTAATGACTTCATTTATGGCAACCTACCTTGAAATATTTAATACTGCCCATAAGTGGTTTGTAAAAAAAGGGATTAATCCAAATAGATCGAAAGAATATATAAATCATTTATTTAGGGCATTAAATAATGAACTTTTAAAAAATACTAATTATTCATTAGATACAATGATTAAGGAATTTCAAACTAAAGGTGGAATTAACGCAGATCTTTTATCGAGAACAAAAAAATCTGGAATATTTAAAAATTTAGATAAGGGTTTTAATAAAATTTATAATAGAATAAAAAAATCTTAAAATTTTTTTACTAAAAAAATAATTTAGCAATAAAAGTATAAAGTGGAATTCCAATTATAATATTTATTGGAAATGTTAGTCCTAATGACATTCCAAAATAAAGCGATGGGTTAGCTTGCGGCAATGCATATTTTAATGCTGCTGGTACTGCTATATACGAAGCGCTTGCAGATAAAATCATTAAAAGAACTGTCTCACCTAAATCAACACCTGCAATTTTGCATATAAATAAAGCTAAGAATGCATGAACAGGTGGAGCAAATACTCCATAAATTAAAACATAAACTGGTTTATTTAAAACTTGTTTAAAGTTTTTAGCAACCATCAGTCCCATATCTAGCAAAAAGAATGCAAGCATTCCTTTAAATAAGTCAATTGAGAAAGGTGCCATAATTTTCTCTCCTGTTGCGCCAGCAAATAAACCAACGATCATTGCTCCAATTAAAAGCAATTGCGCTCCATCCGTAAAAGATTTGTGTAATAAGTTTAAAGAGTTTTGTTTTTTATTAGATTTTACAGCGCTTGCTAAAAAGACTGCAAGAATAATTGCGGGGGATTCCATTAATGCCATTGCTGCTGCCATATGACCACCATAGGTAATTTGATTTTGATCTAAAAATTGACTGGCAGTAATAAAAGTAACAGCGCTTACTGAGCCATAGGTTGCGGCAATTGCTGCTGAATCGTAGCTGTTTAATTTTTTTTTAAGAAAATAATATCCAAGAATAGGAATTATAATTGCAAGCATAACTGCAATAGATAAAGTTTTTACAATATCAATTGTTAATCCTGACTTTTGCAAAGCAAAGCCACCTTTTAAACCTAAAGCCATTAAAAGATACAATGATAAAAACTTTGTAATTGCAGGTGGAATTTCTAAATTAGATCTAACCGCTCCAGCAAAAACTCCAAAAATGAAAAATAAAATTGCAGGATCTAATATGCTTTGCATTTATTTATAAAAATTTACGGATATAAAATTTCTTTGACCCATTTAGAGCCAGATTTTTTATATCTAAGTCTTTCATGAATTCTATTGTCACCATCCAACCAAAATTCAATTTCATTTGCTTTTAAAGCCCAGCCGGACCAATGCGAAGGTCTTGGAACTTTCTTATTACTTGGAAACATTTTTTTATATTTTTGAATTCTACTAATTAAGTCTAATCTAGAGTCCATAGGAGTCGATTGTATTGATGCCCATGCACCAATTCTGCTGCCATAGGGTCTTGTATTAAAGTATTGATCAGCAACTTTGTTTGGAACTTTTTTAATAGGCCCATCAATTCTCACTTGTCTTCTTAAACTTTTCCAATGAAAACACATTGAAGCTTTTGGATTACCTTTTAACTCATTACTTTTTCTACTTTGTAAGTTTGTATAAAAAACAAACTCTTTATTTGTTAATCCCTTTAAAAGGACCATTCGAACAGAAGGTTGTTTTTTTTGATTCACTGTTGCAAGCGCTAAAGCATTTGGATCATTGATTTCTGTTTTTTTAGCTTTACTCATCCAGGCCTTAAATAGCTCAAATGGATTTTTCTTATCAAGAAAACACGTATTCAGTCCGAGTTTGTTTGTTTTATATTTTTTTTGATTCATAAATAAGTAAAAATACCTTATAAAATATATTTAATGTCATTTAATACTTTTGGAAAGCTATTTAGATTTACTACATGGGGAGAATCTCATGGTCCAGCAATCGGCTGTGTTGTGGATGGCTGTCCTCCTAATATTGCTATTTCTGAAAAAGATATTCAAATTGAATTAAACAAAAGAAGACCAGGTCAGTCAAAATTTGTAACTCAAAGAAAAGAAAAAGATCAGGTGCAAATATTATCTGGAGTATTTCAAGGAAAAACGACTGGAACTCCAATATCAATGATCATCTTTAATGAAGATACAAAGTCTAGGGATTATGAAAGTATTAAAGATAAATTTAGACCTGGACACGCTGATTTTACTTACTTTATGAAGTACGGAAACCGTGACTTTAGAGGGGGCGGCAGACAATCCGCTAGAGAAACTGCATCGCGAGTTGCAGCTGGTGCCATTGCTAAAGTTGTTTTGCAAAAATTACTTGGAAAAAAATTCTCAATTATTGGCGGAGTTATACAAATTGGTCCACTGATGATTGATCGAAATCTTTGGAGTGATAAAGAAATTAGAAAAAATCCTTTCTTTTGTCCCGATAAAGAAACTGTTCCTGTGTGGGAGCAATATTTATTAGATATTAGAAAAGCGGGAAGTTCGTGTGGTGCAATTATTGAACTTAGAGCAAAAGGAGTTCCTGTTGGTTTGGGCGCTCCTATTTACTCAAAACTTGATCAAGATATTGCAGCAGGGCTTATGAGTATTAATGCGGTTAAAGGTGTAAACATTGGTGCTGGTATGAATGCTGCAAGTTTAACAGGCGAAACTAATTCTGATGAAATAAGATCTAAAGGCGGAAAAACAAAATTTTTATCTAATAATGCAGGCGGAATTTTAGGTGGAATATCAACTGGTCAGGATATTATTGCATCCTTTGCTGTTAAACCAACTTCTTCAATTTTAAATTCACGTGACACAATTGATACTAAAGGAAGAAATACAAAAATTTCTGTTCGCGGAAGACATGATCCTTGCGTTGGAATACGAGCTGTTCCAATTGGGGAAGCTATGCTTGCATGTATTCTGCTAGATCATTTGATGATGCACCGTGCACAATGCGGTAACTAGTTTGTGATCCCATTAAAAGACGAAAATAGTACACTTTCAACTCCAATACTAAGTTACGCAATAATTGGGATTTGCGTAATAGTTTTTTTAATACAAATAAGTTCTCCAGGTTTTGATAATGGGAATTTATTTTATTCTTATGGAGTCGTCCCTGCCTCACTTCTTGGTACTGAAGCTTTGCCTAATGATTTAAATAAAATTGATCCTTATCTTACTTTAATTACGTCAATGTTTATGCATGGGGGTTTTATGCATTTAATAGGAAATATGCTTTATATGTGGATCTTTGCTGACAATATTGAAGATGATTTAGGAAAAGTAAAATTTATTTTATTTTATTTAGCATCAGGAATTGCAGCTGCAATGACTCAAGTTTATTTAAATGTAAATTCAACTATTCCAATGGTAGGAGCAAGTGGAGCAATAAGTGGGGTGCTTGGCGCCTATATGATCAGATATCCAAGAAATAAAGTTTTAGTATTAATACCGTTTGGATTTTTTTCTCAAATGGTAAGAATTCCTGCAATTGTTGTTTTAGGATTTTGGTTTATTTTACAATTCATTAGTTCAAGTGGAAGTTCTGGCCAAGGAGGTGTTGCCTATGGTGCTCATATTGGAGGGTTTGTTTTTGGGGCTGCTACAATGTTTTTCTTTGGTAATTTTTTAATTCCACAAAAAGCATTTTTTAAAGCTCTTAATGAAAAAGAGGATAAGAAAAAAAATCCCTGGATACAGGACTAAGTTACCCACATAAAATATCAGCAAAATTTAAAGGATGTTCTCGTTTTGATTCCCTTTTGATTCTATTTTGAATCAAATTTTCTACTTTTAAGAGTGTATGTGGATACTTAAATTTAAATAGTCATTCCGCCGTCCAGTGGATAAACGGCACCAGTAGAAAATGCTGATTCATCGCTTGCTAAGTATACCGCAAGGGCTGCGACTTCCTCAGGTTTTCCTAATCTGCCCATAGGCTGTCTATCAATAAAATCTTTTCTTGCTTTTTCAGGATCTTTAGATGAATTAACTCTATCTTCCCATGAAGGAGTATGAATTGTTCCAGGTGCAATTGCATTACATCTAATATTATATTTTAAAAAATCGACTGCGATAGATTTTGTAAGACCAATAACCGCTGCTTTAGTCGCTCCATATACAAATCTATCTTTAACTCCTTTAATGCTTGATACAACAGATGCCATATTAATGATGACTCCTGATTTTTGATTTATCATTTTAGGAATAAAATTTTTAATCATAAGATACATCGATCTAACATTAACATTAAATGAAAAATCCCAATCTTTTTCTTCACACTCCAGTATTGTGCCGTTATGAACAAATCCTACACAATTAAAAAGAACATCAACTTTAGAAATAGTATCGGCAAATTTTTTAATATCTGCAGCATTCGTTGAGTCTAAAGTATAAGTTTTAATTTTAGGATATTCTTTTGAAAGTTCTTCTAATTTATTAGTTCTATTGATATCTGTTGCAATAACATTAGCCCCTTCTTTAAAAAAATGAATAGCAGTTTCTTTTCCAATCCCCTGTCCTGCTGCAGTGATTATTACGCTTTTATTTTCTAATCTTTTCATCTAAATTATTTTATATTAAAAAAATTTTTTAAAAATTAAATGTTAAATATCACAGATCCTGCTGAAGCAAGAAAAATTATTAGAGCTGACAAATACGATAAGCAAACAGCTGGTATTGCTGGAAAATACGTGCAAGGGAATATTTGTATATTGCCAAGTAAGTACGCTCTTGATTTTGCAGCATTCTGTCAGAAAAATCCAAAACCTTGCCCGCTGATTGGTTTTGGCATCAAAGGAGATCCTTACTTAAAAGATTTGGGTGATATTGATATTAGAACAGATGTACCAAGATATAAAATTTGGCAAAATGGAAAAGTAATTGATGAACCTACAAATATCAAAAAATATTGGAATGATGATCTAGTAACTTTTGTTCTTGGTTGTTCGATGTCATTTGAATTACCATTAATGGAAGCAGGAATAGAAATGCAGCATATAAAAAATAATACGACTGTTCCAATGTATAAAACAAATATTGATTGTCAGTCAGCAGGTCCTTTTAAAGGGAAACTAGTTGTATCAATGAGACCGTTGAATGCAGAAGATACTATAAAAGCAATTCAGATCTCCTCCCGTTTTCCAGCAGTTCATGGAGCTCCCGTTCATCTAGGCGATCCTAATCAGATTGGAATAAAAGATATTATGAAACCAGAATATGGGGACCCACCAAGAGCTATTAAAAATAATGAAATTCCAGTATTTTGGGCTTGTGGAGTAACTCCTCAGTCGGTTGTTGAAAATTGTAAACCTGATTTTTGCATTACCCACAAACCAGGAGCAATGTTAATTACTGATAAATTAAACAGTAGCCTTGCGGCAATTAATTAGGATCCTAAAAAAACTCTTTTAACTTCTTTGCTATCTACCAAATCCTTAGAAGCGCCATCAATTACTAATCTTCCACTTTCAAGAATATAACCACGATTGGCCATGCTTAAAGCAAGTCTAACGTTTTGCTCAACAAATAAAATTGCAATTCCTTTTGATAATATCATTTTAAAAATTTTTTTTAGATCTTCTATAACTAGGGGGGCTAAACCTAAAAAAGGTTCATCAACCATCAATAATTTTGGCATACCCATGAGTCCTCTTGCAATTGCTAACATTTGTTGTTCACCTCCGGACATTGTATTTGCAAGCTGATCTAATCTATCTTTTAACTTTGGAAAAAATGTAAATACTTCATTCAAGTTTTTTTCTTTTTCCATTTTTGCTTTTGGGTGATAGGCACCAAGAGATAAGTTTTGAAGAACAGTTAAGTGTGGAAAAACTCGTCTTCGCTCTAAAACATGCGATATACCTTGGCCAACACGTTCAAAAGTTTTTAAATTATTAATACTTGAATTGTTAAAATTAATATTTCCTGATTTAATTTTAACTAAACCACTAATACTATTTAAAATAGTACTCTTTCCCGAACCATTTGGACCAAGTAATGCAACTATTTCTCCCTCTTTAACATGAAGCGATACGCCCCAAATTATTTGATAGTCATCATAGGCTACTTCGATTGTATCTATTTTAAGCAGCATCAATCTTACCTAGATAAGCATCAATAACAGATGCATTATTTGAGATGTTTTTTGGATCATCAAATGCAATTCGTTTTCCTTGGCTAAGTGCTAAGATTCTGTCTGATATTTCCATTATAATTTTCATATTATGTTCTATGGTAATAACCGTTATTCCGTTGTCTTTAAGTTTTAAGACAAGATCCACTAACCCCGGTATAGTTTTTTGATCAACTCCACCTGTCACCTCATCCATTAAAATAAGCTTAGGCTCAGTTGCAAGCGCACGTGCAAGCTCTAGCCTTTTTCGTTGCCCTGTTGAAAGTTCTTTTGCAAAGTGATGTCTTTTAGATAACAAATCAACAAAACTTATAATTTCCAAGGCTTTATCTCTAGCAAGTTTTAAATTCTTTTCTCTCATTAACGCACCAACAGTTACATTTTCAAGCAATGTTTGGTCTGCGAATGGTTTTAATTTTTGAAACGTTCTTCCAACGCCAAAAGTACAAATTAAATCAGGTCGTAAATTTGTAATATCTTTATCTTCAAAAAAAACTTTTCCTTTATCAGGTTTTGTAAATCCAGTTACGAGATCAAATAAAGTAGATTTTCCAGCTCCGTTAGGTCCAATAATTCCAAGGATTTCGCCTTTTTTTACATCAAAGGAAATATCACTATTTGCTTTAATTCCACCAAATGACTTTGAAAGTCCATCAACTTTTAAAATATCAGTCATTAATTTTTCTTTCTCTCTCGTAGGTCTTTTGGAAATAAAGATATGATACCAGCTGGTCTAAAAATACAAATTAAGATTATTAAAATTCCATAAATAATTAGATCAATTGATCTTCCAGTCCCTCCAAAATAAATTCTTGTAAATTCAGAAATAGGAATAAGAATTGATGCTCCAATGACCGGACCCCAAATAGTGCCGACTCCACCCAATACTGCAATAAGTAAAACTAAAATTGATATATCAACACTAAAAACATCATTAGGGTTTACGATAAGAATATATTGGGCATAAATACTTCCCATAGGTGCCATAAGCATTCCAGAAATAATGAAGGCTATAATTTTGTATTTTGATACATGAATACCTAGACTTGCAGCTGCTTCTTGCTGATCTCTTACAGCCTTTAATTTATATCCAAGTTTTGATCTGTTAATTAACCAGACTATCAAAAATGAAATTAAAAAAAAAACTAAAGTAATATAATAATAAGGAATTTTACTCTTATGGAATTGAATTGAAAAAATTGGATTATCTCTATTTATTGGCATATAAATTCCAGAAGATGCGCCAACTTCAGTCCAACGTTGAAATATAACTTGGAAGGTTATGCCAACCAAAAGTGTAGCAATTGCGAAGTAATGTCCTCGTAGTCGTAAAATTGGAATTCCAATAAGTAGTGCGATCAAGCCTGATGTAATAATTCCTATGAATATTCCAATCCAAGGAGAAATTAAAAATTTAGAATAAAAATATGAGGTTGCGTAAGCACCAATTCCAAAGAAAAGTGCATGTCCTAAACTAATTTGTCCTGAAAATCCTGCAAGGACGTTCCATGATTGTGCCATCACTGAATACATAAAAATCATTATTAGTGTATGAAGTGCAAATCTTGAAGGTGATGAAAGAGGAAATAAAAAAAGTCCAACAATAACTAAAAAAATGATGACAAGGGAAATCTTGTTAAAATATATTACTGGCTCTTTTTTTGCTTCTTCAAGTGTATTTGAATAAATATTCATAGATCAATACCTTCCAAAAAGACCTTGAGGTTTTATAATTACAACAAGCAAATAAATGCTAAATACGTAAAGCAATTTAAAAGAGGGATCAATTAATAATCCACCGACAGACTCAACAAGTCCGATAATTATTCCAGCTAAAAGTGAACCGGTAATGCTTCCAAATCCACCAAGTGCAACCGCAACAAATGCAAAGAGAGCGAAATGAACTCCTACATCTGGAAAAACATAGTAAAAATTTGAAAGCATAGTCCCTGCAATTGCAACACATGAAAGTCCAATTGCCCAACCAAGAGCAAACATTTTATCCGAAGGTATTCCTAAAATTTCAGCAGCTTGTCTATCCTGCGAGGTTGCTTGCAATGCAGTTCCGGTTTCAGTTTTATTAATAAATAAATAGAGCAAAATAAATGATAAAACACATGCTAAACTTGCAAAGAGCTGAGGCTTTCCAATAAATAAATTAAAAATTTGATACTTTCCCTCAATGATTGGATTTTTAATTGTTCTGAAATCAGGTGTAAAAAGGAATTGAGCTAAAGCACGGATAAAAACAGCAAGTCCAAATGTTGCACAAATTTGAACAAGCATAGTTGAGTGCAAAATTTTTTTTATAACAAGATAATGTGTTAAAATTCCAATTATACCTAATAACACTAATGTAATAGGAAAAGAAAAAATAGGATCTAAACCAAATAAAGTCCAAAGCCAAAAAGAAGAAAACATTGAAACCATCAAATGATCACCGTGTGCAAAATTTACAATTTCCATCAAACCAAAAATTAAAGTAAGACCAGCAGCAATAAGTGCATAAATACATCCCATTAACAAACCGCTTATAATTGCTTGTAAAACTATTTCTGTTGTCATTAGTTTAAAAGTTTACAGATTATTTTTTAAAGGTTAACATAAATAAATAACAATAAGGGAAATATATGAAAGTAAAAACAATAAGTTTCGTAGCTGCATCTATTCTTTCTTTGTTTACTTTTTTTTCAACATTATCAAAAGCGAATGAAGTTAAAATCGGTGTATTACTACCGTTAACAGGTCCGGTTGCTCAAATTGGACTTGATGCTAAAGCTGCAATTGAAACTGCAGTTGATATCATAAATACTAAAACAGATCTTAATATTCCGCTTGCAAAAACAGAGGGATTGCCAGGTCTTAAGGGTGCAAAAATTAAAGTTATTGTTGTTGATCACCAAGGAAAACCTGAAATTGGACAAGGTGAAGCAGAGCGTTTGATCAATAATGAAAAAGTACATGCTCTTTTTGGGGCATACTTTTCAGGTGTAACTGCCACAGCAAGTTTAGTTTCTGAAAGAGCAGGAATACCTTTTGTTAACGGTTCCTCATCATCACCAGCGTTAACTGAAAGAGGATTGAAATACTTTTTTAGAGTTAGCCCGCATGATGGTCAATTCACAAAGTTAATGTTTGATTTTTTGACAGAATTTCAAAAGAAAAAAAATGTTAAAATTTCATCTGTAAGCATTATGCATGAAGACTCAACTTTTGGAACTGATAGTGCAACTACACAAGAAAAATTTGTAAATGATCAAAAATATAAGTTACTAGATAAAATAACTTATAATGCTAAAGCAACTTCTTTGACTTCTGAAGTGCAAAAACTTAAAGCATCAAATGCAGATCTTTTGTTACCTTCATCTTATACATCTGACACTTACCTGTTTCTTAAGACAGCTAAAGAATTAGATTATAATCCAAAAATGTTACTTGCCCAAAATGCTGGTTACACTGATCCTGCATTTATTACGACTATGGGAAAAGATGCTGAAGGAGCAATCACAAGATCTCCATACAATGCTGACCTTGCAAAAAGAATTCCTAATCTTTCTAAAGTGAATGAACTCTTTAAAAAGAAATCTGGTGGACGAGATTTATCAGATGTTCCTGCAAGGGAATTTACTGCTTTTATGGTTCTCGCTGAAGCAATAAATAGAGCGGGATCAACAAATCCAGATAAAATCAGAGATGCATTAACTAAAACAAATATTCCTGCAAAAGATCTAATTGTTCCTTATGAAGGCGTTAGATTTGATGCTAAGGGTCAAAATGAACTTCAAAGAGGAATTTTAATGCAAGTACAAAATGGAAGTTATTGCACTGTATATCCTTTTACCTTTGCAGCTTGCGAAGTAAAATACCCAATGCCAACTTGGGCACAGAAAAAATAAGTAATTATTTTTAAAAAATTAAGGGGCGGTTTTAATAAATCGTCCCTTTTTTTTTACGTTTAATTTAACTTTTTTAATTTATCTAAAGACTTTAATTGAAAGCCGTTCTTTATTAAAACTTCTCTTAAGTACTTAGCATTCTCTACTGCTGTTTTTTCATCACCATGAACACAAATTGAATCAATATCACAAGGAATTTGTTTTCCAGAGTAACAATTTAAAGCCTGATTTTCTAACATTCTAAGAACGTGTTTAGCGGATTCTTCTTTTCCTAAAATCATTGCATTAGGTTTTGATCTTGCAACAAGATAGCCATTGTCTTCGTAATTTCTATCTGCAAATACTTCACAAGCTATTCTTAATTTTAAATCACGACCCGCTTTTTCCATCTCTGTTTGTGCATGGGCTAAAAAAATTATATTAGGATCAAATTGCTTAATGGCTTTAGCTATAGTGAAAGACAATTCATAGTTTTCACAAGCCATATTGCTTAAGGCACCGTGGGGTTTTACGTGAGTAACTTTCATTTTTAATTTATCTGCAACTTTGCTTAAAATTTCACATTGATCAATTACAAGTTTAGTAACTTCCTCTGGTGAAATATTCATTCTTTTTCTTCCAAAATTTTCTCTATCTAAATAAGAAGGGTGTGAACCAATACTAACTCCATTATCTTTGGATATACGAATTGTTTTTTCCATCGTTTCTTCATCGCCTGCATGATAACCGCAAGCAATGTTTGCAGAATTTACTATTTTTAATAAGGCAGGATCATTTTCTGTAGAATGGAACTTTGAACTTTCACCAAGATCACTATTAATATTTACTTCCATTATATTTCGCTTTTGCTAATTTAAAATTTCTAAAAGTTTATACAATATCCATGATAAAAAAAATAACTAATATCAGTGATCAAGGAATTATTTGTGATTTTGGTGAAGAGGTAAACAAGGATATTAATAAAAAAGTTATTAGTCTTTTTAACTATCTTAAAGAAAAAAGTAATAAAGATGAACTTAAAGGTATTTATAATATTATTCCTTCCTACAACAAACTGGTTGTTCACTTTGATTTAGAAAAAAATAATTCACATAAAATTAAAGAAATTATTGCATCTATTGATCTTAAAAAACTAACTACATCTCAATCAGGAAAAGCTTGGACAATTCCTGTTTGTTATGATGATGAATATGCGCTTGATTTAGATAATTTAACAAAATCACTAAAGTTATCTAAAGAAGAAATAATTAAAACACACCTTGAAACTGAGTTTTATGTTTACATGATTGGTTTTATGCCAGGACATCCTTATATGGGTGATCTTGATAAAAAATTATTTACTAGCAGGCTACAATCGCCACGAGTTCAAGTTCCCATAGGTTCTGTTGCCATCGCAGAAAAATTTTGCATCGTCTACCCTTATCTAAGTCCTGGAGGCTGGAATATTATTGGCAAAACATCTGTTAAATTATTTGATACAAAAAATTTAACGAACCCATGTTTGTTTTCACCTGGTGACACAATAAAATTTAAAAAAGTTAATAAATCTGAAATAAAATAATGGAGCAAAGTTATTTTGAAGTTTTAAGACCCGGAATTAATTCAACCTTTCAAGATAAAGGAAGGTTTGGCGTTCAATATATGGGATTAGCTCCCGGTGGCGCTATGGATTATCAATCCTTTTTACTTTCTAATGTTTTATTAAATAATGAAAAAAATACGGGCACCATTGAATTTGCGTATCAAGGTCCTTTATTAAAGTTAGTTAAGGGAAAAACTAAAATTGCAATCACAGGAAACGTTTTTTTTAAAATATATTCTAAAAAAGAGGAAATTAATGGTGAGCCTTACCGAACATATGATCTAAATGAAGGTGATCAATTAGATATTCTTGCAACAAAAGCTTCTGTTTATGGATATTTAAGTATTGAAGGTGGTTTTAAATTAGATAAATTTTGCGGATCGGTTTCATCACAACCAAGAGCGTTTATTGGTCCTAATGATGGAAAAAAGATTGAATTAAAAGATAAAATATTAATTTCTAAAAATTCTACGATTAAAGAAAATAAAATAATAAGAAATATTAAATTTGAAGAAAAAAAAATATTTAGTGTTTTGCCAGGCCCTCAATTTCATTATTTTAGTACGGACTCTAAAAAACAATTCTTTTCAACCCCTTATTTAATAACAAAACAAACTGATAGAATGGGAATGAGAGTTATCGGAAAAAGTTTAGAGAACTTAGTTAATTCTAATATTCCTTCAGAGGGAATTATAAAAGGAGCAATTCAAGTTCCTGGAGATGGAAATCCAATTATACTTTTATCAGATCACCCAACAACTGGTGGATATCCAAAAGTGGGTTCAATTATTTCTTCAGATTATGATGATTTAGTTCAGCAAAACTCAAATAAAGAAATTTATTTTCAACTTGTAACATTGGAAGCTGCTGAACAACAATTTGCCCTATATATAGAAAAAATAAAAAGAAAGAATTGCAAATATCGAAAAGGTATAATTATAAATATTTAAGCCATATTTCTTAGAACATACTGAAGAATACCACCGTGTTTATAGTATTCAGTTTCGTTATCAGTATCGATTCTAGAAAGAACATTTATTTTTTTAGAACTTCCATCTTCATATAAGAATTCAACGGTTACTTCTTCTCTAGGTTTCAAACCTTTTTCAACATTTAGAATATTTATAATTTCAGATCCTTTAAGATTTAAAGTTTTTCTCGAATATCCTTCTTTAAATTGAAGAGGTAAAATTCCCATGCCAACTAAATTAGATCTATGAATTCTCTCAAAGCTTTCTGCAATAACAGCTTTAACTCCTAAAAGTTTTGTACCTTTTGCTGCCCAATCACGTGAAGATCCTGTGCCATATTCTTTCCCCGCAATTACAACAAGATCAACTTTTCTTTTTTGATATTCCATAGAAGCATCAAATACGGGCATCACTTTTTTATCAGGATGAAGCATTGTAACTCCACCTTCTGTACCTGGCGCCATTTCATTTTTAATTCTAATATTTGCAAATGTTCCACGCATCATCACTTCATGATTTCCTCTTCTTGCTCCATAAGAGTTAAAGTCTTTTTGTAAGACTTGATGCTGCATAAAATAATCGCCTGTGGGACCAGATTTTTGAATAGATCCTGCTGGAGAAATATGATCCGTTGTTATTGAGTCTGCCAAGATAAGTAATGGTCTTGCATTTTTAATCGCTTTAAATCCTTCTGGTTTATCTGGTAAATTTTCAAAGAATGGAGGTCGCTTAACGTAAGTTGATTGTTGATCCCAATCGTAAATGCTACTTGCAACTGTTTTAATTTTTTGCCAGCTAGCAGGGCCTTCTGAAACGTTATCATACCTTGATCTAAACATTTGCGCTGTAATTGAAGTTAAAATTGTATCTGCAATCTCTTTATTGGATGGCCAAATATCTTTTAAAAATACATCTTTGCCATTTTTATCTTTACCAAGTGAATCTTTATAAAGATCAACCATCATCGAACCTGCAATAGCATAGGCTACAACTAAGCGGAGGGGACGCTAAGTAATTTGCTTTAACTTGAGGATGTACTCGACCTTCAAAATTTCTATTTCCTGAAAGAACTGATGCTACGTACAATTCACCTTTCGTAATTGCATTATTAATATTATCATTCAATGGTCCAGAGTTTCCAATACAAGTTGTACAGCCATAGCCTACTAAATTAAAACCTAATTGATTAAGATAAGTATCAAGTCCTGCTTTTTCTAAATAGTCTGTTACAACTTTTGAACCAGGTGCTAGTGAAGTTTTAACCCAAGGCTTAGAAGATAGTCCTTTTTCAATAGCTTTTTTTGCAAGAAGTCCTGCGGCAATTAAAACGCTAGGATTAGAAGTATTTGTGCAAGATGTGATTGCAGCAATTACAATATTTCCATCTTTTAATTTATAATTTGCATTTTCAACTGCAAATTCTTTTAAAGTTGTTCTTTTAATAGTTTCTTTATAATTTTTATCAAAATCTTTTGCAGCATCTGTTAATAAAACTTTATCTTGTGGGCGTTTTGGTCCTGCAATTGTTGGCACCACTGTGCTAACATCTAAACTTAAAGTGTCAGTGAATACCATGCCTGAACTTGTCCATAGTCCCTGCTCTTTTGCATAAACTTCTATCAAGTTTAATTAAGTCTTTATCTCTTCCTGAAAACTCTAAATATTTTAAGTGTCTCTTCATCAATTGGGAAAAATCCACAGGTTGCTCCATATTCTGGAGCCATATTTGCAATAGTTGCTCTATCTGCTAGAGATAAATTTTTTAAACCTTCGCCATAAAACTCTACAAATTTTCCAACTACACCTTTTTTTCTTAACATTTGAGTAACTGTTAAAACTAAATCTGTTGCAGTTGTGCCTTCTGGTAATTTTCCTTTAACTTCAAATCCAACAACTTCTGGAATTAACATAGAAATAGGCTGTCCTAACATAACAGCTTCAGCTTCAATTCCACCAACTCCCCAGCCTAAGAACTGCAAGACCATTTACCATTGTTGTGTGACTATCAGTGCCTACTAAAGTATCTGGATAAGCAGTTAATTCTCCATTAATTTCTGAAGACCAAACTACTTTTGATAAATATTCTAAATTAACTTGATGACAAATTCCTGTTCCTGGAGGAACCACTTTAAAATTATCAAATGCTTGCTGACCCCATTTTAAAAATGAATATCTTTCCCCATTTCTTGAAAATTCTTTTTCAACATTTAAATCAAATGAATCTTTATTGGCATAATTATCAACCATCACTGAGTGATCAATCACTAAATCTACTTGAGATAATGGATTAATTTTTTTTGGATCTTTATTTTTTGCCTTCACTGCATCACGCATTGCAGCTAAATCTGCAACGGCTGGAATTCCTGTATAATCCTGCATTAAAACTCGAGCAGGACGATATGCAATTTCAGTATCTGAAGTTTTAGTCTTTAACCAACTTTGAATAGCATTAATTTGTGTCTTATCAACTGTACTATTGTCTTCATAACGAAGTAAATTTTCTAATAAAACTTTAAGAGACTTTGGAAGTTTACTTATATCTTTAAGACCATTCTTTTCAGCTTCAATTAAGCTATAAATAACATAATCTTTGCCGTTAACTTTAATTGTTTTTTTTGATTTAAAAGAATTAATTTTACTCATATAGAAACTTGAGGTTTATTTACTATCACAAACATATAACTTCAACGGTTTATTTTGATTTTTAGGAAGTTCCTGACACTTGCCATCAAAACATATATTCCAATTTTTAATATTAGTTTCAGATGTAGCTAATATTAATTCATCTTTAGTGCCAACTTTTGGTTTATAAACCCACCAACCATTAATTAACTTTGAATTTAATGGTGGCTCCATTCCAGCGCCTGATCCTTTAACTCTAGCTTCAATAATCTTAAGTTTATTATTAATAATTCTCCAATCTTCTTGCCATTCAACTTTCTCAACAGAATGAGTCCATACTAAAGTAAAAAACGAGACTGCAAAAGTTGTCAACCTTAGTTCCAGCTAAAACGCAAAGGCTCATTGAGTATTTGGATTTATTTTTCTAAATTTAAACCATCTATAAATTATAAATATAATCATTAAGCCAAAACCTAATTCATCAGTTATTGGGATAGCGCACTATTAGTAAGATAGAAACCGCAAACACAAATAATTCTTTCAAATATATTTAATGACTTGCATTCATATATCCAACTGCTGCTATGCCTAAAAACAACATAGCGATAAGTGCTTTTATAAAAATATAACCAACGGAACATTATGATGGTAAAAATATCTTTATTTGCTAGATCCCTGTAACATTAATTCTGGACTATAAACTGCCATAAAAGGTACAACAAATCCTGCTACTGCTAATTTTACTGCCTCTAAAGATATTTTAAATCCGCTTTCTTTTGCAAAAGGAGCGGCTGCAAAACAAGCAAGAGCAACAGGTGGTGTTAAATCGGCCATGATACCAAAATAAAAAACAAACATATGACTAATAATTAATGGAACACCTAATTTTAATAAGAGCAGGTCCGGCAATTGCAGAAGTTATTATATAATTTGGAATAGTTGGAATTCCCATTCCAAGTATAAGACAAACAATCATTGTTAATAATTAAAGATAACAACAAACTATTTTCCCCAACTTTAATGATAAACTGACCAAAAGTATTTGCTGCTCCTGTTAAAGTAAGTGTTCCAATTACAATTCCAATAACTGCGCAAGCAACACCAACTGGTAAAGAAGCTTTTCCACCTTCTGCTAAGTGCATCTCTGACAAGAAAGTAATGTTTCTCTTCCACCTCTAAATATAAAATTAATTAACAACTAAAGTTGATATTGAAATTACAATAACTTTTATTCCAATTTCAAAAAATGATGCAGAAACCAAACCTAATATAATCCAAAATAATACTCTTTTATAATTTGATAATTTTCCCGCTATCGGAGCTCCTAGAATTAAAAAAATTACAAATGCAAGACCAATTGTTCCTGCATATAAAGGAGTGTAGCCAGAAAAAAGTAAATAAACTAAAATAACAAGCGGTAATAGTTAAATACCATCCATCTTTTAATAGCATTTATATGCCGAGGGTAAGCTGATTCTTTAGAAATATCCAAGTAAATTTTTTTTTACCAGCTTCTAAATAAACCATCCACCAACATGAAATATAATAAAGTATTGCTGGTATAATTGCCGCTTTAACAATTTCTACATATTTTACTCCTAAAGTTTCAGCCATAATAAAAGCAACGGCACCCATCACCGGAGGCATAATTTGTCCTCCCATAGATGAAGTTGCTTCAACCCCGCCTGCAAAAGCTGGACGAGTAACCATATTTTTTCATTAAAGGAATTGTAAACTGTCCTGAGGTTACAACGTTTGCGATTCCTGATCCTGAAATCGTTCCCATTAATGCTGATGATGCAACACAAACTTGTGCTGGACCTCCCCTTGTATGACCAAATAAGACCTAGAGCAACATCATTAAATAAGTTTAATCATTCCAGCTCGCTCCAAAAATGAACCAAATAAAATAAATAAAAAAACAAAAGTGCAGGAAACATAAGTTAGGAATTCCATATATCCCCTCTGTTCCGTAGCTCATATGTTCGACTAATTTGTCTAAAATCATAACCACGATGTTGAAGCATGCCCGGTTAAGATATTTTCCAAAAAAACAATATAAGTAAAAATATTGCTGCGATTAATGATAAGAGCATAACCCATAACCAATCCACGCAGCAGCTAAAAACTAAGTATAAGCTGCAGTTACACCAAAAAATACATCCAGTTAATAATAAATCACTGGTATCGAATAAGCAATGGCGTCATATTGCAATCGTTTGATAAATAGCGATAGACAAAACTTAAAATTCCCCAGCTATCCAAGATATAATTTTAAATAAACTACGTTTTGTTTTTTTAATGCACAAACTAAGGGTAAAGCTTAATAACCCTAAAAAGCCAACATGCACTGCTCTTAAAATTTGACTTGGTAAATCTAATAAATGTGCAGCAGTAACAACTTGAAAAACCGAAAATGCAATAGCAATATAAAATAAAACTTTTCCTTCAAGAGTAGATTGGAAAGCTTGCAATGTAGAAGGATCATAATACTCCAGCCGAGTGTATCTCGGCTGAATTATTTGAATTGTAATTTGATTTTTGTTCACTCTTCCCAATCTAAACTAATTTTAAAATTAGTTTATATTTAAAAAAACTACTTAATTAATCCTTTTTCTTTGTAGTATTTAGCTAGCACCAGGATGAAGTGGTAGCGGCGGATTATTTAGCTGCATCTTTCACATTGATATGCTTTAGCTGCAGAATGTGCTGCTACTAAAGCTGGAAGATTTTCGTAAAACAACTTTGTCATTTGATAAGCTGTTGCATCAGACACATCTTTTCTTGTGACTAAATAATTTACAATTGCTGTTGTGCTTAACAGCTGTCAGTTTGTCCTTTATAAGTATTCGGCAGGAATCTGTTCCTGGAATAAATGGAGCTCCCATTTTTTTAACAACATGCATGCAGGAACAGCCACAACATTTATTTCTACATGAATTCGCTAAGATCTTTTAAGTGAAGCGACACCCAGTCCAGCTGATTGTAAAGTAGCATCTAATTGTCTATTTTTAATTAAGCTCAACTGATTCAGCAAAAGGTAAATATTCAACTTTACCTAAATCTTTATAACTCATATCCTGCCGCTGCAAGAACTGCTCGTAGCATTTAATTCAGTTCCAGATTTTGCGGCACCAACTGAAAGTCCTTTTCCCTTTAAGATCTGCTAAAGTTTTAATTTTAGAATCCTTTTGAAGCTACTATTTGAACATAATTTGGATAAATGGCTCCTAATAATTCTCAATTTGTCTAATTTGTTTTTAAAACCTGCATCTTCTTTTCCTGCCCAAGCATCTTTCGCTGAGTCACCCAAAACAAAAGCTATTTCTCCTTTTCCTTCTTGAAGTAGAATTTAGATTTTCAACAGATGCTTTTGTAACTTGAACTTGTACTTTAGAGCCTTTGATATTGTCCCCATAAATCTTAGTTAATGCCGAACCAAGAGGATAGTATACGCCTGCGGTTCCACCAGTTAAGAATATTTATAAACTCTGCTGACTGAGCGTTAGCGGAATTTGATAGTTAATAATAAAGCAGTTATTAATAGCTGAAATTTTTCTTAACATAATAATCCTTTTTAAGTTTGTTAATAATTCTATTAAATTATAAAATATCTTAAAAAGCAAATTCAGTAATAATACTCTCTCAACCTATGGTGTAGTATTTACAAATGAAGAATATCAGACAAATTTTTAATATTTAAAATAATATGATAAAATGAAAAAAAATACTAAATAAAATGACTAATACTGAAGAATGGCAAAAAATTTTATCAGAGAATGAATACAGAATTTTACGTGAAGAAGGGACTGAAAGAGCTTTTACTCACCACCTTAATCATGAAAAAAGAGAAGGAAATTATTATTGCAAAGGTTGCAATGCAAAATTATTCAGCTCAAAAATGAAATTTGAAAGTGGTACTGGCTGGCCATCTTTCTTTGACTCTTATCCAAATGTTTTTGAAACTACCACCGATTATAAATTAATATATCCAAGAACTGAATATCATTGTGTTAAATGCGGTGGACATCATGGTCATTTATTTGAAGATGGTCCTGAACCAACCAAAAAAAGATATTGCAATAACGGAATTGCTTTAAGATTTATTGAAGAAAAATTATCTTAATATGAATGATATAGCTAATGAAGTAAGTAAAAAAGGTTTCATCAAACATATTGGTGGAATTGAATTTAAAAAGATATCTGAGAATAATTTTGAATTTCGATCTAAAGTTCAGAATTTTAATCTTAACTCAGCAAACATAAGCCATGGCGGTTATATTGCAGCAATTTTAGATAATGGAATGGGATCTGCAGCTCATAGAGTAATTGATGAAGACAAAAGATGCGTGACCATATCTCTCGATATTAAATTTATAGGTATCTCAAAAGAAAATGATATTTTGATTGGTAAAGTTACTATTATTAAAAAAACTAAAACTTTAGTTTTTGTAAAAGCAGATTTATTTGAGTCTAAAAATATTATTGCAACTTCTTCTGGGGTCTGGAAAATTATATAATTTTTTTTAATTATAAAAAATTCCGCGCTGCCTTAAAAGTTCTCTTTGTAATTCTTTATTTTCAACAAAAGGTTGTCGTCCATGAAGTAAAAAGTAATTATTAGAAAAAATTGAACAACCAGGAGGAAGTTTAAAAATTATTTTATTTTTACTGTTTTCTAATGACTCTGAAAGATTATTTAGAAATAATCCTTGTTCCATATTTTGTGGCTCTGGAAACTGATCAATATAAGAAATAATTGCTTTTCCTGAATTATCTTTAAAAAAAACTGGATGAGTTACTTTATAATCAACATTTTTACTTTTTGGAGATCCCCAGATAAAATCATTATGTCCTATCGGATGATTAAAAAATTTATCACAATCCTCCCAATCATCTAAATGTAGCAATACACTTTCTCCTCCCTGAACATTCTTTTCTTTAATTTTAGTCATTAATAACCAATCTGTCTTTTCTTTTACATAAGTACCATCAGTATGTAGGTCTAATCGCTTATAGGCTTTTCTTAAATACGAGTCGCTACTATCCACGTGCTTTACTTCAAATCGGGCATAATATTTTCCAGTCATTGCATCAAAATTTGGAAGTCCGACCAAGTGAGTAAATGCTGTTGAAAGCTTAACTAAAAACTTATCATCAGTTACCTCTGGGTTAAATTTTTCAGGACCTATAACAAATGCGCCATAATTTCTATCAATTAAAATTTTTTTAAATAAATTTTTTATTTTATTTTCAAAAATTTTATCACACTCATCTGCCACAAAAAATCTAAGAAATGGTTTTAGCTCTAGGTCCTGAACATCAATTGATGAAAATCTTTTTATGAGCTCATCAGTAGCTGATTGCGAAATATTTATTGAAACTAATCTTTTGCTTTGAGGGTGGGTTTTAATTTCTAATCCTTTTATATTTTCAAATGACATTTAACTAAAATATAAATTGAGTATACCAAATAAAATTACACCAAATAAAGAAGAAAAAAGCACATTCTTTTTTGTGACAAATAGTACAATAATTGTAATTCCTGCTGCTAGTAATCTAATTGCAGTAGATGTTTGTTCCAAAGCTCCGACGGGATGAATAAATATTCTTGCAATTAATGCAGCTAAAATTCCATAAGAAATACAAGATACAAATTTAAATAATTTACCCTCCTCGTTTACAAAATCTGATGAAAAAACTCCTAAAAATCTAGGTAAATAAGTGGCAAATGCGGTTAGAATAATTGCAAGATAAATATAAATATCTGACATAATTTATCTAATAAAAAAAAAATAAGAAATTATTCCAGATATAGTCCCTGCAAGTAATACTGACCAATCTGGTGTAAATAAAAATAGAATTGGGGCTAAAATAACTGATAAAAAAACAGTTGCTACAATATGTGATTTATTAAGAACCGAGACAATCATACACATAAAATAAATGGGATTTAAAAAAATTAATGCGACAAAAACTTTTGCACTTAAAATTCCTGCTGTATAAAATCCAATCACGGTTGCAAGTGTAGATAAGATCCAAAGCGTCGATCCAAGACCTAAAAAAAAACTAAAACGACTTTCTTTAGTAATTTTATCATAATTAGAAAGCATATAAACCCAGCTAGTAACTGCAATAAAATGTGCCAAAAAATAATAATGCCATCGTGGTCTGCTTTTTTGTCTAATCACTGGAACAAGATTTACTGTCATAGGGTACAATCTGGCATTTGTTAAAAAAACAGCTATTAAAATATTCAACAAGGTCCCATTAACTATTAAAGTTTCAGCCATAACTACTTGTCCTGGTAAAGCAAATCCAATCAAAGTAGATAAGAAGCTTTGAATGGCGTTTAAACCAGAGTTTTTAAAAAGAGCGCCTAGAGCAAAAAAACTTGCTGCAAGACTAATGCCTGGAATACCGAGCGCTGTGAAACAGCCTTTTTTAAAATTTTTATCAAAAGTTTTACTCATAGGTTAATTTTAGTACTCAAAATTCTATAAGCTAAAAATAATAAAGCGCAACCTGATAACCGGCTTATGAGATTTGGATAATTTTTAAGAAAAATTGCAATTCGACTTGAAACTCCAGCATAAATTGTCAAAAAAAAGAAATCTAAAAAAACATGTGTTATCATTAAAATAATAAAATGAATTATAAAATTATTATTAGGATTTAAAAAAGTTGGAAACATTACAATAAAAAAAATAATTGCACCTGGACTAAAAAAAGCTGAAATAAATCCATCTTTAAATAAATCAAAAGCTGATCGAGTGCCGAATATTTTATCTATGGTCACGTTAGTTTTTTTTAATAAAAACTTTATTGCTAAATAAATTAAATATAGTGCGCCTATCCATTTAAAAGCATCTAAAATTTGTGGATGAGGCTTCATCAATGCATAAACTCCAAATGTTGCTAAAATCATTTGAATTGCATTTGCTGAGACATCTCCTAGACCAGTCCATAAACTTTTTGGAAACCCATAATTCATTGAATTGGTTATTATTAAAATTCTTTGTGGTCCTGGGGTAATAAATAAAATAGTAATTAATTGAAGGAATAATAAATAATTATTTGGAAACATTAATAAATTGAGATCTATATTGACTATTTATGTTAATAAAGTTATTTAATCATTAGCGCTGAGTTATTTCTACTTGCGAGCGCTTTATAAATCCAGCTAAAGCGAAGCATCAATAACCGCCGCTTTATCTGGTGGTTTTTTTCGAAAAATTCCAAAAAAACCTTTGTTTAAAATAAATTATGAGCAAAGATTTAAATATTAGTTTTGAGTTCTTTCCTGCAAAAGATGAGGCGGGTCATGAAAATTTATGGAGTAGTCTTAAAAAACTTGAACAATTTTCACCTAAGTTTTTCTCAGTAACTTTTGGCGCAGGGGGAGGTGAAAGAGATAAAACTGATTTTCTAGTCAAAAAAATACATAACAAATCTAATACTCCGGTTGCAGGACATCTAACATGTGTTGATATGAGCAAAGACGAAATTAATTCAATTGCACTAGATTGGTTAAGTAATGGAATAAATAAAGTTGTTGCTTTACGTGGGGATGTAAGAAAAAAAAATTCAAAATATACTCCTCATAAGAATGGTTACGCTAATGCTGCAGATATGATCAACGGATTAAAAAAATTAGGCAATTTTCAAATTGCAGTAGCTGGTTACCCAGAAAAACATCCTGACTCAGAAAATGAAACAAAAGATCTTGAAAATTTAAAAAATAAAGCTGATCAAGGTGCAGATAAAATTATTACGCAGTTTTTTTTTAATGATGAGAAATTTTTAAAATTTAGAGATAAAGCGATAGCTATGGGAATTAAAATTCCAATAATTCCTGGTATTCTACCCATTGATAATTTTGAGAAGATAAAAAATTTTAGTAAAAAGTGCGCAACTTCAATTCCAACTTGGGTTGAAGAAGAGTTTGCTGGCTTGGAAAATGATATTGAGATTCAAAAAATAGTTGGAGCCAGCATTGCGTGTGATTTAGTCAAAAAATTACAATCTGAAGGCATTAACGAATTTCATTTTTATACTCTCAATAAATATGAATTAAGTTATGCCGTTTGCAAAAGACTTATCTCAGACAATATTAAAATTAAAAACAATCAACAAAAGGAGTTATACGTATAATGATAAAAGTAAATTGTATTGGATACCCAAGGATTGGACCAAAAAGAGAATTAAAGAATGCTCTAGAGAAGTATTGGAAATCTGAAATTTCTGAAAATGATTTAATAAAATGCGCTAATGAACTAAAAAAAAATAACTGGCAAACACAAAAAGATAATGGTGTTGACTATATTTGTTCAAATGATTTTTCTTTTTATGATCAGGTACTAGATACCATTTGTTTAGTAGGATCAATTCCGGAAAGATATAAACACAAAGACGGTAACGTTTCTTTTAAAACTTATTTTGCGATGGCGCGAGGCTCTCAAACAAAAGATTTGGACGTTCCAGCGCTCGAAATGACAAAATGGTTTGACACTAACTATCATTACCTAGTGCCAGAATTTTCAAAAAATCAAAAATTTAAATTAAGTTCAAACAAACCCTTTGATGAATTTGATGAGGCAAAAAAATTAGGTTTTAATACTAAGCCAATTATATTAGGTCCTCTTACTTTTTTAAGTCTTGGAAAAACTACGGATGAATCTTTTAAAAGCATTGATTTATTAGATAATTTACTACCCGTTTATGCTGAGATTTTATCAAAGTTAAACAACAAAGGAGCCGAATGGATTCAAATAGATGAGCCTATCTTAGTAAAAAATCAAAATGCTGATTTTACTAAACTAATAAAAAAAACTTTAAATCAATTAAAGAAATTTGCAGGTTCATCTAAAATTATCTTAACAACATACTTTGAAAAGCTAGATCCTGAAGTTGAAAAAGAAATTTTAGAAAGCGATATAGATGGAATTCATTTTGATTTAGTACGTGGAAAAATTTCAAATATAAATTCCTTAAAAAATACTAATAAAACAATTTCTATTGGAATTATCGACGGAAGAAATATTTGGAAATCTGATGTAAATAAAAAAATTGAACTAGTAACAGAGTATTCAAAAAATATTAAACATTTATGGATTTCCTCCTCTTGTCCATTATTACATACTCCCTATGACCTAGGTTTGGAGACTAAGGTTCCTGAAAAAATTAAAAAGTGGCTTTCATTTTCTAAACAAAAACTTATTGAACTTAATCATATTAAAATTTCATTAAATGAAGGTAATAATAAAATCAAAAGCTACTTAGATGAAAATAAAAAAGATACCACCGACAGAGCAACATCTGAGTTAATTCACGATAATAAGGTTAAGCAAAGAGCTAAAAATATTACAACGCAGATTTTAAATAGAAAATCTAACTTTATTAAAAGATCTGAAATACAAACTAAGGTATTTAAATTACCTTTGTATCCAACAACAACTATTGGATCTTTTCCTCAAACATCTGATGTAAGAAATGCAAGAGCTAAATTTAAGAAAAATGAATTAAGCTTAAAAGAGTATGAAGATTTTCTAAAAACAAAAACAACCGATGCTATTAAGAAACAAGAACAAATAGATATCGACGTTATTGTTCATGGTGAGTTTGAACGTAACGATATGGTTGAGTACTTTGGTGAACAGCTTAAAGGATTTACATTCACCTCTAGCGGCTGGGTTCAAAGTTATGGTTCACGATGTGTAAAGCCTCCAATCATTTTTGGAGATGTTTCACGTCCAGAATCTATGACTGTTCAATGGTCAAAATTTGCACAAGATCAAACGAAAAAAATTGTCAAAGGAATGTTAACAGGGCCAATAACAATTTTACAATGGTCTTTTGTTAGAGATGATCAGCCAAGAAAAGATACGGCATTACAAATTGCCTTTGCGATAAGAGATGAGGTTGAAGATCTTGAAAACAATGGCATTAAAATGATTCAAATTGATGAACCTGCTTTAAGAGAAGGTTTGCCTTTAAAGAAAAATGATTGGAAACAATATTTAGATTGGGCAGTAAAAGCTTTCCAAATTTCTGCTGCGGTTGCAAAAGATGAAACCCAAATTCACACTCATATGTGTTACGCTGAATTTGAAGACATTATTGATGCAATTGCTGCTTTAGATGCTGATGTTATCTCTATAGAAACTTCAAGATCTAGAATGGAATTATTAAAAACATTTGAAAAGTTTAAATATCCAAATGAAGTAGGTCCTGGTGTCTATGACATTCATTCTCCTAGAGTCCCTAATAAAAATGAGATGAAAGAACTAATTCAAAAAGCCTCTAAGTTAATTGATAAGAAAAGAATTTGGGTCAATCCTGATTGCGGACTTAAAACTAGAGGATGGCCTGAGACAATAGCTGCACTTGAAACGATGGTGCAAGCAGCGAAGGAATTAAGAACTGAGAAATGAAAAAAAAAAAACTTGGAACTAACACTAATTTAATCCGAGGAGGATTGAACAGAAGTCAGTTTAATGAGACATCTGAGGCGTTATTTCTAACTTCAGGATTTGTATACGATAGCGCAGAACAAGCTGAAGCTATTTTTAAAGGAAGCAAAAAAGGTTTTCAGTATACTCGTTATTCAAATCCTACCGTCGAAACATTTGAAAAAAGACTAGCACAACTAGATGGTTCTGAAGATTGTTTTGCAACAGCAAGTGGAATGGCTGCTGTTTTTTTTTCATTAATGTCTCAATTAAAAGCTGGAGATCATTTAGTTTCATCTTCTGCTTTGTTTGGTTCTTGTAAAGAAATTATAAAAAATATTCTACCTCGATATGGGATAGAAGTAACATTTATTGATGGAAAAAATATTAATGAATGGAAAAAAGCTATAAAAAAGAATACAAAGATTTTTTTCTTTGAAACTCCTTCAAATCCACTTTTAGAATTAATTGACATTAAAGCTGTTTGTAATCTTGCAAAGAAATATAAAATAAAATCCGTTGTAGATAATATTTTTGCAAGTCCTGTTTTACAAAAGCCAGCTTTGTTAGGTGCAGATATTATTGTTTATTCTGGAACAAAACATATTGATGGGCAAGGACGAGTTTTGGGTGGAGCAATATTATCTTCAACAAAATTTAAAGAAAATATTTTAAAACCATTCTTAAAACATACTGGACCTGCAATCAGTCCGTTTAATGCTTGGGTTTTGCTTAAAGGTTTAGAAACTATTAAAATTAGAGTAGAGGAGCAATCCAACGCAGCTTTAGAGATAGCTCAATTTTTAGATAAACATTCTAAAATTGAAAAAGTATTTTATCCATTTTTAAGAAATTTTTCTCAATACTCGCTTGCTAAAAAACAACAAACTCTTGGTGGAACAATTTTAAGTTTTAAAATCAAAGGAAAAAAGAAAGACGCATTTAAATTTATTAATAAATTAAAAATATTTGATATCTCTAATAATTTAGGTGATACAAAATCTATTGTAACTCACCCCACAACTACTACTCATCGTATTCTGACTGAAAATGAAAGATTATCTCTTGGTATTACTGAAAATTTAATAAGACTTTCAATAGGCTTAGAAACAGTTATTGATCTAAAAAAAGATCTGGCTCAAGCATTAAAATAAAAATTATATTTTTAATCTTTCAACAACTTTATTATTTAATAAATGAGAATTTAAAATCTCATCAATATCTTTTGAATTTTTAAAAGAATACCAAACTCCTTCAGGGTAAATAACCATTACAGGTCCAAGATCGCATCTGTCTAAACAGCCAGATTTGTTAATTCTTATTCTTTTATTTAGTTTTAGATCCTTAATCTTTGTCTTTAATTCTGTTTGCAATTTCTCAGATTCTTTTGAACTACAGCAGCCTTTTGGATTAGAATCGGGTCTTTTATTAATACAGCAAAAAACGTGTTTATCATAAAACATTTAAATATTTTTAGTCAAAATTTTAACTAATAAAAAATAAATAGGTCTTGGTAAAATTTGTAAAATTTTAAAAATAATTTTCATCTGAATTGGAAAAGTAATGTCATATTTTTTACTTAATAATCCTTCAAAAATAATCTCAGCAGCTTTATCTGCTTCCATAATAAATGGCATATCAAATGTATTTTTTTCTGTGAGTCTAGATTTGACAAATCCTGGATTGATAATACTAAGAGAAATATTATTTTTATCGCAATCAATTTTAATAGATTCAAAATAATTAATCATAGCAGCTTTAGATGGTCCATAAGATGAAGAGTTTGGCAACCCCCCAAATCCTGCTAGAGAACTAATGGCTGCAAGATGCCCAGATTTTTGCGATTTAAAATGAGGTAACAAAATTGAAAAGCAATTAATCATACCAAAAAAATTAACAGCAAAAGTTTTTTCAAATAAGTCTAACTTAATATCAAAAGTATTATGAGGCTCATAATAACCTGAGCAATAAACAGCAAGATCAATGATTTTAAATTCTTTTATAATTTCATTAATAGTTCTTTGAGAATTCATTTTATCAGTAACGTCTAAAGAAAATGTTGTTATTTTTGTTCTTCTAGAATTAAATTCTAATTTTAAATTCTGTAATTTTTCCTGAGTTCTTCCTAATAAAATTAAATTATCACACTGATCTAAGTATTTTTTGCTAAGTTCATAACCTATACCAAAAGTAGCTCCTATAATTACAACATTCATAAATTTTACTTGATTAGCAACTATTAAAAATTATCATTAGTGATATAAGATAATACTGATATGGCATCAAGAATTGAATCTGACAGTTTTGGTAAAATCAAAGTCCCAGCTGATAAATATTGGGGTGCCCAAACAGAGCGTTCTTTAAAATACTTTAAAATTGGAAAAATATTAGTTCCGCTTGAGATAATAAGAGCAATAGCGATTATCAAAAAAGCGGCTGCTATTGTTAATTTTAAATCAAAATCATTAGATAAAAAAATTTCTCAAGCCATTATCAGAGCTTCTGATGAAGTAATTAAAGGAAAATTTAATAATCATTTTCCACTCAAAGTTTGGCAGACAGGTTCTGGAACTCAAACTAACATGAATGTTAACGAGGTTATCTCTAATCGAGCAATAGAGATTTTGGGTGGAAAAATTGGATCAAAAAAACCTGTTCATCCAAATGATCATGTAAACAAATCTCAATCTACCAATGACACTTATCCAAGTGCCATTCATATAGCGGTTGCTGTTGATGTAAAAAAAAGACTTCTTCCTTCACTAAAATTACTTGAAAAAGAATTAGCTGTAAAAGTAACTAAATTTAAAAATATTGTTAAAATTGGCAGAACGCATCTTCAAGACGCCACACCGCTAACTCTAGGGCAACAATTTTCTGGCTATCATATGCAAATTAAAAACTGTATTAAACGAATAGAAATAGCTTTAAAAGAAATATATTTTCTTGCTCAAGGAGGAACAGCTGTTGGAACAGGCATTAATACTAAAAAAGGTTTTGATAAAAAAATTGCATTAGAAATTAAAAAAATTACCAAACTACCATTTAGAACAGCTCCAAATAAATTTGAAGCACTTGCAAGTCACGAACCCATAGTTAATTTATCAGGTACATTTAATACTCTTGCTGTAGCTTTAATGAAAATATCAAATGATATACGATTTCTAGGTTCTGGTCCTAGAGCTGGTTATGCTGAACTTATTCTTCCAGAAAATGAACCTGGCTCTTCAATAATGCCTGGCAAAGTAAATCCAACACAATGTGAAGCTGTTACGATGGTTTGTACAAGAGTCATTGGTAACCACACAACAATCACTATTGCTGCATCAAATGGACATTTTGAATTAAATGTATTTAAACCAGTAATCGGTCACAGCATGATTCAGTCCATTGAGTTATTGTCTGACTCTATTGAATGCTTTGTTAAATACTGTCTAAAAGGTCTTAAAGCAGATACAAAAAGAATTTCTCAATTATTAAATAGTTCATTGATGTTAGTAACTGCTCTTGCCCCAAAAATTGGTTACGACAATGCTTCTATGATTGCAAAAAAGGCTCATAAGAATGGAACCTCATTAAAAGAGGAAGCTCTAAAAAGCGGGTTAGTTGATGAAAAAGAATATGATCGATTAATTAATCCAAGAAAAATGACTCACCCAAATTAAAACAAGAAACTATAAATTCTTGGATCTAAAACATTCAAAATATCTTTATTTAAGCGCAGATTAAATTCCTCTTGAACAGTATTAAGGTTATTTTTGTTAAATTTTTTATTACTATTCCCAATAATTTCATTCACTACCACTCTTCCCTTTTTCATATTTAAATCCCCTTTCATTTTTCCAGAAAAACTAGCATTTGGCAAAAGTGCTATCTTCTCCCTTGCGCCATTAGTATTTTTATAAAAATTTTTAATATTTACGAGATCAATTTGCGAATTAAAAAAAAATATTGTTTCCCTGTTTTGAGTAATAAAACGACCATTTATTTTTAATAAATCATTAAATTTTGAAATTAGGTTTAATTCTTTAATATTAACGTCTCCACCTTCAACAATAATAGTAGCATTGGCATCAGAAAAAAGATTATGATTAGTGACCATATTTTTAAAATTTAATTTAAAAACACCATAAAAATCTTCATGAATATTAAATAATTTATTATGGACTAAATAATCTTTAAGATTGTTATTGGATAATTTTTTAAAATTTGTATCTATAAAATTAAATTCACTAAAAAATGCAAGTCTCGGTTTAAAATCAATTTTTGCAGAACCCTCTCCTTTATATAAAAAAGAATTAACTAAAATATTTTTTAAATCAACATGTTCATCTTTTAAATCAAAATTAAACTGCAATGTTAAATTATTTAATCCAATTGTACTTAGGGTATTAGCAAATCTAATTTTTGCATTTCCTAAAAATTCATTTTTTAAAAAATTAATATCATTCAAATCTGCATCAAAATAAAATTTAAGATCATTAGATTTTATAGATAAACGTCCAATACTTTTATCTTTATTTTTAGAGCCTTGAAATGTGCTCTCAAATGGCAAATTAAAAAGATTTCCGGTCAAATCAAATCTTCTCAGATTTCCTTTATCAAAAGTAATATCGCTATTAATATCGCTAATCTCTATGGAACTTTTGTTAGAGGAATATTTTAAATCTAAGTTGTTAATCTTAATTGCTTTAAGATTTTTAATAGAATCTGTATTTTTAAAAAAGTTATCAAAATAATTATTTTCTAATTCGATAATTCCATCAACAACTTCAACATCGGTAATATTAAAATTTCGAAGAACTATATTAAAAATATTAATACGAAGGTTAATTTTGTAAATATTACCAATATAAATATCTTCCTTTTTATTCGTTTCAAAAATATCTACTGAAAAGAGTTCAATATGAGGTCTTAAAAATGGCTTATAAGAAATTTTTTCATTAATTTTGGTCTTAATAAAAAATTTTTCTTGAATCTGATTTTCTATCTCGGGTTTATATTGATCAAGATTAATAAAAAACGGGAGCAAAAAAATAATTAAAAATATAACAGCGAACACCACCATCGTTCTGCTATAAATTTTATGATGATTAAAAGATTTTAAAGTGTTTAGTAACTTTAAAGTCTTTAATTGCCTAAGAATCATTTAATTTTTGTTATATTATGTTAACAACTTGATCTATTTGATTTTATGAATTCCACTATCCAAAATTACTTATTAAACCTTAATAATCAACAAAAAGAAGCTGTCATTCATACCGACGGTCCATTGTTAATTTTAGCTGGTGCAGGGTCTGGAAAAACCAAAGTTCTAACGACGCGTGTCGTTCATCTCATTGAAACTAAAAAATGTTGGGCTAATCAAATTCTTTGTGTAACTTTTACTAATAAAGCTGCAAATGAAATGAGAGAAAGAATACTGAAGCTTCTTAGTACTCAATCCTCTTCTCTGCCTTGGCTTGGAACTTTTCACTCCATTAGTAATAAAATTTTAAGACGTCATGCAGAGGCTGTTGGTTTAAAATCTAATTTTACAATTTTAGATACTCTAGATCAGTTGCGGCTAATAAAGAATATTATTGAGTCTGAAAACATTGATATAAAAAAAATTCCACCAAAACTAGTTGCTGCATTTATTGATGATTGGAAAAATAAAGGTCTTATTCCAAGTGAAGTTAAAATTAATAATGAAAACTACATTAAAGATGCAGCTTTAAAAATATATAGAATTTATCAGCAAAGATTGAAGATCATGAATTGTGTGGATTTTGGAGATCTCATCTTGCATTGCGTTACAATCTTTAAAACAATGCCGGAAATTCTAGAATTATACCATAATAATTTTAAATATATTCTTGTAGACGAATATCAAGACACAAACTTCATTCAAAATATATGGTTAAATTTATTATCAAAAAAAAATAATAATTTATGCTGCGTTGGAGATGATGATCAATCTATCTATAGCTGGCGCGGTGCTGAAGTTAAAAATATTTTAAATTTTGACAAACTAAATGCCAATACAAAAGTTATTAAACTAGAACAAAACTATAGATCAACACAAAATATTTTAGATACAGCATCCTCTTTAATATCTAATAATGAAGACAGACTAGGTAAGAAATTATGGTCTGAAAATTCCAAAGGAGATTTGATCGAAGTTAATTGTTACAATAATGGATATGATGAAGCAGTCGCAATTGCGGACGAAATTGAAAAAGATTTATCAAATCACAACTCACTTAATCAAATATCAATATTAGTTAGAGCTGCCTTTCAAACAAGAGAGTTTGAAGACCGATTTATAAAAATTAATTTACCCTATAGAGTTATTGGGGGATTAAAATTTTATGATCGCGCTGAAATTAAAGATGCTATTTGCTATATTAGAATTATTCATCAAGAAAATGATGATCTGGCTTTTGAAAGAATTATTAATACCCCAAAACGTTCTATTGGAGATGCTACTCTTAAAGAAATTCATAAAATTGCTAAACAGAAAAATATCAATTTAGAACATGCTTCGCTTTTATACTGTGAACAAGAAAATCCAAATGGAAAAACAATTTTAAGTCTAAAAAAAATTATTACTGATATTCAATCATGGAGAAAATTATCAAAAGAAATATCGCACTATGAACTAACAGAAAGAGTCATGGATGAATCCGGCTATACTCAAATGCTTATGGATGAAAAGACACCAGAAGCAGATAGTAAATTAGAGAACTTAAAAGAATTAATATTATCAATGAAAAACTATAGTAATCTTCAAGATTTTCTTGAAAATATTTCACTGCAGACTTCCATAGATGAAGATTGGAATGGTGAAAAAATAAATTTAATGACTATGCATGCTGCTAAAGGACTTGAGTTCGATGTGGTTTTTTTACCTGGTTGGGAGGAAGGATTATTTCCGCATCAAAAATCAATTGATGAAAAAGGACATCAAGCAATTGAGGAAGAAAGAAGACTTGCTTACGTTGCAATTACTAGGGCAAAAAAGAGATTATTTATCTCATTTGTAAATAATAGAAGAATTTATGGAGGCAAAAGAGATAGGGACATAGATTGGATGCCAACACTTCCTTCTCGTTTTATTGACGAACTTCCAAAAGACAATATTAACATGAAAAATAATTTTTCAGAATACCAAAAAAATGATTTTGATTTTAATCAAGAGATTGACTATGACAAACCTTCAAGAAGTCCTGGTTGGGAAAGATTAAAACAGGCAAAAAAGAATAAAACTAATTTTAAAAAAATTAGTTACATTAATAATAATACAATTTTTAAAGTTGGCGAAAGCGTAATTCATGAAGATTTTGGAAATGGAAAAGTAATCCATATTGAAGATAATAAAATTATTATTAATTTTAAAAAATATGGTGAAAAAAAAATAATTGATAAATTTATAAAAAAAAGTAATGAACAAAGTTAATCAATTAAGAAATATTTTGCACAAAGAAAACTGTGATGCTTATTTAATACCTAAAAATGACGAATATTTTGGAGAGTATGTCTCTAAAAATAAGGATCGATTAAAATTTATAACTGGATTTACTGGCTCAACAGGACTTGCACTAATATTTAAAAATAAATCATATTTATTTGTAGATGGCCGTTATACCTTACAAGCAAAAAATGAAGTAAATAAAGATTTTAAGATTTGCGAACTTCCTAAAATAAAACCGCAACAAATTCTTAAAAGAGTAAATAAAAAAATTACCATAGGGTTTGATCCAAAACTTTTTACTTCAAATTCTTTAAAAAATATAATCACTAATAATTTAATTAATCTAAGACCTGTAAAAAATAATTTAATCGATAAAATATGGAAAAATAAATCTAAAGTTAAAAATAATAAATTTTATCTTTTAGAGGAAAAATATCATGGAGAAAATTATTTATACAAAATTAATAAAGTAAAAAAGATTCTTAAATCAAAAAATGTTCATTATTTAATTTGCACAGCAGTTGAAAATATTTCTTGGTTACTAAATATTCGAGGATCTGATTCCATGTCTAGTCCCCTTACTTATGGTAAAATTTTGTTTAATAAAAATGGAAAAATAATGTTTTTTACAAACATGAGTAAACTTACGCCTCAGATTAAAAAATTTTTAAAAAAAAATGTTATTTTTCTTAAAGAAGAACTTTTTATTAATCACTTAAGAAAAATTAAAAGATCAAGAATTTTAATAGATAAAAAAACATGTAGTTTTTATTATGAAAAAAATATTCACTCTTCGAATAATCTTATCAATCTTGATGACCCTATTTACTCATTAAAAGCTATTAAAAACAAAACCGAAATCAATAATGCAAAAATTGCTCATTTATTTGATGGAATCGCTTTAACTAAATTTATTTTTTGGTTAAAAAATAATTATAAAAAAAAAAAATAACCGAAATATCTGCTCAGAAAAAATTAGAAGATTTCAAAAAACGCCAAAAAGAATATTTATATCCAAGCTTTAATACAATTTCAGCATTTGGCGCAAATGGAGCTATCGTTCATTACAGAGCAAATAATAAAAGTAACAAGCAGATCAAAGGTAATAATTTATATCTTTTAGATTCTGGTAGTCAGTATTTTTACGGGACGACCGACGTAACTCGAACAATAGCTATTGGCAAAATATCTAATTTTCAAAAAAAAATTTATTCAAATGTTCTTAAAGCACATATTGCGGTTGCCTTATATAAATTAAATAAAACTACACTTGGAAGGCATATAGATAAAGTTGCAAGAACGCCTTTATTAAAATCTGGCTATAACTATTCGCATGGAACTGGTCATGGAGTTGGCTATTTTTTAAATGTGCATGAAGGTCCTCAAGCATTATCTCCTCTTAATAATCATAAAATATTGCCAGGTATGATCTTATCAAATGAACCTGGATTTTATAAAAAAAATAATTTTGGAATAAGAATTGAAAATTTAATCTATTGTAAAAAAATTAATAATAATTATTTAAAATTTACGAACCTAACAATGGTCCCAATTGATAAAGAATGCATTAATAAAAAGTTTTTAAATAAAAAGGAAATAAATTGGATTAACAACTATCATCAGAGGATTTTTTACATGTTAAAACCATTTATGAATAACTTTGAACTTAGAATTTTAACTAATGCCTGTTCAGTTATTGCTTGATAGCTTTAACCATTCTTTTTCTTCTATAATCTTTACGCCCAATTCTTTAGCTCTATCCACTTTATTCTTTGTTGGCTTAGATAAACCAATAACTAAATAATCTAATTTTTTAGTAACAGAGCTTAATATTTTTGCCCCTAAGGTTTCTGCTAAAGACTTTGCTTCAGATCTACTCATAGTAGAAAATCCTCCTGTAAACATAATATTTTTTCCTGAAAAAAAACTATCTATTTTCTTTTCTATATAATCTTGAATATTTAAAATCTTACTTAACTGCTCAACAACTTTACTATTTTTTTTATCTTTAAAAAAATGCACTAAAGACTCAATTTGAGTTTCTCCAATTCCATCAATCTCATCTAAATTTTTAATTTCATTTATTAAAAGATCTGAATTACAAAGTTTCATAAAATTTTTTATTGAAATAAAATAACGAGATAAGTTTTTAGCATTTTCTTGGCCAATATGACGTATACCAAGGCTGTATATAAATTTGGAAAGACTTATATCTTTGCATTTTTCAATAGCTATCTTTAAATTATTTACTGATAATTCTCCCCAGCCATCTAATTTTTCTATTTTTTTATAATCAAGATTAAAAATATCTTGTGGTAAACGAATAAAATTTAAAGACCAAAAATCCTCTACAATTTTTTTTCCAAAACCTTCAATATCGAGCGCTTCTTTTGAAACAAAATGCTTAATTTTTTCCCTTGCCATAAATTCACAATTAAATCCTGTATCTGTACATCTTTTAACTGCGTCTAATTTTTTTGAAGTTTCGTTGTAATCCTTAACTGCTGGTCGCCCGCAAAGACATTTGTCTGGAAATATATATTTTTTACTATTTTTATCTCTTTTTGATTTAATAACTTCAACAACTTGGGGAATAACATCACCTGCTCTTTGAATGATAACAGTATCGTTTAGTCTGATATCTTTTCTTATTATTTCATCTTCGTTATGTAACGTTGCATTTGAAACCATAACACCGCCCACATTGACTGGATCTAATTTTGCAACTGGCGTTAACGCTCCAGTTCTTCCAACTTGAATTTCAATTTTACGAATAACAGTTGTAGCTTTTTCAGATGAAAACTTATGAGCAATGGCCCATCTTGGTGATGATGATAAACTTCCAAGTCTTTTTTGTAAGGTTAAATCGTTAACTTTATAAACAATACCGTCAATATCATAATCTAGTGAAGATCTTATTTCCTCAATATAAAAATAACCCTTAATTAATTCATCTACTGTACTAAAAGTTCTTGTAAGCGGATTTACTTTAAAACCAATTTTCTTACAAAAATTTAAAAAGTTTAAATGAGTTTTAAATCTTTTTTCATCAATATTACCAATGCTATGAGCAAAAAACTTTAAGGGTATTAAAGCTGTCTTTTTTGAGTCTTTTTGTCTTAAAGATCCTCCTGCAGCATTTCTTGGATTTGCAAAATCATTTTTTATTTTTTCAAAATCTTTTTTTCCAATATAAACTTCGCCTCTAATCTCAAATTCTTTATCTATTCTTTCACCATGAAGAACTTTGGGGATATCTTTAATAGTTAATAAATTTTCTGTAATATCTTCACCATATTCACCATCTCCTCTTGAAAGTCCTCTAATAATCTTATTGTTTTTATAAATTAAAGACGCAGAAATACCATCAATCTTGGGTTCCGCTGTTAATTCTATAGGAGCATCTTTTTCAAGATTTAAATAATTTCTAATCTTTTTTAAGAAATCTCCTACATCATCTTTTGTAAAAGCATTATCCAGGGATAACATCGGTACAAGATGTTTAACTTTAGAAAATTTTTCTGAAGGTTTATAACCTACTTTTTTTGTTGGAGAATCTTTAACTGCAATATCAGGATTTTTTTTCTCAAATTCTAAAATATCTTTTTTAATATTGTCATATTCAGCATCTGAAACTAATGGTTTATCGTTATCATAATAAGCTTTATTAAGTTTTTCAATTAAAGTGATTTTCTCTTTGTACTCTTTTAAAGATAAAGACTTCATTAAAAATTAATTAAGTATTTTTTTAAAACTATCTAAAAGAGATTTGTCTTTTTTAGGTAAGGCTATTTGATTTGTTGAAACCAATAAATAACTTTTTTTATACCACTCACTAGAATTAAAATTATAACCTAAAATTGCTGCAGCTTTACTTGCATCTTCTTCCAGTCCTAATTTATGATAAATCTCAACAAGTCGATATAGAGCCTCTTCGATATAAATTGTAGTTTGATATTTATCTACAATTGTTTTTAATCTGTTAATCGCTGCTGCCCATTTTTGTTTATTCATATAATATCTTGCAACATACATTTCTTTTCCAGCCATCAAATCGTTTAAAAGATCTAATTTATATTTTGCATCATCTGCATACTCAGTATTTGGATAAGTAGTTATTAACGATTTAAACTGATTTATCGCTTTAACGGTTTTTTCTTGATCTTTAGAAAACTCACTCACCTCTTCGAAATAGCAAACGCCTTTTAAATACTCCACATAAACTCTTTCTGGATTATTTGGATAAAATTTTACATAACGTTCAAGTACAGAAAGTGTGTCCACACAACGATTTGCCTCATAATAAACGTATGCCATCATTAATAAGGATTTTGGAGCCCACTCTGTATAAGAATAGTCTTTTTCTACCATCTTAAACTTTTCAATTGCGGCTTCAGCTTTACCTTCATTAAAATCATCCATCGCATATCCCCACAATTTAGGTAGACTAACTTTTTCTTTTGGTGGAGCGACCAAAGGTTTATCATCTGAGGAAGAGCAACTTAAAAGGAGTAAAAAAATGAAAAAAATATTGAAAATTGGTTTTAGTTTAAACATTAAAATTAAAAGTTTTTATTATTTCTTTTAATTAAGTTTTACCACTAAAATTATAAATTCACTACAAGTTGATTAGCCGAGTAAGAACTAACAGAAGAGAAATTTTTAGTTTTTTGAGTTGTTAAATTCCATGCGTTTTTATTTTTTATTAAAGCCTCCAATAATTTTCGTGTCATGTCATGACCACCCTGATAGCAATTGACTTTCCCAATAAGCGAGTAACCTGCTAAATATAAATCGCCTATGCAGTCTAAAATTTTATGTCTTACAAACTCATCTTTGTGTCTCAAACCATCTTGATTCAAAACTTTATCTTCAGAGACAACAATTGCATTTTCTAAAGAACCTCCTTTTGCAAGTCCCATCTTAAATATATTTTCAAGATCTTTTTGTAAACAAAACGTTCTAGAGTCATGAACTTCCATAAATCCATTTTTTTCTAAATATATTTTTTTACTTTGTTTTTTAATAACACGATCATGAAAATCAATTTCATAATCAATTTCTAATTTATTCTTACTCGTTGGTTCAATTGAAATAGATTTATCTTTGTCTTTAATAACAATTTTTTTTAAAATTTTTATATATTTTTTTTCAAAACTTTGGACTGTAGTTCCTGTATCTTGAATCGCAATGGCAAACTCTTTTGAACTTCCATCCAATATTGGCAGTTCCTGGTTATCAACTTCTACTATTGCATTATCAATACCCATACCTGATAAAGCTGACATTAAGTGCTCGATAGTTGAGATTGAAACATACTTATTAGAAATAGTTGTGCATAACTTTGCTGGCAAAGCATTACTAATATGGGCCTGAATAATTTTTTCTTTTCCTTTATAATCGACTCTAACAAAAGTTATTCCTGAATTGGGTGCTGATGGCTTAACTGAAAGATTTGCAATTAATCCACTATGAAGACCAATGCCCTTGAAATTGATTTTTGACTTTAAAGTCTTTTGATACATATTCCAGATGGAATACATATTTAGTAAAATCTATAACAATAGCTAATCACCTTTTGTTACAATTTCTACTTTTGAAAAATAGATAAAAGTCTTGAAAAAAAGCCTGTATTTTTAAATTTAATTGGCAAAACTTCGGAAGGGAATCCATAAAAATAGTTTTTAACTATTCCGTAACAGACTAAAAAATCTTGCGATAAATTGTTAACTAAATTTTGATCGTCATGTTTTTTTTGCAAAACAAGCTCGGTTCTTTGTGAAAAGTATCTTTTTACTAAATTTGTTAAACCAATTAAATTTGACCCTCTACCAGAAAGATAAATTTTTTTAGTTTTTATATCTATTAAATTATAAGATTTAATTTTTCTATAAATTAATTGCAAAATTTCTTCAATCCTGGAATTAATAATAGTATTAACCATTGTCTTAGAAATCTTTCTAAAATCGTCATCTGGAAATAAGTGAACTGGCAAATATTCAATTTTATCTGTAATATTTTCATTTAATATACATTCTCCACATTCAACTTTAATTTTTTCTGCAACCTCCATTTTAATATCTAAAACTTTAGCTAAATCTTTCGAAATCTGATTTGAACCATAAGGAATAACTCCAACATATGAAACTGTAGTATTTTCAAATACAACAAAACTTGTCTTATCTTTACCAAAATCAATACAAATAACTCCTTCATTTAAATCCTCTTGGTTTAAAAAAGATAGACCTAAAGCATAGGTACCGAAAATATAATTCTCAACTGATAATTCACAAGAATTGATAATATTTTTTAAATTATTAATAGCAGCACATTCAGCTAAAATTGCATGAATATCAGCTGAGAAAGTATTTGCCTTAAAGCCGACTGGATCTTCAACATTAATTTTTTTATCAATTTTATAATTAGAAGAAAATATATGTAAAATTGTTTTATCTTTATTATTTTTTACAATTTCATCTACTGCAATATGAATCAGAGCTTGAATATCTTTTTCATGTTCTATTTGATCCCCATGGACACTTTTATACTCCGTTAATAAATTGCTAGAGATATTTTCAAATTCTGCGTTTATAATAATATTATCTAAAGAAATACCAGCTTGTTTTTCAGCGATTTCTAAACATTCCCGTACAGTTAAATTCGCTTCATGAAGGTTTGTGACCAAACCTTTTGTTATTCCTTTTGAAGCAACAATTGATTTTCCTAAAATTTCAATTTGATTATTTTTTAACTTTGCAATTAAACACTTAGTTTTTGAAGAACCAATATCTATAGATGCGATTAATTCATTTTTCTTAATCATCACCTATTTTACAAAAATTTTGTTCTTAAGTCTTAAATCGATATATGTAAATTTTTCATCTTTAGACTGAATAAGTACCTTGTTTAAATTGCTAATCTGTTGGTTATAATCATGTCTACCAAGCATAATTTTTTTATTACCTTTTAATATTAAATCCCATCTTTCTGAATTTATAAATTCAAAACTGGCAATACTAGATAAGTCAAAATTATTATTATTTAATGCTTTATAAAGTCTTTTAAGATCTTCAATATCAAAGTTACCTTTAGCTTGGGTTTGATTAGAAAAATTATTAAAATTAAATTTTTCTATTAATGTAAATTCTTTAGTAATTATTAAATTATTATTCCCTTTTTTCCAAAGAACGAAAGGTTCATGCTCTACTACGACTACATTTATTGTTGATGGAAATTTTTTATTAATATTCACAAAATGAATCCATTCATTTTGTGAAATTATTTCATTCATCTTTTTATTATCTACGCTTAAAATGCTGGTATTAACTAAAAAATTAAATTGTTTTTTAATTTTTTCTAAGTCAGTATTTTTTGAACCTGAAACATTAACAGTTTTAATAATAAAAAAACCAAGTTTTAGAAGTGGTAGTTCCGGATTAAAAGTTGTAAGAAATATTAATAGTGCGATAAAAATATATCTTTTGGTTTTGATCATCTATTAATAGAGGCATCATTAATTATCCATCTAACTAACTCATTAAAAGATATTCCATAATAATTAGCAATCTCTGGAACTAAAGATAAACTAGTCATGCCTGGTTGAGTATTTACCTCAAGTATATAAATTTTATTAAATTTGTCAGATTCATTATATCTAAAGTCTGATCTTGTTACTCCTCTGCAACCTAAAATATTATGAGCTTGTAAAGCCATATCCAAAATTTTTTTATAATCGATTTCATCTATTTTAACTGGAATAATATGTTTTGTTTTAGCGTTAGCTGAATATTTAGCCTCGTAATCATAAAAAGATCTTGTTGGCACAATCTCTATTGCTCCCAAAGCCTTTGAACCCATGACAGCAACCTGAATTTCTCTTCCAGGGATATATTTTTCTAGAATTAAAAAATTATATTTTTTTAACAAAGAAATAACTGTATCTTCATTAAATTTTTTTGCTTCATTAAAAATATAAACACCTACACTTGATCCCTCATTATTTGGTTTAACAACACATGGGTATCCAATTTTTGAACTTTGAAAATCTTTTAAATTTTTAATTACCTGATACTCTGGCGAACTAATTTTAGCATCTTTAAAAATTTTTTTTGATGTTAATTTATCCATAGCGATAGCTGAGGATAAAATTCCAGAATGAGTGTAAGGTATTTTTAAATGTTCTAATAATCCCTGAATAGAACCATCCTCTCCAAATCTTCCGTGCAGAGCATTAAAAACTTTATCAGGTTTATTTTTAATTAATTTTTCAATAAAATCATCTTTTGCATCTAAACTTGTCACATCAAAACCAATTTCTGCAAGTGCTTTTGCACAGGCTTTACCACTATCTAGACTTACTTCTCTTTCAGCTGATATTCCGCCCATTAAGACTGTAACTTTTTCCTTGTTCATCTTTTTCCTACGACTTCTAATTCTAGCTCTAGGTTTATATTAGTCTTTTTAAAAACTTCTTTTTTTATATTTTCAATTAAAGTTTCTGCATCTTCAGAGGTTGCTTTATCTAAATTCTCTAAAAAATTACAATGTAAATTAGATAGTTTAATCCCGCCAACCCTTAAATCAGCACATCCAGATTCTTTTATTAATTGCCAAGCTTTTTTATCTGAATTCTTGGGATTTTTAAAAGTACTACCTCCCGTTTTAATTTTCTGAGGTTGATCAGTATCTTTTTTGTTTTTTAAATTGTTCATAATTTCTAATATTTTCTGTTTTTCAAGAAAAGATCCTTTCATCTCAATATTAGTAATAATTTGATTTTTAGTAAGTGAAGTATGTCGATAAGAAAAATTAATATCTTTGTTGTTTATAATTTTAATTTCCCCATTCATATCAATTATTGAGATACTCAATACTATTTTTGATATATCACTACCGTAACAACCTGAATTCATAACGACTCCACCTGCAACTGTTCCTGGTATGCAATATAAAAATTCAAAGCCAGTTAAATTATTATTAGCCGCATATTCTGCTAAAAGCGTTTTTTGAGTTGAAGGACCACAATTTATAATGTCATTATTAATTCTTATATAATCAAAATCTTTTCCAAATTTTATAACTACTCCGTCAAACCCTTTATCTCTAATTAATAAATTTGAACCAGAGCCAATTACAATAATTGGTAAATGCTGATTATTATTTTTTAAAAATATTTGTAAATCTTTAAGATCTTTCGGTTTAAAAAAAAATTTCGCTTTTCCTCCAATTCCTAGCCAATTAGATTTAGATAAATCAAAATTTTCTCTTAAATCTCCTTTAAGATTTCTTTTAAGTTGAGAATAAAAATTAATGCTCATTTTTTAAATTAATGGCAATTTCTCTGATCCAACTACTAATGCTTCCCGCACCCATACAAACTATAACTTCATTTCCATATGTGTGACGTTTTATAAATCTTTCTAAATCAAATTGATTTTCTATACATATGACATCTTTTTTTGAATTCTTTTTGATAAGTTTAGCTAATTCATAATGATTAATATTTTTTAATGGTTTTTCACTTGCTGCATAAATAGGACATAAAACAACTAAATCACTATCTTTAAATGCATTAGCAAATTCCTTCTTTAATGAAGCAACTCTTGAATACCGATGTGGTTGAAAAACTGTTACAATTTTTTTTCCCTTAAATCCGGATTTAATAGCATTCAAAACAGAGGTAATTTCTGTGGGATGATGGGCATAATCATCATAAATTTCACTTCCTCTAAAGTCAGCTATTTTAGTTAATCTTCTTTGTACTCCTAAAAAATTTTTTAAAGTTTTTTTGATAGTATTGTTATTAATGCCTAAACTTTTAGCAACTCCAATTGCAGCAGTTGCATTTAGAACATTATGTCTGCCTAATAAATTTAATTCAATATTTCTAATGTGTTCAACTTTATTATTAAGTTTTACAGATATGTTAAAATGCATGGTCTTTCCTGAATTTTTTACATTATAGGGATGAAGATCCGATCCTCCTACAAAACCATAAGTAATAATATTAGATTTATTTTTTTTTCTTAAAATCTTTTTTAAAAATTTATCATCACTACATACAAATGATTTACCAATCAAAGGAGTTTTATTTATAAAAATCTCAAAACTTTTATATAAATTATTAAAATTCTTATAATAATCTAAATGTTCCTTATCAATATTACTAACTACAGAGTAAGTAATAGGTATTTTTAAAAAACTACCATCAGACTCATCTGCTTCAACAACTGCCCAATCTCCTTTTCCAAATAACGCATTTGAATTAATTGAATTTAATATTCCACCATTAATAATCATTGGATCTAACTTTGCTTTAGACAAAAGGGTTGATATCAATGAAGTAATTGTGGTTTTGCCATGAGCTCCACTAATAACTATATTTTTTTTTAATTTAACAATCTCTGAAAGCATCTCAACTCTTTGGATAACGGGTATTCCTTTTCTTTTCGCCTCTTTTAACTCAGCATTATCTTTGCTAATTGCCGATGAAAATACGACTAATTTAGAATTTCCTACATTTTTTTTTGTATGATTAAAAAAAACTTTTAATCCTAGCCTTTGTAATCTTTTTATATTTTTATTATTTTTAGATGGATCACTACCTTGAACTTTAAACCCAATATTATGCATGATTTCGGCAATACCGCTCATACCTATTCCTCCGATGCCAATAAAATGGACTTGATCATTAGTTGAGATTTTAAAAGTCATGATAAAATATTATTAATTTCTCTTTCAAAAATTTCATTAACATCCGTTTTAGTTAATTCTTTTAATTTGCTCTTTTTTTCAAGTAACTTTTCCTTGTTCATCATCAATTCTTTGACTAAATCAAATAATTTTTCACTGTTTAGATCTTGTTGATCAACAAGCCAGCAAGCATTCATTTTAAAAAAATAATCGGCATTATAAAATTGATGATTGTCTAGAGAATCTTTAAATGGGATCGCGATAAATGGTATTTGCAAAAAAGCTAACTCTGATAATGTTGAAGATCCTGCTCTTGTAATAACCAAATCTGATAACATCATATATTTTTCAATATTTGGTTCAAAATTGAAAATAGTAACATTAGAATTATTTTTATAAGAAAAATCTATCTTTGATTCCTGTTCTTTATTTCCAGCTTGATGGAAAATTCTTATTTTTTTATTTAAACTAAATAATTTATTTAAAGAATGAGGTAATATTTTACTAAATATTTCAGCCCCTTGACTTCCCCCGATGACCAAAAGAGTAAAATCAAAATTATTTTCTTCATTTAAATTAATATCATTTTTTGCTTTATAAATTTGCTCTCTAACTAATTGACCTACAAAACTAATTTTATCATGGTTAATATTTAAGTTTTTAAGTGGAAATCCTGTAAATATTTTTAGCGAACTATTTAAAAAAAAATTATTAACTCTGCCAACTACAGAGTTTGTTTCATAAATAATAAATTTTTTATTTAGTAATCTTGCTGCTAATAAAATTGGAAAAGACACATAACCACCCGAACCAATAATTAATTGCGGTTTTTTAAATAAAAGAAAAATAATTGAATAAAAAAATGAAATAAATATTAAAATTATTGAGTAAATTAATCCCAAGCCTTTTTTCCCTGTAGGCGTTTTTATATTTATAAAAGTAATATTTTTTAAATTAATGTTATTTATAAATTTCTTAGCTCTATAATCCGTAATAAGATCTATGTGAAAGTTTTTTTTTTCTAAATATTGTGCAAGTGATATGGCTGGAAATATGTGACCGCCTGTGCCACCTGTACAAATTAAAATTTTTTTCATTAAGATAATTTTCTCTTAGTAAAACAAAGTAATATTCCAAATATTATTCCACAACCAATCATGGATGACCCTCCATAACTTATGAAAGGAAAAGTCATCCCCTTATTAGGAAAAATGTTTAAAGTAACTCCCAAATTAATAATAGATTGCAAATAAATTAAGCAGGACAATCCTATAAGTACTAATTTTCTAAAAGAACTATTTTCAGTATTAAATTGAGAAAAAACTCTTAAAAAAATAAAAGTTATTATTAAAAAAATCATCAATATCATCAAAATACCAAATTCTTCACCAATAACTGCTAAAACAAAATCTGTATGCGCTTCAGGAACTCTTTCTTTTAAAATTCCCTCACCAATTCCTCTTCCTGTAAATCCACCCTGTTTTATTGCTTCCAGTGCCTTTTGTGTTTGCAAGTTATCTCCTTTATTCGGATCAATAAAAGTTTTTAATCTTCTAAAAATATAAGAGAACCTTTCGTTAAATAATAATATTGCTGATGCTATTCCTATAAAAATAGCTGATCCTAACGAAAGGAGAAGAACAATACTGACACCTGAAACAAATATTAAAATTAACCAGACTGAAAAAATTAATAAACTCTGACCAACGTCTGGTTGGTTAAGTAATAATAATAAAGAAAAAAATAATATACAAAAACTATAAAAAATTCTTATTTTAAAATCCCCTATCTTAGAATTAGAAATAATTAATGAACAAAGTAAAATAAAAAAAGGTTTATAAATTTCAACAGGTTGAAATCTAAAAAAAAAAAGATTTATCCATCTTTTTGAACCCTTAACTTCAACTCCAAAAATTAAAACTGATAACAATAAAAAAGAAGTAATAACGAAACCTAAAATGCAATATTTTTCTATTTGTTTTGCATCGAATAAAGATAATGAAGTTAAAATTAAAAAACTAATAAACGCAAATAAAATATGTTTTGCTATTAAAAGGTAATCTGTTTTGTATATTTTTTCTGAAGCAATATTAGATGTAGACGTGTACGCAAAAAATACTCCTAAAAACATTAATGAAATTATTAAAATAAAAAGTAATTTATCGATATTTCTCCACCATAGAGCGAGTTGATTGGTGTTCGTTCTTCCAAAATTAATCATGAATATTTTTGTACTAACTGTTTAAAAGTATTTCCCCTATGTTCAAAATTTTTATACTGATCAAAAGAAGCAGCGGAAGGACTTAATAATATAACCTGTTTTAAATCAGGATTTTTTTTTGCTTCACTTAAAGCTGACAATAATGCTCTCTTAAGAGAGTAGCTAGAATTATATTTAATAGTATTTTTAATTTGCCTTATAAAAAAATTTAAATTTTTTCCAACGATATAAGCTCTTAATATAAATTTCTTATATTTCTTAACTATTATTTTATCTTTTGCTTTAGCAAGTCCACCAACAATCCAATGAATATTTTTATAATTATTTAATGCAACTTCAGTCGATGAAAAGTTTGTTGCTTTAGAATCATTTATAAAAATTAAATTATTTTTTATTTTAATAATTTCTTGTCTGTGAGGAAGTCCTTTAAAATCTTTAATTGTTTTTAAGTAAATATTTTTTGAAATTCTAAACAATTTTGCTATCTGTAATGCGATATAAATACAATTTTTAAAATGACTTCCTTTTAATGAGGGACTAATAAGATGATCTTGAATATTATGATGATATTTTTTTTTTATTAATTCAATATTTTTTTGATCGTATTTTTCTAATTTTAAGACTTTAAATATTTTAGATTTTGAGTCATTGCTAAGATCTAAAAAACCAACGCCTGTCTTTTTTAACCCTTTAAAAATTTTAAGCTTTGCAGAAATATATTTATTAAAACTTTTATGCCTTTCTAGATGATCTGGGCTAACATTTAATAAAATTGACACTGAACTAGGCAAACGTAAGGAGTAGTCGAGCTGATAGGATGATAGTTCAAGTACAAAAATTGCAGATTTTTCTTTATATGGAAGGCTTAAGACTGGAGTTCCATAATTTCCTCCAATATAAACTTTTTTTTTGGAATTTTTAATCAAATCATAAATTAATTTAGCCATCGTGGATTTGCCATTGGTTCCAGTTACCATAATAATTTTTTGATCTTTAATAGAGCTACAAAATAAGTCTAAGTCAGTAATAATTCTGTTTTTATTTTCTTGAAAAAATTTTTTTTTTGGATGGGAATAAATATTAATTCCTGGTGATATAACTATAAAATCATAAACATTACTAAACCAACTTTTATTTACTCTATATCTATTCTTAAACTTTTTTCTTAATTTGCTATTATCATCCCAACACTCAATATTAGCTTTATTTTTTTTTAACTGTAATAAAGTTGCGCTGCCACTAATGCCTAAACCAAAAACTAAAAATTTTTTTTGGCTGCACTGATCTAATGAGAGCATTATCTTAATTTAAGAGATGCAAGACCTACTAAAGCAAAAACTATCGCTATGATCCAAAACCGAATTACAACTGTAGATTCACTCCAACCCTTTTTTTCAAAATGATGATGCAATGGTGCCATTTGAAAAACTCTTTTTCCTGTTAATTTATAAGATGCCACTTGTATAATAACTGACAATGACTCTAGAACAAAGAGTCCACTTACAATTGCTAAAACTATTTCATGTTTAGTCATAATGCCAATTGCTCCAAGTGCCGATCCCAAAGATAATGATCCAGTATCACCCATAAAAACTTTTGCTGGAGGAGAATTAAACCACAAGAATCCAAGGCCCGCTCCTATCATCCCGCCCAAAAAAATACAAATTTCGCCAGTATTTTTAATGTAAGCCAACTGAAGATATTTTGAAAAAATAACATTTCCTGAGACATAGGCTATAAATGCAAAAGTAAGCGCGACAAGAATCACTGGAACAATCGCAAGACCATCAAGACCATCTGTTAAATTAACAGCATTAGATGACCCAACTATAACTACTAAACCAAATATAAAATAAAAAACTCCAATATTTAAAATAAAATTCTTAAATAATGGAAAATAAATTTTATAATTAAGATCTGCCTCAGTATTTAATATTACTAAATATATAACAATTGTACCGCTTACAATTTGTAGGAATAACTTTAACTTTGCGCTTATACCTTTGGAATTATTTTTTATAACTTTTAGATAATCGTCAACAAAACCAATAGTTCCAAAACTTAATAAACAAAAAATTAATATCAAAACATATTTATTTGTAAGATCAGCCCATAACAAAGTTGAAAATAAAATGCTTAAAATAATAATTAACCCTCCCATAGTAGGAGTTCCTGACTTTTTTATAATATGAGATAATGGTCCATCATTACGAATAGGCTGGCCATGTTTTTGAAATGATTTTAACTTAGCAATTAAATTCTCTCCAATTAGAAGTACAAATGCTAGCGAAGTGGCAACGGATATTCCAGTTCTAAAGGTAATATATTTAAAAACATTAAAAACACTGACATCTGAAGAAAAATATTTAAAAATAAAATAAAGCATTATTAAAATTTCTTAAAAAAATTAAACAAACCAATTCTATTGGATGATTTCGCTAATAAAATATCATTATTTTGTAAAAGATTGAAAATATTTTCTTTGAGAAAACTAATATTTTTTATCAACTTACCTTTTTTACTATCATTTAGCTTTTTATAAGTATGTCGAACTTCAGAACCTATACAATAAACTTTGTCTATATTAGTTTTATTTATGATTCTTGCTGCTTGCTGATGATAATATTTAGATCTCTTACCAAGCTCCAACATGTCACCCATAATTAAAACTTTTCTACGATTATTTTTTTTTATTAACGAAAAATTATGTATAGCTTCATTAAGAGACGTTGGATTTGAATTATAACTATCATTAATTAAAAGAATTTTTTTATTTTTAATTCTAATTTTTTTTTCATTTCCCCTACCTTCTGGAATTCTAAAATTATTAAAATTATTTTTTATATTATTTAAGTTATGATTTAATGAATAATGAACACAGATTGTTGCTGCTACATTATACAAATAAGACTTATTAAAGTTTTTCATTTTAAAATGAAATATTTTATTTTTTATTTTAAAAAATACTTTTCTTAATTTTTTTCTAATTTGAATATCTGACTGAGAAAATCCAAAAGTTAAAATTTTAATATTTTTTTTGCTCGCAATTTTTTTTAGTGTATTAAAAAATTTATCATCTTTATTTAAAATAATAATTCCATTTTGAGAAATACCATTCATGATTTCTGCTTTTGCTTTACAAATTCCGTAAATATTTTTAAAATTTTCAATATGCGCAGGGCCTATGTTAGTTATTATTGCAATATGTGGTTTTACTAAATTAACAAGATCATCAATTTCTCCTTTTGAACTCATTCCTAGTTCAAAGACTCCATAATTGTCATTGAGATTTAAATTTGCTAAAGAATATGGAACTCCAAAATGATTATTAAAAGACCTTGGAGAGCAATGTGTTCTTCCAAATTTTTTTAATGAGCTGTTTAATAAATTTTTTAATGAAGTTTTTCCACAACTTCCCGTTATAGCAATAATCGTGGCTTTACTTCTCTGTCTCGAGTACGATGCTAAATTTCTTAAGCTTTCTAAGGTATTTTGAGTCTTTATTAATCTCTTATTATTTTTAACACCTTTGCTAATAATCGCTAAATTATTTTTGTTTTTTAATACTTTTTTTACATATCGATGACCATCATCATTGTCCCCCTTGATTGCAAAAAAAATGTCTCTGTTTGAAACTTCTCTACTATCTATCGCAACATTATTAAAAAAAAATTTATTGTTAATATTTGAATTAAAAACTGTATTAATTTCTTCAGCTAAATAAAGTTTTGTTTTCATTTTATTTTAAAAATTTTTTTGATACCTTCTGGTCAGAAAAATATTTTTTCTTATTATTTATAATCTGATAGTTTTCATGACCCTTTCCAGCAATCAATAAAATGCTATCAGTATTAAGATTTTTAATTGCTGAACGAATTGCTATTTTTCTATCCAATATAATCTTTGATTTTGGACACCCTTTTTTAATTTGGCTAATAATAAAATTAGGGTTTTCAGATCTAGGATTATCATTTGTTAAATATATTTTAGAAGCAAATTGATTTGCTATTCTGCCCATTTTGTATCTTTTTCCTTGATCTCGATCCCCTCCACATCCAAATACAAGGTCTACTTTTTTATTAAATTGTTTTGCTAATGTTTGAAGACTTTTTTTTAAAGCATCAGGGGTATGTGCATAATCAACTACTACTGCAGAGTGTTTTTTTTTGCTACCCACATACTGCATTCGACCTTTTGCAGATTTAATTTTGGATAAAGTATTTATTATCTTATTTGGATTTTTTGAAGATAAATAAGCTGCCAATATTGCTGCAAAAAGATTTTTAATTTGAAAGTCGCCTATTAGATTAATTCTAATATTATATATTTTATTTAAAAAATTAATTTTTATTATTTGTTGCTTTCCTAAATAATTATGAGAAATTAGTTTAATTGTATTGCCTTTAGATCCAAAAGATAAAATATTTATTTTTCTTCTTTTGCAAATTTTGTTTAATATAGAATATTCAGGAATATCTGTGTCTATAATAGCAAAAGAATTTTTTTTTAATAAAGAACTAAAAAGATAAAGTTTAGCTTTTAAATAATTTTTTAAATTCTTATGATAATCTAAATGATCTTGTGTAAAATTTGTAAATATTCCAGCTTTAAAATTAATACTATCTAATCTATTCTGATGAAGCCCATGACTAGAGGCCTCTAAACATACATAGTTAATTGTATTTCTTTTTAAAAAATTTAACTCTTTATGAATTGTAATAGTGTCTGGGGTTGTAAGACTAGTTCTTTTAAATTTATTTTTGTAAAAAATACCAAGAGTACCAATAGCTGCTGAATTTTTTTTAAGATTTTTTAAAATCTGAAAATAAAAATTAGCAACAGATGACTTTCCATTTGTCCCAGTAACTGCAATTATATTATTTGGTTTTTCTTTATATTTTACAGAGCAAGCTTCTGCTAAAAATTTTCTAACATTTTTTACTACCAAATAATTTTTATTTTTTATATTTTTACTAGTAACAACTTTAAAAGCTCCTTTTGATAAAGCCTCTGATGAATATAAAACTCCAGATTGTTTTGAACCTTCAATTGCAAAAAAAATATCATTCTTTTTTACTTCTTTTGAATTGATAGAAAAGTTTCTATTTTTGTATTTTAAAAATTTAATTTTTTTACTTAACATTAAGAGCGATATTATAATTCTTTGAAGCTAAAATAGGTCCAATTCTTTTTATAATAGTCCCTGCTGTCGGAACAGCATTCCATCCAGAATCTGATTTATAAAAACCTTTACTTGGAATAGCTTTTGGTTCATCAATCATAACTAACAATAAATACTCTGGTTTTTCCTCTGGATATGCTGAAACAAAAACAGTCATAACGTCTTTAGAATAGCCTTTAGATGTTTTGGAAACTTTCACAGCAGTTCCTGTTTTTCCTATAACAGAATAACCATTAACATCTGCTCTTTTTGCAGTGCCTTGCATAGGATCATCTTTATCCACTACTTTTCTAAGCATTTTTATCATTTTTTTACTTGTTTCTTCACTAATAACTCTCTCTTTTTTTACATTCTGACTTTGTTTTACTAAGGTCGGATAAATTTTATATCCACCATTAACTAGCGATGCATAAGCGGATGCTAATTGAATAGGTGTTGTACTAATTCCATGACCATAAGAGGCTGTTGCTAAAGTACAGTTGTCCCATTTCATGGGTAAAGATTTTCCCTTTTCTGGAAGTTCGATAGATGCTTTATCAAATATTCCTAACTTAGTTAAAAAGTTTTTATGATTTTCAATTCCAATTCTTTCTATTATTTTTACTGTCCCTATGTTTGAAGACTTTACTAAAATTTCTGTAGTCGTCAGATCTCTTTTTAAATTCTTATCATGTTCATTTATTGGCTGAGAAGTGCCACAATTATAGACTTGTTTTTCTAAATTATTAAATAAAGTATTCTCATCAACTATTTTCAATTCTAAGGCATTGGCAATTGTTAAAGCCTTAAATACGGATCCTAGTTCGTAAACACCAAGAGTAATCTTATTTAAATATTTCTCATCATTTACCAATGTGCGTCTATTAATGTCAAAGTCTGGTAGAGAAACTAGTGATATTATTTCTCCTGAATTAACATTCATAAGAAGTGAAGCCGCACCTCTTGCTGAGTAGTCAGTAATAGCTTTTTCTAGCGCATCTCTGACTTGTGATTGGATAACAGTATCTAATGTAATTTGAAAAGAACTATCAGAAAATTTTGTATTTAAAATCTGATTATTAAAATGATTTTCAATTCCTGAGATTCCTTTATTATCTTCATCTGTTTGGCCAAGCACATGACTAAATAAGTTTCTTTGCGGGTAAATTCTAACCTGTCTTCTGCTTAATTCTATTGCAGGTTCTCCTAACATAATCGCTTTTTTATATTCAATATGATCAAGTTTTTTTTTAATAACTAATCTTTTTTTATCTGCACTTTCTTTCTGAATTTCGCTTATATTTAATCCTGGAAACTGGGATTTTAATTTTATTAGAAGTTGAGGTAAATCATTTGCTTTATCAACTTTTAAAACAAGATCATAAATATCAATATTTTTTGCTATTAATAAATTTGCTCTATCAATGATGTCTCTTCTTTCATTGTAGTTTTTGTCAGTAATAAAATCGTCAAAATTGATTTCATTGCTTCTGTTAATACCAAGATATAAAAGTTTTAATAAAATTACTAAGAATACAAAGAAAAAGATCTTAAATACAAAACTTGCTCTAGAATTAAATAAAGAATTACCACTATTTACATTATTTTTATTATCTTCATTAATAAAATTCTGAAAATAAAAACTTTTTTGTTTATTATTATTTAATTTATTTTTCATTTAAATATTTAAAATTAGTTTTATCCATTTCAATATAGTCTGGTGACAAATGGAGTTTTGCTAATTTTTTAACTCTTTCAGGAGCTGCAAGATAATTATTTTCTAATTTTTCATTCTTTAATTTTTCAACTAAGTCTGACTGTTCCTGCTTTAATTTAAGTATTTCCTTTTCAAGATCGCGGGTTTTATTCTTAATGTAAGAAACACATATTGTTCCAAAAACAATAATAGATACAACGATTAATATTTTGTTACGCATGCATAGCCTCCTCCAACTGAAAATACTTTTCAAGATTTAGATAAGATCTTTTAAATTGAAAAGAATGATCGTGAATTTTGATTGCAAATCTTAATTTTGCAGATCTCGCTCTATTATTATTTATTATTTCTTTTTCAGATGGAATGATTGGTTTTCTGTCTTTAATTGCTAAGATGTTAAAATTTTCATTTTGATTATTTTCAGGTAAATAACGAGAGGTTCCTTTTTTTTTATTCGAAAAAAAATCAAAAACTTTTTTAACAATTTTATCTTCTAAAGAATGAAAAGTAATAACAATTATTTTTCCATCGATAGATAAATTTTTTATCGCTGAAATTAAACCTTCATAAAGTTCTGTTAATTCTTGATTTACAATCATTCTAATAGCTTGAAAAATTTTTGCGCAAGAATCTACTTTGTTATATTTGCTGTTCTTATATCGTTTAGCTCTTAAAATAATCTCAACTAATTCTTGTGTTGAATTAATTTCTTTATCCTGTCTTTTTTGAACAATTAATTTAGCAATCAAACCAGAATCTTTATCTTCACCAAATAAATTAAAAATATTTTTTAGATCTTTTTGATCAAGTTTATTAACAATATCATGTGCAGAAACATTATTTTTTCCCATGGTCATTTTTAATAATCCATCTTGTCGGTAAGAAAATCCTCTTTCAGCATTATCAATTTGAAAGGAAGAAAGTCCAAGGTCAAAAATTATTGCAATAGGAATTTTTTGTAAATTTCTCTCTTTGATAATATTTTCTAAATTACTAAATCTATCAATAATAAACTCAAATCTATTCTTATAGTCTTTGCTTATTTCTTTAGAAAATAACTGTACAAAATTATCTCTATCTATCGAAATAACTTTTGTATTTTTTTTTGATAAAATTTTTTTAGTAATACTTCCACCACCAAAAGTACAATCAATATAAATTCCTGATTTATAAGGAGTTAATATCTTATCAATATCTTCCGACATCACTGGAATATGTTTAAATTCCAGTGACATAGGAAAATTTTTATCTTTAATTAATCTCTAATTAGTTTGACGTCTTAAAAAGGCAGGAATTTCTAAATCTGCTTTTTCTTCGTCAGTAAGATCATGTCCTAAATCTTTAAAGAATTGAGATGAGCCTTCTTTATCATTAGAAATATCTTTTAAATTTTCATCTTCAGAAAATAGTTTAGGAAAAGATGTAACCTCTTCAACTATTTGTGTATTTTCTTTTTCATTTAATACACTTAAATCTTGAGATGAAATATTTTGTTCTTGAACAGCATTAAAAGTTACGGCTTGTTCTTGAACATTCATATGATTTAAAGCCTGGTTATTTATCTCAGCAACATGCGATGTTTCCTGGAACATATCTAGTGCTGCTGCCCCATTAGTCATTGCCTGAGGAGCTGCTGATTGAGTTGTGTAATTAGGAACAAAAGATTGCTGCGGTCTATTATAAATAGTGCTGTATCCATTGTTTCTATTATTAATATGTCTCATCATGCTAACTACTGGTTTATTGTTAATAGCTGCTTCGCCTCCTAAACCAGTTGCAACAATTGACACTCTCATTTTTCCACCTAAAGACTCCTCAAATGTGGAACCAACTAAGATTTCAGCTGAAGGATCAACTTCTGCTCTTATTTTATTAGCCGCCTCATCCACTTCAAATAGAGTGATATCATTGCCACCAGTAATATTAATTAAAAGACCTTTTGCTCCTTTTAATGAATAATCATCAATTAATGGGTTTGATAAAGCTGCTTCTGCAGACATAACTGCTCTTTTATCTCCTTCAGCCTCTCCTGTTCCCATCATTGCTTTGCCCATACCCTTCATTACTGTTTCAATATCAGCAAAATCTAAATTGATAAGACCTGGCTTAACAATTAAATCTGTTACCCCTCTAACACCTTGCATTAAAACATTATCAGCCATCTTAAATGCTTGAGGAAAAGTAGTTTTCTCATTAGCAACTTTAAATAAATTTTGGTTAGGAATTATAATGCTAGTATCAACATATTTTTTTAATTCCTCTAAACCTCTTTCAGCAACTTTTAATCTTCCTGGTCCTTCAAAAATAAAAGGTTTTGTTACAACAGCTACTGTTAATAAATTTAAATCTTTTGCTGCTCTTGCAATTACAGGAGCTGCCCCTGTTCCTGTTCCACCACCCATGCCTGCAGTTATGAAAACCATATTTGCACCTTGCAAAAGATTTATTAATTCATTTAAAGTTTCTTCTGCTGCAGCTTGTCCAATATCAGACTTTGCTCCTGCTCCAAGTCCTCTTGTTAAATTTGTTCCAAGTTGAATCTTACATCCAGCTTTATTAAATTTTAAAGCTTGCGCATCAGTATTCGCAGCTACAAATTCTACTCCTTGAATTCCATAATCGATCATGTTGTTAATAGCGTTTCCTCCTGCTCCTCCAACTCCAAGAACAACTATTCTAGGCTTTAATTCTCTTAATTCTGGTACATTTATTTTTATTGTCATTTATTTCTCCCTGTTTATTGTTATTTGTTAATATTCATTAAGACCATTTTAAATCTGATCTTAATGTCTTAGCTTTTTTTCTTGCCTCTTCTCTAAATTTTGAGAACTTTGTAGGTTCCCACATTTGAAATGTTTTTCCTTGTCCCACAAAAACCACTGTTTCTTTAATTCCGGAATGATCTAAAAGTTTTTTTGGAAGTACTACTCTTCCATCAGAGTCAAAATTTAATTGAAAACTATCCGCTAATATTGAAGTTGCGAATGTATCTCTATTTTCTTCAAAGGGACTAAGACTATCTATGCTGTCACTTAATTTTTCAATTCTGCTTTGAGGACAAAATTCAATTGATGAATTTGTAAATGAAGGGTAACAAACTACACTATTGTATCCTAGAGATGATAAATGAGATCTAAAGCTAGCTGGCACTGATACTCTGCCTTTCTTGTCTAACTTGTTTTCGTACGTTGATATAAACATTTATTTTTTTTAAAAAAAAATTCCCAGTAAATTTATTCATAAAATATTTAATATTTATCATTTATGGGTTATCATGGGATAACATGGTATTTAATAGTAAGTCAATGGAGAAATGCTTTATTCATATTGTTAATTTTATTATTTTGTTCTTATTTTGTTCTAATAAAAATCATTAAATATTAATTAAAACAATTCATCAAAATTAGGAAAAATTATTTAATTGCCAGTTAGTCTGTAAGCTGGGTTCTGTCATTGAAAACGGTAATTTATCTAGGTCTATTGTCGCCAATAGACTCGAGCAACCAACCCAAACAACTCACCCAAGATTAGGCTAGATTTAAATAAATTTAAATCATGTTGTTTCTATTTGGTCTTGCTCCCAGTGGGGTTTTCCATGCGGTTTTTGTTGCCAAAAACCCGGTGTGCTCTTACCACACCTTTTCACCCTTGCCTTGATGAGGCGGTTTATTTTCTGTGGCACTGTCCCTGAGGTCACCCTCGCCAGCTATTAGCTGGCACTGTTATCTTGTGGAGCCCAGACTTTCCTCTTTGAAAAATATCAAAGCTACCGTTCAACTAACTGGCGCTTTTAAAGATATATTAAAAAAAATTAAAATTCAACTATTAAATGAATTTTTGTAAATTATTTAGAATTAAGTAACATTCTTGATCAAAAATACCATTGATCAACTCTTGTCTATACCTTCGTTGAAAAGCTTTTATAAAATTCTTATCTAAGCGACCTGCTGTTAAAACTCTTGAATATCCTAGCTTTTTTATCATCTTTAACATATTTTTTTTGTTAATATTTATTAATTTTTTTAATCTAAAGCTCTTAATAAATTTTTGATCCAGTGAATGCCAAATCGCTAAATCATTTTTATAAAGTTTTTTCCATGGAAATTTTTCTCCAGGATCTTTTTTTCTATTTGGAGCAATATCTGAATGACCAGTAATATTAATATTTTGAATATTAAATTTTTTTTTTAACATTTTTAGGACCTTAATAAGTTGGTTAATTTGTGTATTTGGAAAATTTTGGTAACCATATTGATGACCTTTGTTTTCAAGCTCAATTCCAATAGAGGTCTTATTTAAATTTTTAAAATTAAACCAATTTGAAATACCTGCATGCCACGCAATGTTGTTATCTTTTACTAATTGTGAAATTTTTCCATTTCTATCTATGATATAATGACTACTTACCTCGTGTTTTTTTGAGAGAAGTCTTTCTACCGCTGATTGTAAAGATCTCATTCCTGTATAGTGAATAACAATTGAATGAATTTTTCGTCTTTTATTGTGGAATATAAAATTGGGAGAACTTAAATATTTAATTTTCATCTTTAAAACCCAAAATACACTAAAAAGTATTATACTTCTTGGGTATTTTTAATATGTAATTATAGTAAATATGTATATATAGACGATTTTAAGATTATGAAAAAAATATTTTTAGTTATAGCATTTTTGGCAGTATTCAATTCAAAACCTGTCTACTCTGTCGAGCTTCCTGATTGCAACGAAGATATTAATAGAGCAGTATTTAGTTTTAACATGACGGTTGATAAATATTTTTTTAAACCTGTGGCTGAAGTTTATAATCTTTTGCCAGTCGAAATTAGAAGTGGAATAAATAATGCTTTATTAAATATAGATTCTACTCTTTCTGTTCCAAACCAAATTTTACAAGGAAACTTTGGCGAAGCTGTAATATCTATTTCGCGCTTTGCAATAAATTCTACGGTTGGAATTCTTGGTTTATTTGATCCAGCAACTGCTCTTGGAATTGAAAAAACAAATAGAGAAGACTTTGGTCAAACGCTTGCTGTTTGGGGCGTTGGTCATGGTTGTTACGCTGTCGTTCCATTCCTTGGACCATCAAGTCCTAGAGATGCAGTTGGAAGAATTCTTGGAATTTATGGAGATTATTTCTACATGGTATCAGCTGGTGACAGAACAGCTTTTGGAGAAAACCTTGGAGATACAGTCTATTGGTCAACTAAAGGTACTGAGATTATTAATTTTAGATCACAAAATATTAAAAGTGCAGAAAATTTAGAAAAAAATTCCTTAGATTTATATTCTGCATATAAAAGTTTATATTTACAAAGAAGAGAAAATTTAGTTAAGAACGTCAAAAGATCAGAAAGCCAGTACGGTGCAGGCGACGATGAATGGAAAAAAATTAGATAATATTTCTAATTAAAAATAATGTCTCACTTAATAAAAAAAATATTTTTTTATATAAGTATTGTTTTATTAATATCTTCAAATTCTTATTCCGCTGAAAGTAATGCAGAAGCTTTTGTTCTTAAATTAACCGATGAAGCAAAAATTATTTTCAATGACAAATCACTTAATAAAGAATCTAGAATTAAAAAACTAAATGATCTTTCATTAAAATATTTAGATTTAGATGCTCTTGCTGGTTATACGCTTGGTGACTATAGAGAAAAAGCTACAAATTCTGAAAGAGAAAATTTTAATAAACTATTTAAAGAATATTTTATAAAAAACATGTCTTCTAAATTAAATGATTTTGCAGATCAAGACCTTAAAATTATAGATTCAAAAAGAATTAATGAAAATAATATTATCGTAAGCACGAAAATCTTTTCAAAAAAAGATGCTCAAGAAATTGCTGTTGAATGGAGAATTTATATTAAAGACGCAAAACTTCTTGCAAGAGACCTAGTGGTTGAGGGGTTAAGTTTAGCAAGAACACAAAAAGAGGAATTTGCCTCAATAATAGCAAGCAAAGGTTTTTCTGGCGTAATTAGCGCCTTAGAGAATTTTAATAAATCAAATTAGATTAAATTGAATTGGTGGGCCCGCAGGGATTTGAACCCCGGACAACCCCGTTATGAGCGGGGGGCTCTAACCAGCTGAGCTACAGGCCCGTTTCAAACGGATATAACATTAAAAATATAGTTTATTAACTAAATTCTAACTATCAAAGAAACTTTTTAATTGTCTAGATCTACTAGGATGTTTTAATTTTCTTAAAGCTTTAGCTTCAATTTGTCTTATCCTTTCACGAGTAACTGAGAACTGTTGACCAACTTCTTCTAAGGTGTGATCTGTATTCATTCCAATTCCAAAACGCATTCTTAAAACTCTTTCTTCTCTTGGAGTTAATGTTGCTAAAATTTTTGTAGTTGTATTTCTAAGTCCACTTTGGATCGCAGCATCAACTGGTATTAATGCATTCTTATCTTCTATAAAGTCTCCTAGATTACTATCCTCTTCATCTCCAACTGGAGTTTCAAGTGACACGGGTTCTTTAGCAATTTTCAACACTTTTCTAACTTTATCTAAAGGCATAGCTAATTTTTTAGCTAATTCCTCAGGTGTAGGCTCTCTTCCAAATTCACTAAGCATCTGTCTTGATGTTCTAACAATTTTATTAATTGTTTCGATCATGTGTACTGGTATTCTAATGGTTCTCGCTTGATCAGCAATTGATCTTGTAATCGCTTGTCTGATCCACCACGTTGCGTAAGTTGAAAATTTATAACCTCTTCTATATTCAAATTTATCAACGGCCTTCATAAGACCAATGTTACCTTCTTGAATTAAATCCAAGAACTGTAATCCTCTATTGGTATATTTTTTAGCAATCGAAATAACTAATCTTAAATTAGCTTCAATCATTTCTTTCTTGGCAATTCTAGATTCTCTTTCACCTTTTTTAATTTTATTAACTAAAATTTTAAAATCTGAAACTGGAAGTCCTATATCTTTACTAATCTGAATTAATTTGCTCTTAATATTTTCATATTCTTTTTTCTCTTTAGTAAAAAAGTTATGCCATTTTTTATTTTCTCCCAAAAAACTTTCAAAATTTGGATTAATTTCATTTCCAACATAAAATTTTATAAATTCTTCTCTAGGAATTCCATGTTTAGAGGAAAGCCTTAGAAGTTCTCCATCAAAATTAATTAATTTTTTATTCTCAACATAATTTAGTTGTACTAATTCTTCTTGTGTTGCTGGATTTAGTTGTAATTGCAAGATATCTTGACTGATTTCTTCTTTAATTGATTGATAATTCTTTTCTTTGCTTGGACTAAACTTAGATCTAGCAAGTACAGTTTCTAGCTTTTCTTTTTGATAAGAAATAAGTTTCTTATAATTTTTTGATAATTTTTCAAAAGTCTTTAAAATTTTTGGCTTAAGTTCAATTTCAAGAGCAGCTAAAGAAATATTATATTCATCATTCTCTTCTTCAATGGCTTCAACACTTTTATTATCTGGATCTTCTTCTTTGTCTTTTTTTGACTTTGGTTCTTTAGCTAACTTTTCAACACTTTTTGCTGCTAAAGCTTTTGTAAAATTCTCATCTTCTAGATAATTACTATCAAGATCGATAATATCTCTAACCAGCATTTCATTAGCATTTAATTTATCTTTCCATTCAAAGATTTTTTTAGCCATTAATGGACTTTCTGCTAACGCAGAAACCATTACATATTTTCCAGATTCTATTCTTTTTGCGATTGCAATTTCGCCCTCTCTAGATAGAAGCTCAACGCCCCCCATTTCTCTAAGATACATTCGAATTGGATCATCACTTCTTTCAGAAGTTTTTTCAGCTTTTGGGGCCTCTTCTTTTGTCTTAACTTTAAAATCAGACTTTTGTTTTACTAAGGTAATAAGATTATCAAAAATATTTAAAACAGCCTTTTCTAAACTTTCTGGATTACTGTTTCTTTTTCCTAGAGATTTTTTTAATTCTTCATGAGTAATAAATCCTCGAGCTTTTCCTCGCTCAAGCAATTTCTCAAATGATTTTGAAATAAGCTTATCTGCTTTCACTTTAATATCTGTTTATTGAAGCAGTATATATATTTACTGGGATAGAAAATTACTAGACTTTTTTTGATGCTACAATCTGGTCTTTTAAGGTTAAAAGTTCATTATACTGAGCCTCGTTCATATTTTTGGATAATGATTCTTCGGCGTCTTTTAATTTACTCTCAAGTTTTAAATTATTAATTTGTTCAATCAAATCCTCTAAAAAATTATCAAACTTTTCTTCATTTAAATTTTCGGAAATTCCTTTTATAGATGAAAACTCATTTATATCTCTAATAATTTGAACAAAATTATTTTCTTCTAAATGCTTTAATAAATTAAATTGTTTAAAAGTCTCAATCTTATCTAAAATATTTATTAAAACTTTTTTTAATTCTTCTAAATTCTTGTTATAAAAATTAATTAAAGAGAGTTTTTCTGATTTATTTTTTAAAATTTGAACATTATTTAAAAAAAGATACATCAAAGAAAATTCTTTTAACTCAAAAGATGAGTATCTTGTAATTTTTCTTGTAAGCTCTTTAGTCTTATTTAATGGTTTAAGATTTTTAGTTTTTCTATTGGAGAATTGTTCAAAAATTTTATTTTTAAAAAAATTTACATAATATTTTTTTACAGTTGAATCTTGAATTAACAAACACAAGTCCATTAATTTTTTTTCAAATCCTGCTCTTGCTTCTGGTTGCTCTGATTTTAAATCTTGTAAGTTATTTTCAAAAATAAAGTTTCCAATATCAATTTTTTGATCTATTAAACTTGTAAAATTATTTTTTCCATTTTTTCTTACAAAAGAATCTGGATCAAAGCCATTTGGTAAAATCAAAAACGATAATGAATAATTTGGCTTCATGTAAGCAATTAATTTTTCTGAAATTTTATGTGCAGCATTTTGTCCGCTTCTATCGCCATCAAAACAAATTATTGGATGATTAAAATAACGCCATATTAAATTTAAATGAGAGTCAGTCATTGCTGTGCCAAGTGTGGCAACTACATTTTTAAAACCAGCCTGATAAAGACTAATTGCATCCATGTATCCTTCAACAACAAAAACAATTCTGCTTTGTTTGTTTTCATTTTTGGCGTTATTTAAATTATATAAATTAAATCCTTTTTTAAAAAATTCAGTTTCTGGTGAGTTAATATATTTTGCTAAGTAATTCTGGCTTAAGGCTCTTCCGCCAAATCCAATAACTTTATTATTGTAATCAAAAATTGGAAAAATTAATCTATTTTTAAACCGATCTATAAGTTTATTATTTTTTTCATCATAAAAAAATATTCCGCTCTCAATAAGTTCCTTTTGATTAAAATTATTAAACAACGAAAGACTTAAACCGTGCTCTCCCGAATATCCTATTTTAAATGCAGACAATATTTCTTGTGTTAAACCTCTTCCAAGAGCGTACTTTTTAACACTTTCACTTTCAGAAAAGTTTTTTTGATAATTTTGTAAAGCAATTGTTAATATTTCATCATATTTTTTTCTTTTATTTTCTACTTCAATATTTTCTTTGGTAAATTTAAATGCTGGCATCCCAGCTTTTGCTGCTAACTTTCTAACAGCATCACCAAAATTTAATTTTTCAACCTTAACTAAGAAATCAAAAATGTTTCCATGCTCTCCTGAACTAAAACAATGATAAAATCCCTTCTCATCATTAATAGTAAAGGACGGGGTTTTTTCTTTAGAAAATGGAGATAGACCAACAAATTCTCTACCTCTTCTTTTTAATTGAACAGAAGCTCCTACTATGTCAGAAACTTTTATTCGTTGTTTAATCTCTTCTAAGTACTCTTTTGGAAATTTCATTTACTTAATAGTTCTTTTAATAACGCTCCAGCTTTAGAAAAATCTATACTCCCAGAATATTTGGACTTTAAAATTCCCATTGCTTTACCCATATCCTTGATTGAAGTTGCTCCTGAGTCTTTAATTGCATTTTCACAAGCTTTTTTAGTTTCATTATCGTCTAATTGCTTTGGTAAAAATTCTTGAATAATACTTATTTCTTTATCTTCTTTTTCTGCCAAATCATTTCTCGATGCCTTTTTATAAATCTCTAATGACTCTCTTCTTTGTTTTAACATCTTATTTAGAACTGCAATCACATCCTCATCTTTGATTGAAGTATCTTTTATTCCGCTTCCTCGCTTTTCAATTTCTTTATCTTTCAATGCAGAAACGATGAGTCTTAAAGTAAGAACCTTATCTTTATATTGTTTAAGCGCTGATTCTTTTAATTGAGCGTTTATCTTATCTAATAAATTCATAACTTTTAAATTACTCTAAATAATCCAATTGCTCAAAAGAAAATATTACCAACTTGACTGGCGATTAACTTTTTCATAATGTTCGCCAACTTTTAAATAACTTAAAAGCTCTTAACTCATGGGTTGTATTTGTCTAAAGAAACTAATTTAGAAAATAAATACAAAATAAAAAATTCTATTAATCCTAATGCTATTTTAATTCTTGAAGATGGTGAAGAATTCCATGGATTTGGAATTGGTGCTTACGGAATTTCTTCCGGAGAAATATGTTTTAATACTTCAATTACCGGTTACCAGGAAATACTAACTGATCCTTCTTACTCTGGGCAAATTATAAATTTTACTTTCCCTCATATCGGTAATGTGGGCGCTAACAATGAAGATTTAGAGGGGGAAAAAACTTGGGTTAAAGGTGCAATATTTAGTGCTGAAGTATCGCATTCATCAAATTACAGAGCTTTAGAAAATTTAGATCAATGGTTAAAAAAAAATAACATTACCGCAATTTATGGAATTGATACTAGAAAACTTACCTTAAAAATAAGAAAATTTGGACCCAAAAAAGCAACTATAGCTTTTAAAACGAGCGAAAAGCATAATGTCAAAGAACTATTAGAGATTACAAAAAAATTACCAAGTTTAGAAAATTTAGATCTTACTAGAGAAGTTACTTGCAAAAAATCTTATCAATGGATTGGTAATAAATTGTGGAAAGCTAAAGGATACGAAGTTCAAAAGAATAATAAATATAATATAGTCGCAATTGATTACGGTATTAAAACTAATATTTTAAGAAATTTCTCTGAACTTGGATGCAAAGTAACTGTTGTTCCCTCAACAACTGCTGCTAAGGATATACTTAATTTAAAACCCGATGGCGTTTTTTTATCTAATGGACCTGGAGATCCAGACCTTACTGGGAAATATGCGATCAGAACAATTCAAGAAATAATATCCTCAAATGTTCCAGTATTTGGAATATGTTTAGGTCATCAATTGCTAGCTTTAAGTCTTGGTGCAAAAACAAAACGAATGCATCAAGGCCATAGAGGAGCAAACCATCCTGTTAAAAATTTAACAAATAATAAAGTAGAAATTACAAGTCAAAATCATGGTTTTGAAGTTACAAAAGATAGCCTGCCTAAAGATGTTGAAATTACTCATGTGTCTCTTTTTGATAGTTCTATTGAAGGTATAAAATCAAAAATTAAACCAGTATTTTCAGTTCAATATCATCCGGAAGCATCTCCTGGTCCACATGATAGCAATTATCTTTTTAAAGATTTTATAAATTTAATAGAGAAAAAAAAAATTAATGCCTAAAAGAAACGATATAAAATCAATTTTAGTAATTGGAGCAGGACCTATTATTATTGGTCAGGCATGTGAATTTGATTACTCTGGAACTCAGGCATGCAAAGCACTAAGGTCTGATGGGTATAGAATTATTTTAATTAATTCAAATCCAGCAACAATTATGACCGACCCTGATGTTGCTGATAAAACTTATATTGAACCTATTACCACTGAAATTATAGAAGAGATTATTAAAAAAGAAAAACCTGATGCAATACTGCCAACCATGGGCGGTCAAACTGCACTTAATGCTGCAATGGCACTTAAGAAGGATGGAATTTTAAAAAAATATAATATTGAATTAATAGGCGCCAATTCTGAAGCTATAGAAAATGCTGAGGACAGAGAAAAATTTAAAAAAAATATGACAGAGATTGGTCTGGAATGTGCAAAATCTACAATTTGTAGATCAATTGAAGATGCAAAGAAAAGTTTAAAATCAATTGGACTGCCGGCAATTATCAGACCTTCTTTCACACTTGGCGGTTCAGGTGGCGGGATTGCTTATACTGAAGAGGAATACTTGAAAATTATAGCAAATGGTCTCGATCTTTCTCCAACAAAAGAAGTTTTAATAGAAGAATCTCTTTTGGGATGGAAAGAATTTGAAATGGAAGTAGTGAGAGATAAAAATGATAACTGCATCATTATTTGCTCTATCGAAAACGTTGATCCAATGGGAATTCATACGGGTGACTCTATTACTGTAGCTCCAGCATTAACTTTGACTGATAAAGAATATCAGATCATGAGAGATGCTTCTTTTAAATGTATTAGAAAAATAGGAGTTGAAACTGGAGGTTCTAATGTTCAATTCGCAATCAATCCGAAGAATGGAAGAATGATTATTATTGAGATGAATCCAAGAGTCTCTAGATCCTCTGCATTAGCTTCAAAAGCAACAGGATTTCCAATAGCAAAAGTAGCTGCAAAACTTGCTGTTGGTTATACTTTAGATGAATTAAAGAATGAAATCACAGGCACAACTCCTGCATCATTCGAACCTACTATTGATTATGTAGTAACAAAAATTCCAAGATTTGCATTTGAAAAATTCAAAAATACCGAGGCAATACTAGGAACAGCCATGAAGTCTGTGGGTGAAGTAATGTCTATTGGTGGTAACTTTAAAGAGTCCGTTCAGAAAGCATTAGGTTCATTAGAGATTGGACTTGATGGATTTGATCAAAATGAAAAAATAAATATGCAAGATTTAAAGAAGAAACTGACAGAGAGAACTCCTCAAAAAATACTTTATGTGGCTGAAGCCTTTAGACAAAATCTAAAACTAGATGAAATCTATGAAATGACAAAAATAGATAAATGGTTTTTAGAACAGATACAGGAACTGGTTATTGTGGAAACTCAAATTAAAGATGAAGATGTTTTAAATAATAAAGAAAAACTTCAATATATTAAATCAATAGGTTTTTCAGATAAAAAAATTGCAAAGATTTTAAAAATAAAAAGTAATGAAGTTAGATCTGCTAGGAATAAATTTAAAATTCACCCTCTATATAAAAAAATTGATACTTGCGCTGGAGAATTTGATTCTAAAACTCCCTATATGTATTCCACTTATGGAAGTAATGATCTAAGTGCCTGCGAGTCTGAGCCAACAAATAAAAAAAAGGTCATTATTTTAGGTAGTGGGCCCAATAGAATAGGACAAGGAGTAGAGTTTGATTATTGCTGTTGTCAAGCAAGTTACGCATTAAAAGAAATTAATTATGAAACCATAATGATTAACTGTAATCCAGAAACAGTTTCAACAGATTATGATACGAGTGATAGATTGTATTTTGAGCCTTTGACTGAAGAACATGTAATTGAAATTATTAATAAAGAAAAAAGTAACGGTTCTCTTTTTGGAGTTATAGTTCAATTTGGAGGTCAAACTCCATTAAAGCTCGCAAAATTTATACATGAAAATAATATTCCAATCTTAGGCACACAACTTGAGTCTATTGATCTTGCCGAAGATAGAGAAAAATTTAAAAATTTTGTAATCAAAGAAAATTTACTTCAGGCAGAAAGTGGACTTGCAAGATCAGAGACTGAAGCGCTTGAAATTGCAAAAAAAATAAATTTCCCAATAGTCATTAGACCTTCTTACGTTTTAGGGGGTAGAGCTATGGAAATTGTATATGATGAAGATCATCTTAAAAAATATATAAAAGAAGCAGTTAAAGTTTCAGGAAATGATCCTGTTCTAATAGACAAGTTCATTAACGATGCAATTGAAGTAGATGTCGATGCGATTTGTGATGGCAAAGATGTTTTTATCGCAGGGATAATGGAACATATTGAAGAGGCAGGAATTCATTCTGGGGACTCCGCATGTTGCATTCCTCCATATTCATTAAAACAAAATATTATTGAGGAAATATCAAAACAAACAAAGAAAATTGCCTTTGGATTAAAAGTATTGGGACTGTTAAATATTCAATTTGCTGTAAAAGATGATCAAGTTTATGTCTTAGAAGTAAATCCAAGAGCAAGCAGAACTGTCCCATTTGTGGCGAAAGCTATAGGTGTTCCTGTTGCAAAAGTTGCAACAAAAATAATGTCTGGATTAAAACTAAAAGATCTTAATTTAAATAAAAAAAATCATAAATTATATTCTGTTAAAGAGGCTGTATTTCCATTTAACAAATTTCCAAATGTGGACACCCTGTTAGGACCTGAGATGAAATCAACGGGAGAAGTTATGGGAATTGATAAATCATTTGGTCTTGCTTTTGCAAAAAGTCAATTTGCAACTGGAAATAAAATTCCAAAATCTGGTGTTGCTTTCTTATCCGTAAAAAAAGATGACAGAAAACATATTCTTAAAATCGCACAAGAACTAAAAAAAACAGGATTTGATATACTTGGAACTTCCGGAACTTCAGATTTTTTGAATTCATCAGGTGTTGAATGTAAAAAAATAAATAAAGTAATGGAAGGAAAGCCTCATATTGAAGATTCCCTTAATGAAAAGAAAGTTTCTTTAGTCATTAATACATCTCAAGGTAAACAATCTATAAAAGATTCTTTTTCTCTTAGAAGAGCGGCGCTTACAAGTGGCACTCCTTATTACACAACCATAGCTGGAGCTAATGCAATTACTGAAGCTATTAAATCCTTAAAAAATTCTAAATTTGAAGTTCTGGCTTTGCAGGATATAAACTAATTAACTTTCCAATCAGTTTCAAAAGTTACATAATTTACTTGTAAACATCTTCTGTCTCTTTTGATTTTTTTTTTTTCGAGTCCATGCCAAGTATCGGGACCACTTGTAAAAACATAACCATAATTATTTTTATAAGGCACAGTTTTTACTAATTTTAGATTCTTGTCATAAAAATCCGTACCCAACTCTTCAGACTCATAATTATCTGGATTGGCAAACAACAAACATGACATCAATTTTTCCTTAATATCGCAATGAGGTTTAAGCCAAAATCCAACTCTATCAGCAATAATTTCAACTCGCACATATGCTCTGCTTAAATCTTTTTTTATTTTTGAACCAATATATTTTGCTGTCTCTAACTTACATAATTCATCAATAAATTTTTTTAATTGAGGGTAGTCTTTGTAATTATCTTTAGTAACAAATTCTCTAATCTTCCCTGCTTTACCGCCAGTAGGATCTCCTGCTCTATATGCTCCTGCACCCCCATCCACTGCCCTAGTACCATCAAAATCAATTTTTACTTCAGGGACTTTAGCCTCGCAAATTTCTTTTATTTGTTGATTTGTTAAAGGCTCGGTTAACTCCCAATGATCAAATGGATAACTTGAATAAACCGAATTAGTCTGGAATGATTTTAAAAAACTCATTGAATTTTATTAAACCTTTCTTTTATTATTGTTGCAATCCGATTTGTCTCATCAAGCACAGGGTAATTCCAATAATCTATATTTTCTCCTAGAAATCTAATAATTCCTTTTGCTTTAAAACTATTAAGAAAATATTCAAATCTAGAATTTCTTCTCTTTGCCTTCATTTTAGCTGCAAATATTGGCTTTTGTGTGATCGCACACTCTGAAATCATTGAAGTAGAGTCGCAAGTTACAATAATTATTTTTGATAATTTAAGAGCTGATAAATAAAATTCTTTACTTACAAAATCAATAATAACTGCTGAATTTAAAAAAAACTTTTTAGCAAAATCAATAATATTCTCAGGAGTTCTTCTTGATCTAATGATAATTAATTTAAAACCTTTATTTAAAAAATTATCTTTTATGGATAAAAAAATATTTCCAAGATCAATTTCATTGAAATCATAATATCTATTAGGCCCACCTAAAATTAAAGAAACAATTTTATCTTTTTCAGATAAGTTATATTTTGAAAAAAAATTGCTACTATTATCAATCTCTTCTTTAGTAATATAATGAAGAGCCCCAAATGTACTTAGTACATTACTGCCTTTTATTTGATCATGCTCTGGGGCAACAATTAAATCAAAATTTGAAAAATTAACTTTAGGGTTTTGAATATGAATATTAAATAAATTTTTATTATTTTTTTTTAAAAATAAAGAAGAAATAATACTATTTTTACCACATGAAATTAGAACTTGATTTTCTATTAGATCAGGAATTTTTCCATCAATAACAGATTTACTAATGGGAACTAGATTTATAGGAAAGTATTTCCAAGGATTTTTTAAATTTACAAAACAATGATTAAAATCCAACTCTAAAGCTTTCGCTAACCCTTCTACCTGGCTCACCATACCGTGAGCACCTTCGGTCAGTAATAATGCTTTAAAATATCTCATTGTTTAAAATGATAATTAATTATAAGTATTATTAATTAAAATCTACAATGAATGTCGATAAGGTAAATAAAGTAATTATTATTGGATCTGGTCCTGCAGGATATACGGCAGCAATTTATGCTGCACGAGCAATGCTTGAACCGGTTCTTATTGCTGGTTCGCAGCCAGGCGGTCAATTAACAATCACTACTGATGTTGAAAATTTTCCTGGATTTGCTGATGTAATACAAGGTCCTTGGTTAATGGAGCAAATGAAAGAACAAGCATTAAAGGTTGGTACAAAATTTATAGAAGATCACATTTCTACAGTTAACTTTAATAAAAAACCTTTTGAAATAATTGGAGACTCTGGAACTCATTACCTTGCCGAAAGTGTTATTATTTCAACTGGCGCACAGGCAAGGTGGCTAAATTTAGAATCTGAAGAAAAATATAAAGGATTTGGCGTTTCTGCTTGTGCAACTTGTGACGGTTTCTTTTATAAAAATAAAGATGTTGTTGTTGTAGGCGGTGGAAATTCTGCAGTTGAAGAGTCTTTATTTCTCACAAATTTTGCAAATAAAATAACACTTGTTCATAGAAAGAATGAATTAAAAGCAGAAAAATTATTGCAAAAAAAATTATTTTCTCATCCTAAAATTAATGTGATTTGGGATAGTGTTATTTCAGAAGTTGTTGGAACGGAAAATCCTAAAGGGGTAACTGCTGTTAAATTAAAAAATGTTAAAACTAACAAAGTTACAGAACTACAAACTCATGGACTTTTTGTTGCAATCGGACACGATCCTGCAACAGCATTGTTTAAAGGACAAATTAATATGGATAGCAGCGGATATATAATAACTCAGCCAGACTCCACAAAAACTAATATCTCTGGAGTATTTGCTGCCGGAGATGTGAAAGATAAATTATACAGACAAGCTGTTACAGCTGCGGGAATGGGCTGTATGGCTGCTCTTGAAGCTGAAAGATATTTATCTAATCACTAAGACTATTTTAAGCTTTCACAAAAACTTTTAATTTTAGCTACAGCTTTTTCTAAAATCTGCATAGAAGTTGCATAAGAAATTCTAAAATAACCCTCCAATCCAAATGCTGAACCTTGAACAATAGCAACGCCTGTTTCTTCTAATAAGTAAGTTGCAAAATCCGTATCATTTTTAATAATCTTTCCACTCGATGTTTTTTTATTCATTAATTTTTTACAATTTGGAAAAACATAAAAGGCACCTTGTGGATTAACGCAGGTTAATCCTTTAGTATTATTTAAAGCACCAACAACAAAATCTCTTCTCTTTTTAAATTCTATAGCTCTAGGATTAATAAAGCTCTGATCTCCATTAAGAGCCTCAACTGCTGCTGCCTGACTAATAGAGGATGGATTAGTTGTAGATTGAGATTGAATTTTTTGTATAGCTTTTATTAAAGTTTTTGGACCTGCGGCATAACCAATTCTCCATCCTGTCATTGCATATGCTTTGCTAACTCCATTTACGACTAGAGTTCTATCGCTCAAAGAATTGTCTATCTCTAAAATATTTACAAATTTTGAATCATTTGCACCTTTATCTTGGTAAATAATATGTTCATAAATATCATCTGTTAAAATATTTACATGTTTATGTTTTTTTAAGACTTTTACTAACTCTGTTAATTCTAGTCTTGAATAACACATTCCAGTTGGATTTCCTGGTGAGTTTAAAATAAACCACTTTGTCTTAGTTCGTTATATTTTTATCAAGCTGATCAGCAGAAATTTTGAAATCACTTTGCTCATCACACTCTACAAATTTAGGATTTCCTCCAGCCAATAAAACCATGTCAGGATATGAAACCCAATAAGGTGCTGGAATAATAACTTCATCACCTGGATTAATAGTTGCAAGAATGCAATTATAAATTACCTGCTTGCCGCCTGTGCCAACTGTAATATTATCTACATCAAAACTTAAGTTATTTTCTTTTTTAAATTTATTAACAATTGCTTTTTTTAACTCTGGAGTTCCATCAACAGCAGTATACTTTGTTTGACCTTCTTTAATGGCTTTAATTGCGGCTGCTTTAATATTATCGGGAGTATCAAAATCTGGCTCTCCAGATGCTAATGCTATTACTTCTTTTCCGCTTTCTTTTAAGAGTCTAGCTTTCTGAGTAATTGCAATTGTAGGAGATTCTTTTATTCTCGATAAAGAAGTTGATAGTATAGACATCTAAATTAATTATATTTTGGAGTATGCAAAATCTTTCGGGAACTAATATATTAGAAAAATCAAATACGAAAGAACTTTCTTCCAAAAAATTAGAAGGTGGAAAAAAATTTCAACTAATAACTGAATACACTCCTGCGGGTGATCAACCTAAAGCTATCTCTTTTTTAAAAACAGAAATATTAAACAACAAAAAAAATCAAGTTTTACTTGGGGTCACAGGTTCTGGAAAAACTTTCACAATGGCTAAAATCATTGAAGAATTAAATCGCCCAGCCTTAATCCTTGCTCCAAATAAAACTTTAGCAGCCCAATTATATGGTGAAATGAAAAATTTTTTTCCTAATAATGCTGTTGAGTACTTTGTTTCTTATTATGATTACTATACTCCAGAGGCTTACGTACCAAGATCTGACACTTATATAGAAAAAGAAGCTTCTATAAATGAACAGATTGATAGAATGAGACATTCAGCCACCAGATCTCTCTTGGAAAGAGATGATGTGATTATTGTTTCAAGCGTATCTTGCATTTATGGATTAGGATCTGTCGACTCTTACAGTAAAATGACTTTGATTTTTAAAAAAAATGAAAGTTATGAAAGAGATAAAATAATCAAAGGACTTGTTGAACTACAATATAAAAGAAATGATCAAAATTTTTATAGGGGAACTTTTAGGGTTAGAGGAGAGAATATAGAAGTTTTTCCATCTCATTATGAAGACGAGGCATGGAGAATTACTATTGAAGATAATAAAATAACCCAAATAAAGTCTTTTGATCCACTGACCGGAGCTGACAATAAAGAAATTAATTTAATAAAATTGTATGGAAATAGCCACTACATTACCCCTAGACCAACAGTAGAAAAGGCAATTAAAGAAATAAAAAAAGAATTAATTTTAACTTTAGAAAAATTTAGAAACGAGAAAAAACTTTTAGAAGCTCAAAGATTAGAAGAAAGAACTAGATATGATCTCGAAATGATTGAAGCTACAGGAAGTTGCGCTGGAATAGAAAATTATTCAAGATTTTTGTCAGGAAGAAATCCTGGTGAACCACCTCCAACATTATTTGAATATCTTCCTGATAATTGTTTAGTATTCGTTGATGAAAGCCATGTTACTATTCCTCAGCTAAATGGGATGTACAAAGGAGACTATACTAGAAAAAAAACTTTGTCAGATTATGGTTTTAGACTTCCTTCTTGTATGGATAACAGGCCTTTAAAATTTGAAGAATGGGACATGATGCGACCGCAAACAATTTTTGTATCTGCAACACCAAGCGATTGGGAATTAAAACAAAGCAAAGGAGTATTTGCAGAACAAATTATAAGACCTACAGGACTTATAGATCCACAAATTTTTATTAGACCAGCTAAAAATCAAGTTGATGATTTATTGAATGAATGTCTCAACGTTGCAAAAAAAAATCAAAGAGTACTTGCTACTACGCTTACAAAAAAAATGGCTGAGGATTTGACTGAGTATCTTGATGAAAACGGAATTAAAGTTCGTTACATGCACTCAGACATTGATACTCTGGAAAGAATAGAAATTATTAGAGATTTAAGACTTGGAGTATTTGACGTATTAGTTGGAATTAATCTACTACGAGAAGGTTTAGATATACCTGAATGTTCCCTCGTTGCAATTTTAGATGCAGACAAAGAAGGTTTTTTAAGATCAGAAATATCTTTGATACAGACAATAGGAAGAGCCGCGAGAAATGTTGACGGAAAAGTTATTTTGTATGCAGATAAACAAACTGAAAGCATTAAAAAAGCTGTTAATGAAACTAATAGACGAAGAGATAAACAGATCATATATAATAAAGAGAATAAAATAACCGCTCAGTCTATAAAATCAAAAATTAACGATATTCTTGAAGGAGTTTTCGAAAAGGATTACGTAACTTTTAATGATGATATTCCTATTGGTGGAAATCTTAAAAAACATCTAAAAATGTTAGATAAAGAAATGAAAAAAGCTGCTGATAATCTAGAATTTGAGCAGGCTGCAAAAATAAGAGATGAAATAAGAAAACTTCAAGAAAAAGAATTAGAAATTAATACAAGCACTAAAATTAAAGTTTACAACAATAATGTTCATAAACAATTAACTGGAAGATCTACACAAGGAAAAGCTGGAATGATAGCAAAAAGAAAAAGGTAGTATGAATAAAAATATTTTAATTACAGGAGCATCTCAAAGAATTGGCAAGGAACTATCTTTGTACTTTGCAAAAATGGGCTGGAATATTGCTGTACATTTTAATAAATCAAAAAAACAAGCCATTATTCTTAAAAAAGAAATAGAAAAATATTCAGTAAAATGCGTTTGTATTCAAGCTAATCTTTTAGATACAAAAAAAATAAAAAAAATAATTGCTATAGCGAAAAAAAAATTAGGAAGCATTGACTGTGTAATTAACAATGCTTCTGTATTTAATAATGATGATATTTTAAATTTTAATGAAAGTAGTTGGAATAATCATATAAAAACTAATCTGCTTGCCCCTGCAATTCTCATCAAAGAATTTTCAAAAATTAAGAATTTATCAAATAATAAATCAATTATTAACATTCTTGATCAGAGAATATTTAAATTAACCCCTTATTTTTTCTCTTATACTATTAGTAAAGCCGCGCTACATACACTAACAAAAACTTCTGCTATGAAATTAGCCCCTAAAATTAGAGTAAATGCCATTGCTCCAGGTCCTGTGCTTAAAAATAAAAGACAAACACTAAAACATTTTAACAAACAATCAAAAAATACTTTGCTTGGAAAACCAGTTGAAATTGAAGACATATGTAAAACTGCCTATCTTTTAGCAATTGGCAAAACAATTACTGGGCAAGTTATAGCTATAGACAGCGGTCAAAGTCTTAATTGGAAAACTCCAGATATTATTGGAATTAATGAATAAATGAAAAACAAAACAAATATTATAAGACTTTTTGAAAATAAATCTAAATCTAAGTCCAAAGAAATAATTTTTATTAAAAATTATGTTTGCAAAGCAATAATTGGCTTTCATGCTTTTGAAAAACTGAAGGCTCAAAAATTAAGGTTCAATGTTGAAATTTTAAGCGCAAAAACAAAAGTTATCGATGGAAACTTGGCCTCGATAATTGATTATGAAGAAGTAATTAAAAAAATTAACTTTTTCTTAAAGAAAAAATATAATTTTTTAGAATCGTTTGCTAATGATTTTATTGAAGAAATTTTCAAAAATAAAAATATTTTAAATATTAAAATTAAAATTGAAAAATTAGACATAATTAAAAATACTGAGTCTGTTGGTATAGAATTCTTCAAAACCAAAAATGATAATGAAAAATCTTGAGCAGGGAAAAGAAATTTTAAGAAGTAAAATTCAATTTCTTTCTAATGGTCCTGGTGTTTATAAAATGTTGGATGAAAAAAACACCATAATTTATGTAGGAAAAGCAAAGAATTTACCTAACAGATTAAATAGTTACGTCACATCTTCATATTTGCCGATCAGAACTGAAAGGATGATTTCCAGCACTAAAAATTTAGAATTTATTGCAACTCAAAATGAGGCAGAAGCATTATTGCTTGAGGCTAACCTTATAAAAAAAAATCAACCTCGATATAATATTTTATTAAAAGACGATAAATCTTTTCCTTATATTCAAATAACGAGATCACATCTATTCCCTCAAATTACAAAATTTAGAGGTAAACAAAATAAGAATGATGTTTTTTTTGGTCCATTTGCATCTGCAGGATCAGCGAATTGGACAATTAAAACATTACAGAAAGTTTTTTTACTTCGAGTGTGTGATGATTCAATATTTAATAATAGAAAAAGACCATGTATTCTTTATCAGATTAAAAGATGCTCAGCCCCATGCACAAATGAAATTAATCAAAAGAATTATAATAAACTTGTTGAAGATAGTATTAATTTTTTAAACGGAAAATCAGCTCTTATTCAAAAAAAACTTTCAAAGGAAATGGAAATTGAAAGTAAAAAATTTAATTACGAAAAAGCAGCAATAATTAGAGATAGAATAAAGGCACTTACTCAAATTCAATCTACTCAAAGAATTAATAAAAATAATTTTAATAACGCTGATCTCATTGTAGCATTTCAAAAAAATAATATCACTTGTATCGAAGTTTTTTTTTATAGATCAAAACAAAACTGGGGAAACCAAGCATTTTTTCCTAAACACGACAAAGATGATAGTTTAGAAGAAATTATTTATTCTTTTATAACCCAATTCTATGAAAACAAAATTCCACCGGATGAAATTATTTTAAGCAAAAAAATTAATGACTCAGAATTAATCAAAACCGCATTAGAAAAAAAATATAATAAAAAAATTAATATTAAGAGTCCAAAAAATAATTCAGAAAATCTTGCAATAAAATTAGCTATTAAAAATGCTGAACTAGCTTTAGAAAAAAAATTATTAGAAAATGAAAATAACGATCATTTTTTATCTTTAATTAACAAAGAATTCAATTTAGGTTTTAATCCAAATTTAATTGAGATCTATGACAATAGTCATATTCAAGGACTTAATGCTGTTGGTTCTTTTATCGTTTTTTCAAAAAATGGATTTGTTAGGAAAAAATATAGAAAATTTAATATATCAAAAACTGACATTAATCCTGGTGACGATTATGGAATGCTCAAAGAAGTTATTTCTAGAAGATTTTTAAAGATCAAATCCAATAACGACGACGAATCGCCAGATTTAATTATCATTGACGGGGGCAAAGGTCATTATAATGCAGCAAGAAAAATCTTAAATGAACTTGGTCATTTTAACCTAAATATAATTTCAATTGCTAAGGGTGAAAGAAGAAACCAAGGGGATGAAACTTTTTATTACAAAGATAAAAAAATTAAAATTAAGAATAATATATTATTATTTTTCTTGCAGAGATTAAGAGATGAGGCTCATAGATTTGCAATATTTTCCCATAGAATCAATAGAAAAAAAACTTTCACTCAATCCGCGCTTGATAAAATTGAAGGTATTGGAAAAACAAGAAAAAAATTACTTTTAAATCATTTTGGATCTGTAAAATTAGTTGAAAGCGCAAGTATCGAAGATATAAAAAAAATTGATGGAATAAATGACTCAGTTGCTAATAAAATTTATAATTTTTTTAATAAAAATAGTTTAATCTCAAAAAAATGAAAATTCCTAATATTCTAACAATCGGAAGAATTCTTATTGCTCCACTATTAGTAATTGTTTTTTATTTTCCTGGAGAGTTAAGTGATTGGTTATCTTGTGCAATATTTGTAATCGCAGCATTTACAGATTATCTGGATGGTTTCTTTGCAAGATTATATAAACAACAATCAAAATTTGGAGAATTACTAGACCCGATTGCAGATAAAGTTTTAGTTGCAACAGCACTGGCACTCTTGATAATGGGACAAATCATCAAAGATATTCATGTAGTTGCGGCAATTATAATAATAACAAGAGAAATTTTAATTTCAGGTTTAAGAGAGTTTTTAGCAAAGGCGCAAATTTATATTCCAGTAACAAATTTATCCAAAGGAAAAACTATCATACAAATGATAGCTATTTCTATTTTATTAGCTGGTAATAGTGGTGATAAATTATTATTTAATTATGGAATTCAATTAGGCATATATTTACTTTGGATGTCTGCAATATTAACGCTTTGGACAGGATACGCTTATTTAAGAAGAGGAATTGATCTTATCGATTAACTGATTTTATGAATTTTTATTAACTAATTTTGAATAATTATCATCTAATTTTTTAATCACATCAACAATCGCAAATTTAATATCCCCGATTTGAGAAACTGGCGTCACCTCAGCTGCGGTACCGGTTAAAAAACACCCATCAAATTTATTAAGCTCATCAAGTTTTATTTTTCTTTCTAAAACTTTAATTTGAAGCTGTTTTGCAATTCCTATTATTGATCTTCTAGTAATTCCATCTAAAAAAGAATCTGCTATTGGAGTATGAATTTCATTATTTTCTGTATTAATAAAAAAAATATTTGCGCCTGTGGCTTCAGCTATATTACCTTGATAATCCATCATTAAAGCATCGTGAAAACCATTTTTTTCTGCCTCATGTTTAGATAAAGTTGAAATCATATATAACCCAGAAGCTTTGGTGTCCCATGGGATAGAATCTGGTGCTGGCTTTTTCCATTTAGAGATTGCAAGTCTAATTCCTTTAATTTTAATTTGTGGATCGAAATAAGAACCCCATTCCCATGTTGCGATAGCAAGATGGATCTGACTTTTTTGTGCAGATATAGCCATCATTTCGCTTCCTCTCCATGCAACTGGTCTCACGTAGCCACTCTTAACATTTTGTACTGAAATTATTTCTTTGCATGCATTATCTATTTCTTCAGCAGAATAAGGAATCTTCATGCCCATTCTGTCTGCTGAATGTATCAATCTGTTTGTATGTTCTCTTAATTTAAAAATTTCTCCATTATAAACGCGCTCACCCTCAAACACACAGCTAGCATAATGAAGTCCATGACTAAGAATATGCAAATTAGCATCCTTCCAATCAACTAATTCACCATTGTACCAAATTTTTCCTGATCTTTTATCAAAGGGGATTGGATCCATTTAAGTTTAAAGTAATAAATAATTAAAATTATATTGGTAAATAAGTAAAGTAGATATGTCAACAAAACTGACATACAATATAATTTTAAAATGAAAGATCTTTTATATTTAAGAGAAAAAAGTTTAAAAGAAATTATAGAACTTATTTTTCAAGTCTATATTGATTCATATTCAGATCCACATGAAGTTCTTAAAAAAAATTCTTTTGGTAGGGCTCATCATAGATTGCTTTGTATTATAGAAGGAAACCCTAATATTAGTATTGCTGATATATTAAGAAAATTAAAAATTACTAAACAAAGTTTAAGTAGAGTTCTACAAGATTTAATCAAAAAAAATATTATATCCCAAAAAAAAGGAACAAAAGATGCAAGACAAAGAGAGTTAGTTCTAACTGAAAAAGGAATAAAACTGTGTAATGAAATATTTAATAAACAAAAAAAAAGAATAATTAATGCGCTTAAAAATTCTAGCTCAGATGAAGTTTCAAACTTTAAATCAATAATGAAAAAAATAATTCATGGATAATTCAAAAATACATATTTTGATTGTTGATGATGATGATAAAATCAGGGATCTATTAAAACAATATTTAAAAAATAATAATTTTTTTGTGTCTACAGCTATTAATGCATCTGATGCTGAAGAAAAATTAAAAATTGTAAAATTTGATTTAGCAATTATTGATATTATGATGCCGGGCAAAGATGGTTTACAACTTACAAAAGAAATTAGAGAAAAGATTGATTTGCCTATAATTCTTCTTACAGCGAAAGGTGAAGCCGATGATAGAGTAAGAGGTTTAGAGTTAGGAGCGGAAGATTATTTACCAAAACCTTTTGAACCAAAAGAACTTTTATTAAGAATTAAGAATGTAATTAAAAGAATCAAAAAAGATAAGCATTTAATAACTTCAATTAAAATAGGAAAAGTTAATATTAATATTAAAAAAATGGAAATCCAAAAAGAAAAAAAAATAATAAAAATTAATGCTAGTGAAAAAATCTTATTAGAAAATATGATTAGTTCCGCTGGAAAAATATTTTCTAGAGAGGAAATTTCAAAAATCACAAACTTAATGCAAGAAAGAAGCATAGATGTTTTGGTTACACGTCTAAGACAAAAAATTGAGCCAGATCCCAAAAATCCAAAGTACTTACAAACAGTCCGTGGTGCTGGCTATGTTTTATGGTTAGATTGAAATGTTAAGAAAAATATTTCCTAGAACATTACTTTTTAGATCATTATTAATTGTAATAGCTCCTATAATACTTATTCAAATTGTTGTAGGGGGAGTTTTTTTTGATAGCATTTGGTATAAAACAAATAGAGGCTTAGTTAGATCTGCTACAAATGAAATTAACACATTCTTAGCTCTCTACCCTGAATTTAAACAAAAAAATAAAAGTAATGAATTAATAAATATTTATAAAGACAAAAGTGGCATAATAATTACAGTCAAAAAAGAAACTCAGCAACTTCCATCTACAGAAACAGTAAAGTGGTACAGTCTATACGATAAGATTGTTTTAGAAGAATTCTCAGATAAAATAAAAAATCCATACTGGCATAATGTCAGATTTAATAGTTCATTTGTTCAAGTATTAGTGCTGTTAAATAAGAATGAAGTTATTGAATTTTTAATACCCAAATCAAAAATAAGGTCTACATCTGGAAGAATATTTGCACTGTGGATTACCGTGCCCTCATTAATATTTCTTTTTATTTCAATAATTTTTCTACGCAATCAAATAAGACCTATCATTCATCTTTCTCAAGCAGCGGAAAAATTTGGTAAAGGGCAATTTGATAGTGATTTTAAAGTATCAGGTGCTCTTGAAATCAGACAGGCTTCTTACGAGTTTGAAAGAATGAAAAGAAGAATCTTAAAACATATTAGTCAGAGAACGGCCATGTTATCCGGTATTAGCCACGATCTCAAAACACCCCTAACTAGATTAAAATTACAGATCGAACTTTTAAATAAAAATCAAAAATTAAATTCTCTCAAAGAAGAAATTATTGAAATGGAAAAAATGATTAATGAATATCTTGATTTTGCAAGTAACCAATATTCACAACCTGTAGAAAAATTTAATATTATCCAATTAATTCAAAATTTAATTGATAAAAGTTTTAAAAAAAATATTAAAATTAAAAGTCCTAAAAATTTAATATTTTTAGGGAGAAAAAATTTAATAAGAAGATGTATTGCTAATATTATAAATAATTCTCAAAAATATGCTGAGAATATTTTAATTACATGTAAAAAAATAAAAAAAACTGTTCAAATTAATATTGATGATGACGGTCCTGGAATTGCAGATGAACATAAAGAAAAAGTCTTTAGACCATTTTACAGAATAGATAAGTCAAGATCTCTCAAAGAGACTAATGTCGGATTAGGGCTTTCAATTGTTGAAGATATTGTTAATTCTCATGGCGGAACTGTAAAACTATTAAACAATCCCAAAGGCAAAGGTTTGAGAGTTTCTTTATCTTTTCCTAACTAATTTCTTCAGCTTTTCGATTTCTAAATTTAGTTTATTTATTTTATTTTTTAATTGTTGCAAATCTTCTTGGGAAGAACTGTTAAAATGGTGGATGATTTTTTCTTTCTTGAACTGAATAATATTACTTATTTCTTGCTTAATATCTTTTGCAGTTAAAATTCCTAGTTGAAATAGATTTACAAAATCATTAATAATTTTTTTATAATTATTCATATATTCTTATTGATAATACAGTTATAAATAATTTTAAGATTATTTAAATGTTTATTCACAACCTAGATCCCGTCATTATCAATTTTGGTTTTATAGAAATACGCTGGTACTCTTTAGCTTACATTGCGGGAATATTCTTAGGGTTTTACTACGCTAAATATTTAATTAAAAAATATTGGAATAAGGAAATAATTATAATTAAAAATCTTGATAATTTTTTAATTTATCTAATTTTAGGTATTATTTTAGGAGGAAGAATTGGATATATTTTATTTTATAATTTTAATTATTATTTTAATCATCCTATTGAAATATTATTTTTATGGCAGGGTGGGATGTCATTCCATGGGGGAGCAATTGGCGTTTTTATCGCTTCAATAATTTTTGCAAAAAAAATTAAAATTAACACTCTTGTCTTAACAGACATAATTGTCAGTGTCGCTTGCATAGGAATATTTCTTGGAAGAATTGCTAATTTTATAAATGGAGAATTATATGGAAAAAAAACTTATTCTAATTACGGTGTAATATTTCCAAAAATAGACATGGAGCCACGACATCCCTCGCAATTATATGAAGCAATTCTTGAAGGGATAATACTGTTCTTATTGTTGAATATTATCTTAAAATACAAAAAAAAATTATTTAATGGTGAATTATCCTGTTATTTTATAATTTTTTATTCTGTTTTTAGAATTTTATCTGAAATGTTTAGAGAACCAGACAAGCATTTAGGCTATGTAATTTTTAATTTTTCTTTAGGGACATGTATAAGCCTGTGTTTTTTAATTTTTGGATTAATTGCATTTAAAAAAATTAAAGATGGATCGTTTAGAAAAATTAATTAATAAAAAAAAATTTATTCCTTTAGATCAATTTATTGATATCGCTCTCTATGATAAAAAATCAGGCTACTACCAAAATAAAAAAATATTTGGTCGAGATGGAGATTTCATTACATCTCCAATAATATCAAGTATTTTTTCAGAAATGATATCTATATGGATTGTTTCTTATTGGATTTACATAAAAAAACCAAAACATATTAACATTTTAGAATTAGGTCCTGGAAATGGCCTGATGATTAAACAAATAATAAATTGTATTAAAAAAATTAAAACTTTTGATACAAAATTTACAGTTTATTTGCATGAAATAAGTGAGAAATTGATCAAAATACAAAAAAATAATTTAAATGATTTTAAAAATATTTTTTGGATAAAAAATATTAATAAGATCAATCAAGAACCAACAATAATTATAGCTAACGAATTTTTTGATGCCTTTCCTATTAAACAATTTTTTAAACAAAAGAATATTTGGTATGAGCAATGTATTGCTTTCAAAGATAATAATAAAAAAAAGATTACTTTTTATAAAAACAAAATAAACAAAAACTATGTTAAAAAATATTCTAAGTTTTACAATATTAATAAAAATAAGTTTATAGAATATCCAATGAATATAGATAATTATGTTAATTCAATATCAAAAATAATAAAAAAAAATAATGGTATATTTTTAATGTTTGATTACGGTTACTCAAGTATTCTTGGAAAAAATACTATCAAAGCAATAAAGAAACATAAAGTTGTAGATTTATTAAAAGAATATACTGATTGCGATATTACATTTGATATTAATTTCAACATATTAAAAAAACAATTTAAAAAAAATAATATTCAGAATATTGGAATAGTGCCGCAAAATTTTTTTTTACAAAAAATGGGAATTATGGAAAGAGCCAGTCAAATAGTCAAAAAAGAAGATATTTTTAAAAGTTAAAAATTTAATTCTAAGTATTAATAAACTATTAAATCCAAATGAAATGGGTAAAGCTTTTAAGGCGTTAGCTTTTTGCAAAAAAAATTGCAAATTTAAGCTTGGGTTTATTTAATGATTTTTTATTCAAAAAAAATTAACAAAATAACTGGTTTAAAAAGTTTTTTTTTTTCAAGAAAAAATGGTTTATCTAAAGGAATCTATAAGAGCTTAAATTGCGGATTAGGATCTAATGATAAAAAAAAAGATGTTAAAAATAATATTAAAATTATTGCAAAAAAAACTGGCTGTAATTTAAATAAACTTATTATACTCAAACAATATCATAGCAATAAAATAATCAATTTTGATAATTTCTTAGTAAAAAAAAGATACAAAGCTGATGGAATTATTACTTCATATCCAAGATTTTCTTTTGGAATTTTAACCGCTGACTGCGTACCAATATTAGTTGCTGATAAAAAAAATAAAACAATAGCAGCCATTCATTCTGGATGGAAAGGCGCAAATTCTGGAATTATAGAAAATCTAATAAAAAAATTTAAAGAAAAGAGATCAAAAATATCAAATTTAATTGTGGCAATTGGACCTTGTATTGCGCAGAAAAGTTATGAGGTAAAAGAAGATTTCATAAAAAAGATTAGAATTAAGAATTACGATTATAAAAAATATTTTAGAAATAATAATAAAAAAATTTACTTTAATTTGAGATTATTTGTAAATAACAAATTTTTAAAACTTGGAGTCCCGCAAAAAAACATTGATCATATTAATAGGGACACTTATAGCGATTATAAAAATTTTTTTAGCTATAGAAGGTCTGTTCATAAAAAAGAAATGGATTATGGAAGGTGTATCTCTGTGATTTATAGATATTAATTGATTAAATAATTATAAAATTATATAAAAAGATCTCATGAAGATTGTATCTGGAACAAGCAGTATTTCCCTAAGCGATCAAATCTGTAAATATTTAAAAACAAAACCAACACAAAGAGAAATTGTAAGATTCGCTGACTCAGAAGTCTATGTTGAGATTAAAGAAAATATGAGAGGTAACGATGTCTATTTAATACAATCGACCTCTTATCCTGCTAACGACAACATTATGGAACTGCTAATATGCATAGACTCTTTAAGACGATCTTCGGCAAAAAATATAACTGCTGTCATTCCTTACTTTGGGTACGCAAGACAAGATAGAAAAGTTGTGCCAAGGTCTCCTATAAGCGCAAAATTAGTTGCAAACTTAATTACTAATGCTGGAGCAAATAGAGTTTTAACAATGGACCTTCATGCAAATCAAATTCAGGGTTTTTTTGATATTCCTGTTGATAACTTATATGCAGCACCAGTTCTTTTAAAACACATATTAAAAAATATTGGAATGAAAAATATAGTTTGTGTAGCTCCTGATGTTGGAGGAGTAGAAAGAGCAAGAGCAATTGGTAAACGACTGAATGCTGGTTTAGCAATCATTGATAAAAGAAGAGAACGTCCAGGACAATCTGAGGTTATGAATGTTATTGGAGAAGTTAAAAATAAATCTTGTATTATTATTGATGACTTAATTGATAGTGGTGGGACAATCTGCAACGCAGCTGATGCTTTAATGGATAAAGGAGCAAAAGAAGTTTATTGTTACGTTGTTCATGGTGTTCTTACGGGTTCATCTATTGATAAAATTAAAAAATCTAAGATGAAAAAGATCGTTATCACTGACACAATTGATAATACAAAAAAAATTAAAGGGGTTTCTAAAATAGAAGTAGTTAGTATTGCTCCTCTAATCGCTGAAGCTATTAAACGAATATCTCAATCAACTTCAGTTTCTAGCCTATTCAAATAAATAACAATAACTTGTTTTTTTTTTGAAGTTAATATAAAACAAGCGATCTTGATTATATGGAAAATTTAAAGCTTGAAGCTTCAGAAAGAAAAATCAATTCAAAAGGAGACCTTAAAAAATTAAGATTAGAGGGCTTTCTTCCAGGTATTTTATACGGTGATAAAGAAAAAAACTTACCTTTATCAGTAAAAAAAATATCAATTAAAAAAATGTTAGAGTCATCTAATTTTATGAGCTCTGTTATAGAAATGAGCATAGGGGGAGCAAAACATAAAGTTCTAACTAAAGATATCAATTTTCATCCTTTAAATAATGAACCGATACACATAGATTTTCAAAAGATTAAACCTGGAACAAAAGTAACTGTTAATATTCCAGTAAGATTCATTAACAATGATAATTGTCCAGGATTAAAAATGGGCGGAGTTCTAAACATAGTAAGAAGAAAAATAGAATTAAAATGTGCTGCAGAGAATATTCCTGCTGAAATAGTAGTTGATTTAGCCAATAAAGAAATGAATGAAAGTATTCACATATCTTCAGTAAAATTACCTGAGGGTGCAAAGCCTGTAATTAGTGATCGAGATTTTACTATAGCAACCATTGCTGCTCCTACAGTTGTTAAAGAACCTGAGCCAGCTGCTGCCGCTACGGGAGATGCTGCTGCGGGTGATGCTGCTACTCCAGCTGATGGCGTGGCTACTGCTGCGGGTGATGCTAAGCCAGCTGATGGAAAAGCTAAACCAGGAGAAACAGCTAAATCCCCTGAGGCTGCAAAAAAACCTGCTGCCGCTGCTGCACCTGCAGATAAAAAGAAATAACATTTAAATGTTATTATTTGCAGGGTTAGGAAATCCAGATCCAAAACATGCAAATAACCGCCATAACGTGGGATTCAAACTTATAGATGCATTAAATAAAAATTTTGGACTTTCAAAACAAAAACCGAAATTCAAAGGTCTTTTAACTAACGGGCAAGTACAAAATAATAAAGTTATAGTCGTAAAGCCATTAACTTTTATGAATAATTCTGGAATGTGTATTAGAGAAATAACTGATTATCATAGAATTAAAACTAACAATATTTTTGTATTTCATGATGACATGGATATCGAAATCGGAAAGATTAAAACTAAAATTGGTGGATCTAGTGGTGGTCATAATGGCATTAAGTCAATAGACGACTCCATAGGCACTGATTACAATAGAATTAGAATTGGTATAGGACACCCAGGTGACAAGGAATTAGTAGATAAACATGTTCTGAATGATTTCACAGAAGAAGAAAAAATAATAATAGATCAGGTTATTAAGAAAATATTTAAAAATATAAATCTTCTTATAGAAAAAAAACTAGACGATTTTACTTCTAAAAGTAATCAATAAGTCTATATGAGTTTTAAATGCGGAATAGTAGGTTTGCCTAATGTTGGTAAATCAACATTATTTAATGCTCTTACAAAATCCAAGAATGCTCAAGCAGCTAACTTTCCTTTTTGTACCATAGAACCAAACATTGGAGTTGTTACAGTTCCTGATGAAAGATTAGAAAAACTTTCAAAGATTGCAAAATCAGAAAAAATTATTCCAACATATATAACATTTGTAGATATTGCAGGATTAGTGGCAGGAGCATCAAAGGGTGAAGGTTTAGGTAATAAATTTCTTGCAAATATTAGAGAAGTTGATGCTGTAATACATATGTTGCGATGTTTTGACTCAAGTGAAATACAAAATGTCAATAAAACAGTAGATCCTATAAGAGATTTAGAAACCGTAGAAACTGAAATGATGATTTCTGATTTAGAGTCTGTTGAGAAAAGACTGTCTCAAAAAAAAAATAAAAATAATGAATTAAACAAAGATACTTTTGAAATTTTAGAGTATGTTTATGAATCTCTAAAAAATGGAGTTCGTCCAGAAAAGTTGGAAGAAAAATTTGATAAAAAATTAATTAAAAATTTAGGTATTTTATCAACTAAACCCAGAATCTTAGTCTGCAATGTAGACGAAAATAGCGTCAGCTCAGGCAATAATTATTCTGACAAAATAAAAGAGAAGTTTAAAAATGATACAGTGGTAATTGTTTCTGCTGAAATTGAACAACAAATTACTGAACTTCAAGATTCTGAGGCTAGTGAATTTATGAGAGAAATTGGAATAAAAGAATCAGGATTGGATCAAATAATAAAAGCTGGATATAAAATTTTAAACTTAACCACTTATTTTACAGTAGGCCCTAAAGAAACACATGCCTGGACTATCGAAAAAAACTGTAAAGCCCCAGATGCAGCAGAAGTTATTCACTCTGATTTTAAAAAAGGATTTATTAAAGCAGAAGTTATATCTTATGTAGATTATATTCAACATGCAGGAGAAGTGGGGGCTAGAGATAATGGAAAATTAAAGATCGAAGGAAAAGATTATGAAGTAGCCGATGGAGATGTTTTACACTTTAGATTCAACACGTAACCAAATCTTTTTCTTAACAATATAAACTAAAACAGTAAGAATTAATAAATAAACTACGGTCTTAAACCCTATTCTTTTTCTAGCCTCTAAATGAGGTTCTGATACCCAAGTTAAAAAAGTCACCACATCTTTTGCGAGTTGCTCTTGTGTTGCTATGGTTCCATCTGAATAATTTACAGAATCTTTATTTAATGGTTGTGCCATTTTAATTTTATTACCTGCCATATATTTGTTGTAATATACGCCATCCTCCAGTTTTAAACCTTTTGGAGGTTTTTCTTCATAACCCATCAAAATCGAATAAATATAATCTGGGCCTCCGGCTCTAGCTTTCACTAAAACTGACATGTCGGGAGGATATGCGCCACCATTTGCAGCTCTTGCTGCTTTTTCATTTGGAAATGGACTTGCGAATTTATCAGATGGTTTTCCAGGTCTTCTAAACATTTCTCCTTTATCATTAGGACCATCTAAAACTTCAACCTTAGATGCTATAGCTTTAACTTCTTCTTCGGAAAAACTCGGTCCACCTACTTCTGATAAATTCCTATAACTTAAAAGATTCATTGAATGACAAGAGGAGCAAACCTCTGTGTAAACCTGATAACCTCTTTGAAGGGATGCTCTATCAAATTTGCCAAAAAAACCGTCAAAAGACCAAGATTGCTTTAAAAGCTTCTCTTGTTTTTCTGCAGAAAAAGAATTTGAAATATTAAATGTTAAAAAGAATAAAATTAATGAAAATTTTAATAAATAACTCATATTTTATCTAAAAAATTTTAAATGTTTTAATTCTTCCTTGTTTTTTCCAATCCTCATACTCATGAATGCTATTTGGCATGGGTAAAGTTTTTTCTGTTAATGAAACTAAGGGGGCTATAACTAAAAAGAATAAAAACCAATAAATAGTTCCTACTCTTGCAATCAAAACATAGATTCCTTCAGCTGGCATTCCCCCTACGTACATTAATATAAAAAAATCAAGAACAAATAAAAAAACAAACTGCTTCCATATCGGTCTAAAAACTGAAGATCGAACTTTAGATAAATCTAACCAAGGTAATAAACCCAGAACTGCAATACTGCTTACCATTGCAATAACTCCTAAAAGTTTATCAGGAATGCTTCTTAAAATTGCATAGAACGGTAAAAAATACCATTCTGGAACAATATGAGCGGGGGTTACCAAAGGATCTGCAGGAATGTAATTATCTGGATGTCCGAGATAGTTTGGCGCGTACATAGTAATTAAAACAAAAGCTAATAAAAAAATTAACATCGCAAATAAGTCTTTGCTGGTTGTAAAAGGTGCAAAACTAACTGTGTCCCTAGTATCTGCCGGTTCGATGCCTGAGGGATTATTTGAGCCAACAATATGTAATGCTATTACGTGAAAAATTACAACTCCTAATATTCCAAAAGCTAAAAGCCAATGTAAAACATAAAAACGATTTAATGTAGAATCTCCAACTGCGTAGTCTCCCCATAACCATGTAACTATTGCTTTACCTACTAATGGTACAGCTGAAAATAAATTTGTAATAACAGTCGCTCCCCAATAACTCATTTGCCCCCATGGCAAAGTGTAGCCTAGAAAAGCAGTAGCCATCATCATAAAAAAAATAATAATTCCAATTAGCCACATTAATTGTCGAGGTTCTTTATAAGAACCATAATAAAGTCCTCTAAAAATATGAATATATACTGCTATGAAAAAGAAAGAGGCAAAATTCATGTGAGCATATCTAAGAAGCCATCCATAATTTACATCTCTCATAATTTTTTCAACAGATACGAAAGCTTCGGACGAAGATGGCTTGTAATGCATTCCAAGGACTAAACCTGTAACAATTAAAAATATTAGGCATATCATTAATATTCCGCCTAAGCTCCAGAGATAACTTAAATTTTTTGGAACCTGAAAATCTAAATATTCGTATTTAAACATTCTGATAATTGGAAGACGATTATCTATCCAACCAACAACTCCTTTGAATGGAGATCCACCTACTTTATTTGTGTGAACAGGTTTAATATCGTTTTGGTTATGATCGGAATCCTTGCCACTCATAATAATTTTTATCCTAATTTAATTTTATTATCGCCAACAAATTCATATGTTGGTACTTCCAAATTAGTTGGCGCAGGACCTTTTCTAATTCTTCCTGAACTATCATAGTGAGAACCATGACAAGGACAAAACCATCCGCCATAATCACCTTTTCCACTAATTGGAACGCAACCTAAGTGAGTACAAACCCCAACTAAAACTAGCCACTCAGATTTTTTAACTCTTTTATTATCAGGTTGAGGATCTTTTAATTCTTTAAGATCAACTTTTTCAGCACTAGTAATTTCATCTTTAGTTCTTCTTTTAATAAAGACAGGCTTTCCTCTCCATAACACAGTTATTTCTTGTCCCTCTTTAATTTTTGATAAATCAACTTCAATAGATGCCAGAGCTTTAACGGAAGAGTCTGGATTCATTTGATTTATAACTGGCCAAACTGCAGCTCCAACCCCTACTGCACCGACAGCTGTTGTCGCGACGGTTAAAAAATCTCTTCTATTTTTCTTATCTCCGTTATTATTATTTTCTGACATAAATATTTAATTTAATTATTTCTAAACTATTTTCTTTTCCATAGCCAGAATGACGCATAAATAATAAATTTCTTATATGATTAATATTGCATTATTTCAGCCCGATATCCCTCAAAATACTGCTGCAACCATAAGATTGTGTGCATGTTTAAATACAACTTTAGAAATTATTGAACCTTGTGGGTTTCAATTTGATGAAAAGAGACTCAAAAGCATCTACATGGATTATTATAAAAATTGTAAAATTATAAGATATCAATCATTTGATGATTTTATTAAAAATAAAAAAAATAAAAGAATAATTTTGTTAACAACTAAAGCAAAAAAAAATTATTATAATTTTAATTTCAAAAAAGATGACACGATATTATTTGGAAGAGAAAGTGCTGGTGCGCCAGATTCTGTCCATAAAATAGTCGACGCAAGATTAAAAATCCCTATCTCTAAAATTACCAGATCTTTAAATGTTGTGACTTCTATTTCTATTGTATTATCTGAGGCACTTAGGCAAAATAATTATTTTAATATTTAATAATGAATTCAAATTTAGAAGATAAAAAAATTATTACTAAAAATTGGTTTAAAAGTTTAAGAAATTCTATTTGTAATGAATTTGAAAGAATCGAATATATTATGTCTAAAAAGAAGATTTTATTTAAAAAAAAAAAATGGAATGCTGGTGGAAGTTCTAAAGGCGGAGGAACGTTTGCATTAATTGAGAATGGTTCTGTTTTTGAAAAAGTTGGGGTAAATATTTCAACTGTATCAGGAAAATTTAATAAAGAGTTTAGAAAAAAAATTCCTGGAGCATTAAATAATCCCAATTTTTGGGCCTCTGGAATCTCTATTGTAGCGCATATGAAAAATCCAAAAGTTCCAGCATTTCATTTTAATACTAGATTTATAATCACTTCGAGATCTTGGTTTGGTGGTGGAATGGATATGACTCCATGCATAAAAGACTTAAATCAAAAAGAATATTTTCATAATGAAATAAAAAAAATGTGCAATCTTCATAATAGAAATTATTATTCACAACATAAAAAAAATTGCGATCAATATTTTTATTTACCTCACAGACAAGAACCTAGAGGTGATGGAGGTATATTTTATGATTATCTTAATTCTAATAACTGGAATAAAGATTTTAATTATACAAAAGATGTCGGAATTACTTTTTTAAAACTATCTTCTAAGATCATACAAAAAAAAATGTTTTTAAAATGGAATGCTAAAGACAAAGAGAAACAATTAATTAAAAGAGGAAGATATGTTGAGTTTAATTTATTATATGATCGAGGTACTAAATTTGGTTTAAATACTAATGGAAATATTGAAGCTATTTTTATGTCGCTACCACCACTTGCAAAATGGTAAAAATCTAAATGGAAAAAGAACCAATTACTCCTCAAGGATTAGAGAAGATTAAGATAGAATTACAAGAAAGAATTTCTATCACTAGACCAAAAATTGTGAATGCTATTGCTGAGGCAAGAGCGCATGGTGATCTTAAAGAAAATGCTGAATATCATGCTGCTAAAGAAGAGCAAAGTCATAATGAAAGAAGAATTCAAGAAATTGAAACGACAATAGCAACTGCTAATATTGTAGATGTCACAAAAATTAAAAGTGACAACAAAGTAATTTTTGGGTCAACAATTATTTTATTAGACATAGAAAATAATCAAAAAAAAAAATATAAAATTGTTGGAAAAGATGAAGCGAATGCCAAAGAAGGTTTATTATTTTATAAATCTCCAATTGCATTAGAACTGGTTTCGAAACATACAGGTGATTTTGTCTCTGTTAAAACTCCAGCTGGAGAGAAAAATTATGAGATTATCGAAGTTAAATATATTTAATTTTAATAATTAAATATCACTTAAATTTAATTTAAAGTTATTTTTAATCCAATATTCTTTTAGAAGTTCTAATTTTTTTCCAAGTTCTTTTCCTTGCTTGAAACCTTTTTTAATTAAAAAATCTCCAGAAATAGGAAATCGTGGAACTTTAAATTTATTTATAAATAATCTGTACCTTAAAAAAAATTTGAAATTGATTTTTTTTTCTGCACAAAAAATAAAGTTTAAAAAATCTAAAGCTAAATGCTTTTTATAAAAATAAATCTGACGGCGAATAGTCTGGTAACTATAAAGTTCTTTTTTTATTAACTTATACTGCTCGTAAATAAAATTTATATATTCTCTATCTTTTTTAGATAATCGAAATTCATTACAAAAACAGATATTGTTTTTATTATATCTGACGATCAATATCGAAAGTAATTGACGATAATTAAGATTTAATCTTAATTTTTTATTCAAAAATTGAAGTCTATTTAATCTATTAAAGAATTCTATTTTATAAACTTGTTTAATAATTTTTTTAAAATAATTCATATTATTAATTTTAAAAAAGTTTTTTAATTCTAAAATTTTTTTTAATTCTATAAATAATCTTTCTCGAGAGATAAATTTTAAAAATCTTATATTTTTATCAATAATTTTAATAATGTTAGGATCTTTAATGTTTGAATTATATTCTAATGAAAATCTTATAAATCTTAAAATCCTTAAATAATCTTCTTTAATCCTTAATTCTGGACTTCCAATAAAATTAATTTTTTTATTTTTTAGATCTTCAACACCATTCACTGGATCATAAATTTTTCCAAATTTATCACAGTAAATTGCATTAATTGTAAAATCTCTTCTTAGAGAGTCTTCTAACCAGTCACTGGTAAGTTGAATTTTTGTATGTCTGCCATCTGGCTTTATATCTTTTCTTAAAGATGTAATCTCATATCTATAATTCTTTGAGTAGGTTGTAATTGATCCATATTTTATTGCCAAATCTAAGACTTTATAATTATTTTTTAATAATATTTTTTTAACTTCTTCAGGCTTATAAACAGTGGCCAAATCAATATCTGCTGTTATTTTTCCCTCTATTGCTTTTCTAACACAACCACCCACAAACTGAGTATGAGTTTGTAATTTAATGGGATTTAAAATTGAAATTAATTTTTTATTTTCTTTTGAAAATAAAAATGTTTTTTTCATTAAAAATATTAGAATAATTCTATTTTACCAGAGTATGTAATATTTTTTTCTGATAATTTTTTTAATAAAATCTTTTCTTTTCTTACGTTTAATGAAAAATATAAATTGGTATTAACTTCAAAACCAAATTGTCCATAATAATCAAGTTCTCCAATTAAAATAATAAAATCAATATTCTTTTTATCAATATTGCTTACACTATTGTTCACTAATTCTTTTCCAATACCTTTTCCTTTAAATTTCTGATCAACTATCAAGGGACCTAGCATTAGACCGTTATTATTTTGTATTTGACAATTAAAAAATCTAATGCTCCCAATTATTTTTTTACTTTGGCAATAAACTTTTGAAAATTTTATATTATGTTCAAGATTCTCTCTTAGTCTAAAGCTAGGTCTAGCATATCTTCCTGGCCCCAAAACATCTTCTTCAAGTATTAATATTTTTTTATTATCTGTTTTTTTTTCTTCTCTAATCACAGTAATTACTTTTAACCTGGCTGGGGCTCCAGGATTCGAACCTGGGATGGCGGGATCAAAACCCGCTGCCTTACCGCTTGGCTAAGCCCCAATATTTATTTTAGAAATAAGGTTATATTATTTTTGCTTTCCTTATCCAATAACTTTTATAACGTTTTTTTAGAGTAATAATAGCTTTGGCCAACTGTGCGTTATTTTCAAAAATAGCAAAACAAGCTGATCCAGTACCAGTCATTCTTGCTAATTTGCAGCCTCTTAGTTTTCTAATAAATGTTAATATTTTTAAAATTATTCTATTTTTTTTGAAAGCGCTTTGTTCGAGATCGTTACCTTTGTAATTTAAAAATTTAAGTAAATAATTTGTATTTAAAATATTCTTTCTTAAAGAAAAAATCTCAGAATTATTTCTTTTTGAAAATATTTTATTTGAAAGATAAATTGTTTTTGTAGAATTCAAACAATTTGGATAAATTAGTAATAAATTAAATTTTGGTTTTTTTTTAAATTCCATAATTTTATTATTAGAACCATAAAGAATCTTGAAATTAGTATTTAGCGAAGGTTCAACATCAGAACCAATTTTTTTACATATTGAAGAAAGTATCTTTCTTTTTAAATTTAATTTTAAATACTTATTAAAAAAAATAAGTAATGCAGAAACATCCGCTGACCCACCTCCAAATCCAGATCCTTGTGGTATGTTTTTTATAATTGTGATTTTAAATTTATGTATATTAAATTTTGGATACTTTTTTAAAATATTTAATAATTTCGATACTGTATTATTAGTATTACTTATTCCTTTAGAAAATTTTCCAGTGAAAATAATCTGATTTTTTCTTGTATTCGAAGATACAAGAATCTGATCATAAATATCAAAAAAACAGAATAATGTTTCTATTTCATGATATTTATTTTTTAATTTTTTAATTACTTTTAGATATAAATTTATTTTGCCGTAAGCTTTAAGACTCGTTTTTAATAACATTATCTAATCCAAAAATTATTTTTTTATTGATAGATTCTTTTAAATCTTGCTCAATATTTTTAAGCTTAACTGCATTTTGCCAAACATATCTAGCTTGAATTTCTTTTCCATTAGTCCAAAGAACATCTCCATAATGATCATAAATTACTGCTTCTGAAGGTTCTTTTTCATATGCGATCTGTAAAATTTCCTCTGCTTTTTCAAAATCTTTTAATAAAAAATATGCCCACCCTAATGAGTCTAAAATATATCCTCGTCCTTTACTAATATTTACTGCCTCAACTAACATTTCTTTTGCTTTATCTAAATTAATTTTTTTTTCTAACCAACTATAAGCTAAATAATTTAGAACCTCAGGCTGCTTAGGTGAAATTTTTAGAGCTTCTAAAAAACTTTTCTCTGCATAGTCCCATGCTCCTGATCGTTCCTGGCTAATAGCTAAATTATAATAATAAATCCAATCGCTCTCTTTTGTATCTTTTTTTGATATTATTGATTTTTGATATAAATCTATAGACTTAGAGTAATTTTTATTATTCCTTAAAAAATTTGCTAGTTCGAAGTATTTTTCAGATATAAAGAAATGATTATTCTCTAAAAATTTTTCAAGCATATTAATTTGTCTCTCAGAATTAATATTTGGAAAAAATCTTAGCCTTGTTAAATTTGCATACCAGTAAAATTCCTTTCCTAGTTTTTCAATAACTTGGATTTCTTTCTCTGACTGCTCTAAATTATTTAATATAATAAGATTTTCTATTTTTAAGATTTTATTAGATAGAAAATTTGGGTTTAAATATTCACTTAAATTTAAATAAAAATTTGAAATCTGCACTTGTTCATAGTTCTGATAAAAATTAGCAAATAAATAAAACAATTCAGCAAGCCCATGATTTATATTTCTTCTTTTATAAAATTTATCAATTTTATAAAATTTGTTATCACGAGAGTCTAGAAAGAGTTGTTTAAATAATAAATTTTCTGAAGATATTTCTAAATTCTCATTTATAATTTGATTAATCTTTTCTTTATTATTTTTTTCTAAATAATAAGATAAATAAAAAAAATTATATCTACCCAATTCCTTTTTATTAGAAATTTCATTAAAGTATAAATCAATATTCTTTTGATTATCCAAAAATAAATTAATTAGAATTTTTTGCGTTAAAGAAACATTTTTAAAACTAGAATTTGATTTACTAATCTTTTCACTTAATTCTTCAATATTCTTATTTGATAAGTCTAACCACAGTCCAAGATTTTGATATAGCTCTAATAATAATGGATCACTTAAATTTTGCTTAGGTAAAGAGATGTAATTTTTTAATCTTGAATATCTTTCTTTTTTAAAATCATGAACAAACAATATTAAGTTAAATGGATATAGGGAATGATAAGAGGTATCTAATTTTTTTATAAATATATATGCTTCATCTATTTTTCCATTGTTAACTAACGTTTCAACATACTTCAGGTTAAATTCTGAATGATGAATTCCTAAATTTTCAATATTTTCAAAAAAACTATAAGCTTTTTGTGAGTCATTTTTTTGTAAAGAAACACTACCAGATAAATAATTAGAAAAATAATTAGAATTTTTAATTAATCTTTTTTTATTATCTAAAATATTAGCATTTAAATTCGAATAATTTGTTATAAATAACAATAAAAAAAATGTGTAAAAAATCTTTTTATTCATAAAAATGCTTAAAAAATCTTTAAGTAATAAAACTATAAACCTACTAGAATACTATTCAACTTTAAATATTAATAATTTCTTTTCTAATGAAGTAATTAAATCCAAACAACAATATCTTCCTAATAAAAAACAGTTAGTGTCTGAATTATTTAAAGAAATAAATAATCAACTGAAAATAAAAATTAATAATAATTTTTTCTTTAAAGGAAATCCAGATTCTAAAATTATGATACTTAGTGATTACCCAAATGATGAAGATATTAAAAATCAAGAAATTTTATCAGGATCTAGGGGTGAACTTTTAAATAAAATGTTATTATCAATATCACTAGATAAAGATAAATATTATTTATCTAATATTTATTTTGATCAAAATATCGATATAAAAAATAGGCGCAATTTTTATAAAGATATTTTAATCAAACATGTCACAATTATTAAACCAAAATATATTTTATTACTTGGGGAAATTGCTTATAATTTTTTTAATAATTCCAACAAAAAAATACTAGACATTCATGGAAAATGGGATTCGATCGTTATTAATCAAGATAAATTTATAACATTTACTACTTTCAATCCAGAAATCTTATTAAAAAAACCTGATAATAAAAAATTATCGTGGGAAGATCTCAAAAAATTTAGAAATGAAATATTTAAAAATTAATGAATATTTTAAATGATCTTAAGTTTGGAAAGAATATAATTGGTGTAGATGAAGTTGGTAGAGGATGTTTAGCCGGACCCGTTTTTGCAGCTGCTATTAAGTTGGACCAGGATAATTTTCCTGAAGGAATTAATGACTCAAAAAGGCTTAATAAATCTAAAAGATTAGAAATATTTAAAATACTTATTAAAAAATGTGAATATAGTATTGGTATCTCTTCTGTTAAGGAAATTGAAAAATTAAATATTCTGCAGTCTTCTTTGCTTGCAATGAATAGAGCCTTGGAAAAAATTAATATTAAAAATCATGTTATTCTTGTGGATGGAAATTTTTCTCCTGATACAAATAAAAATATTAAAACGATTATTAAAGGCGATCAAAAATGTATTTCTATTGCTGCAGCATCTATAATAGCAAAAGTTTCTAGAGATTTATTTATGGAAGAATTATCTTTAAAATATCCAAATTATTTTTGGGAAAAGAATTGTGGCTACGGGACTAAAAAACATTTGGAGGCCATAAAAAAATATGGAATTACTGAGCATCATAGAAAGACTTTTTCGCCGATACACAACCTATTGATAAATTAAAAATTAAAAACACAATCAATATACAGACATAGGTTGACTGCGAGAGTCTTCTAATATTATTTTCTCTCCATAGTTGTATGACAATAAACAAAGACACGATTGTTCTTGGAGATTCATTAAAAGAATTAAAAAAAATACCAGATCAAACTTTTGACTGTATTTTTGCAGATCCTCCTTACAATCTTCAATTACAAAATAATTTAGAAAGACCAGATTATTCCAAAGTTAAAGCTGTGAACGATGATTGGGATAAATTTGATAATTTAAAAAAATATGATGAATTTTCTATTTCTTGGATTAATGAATGTAGAAGAGTTTTAAAACCAAATGGAACAATATGGGTAATCGGAACTTATCATAATATTTTTAGATTAGGCAAAATTATACAAGATAAAGATTTTTGGATACTAAATGATATAATATGGAATAAAAAAAATCCTATGCCAAACTTCAAAGGCACAAGATTTACTAATGCCCATGAAACATTAATCTGGGCCGCTAAAAACAAAAATTCAAAATACACTTTTAATTATAAATCATTAAAATGTTTTAATGATGACAAGCAAATGAGATCAGATTGGGAATTAGCACTTTGCACTGGAAATGAGAGAATTAAAAATGAGGAAGGTGATAAAGTTCACTCAACTCAAAAACCTGAAGGTTTATTGTACAGAATTATTCTATCCTCGACTAAAAAAAATGATTTTATATTAGATCCTTTTTTTGGTACTGGCACAACCGGGGCTGTTGCTAAAAAACTAGGAAGAAATTATTACGGAATAGAGAGTAATAAACAATATTTCCAAACTTCTGAGGCAAGAATAAAAAAGATAAAAAAAATTGATGAAAATTTCTTAAAAACTATTGAAAATAAAAGAAATGAAAAAAGAATACCATTTGGTTATTTAATTGAAAGTGGGATAATAGAGCCTGGATTAAAATTATTTGACGCTAAAAATAAAATTCAAGCACATGTTATGGCTGATGGCAGCATTGTATATAAAGACATAACCGGATCTATTCACAGTGTTGGTGCAAAGGCACAAGGAACTGAAAGTTGCAATGGCTGGTCTTTTTGGCATATTAAAATGGAAAATAAATTATACCCGCTCGACCATTTAAGAGAAAAGATCAGAAAAAATAACTAGAACTTCTTGGATTATAATTAAAGATCCAACCAAACATAAATTTTTTTGCTAGAAAAGATTTTTCTATTATCTTGAATAATATGTTTCTCAAAATAATAAAAAATGGATTTTTTAAATGATATAAAAAAACATTTAAATGTGATCTAAGAATTATTCTTCTAACCCTGCTATTGCGCTTATTAGAGTAAAATATACCCAGGTTATTAGTAACATTCTTAACAATCTGTTCATATAAAACATAGGAATCCTCTATTGCTAATGCAGCTCCCTGAGCTTGAAAAGGCACAGTTCCATGGGAAGAATCTCCTATAAAAATCTGATTATCTCTATAAAAAATTCTTTTATCTAAAGAAAAAATTGGCCATCGATATACCTCGTGAAGCGTATCAAGTGTTTCTCTTAAAATTTTATTTTCTGAAAAAAAAATACTTCTAAATTGATCTGCTGGAAATGGAATTGAATAATTCACTCCATCATTTGTATATGGAGTCCTTTCTGAAGATTTGCTAATTCCTGTAAAACTTAAATCGTTCTGATTGTTTATAAAATAAGTTACTAAATGTTTATTTCCACTTAACCACAAACGAATAACATCGTTTTCAAGTGAATATTTAGAATAAAAATTCTTTATCACTCCTCTGTAAGCATAAAAATTTGTTTTTTTTATAACATTATTATCCAATCTAGAATTTGAAAACATTCCATCTGCAGAAACTAGCAAATCACAATAATCTTCTGACCCATCACTAAATTTAACTCGAATAATATTATGATCCTTAATAGTTTGCACTACTTGTTTGTTATAAAAAATCTCTTTTGGAGAAAGATTCTTTTCTAAAAATTTTATTAAAATATTTCTATCACAAGTTAAGTAAGGCATTTTATCACTGACAATATTTTGAAGATTCATTCTTACTTCTAAATTGTTCATAAAATTTTTAGAATGTACTGAATTAATACTTAAATAATTAATTCTATGAAAATTATTATTTAAAAAAAATCTTGAATCTAAAAAATCTAAAATTCTTACTGCATTCGGAGTTAATTGTATTCCCGTAGTTTTTGATAATTTTTTTTCGAATTTTTCGTATATTCTAAAGTTATTAAAATTATTTTTTTTTAAAAAATTAGCCAAGGTTAATCCAGCAATACCACCTCCAACAATAATAATTTTTTTAAACATATTTAATCTTTTTTGTTTTCACTAATTCTATAAATTTTTTTGAAAAACTTGATAATAATGAGTTATCTATTCTATCATAATCCACCCAGTAAAATTTATTATCATATATTTTTTTAATTTTTTTAAAAAAAACAATTTTAATTAACATTTTAATATTAGAAATATTATGAACAAAATTTTTTTTAATAATTTTAGGTTCATCTTCAAATAGAAAAATATTTTTTTTAAAATTTGTATCAAATAAATTTTTTTTATAATCTATCAATGGAAGATTTACGAAACCTCGTAATAATTTATTTTTACTATTAAAAAATAAAATTTTGTTTTTTTTTGATGCATATAATAGATAATATTTTTTTATATTAATTTTTCTTTTATTAAAGATTTTATAATTAAAATTTTTCTTTTTAAAAGAAATACAATTTCTCTGTACTGGACAAATATTACATCTTGGATTTTGCGGAACGCATACTAAAGCCCCCATCTCCATTAATGCCTGTGCAAATTGAGAAAAATTCTTTTTTGGTTTTATTTCTTTTAATTTTAAAAAAATGATTTTTTTGAAATTTTTTTTATTATTTTTATAACCAAATAATCTAGCTATAAATCTTTCAACATTTCCATCAATACCTATAAAATCTCTATTAAATGCAATAGCCATTATCGCTGATGCCGTATATTCGCCTATTCCAGGAAAACTCTTCAAAGTTTCATAATCGGCGGGAAGTATTCCTTCATACTCAGATTGAACTATTTTTGCGGTATTGAGTAAATTTTTTGCTCTAGAATAATATCCAAGTCCTTGCCAAAGTTTATAAACTTTATCTAAATTTGCTTTTGATAATTTTTTTAAATTTGGGAACACTTTTATAAACTTATTAAAAAAAGGAATCACAGTTTTAACTTGGGTTTGCTGAAGCATAAACTCGCTAACTAAAACTTTATAACTTCTGTCCTTAAAACCACGATATCTACGCCATGGCAGATCTCTTTTATGATTATCGTACCAAGCAAGAATTTTATTTGATAAAACATTTTTCATGGTAATGGATAAATCTTTAAATAAGTTATTTACTCAAGGTTTAAGACCTTTGCAGAGTTTATTACCAGAAAATGCAAAAAAAATACTAAAAAAAGATGGCTTTGTATATTTTGAAATAATTAAAAACTGGAAAAATATAGTTGGTGAAAAAATGTTTAAAGAGGTCACACCTCTCAAAATAAAAAAAATTAATAACGAAAATATTCTCTCAATTAATGTTAACAAAGATATAATGATAGAGATTGAATATTCCAGAGATCAAATCATTGAAAAAATTAATAGTTATCTTGGATTTAACGCCATTAATAAAATACAAGTTATTTCTAAAAATTCTTCTTTTGAAGTAAAAAAAAAGAAAATCGTATTAAGTGAAAATATTTTAAAAAAAATAAATGAAATTAAAAGTAAAAATCTAAAAGAAATCTTTTTAAAATTAAATAAATAAAATTATTATGACTGTAATAAATAATTATTTAAAAAGAGTCTTAATTGTCATTTCTTTTACATTATTCTGTTCTTTATCTTACGGACAAAATAATGAAGAAATATTTATTGGAAATAAAAATGCAAAAATAGAAATTAAAATTTATAGTTCATATACATGCCCACATTGCGCTAACTTTCATAAGAATGTTTATCCAAAATTATTTAAAGAATACGCAAGTAAAGATTTAATAAAAATTAGTTTTATTGATTTTCCGCTTGATATTGCTGCATTAAATGCATCAAAAATTGTTAGATGCTCAACAAAAGAATCAAGTATCTTACTAATTGATGAGATTTATAAAAATCAAAATAGCTGGTCCTCGGGAGATAAAATAGAAGAAATAAATAAAAAATTAATTTTATTAGCTAATAAATTTAATTTATCTAATGAAAAGCTATTAAAGTGCTTAAAGGATGAAAAGTTGGAAGAAAAAATTTTAAACGATAGAATTAATGGTCAAAAAAAATATTCTATTAACTCCACTCCTACTATTATTATTAATGAGAAAAAATTTGAAGGAAACCCTACTTTTGAAAATTTATCAAAAGAAATATCAAGAATATTAAAATGAAATTTAAAAAATTAGACATTGTTGGTTTTAAATCTTTTGCAGATAGAACTCATTTATTAATTGAGGATGGTCTTACAGGGATTGTTGGACCAAATGGTTGTGGGAAATCAAATATTGTTGAGGCTTTAAGATGGTGTATGGGAGAAACTTCTGCAAAAAGTCTTAGAGGTAGCGGAATGGAGGATGTAATATTCTCTGGAACATCAAATCGCCCCTCTAAAAATATTGCCGAGGTAAACATTCTTTTAGAAAATAATGAAAATATTCCTCAATTTAGAGACACGCCGGAAATAGAAGTTAAAAGAAGAATAGAAAAAGACAAAGGCTCAAGTTACTACATAAATGGAAAAGAAGTTCGAGCAAGAGATGTGCAAATATTATTTGCAGATCTTTCTACCGGAGCTCACTCTCCGTCAATGGTAAGTCAGGGGAAAGTTGGTTCTTTAATTACTGCAAAGCCTACTGACAGAAGAGCAATATTAGAGGAGGCTGCTGGCATTGGAGGACTTCATGCGAGAAGACATGAGGCAGAGTTAAGATTGAGTGCTGCTGAAAATAACCTAAAAAAAGCAGACGATATAATGAAGCAGATCGAGATTCAGTTAAAAAATTTATTAAAACAGGCAGAAGAAGCTTCTAGATACAAAACAATATCAAATGATATAAAAAAAAATGAAGCATTACTTTCGTATTTAAAAATTCAGGAGATTAATAAAGAACTCAAAGAAAGCCAAGAAGGGCTAAATGAAATTGATGATGATATTAGCGCAGTAACAATTGAAAAAAATTATAGTACCGAACTATTAGAAACTGAGAATAAAAGGATTAAACCTCTCAGAAATGATTTTGCGGAAATTACAAGCAAACTACAAAGGTTAAACTTGGAATATGAAGACTTATTCAAGCAAGAACAAAGAACTAAAGAAGAATCGGAAAAACTTAGAATTGATCTAAAAAATACCAACGATGACCTGCAAAGTGAAAATATTAATATTAATAATGCCAACTCTAATATTAAGCGATTAACAGAAGAGAAAACTGAAATTCTTGAATTTGAAAAAACATATTATGAAATTGAGAATAAAACTAATAATGATTTTAAAAAGATTTCAGAAGAATTAAATCTTGAACAAAAAGCACTAGAAACTCTATCAGAAAAAATATTTGCAAATATTGGAAATACCGAAACTAAAAATGCTATTATTAATTATTTAAATTATTTCAAAAATTTTAGTAATAACCAGTCTAAAATATTAAATGATACTATAAATAACTTTGAAAATATTGAATCACAAAAAATTAAACAAAATTTAAAAAATATTCTAAATAGTTTTGAAGAAAATTCTAAAAATATCGAAGATTTATACAATTTAATGAAAAATGATAATGAAGAATTATCATCCTTTAATAAAGAAGATTCAAAAAAAGAATTCACAAAAAAAACTTTTTTACTAAAAGAATTGCAAGAAAAATATGCAATATTTTTAAGTAAATATGAAACTATAAAGAATGACTCTATTAAAAGAAAAGAAAGAATTAAGAGCATCGATACTGAAATAGATAACTGGCGTAATTTAGAACAAAACTCAAAAACAAAATCAGAAAGTCTTTTGTCTAGATTAAAAAACTTAGAAAAAGAAATTACAAAAATTCAAGTAAAGCCCAGTGAAATTGGGGAACAAAAAGGTTTTTATCAGGAAAATATAAAAAATACTGAAGAAGCTAGAACAAAAATTAATTTAGAAATTGAGGTTGCAGAAAGTAAAATCACAGAAATTAATAAAGTATTAACAGATATTAATGAAAAAGTTCTAGCAGGTCGTGAGAAAAAAGTTCGTTTTGAAACGCTTATAGATAATCATAAAGTGAAAATCTCAGAGCTGGAAAATAAAGTTAAGGAGGATTTTAAATGCTCAATAGATGATCTGTTAAATGAAGAAGATAAATTGTCTATTGAAAAATCTAGTATTGAAAAAATAGAAATTTCACTAAAAAATCTTAAAGATGAAAGAGATAATATGGGCGCAGTAAATTTAAGAGCGGATGATGAAACTAAAAATCTTGAAAATCAAATAAATAAAATGATGGAGGATAGAAAAGATCTTTTGGCTGGAATATTAAAATTAAAATCTAGTATTAACGAATTAAATCAAAAAGGACGAGAAAAACTTATAGATGCTTATGATAAAGTAGGAAGAAAATTTAATGACGTGTATACAAAATTATTTGGGGGAGGAAATGCTAGACTTGAACTAATAGAATCTGAAGACCCTTTAGAAGCTGGTTTAGAACTTTTAGTAAGTCCTCCAGGAAAGAAATTACAATCGATTACTTTGCTGTCAGGTGGCGAACAGGCTTTAACTGCTATGGCTTTAATATTTGCAGTATTCTTAATAAACCCGGCTCCTATTTGTATTCTTGATGAGGTAGATGCTCCACTGGATGATGCAAACGTAACAAGATTTTGTTCATTAATTGAAGAGTTGACAAAAATTACAGAAACAAAATTTATAGTTATTACTCACCATGCTTTAACAATGTCTAGAATGAATAGATTATATGGGGTTACAATGGCTGAGAGAGGTGTAAGTCAATTAGTTGCTGTGGATCTTGAAAAAGCCGAAGAAATGGTAGCTTAAAGATCAATGTCAGAATTTGATGATCTTAAATTCAAAATAGATTTAATAAAAAAAAAATATAAAAAAGAAAAAACACAAACAAATAATAATTTTATCGGGTCTGCATTTAAAATTAGTACAGAATTGGTAGCTGCGGTTTTTGTCGCAATTTTTATTGGATGGTACCTTGATAAATGGTTAGGAACTAAGCCAATTTTTTTAATAATTCTATTATTAGTTGGTATCGCGGCTGGAATATTTAATGTTGTACGATCCGCAAAAATGATTAATAAAGACTAAATTTATGGCAACAAACCCAATGCATCAATTCGAGGTTCATAAAATTGGGCCCTCTTTATCTATAAATGGGATAGATATTTCTTTTACAAATTCAAGTTTATTTATGATGATAAGTTCAATTTTAATCATCACGTTTTTTATTTTAGGAACAAAAAAAATAAGTATTGTGCCTGGAAAAATTCAAATTTTGAATGAACTTGTATTTAATTTTATCTCAAAGATGATTAATGAAACTGTTGGTAACGATGCAAAGCCATATTTCCCATTCATACTAACTCTTTTTATATTTATATTAACGATGAATATGATTGGATTACTGCCCTACTCATTTACAGTTACTAGCCAAGTAATCATCACATTTTTCTTCGCAATTGTAATATTTATTGGAGTTACTATTGTTGGCTTTGTAAAAAATGGATTAAGTTTTTTTAAAATATTTGTTCCTTCTGGCATTCCTGTTTTTTTATTGCCCTTATTGGTGATTATAGAAATAATATCTTTCTTAAGTAGACCTATAAGTCTATCTGTGCGTTTATTCGCTAATATGCTTGCTGGACACACAATGTTAAAAGTTTTTGGCGGATTTGTTGTAAGTTTAGGAATTTTGGGCGGATGGTTACCCCTAAGTTTTTCTGTAGCATTAACTGCTCTAGAAATACTTGTGGCTTTTTTACAAGCTTATGTATTTGCAGTTTTATCGTGTATTTATTTAAACGATGCATTACATATGCATCATTAAAACTAACAAAAACAAAAAAGGAGATAAAAAATGGAAGTAGCAGCGGCAAAGTTAATAGGAGCAGGTCTTGCAGCAATAGCGTTGGGAGGAGCTGGGGTAGGCATAGGAACTATATTTGGTAACTACTTATCAGCAGCAATAAGAAATCCGTCAGCGGCTCAAAAACAATTTCCTACGTTATTATTAGGTTTTGCGCTGGCAGAGGCCACAGGTTTATTTGCTCTAGTTATTGCACTATTAATACTTTTTGCATTTTAACTATTAGTAATAAATTTAAGCTTTAAGTTAATTAATGAAAAAATATATAATTTATTTTTTTCTTTGTTTATTTCTTGAAAAAAAAGTAATGGCAAAAGAAGGGATGCCTCAACTAAATCCTGAGTTTTGGCTTTCTCAAATATTTTGGCTGATTATATTCTTTGGATTATTATATTTTTTAATTTATAAATTTTTTAGTCCAAAACTTTTCTCATTAATAGATAAAAGAGCAGACTTTCTAAAATCATTAATAAATGAGACAGAAAACAATAAAAACCAAATTCAAAAACTAGATAATGAATATAATAAAATAATAAATGAGGCAAAAAAAAATTCAAAAGAAAACTTAGCAAAATTAAATGCAGAATTTAATGAAAAAATATTCATAAAAAAAAAAGATTTTGAAAATTACTTAAAAACTGAAACAACTAAAGTAGAAAATGATATTAATCATTTTAAACAACAGGCTTTAGATAATATTTCAAATATAGTATCTGAATTTTCAAAAGAACTTATTGAAAAGATAATTGAAACAAAACCGAACGATAGTAATTTAAAAGCAATAATTACAGAGATATCTAAAAAACAAAAAGAGAGTAAATATGTTTGATGCAGCTTTCTGGGTAGCAATTTCTTTCATAATATTCTGTTTAATACTTATTTATAAAAAAATACCTCAACTTATAAATAAATTATTAGAAGATAAAATAAATGAGATTAAATCCGAAATTGAAAATACAAAAAATCTTAAAATAGAAAGTGAACAATTACTTAAAAAATATAAAGATAAAATTCAAGATGCTCATAAAGAAAGTAAAGATATTTTAGCTTTTGAAAAAAAAGATGCAGAAAATTTTATAAAAGAATCTGAAAGTAAATTTGAACAATTAATGATTAATAAAAAAAAATCATTAGACCAAAAATTAGAACAAATGAAAATCAAAGCTATAAAAGATATTCAGCATATTTCTAATAAAATTGCTTTAGAGACTGTTAAAACAGTAATATTGGATCCACAAAATTTAGATAAAATAAAAATTGTTAATCAAAAAAACCTAGAAAAAATTTTTACTCAATTAAAACAAAATTAAATATCTTAACTTTTTGAGTGAGATCCATCACAAAAAGGTTTTTTATTAGTTTTTTTGCACCCGCATAAAAAATAAGATTTCTCCTCCTGAACTGAAAATTTCATAGGCGCTAGATTTGTAGTCTTATGAGAACCGTCACAAAAAGTTCCATCTTTAGAAAGCCCACAAGCACACCAATAATAATCCTTATCTTTTTTTAAATGAACTTTTATTGGATTTTTATTCTTATTAATTTTTTCTTGCATAATTTTATAGCATAAATTGTATCTTAAGTTATTTCAATGAACAAAATCTAACTTAAATTTGAATCGAATTAATGGATACTATTTATATTTATTAGTTTGGTCTCTATAAAGCTTACTCGTATAATAATAAATTTAAAATTTAAAATTTTAATGGAACAAAAAATTGTAAACGTATTTTTAGCAAGTCCGAGAGGATTTTGTGCAGGTGTAGATAGAGCCGTTGAAATCGTAAAAAAAACTCTTAATAAATTTGGTGCGCCAGTTTATGTAAGGCACGAAATAGTTCACAATAAGTTTGTAGTAGAAAATTTAAGATCACAAGGTGCCATATTTGTTGAAGAACTTTTTGAAATTAAAGATAAATCTAGACCTGTGATTTTTTCAGCACATGGTGTGCCTAAAGAAGTAATCAGTGAGGCAAAATTAAATAATATTATTTACATAGACGCAACATGTCCTTTGGTGACAAAAGTTCACAAAGAAGCTGAGATGCTAGCAAAGCAAGAATTTAATATTATTTTTATTGGTCATAAAAATCATCCTGAAGTAATTGGAACTATGGGTCAGATAGATAATAGCTATATTACTCTAATCGAAAATAAAGATGATTTAGAAAATTATTCACCAAAAATTAAAAATAATAAATTTGCATATATTACACAAACGACTCTTTCAGTTGACGATACTTTAGAAATTATATCTTTATTAAAAAAAAAATATCCTTCAATTAAAGAACCAATTAAAAGTGATATTTGCTATGCAACAACCAATCGCCAAGAGGCTGTTAAGCAAATTGCAAAAAAATGTGATTTATTTTTAGTTGTTGGCAGTAGAAGCTCATCTAACTCACAAAGATTGGTAGAAGTTGCAAAAAAATTTGGTTGTAAAGAAAGCATCTTAATGCATTCTTCTCAGGAACTACCAGTTAATAAAATTAAAAATTCTAAAAATATAGGAATTACCTCTGGAGCTTCGGCTCCTGAAATTTTAGTTGAGAATTTAATTAAAGAAATTAAAAATATTACTAATATTAGACTTGAAGAAGTTATTACTTCTGTTGAAAAAGTTTCTTTTAAACTACCTACAATGCTTATTAAATAATGGCTGTTTATACTAAATTAGAACATCAAGAAATTGAACAATTTTTAGAACAATACAATATTAGTAACTTTAAAGATTATAAGGGAATTACAGAAGGAGTAGAAAATACCAATTATCTTATTAAAACATTAAAGCAAGATTTCATTCTTACCATTTATGAAAAAAGAGTTGATGAAAATGATTTGCCATTTTTTATCAAATTACTTTCAAGCCTATCAGAAAATAAATTTCCTTGTCCAAAGCCTATTGCAAATAAAAACCATGAAAAGATTAATAAAATTAAAAATAAAAATGCTGCTTTAGTAACTTTTTTAAATGGACAATCAAAAAATAAAATAACAAATGATGACTGTTATGAAATAGGAAAAATAACAGCTCAATTACACGAAATAACTAAAACATTTAATATTTATAGAAAAAATAATTTGTCGATTCAAAGTTGGAAGAATATTTTTGAAAAAACTATTAAACAGAAAATAGACTTAGAGGAAACCATTATTAAGAAAACGAAAAAATACTTAGATCTTCTAGAAGATCAATGGCCTAAAAATTTACCTGAAGGTATTATTCACGCTGATTTATTTCCAGATAATATATTTTTTATAAATAACAAAGTTTCTGGAATTATAGATTTTTATTTTGCGTGCAATGATTTCTTTGCTTATGAAATAGCAATTTGCATTAACTCCATATGTTTTGACAATAATTCTACTTTCAATATGACCAAGGCTAGAAATCTTATAGATGGATACTCATCAGTAAGAAATTTAGGTGACGATGAAAAAAAATATTTACCTATTCTATCTATGGGCGCGGCTATGAGATTTTTTTTAACAAGATTGTATGATTTTTATCACACTGATAATAAAGCAGATGTTAAAATTAAAGATCCTTTTGAATATTTAAAGAAAATTGAATTTCATTCAACTATCAAAAATTTTAATGAGTATTTTATTTAATGAATGAGATTGTAATTTATACCGATGGTTCCTGTCTAGGTAATCCTGGCAAGGGAGGCTGGGCGGCGGTAATTATTAAAGATGATAAGGAAGAGATTATATTTGGATCAGAAAAACAATCTACAAATAATAGAATGGAATTAACTGCAGCTATAAACGCTCTATTAAAAATTAAAGAAGATAAAAAAATAAAAATCTATACTGACTCTAAATATGTCAAAGAAGGCATTGAGAAATGGATTAATAATTGGAAATTAAATAATTGGAAAAACGCCAATAAAAAAGATGTAAAAAATAAGGATCTTTGGATAAAATTGGACAACTTAATTAGTAAAAAAAAAATTACATGGAACTGGGTAAAAGCTCACTCTATTAACGAATATAATAATAAAGTAGATATCCTTGCAAGAGATGCTGCTAATTCAAACGATTAGCTCTTATATAATTTTTAATTTTATTTAAATTATTAGGAAGCACCTTATAAAATTCTCTTTTTTTAAGATTTTTACTTATCGCATCAGGAATCTTAGGATACTTTCTTAATATTTTATAAATAGTTTCGCCAAATTTTGCAGGATGAGCTGTTTCTAAACAAAATAAATTTTCTGCTTTTTTACGATGATTTAGATAATAGTCTTCTAAAGCTTTTAATCCAACAGAAGAATGTGGATCTAATATTTTATTATTAAATTGATAAACTAACCTAATAGTTTTTTTAGTATTTCCAGCATTTATTGAATTAGAATAAAAAATATTTTTAATATTCTTTAAAATATTTTTATCAATCTTATAAAAACCTTTGTTAGCAAGCTGTTTCATTAATTCTGATATTTTTTTAGAATTATTGTTATAGTAAGAAGAAATTAATCTTTCAAAATTACTTGCGACTTGTATATCCATGCTTGGAGAAATACTAAATTTTACTTTTGAAGGTTTATAAATTCCATTTCTTAAAAATTTATGTAAAAGATCATTTTCATTAGTTGCAATAATTAATTTAGCTATTGGCAAGCCCATTTTATAAGCAATATAGCCAGCATAAATATCTCCAAAATTTCCTGTTGGAACTGAAAAAACACTTTTTTTATTTTTTTCAGATAAACGAAAATGTGAATAAAAATAATAAACTATCTGAACAACTATTCTTGCCCAATTTATTGAATTAACCCCTGACATATTAATAGATCTTCTAAAATGACTATCATTGAACATTGATTTTACTAACGTTTGACAATCATCAAATGAACCTTTGACTGCAATATTAAAAACATTTTTTGAATTTACTGTAGTCATAAGCTTTCTTTGTGTTTTAGAAACTTTTCCTCTTGGATGTAAAACAAAAATTCTTAAATTTTTTTTATTTTTTACAGCATCAATAGCTGCAGCCCCTGTATCTCCTGATGTTGCTGTAACTAAGTTAATTCTATTTTTGTTTCTTGAAAGTATACTCTCATACATGTTGCCTATAACTTGCATTGCGATATCTTTAAAAGCTAATGTTGGACCATGATATAACTCTACTAAATTAAATTTTCTTACTCTTGAAAATTTTACTACATTTTTACTTTCAAATTTTTTATAAGAATTTGTTATAATTTTTTTTAATTCGTTTTTTGAAAAAGTATTACCTGTATAAATTTTAATAATTTCATAAGCCAAATCATTATAATTTAATCTTGATAATCTTTTTAGAGTCCCCTTAGATAGTCTAGGTATTTTCTTTGGAATATATAAGCCGCCGTCATGAGCAAGCCCATTTAAAAAAGTATCAATAAAATTATAATTTTTTTTATTATTTCTGGTGCTTATGTATTTCATCAAACTTTCTTCCTATAATATAAAAAAAAAATTATAGTAACTAAAGCTAAGCCATACCATGTTATAGCATATTGCAAATGATTATTTGATAAACCGACCTCGTAATTATTAGGAATAATATCTTTGTTGGTTTGTGTGGTTTGAATAATTAAAAATGGATAAATATTTTTACTTAAAGATTTCTTTAAATTATTCATATCCACTGAATATGAAAAATCTTCTTTAATATTATTGCTAGGTGTAAAAAAATTTTTTTCTTTTACTTTCTTTGTATAACCTTCAATAATCTCATCGGTAAATACAGTATTTTTGATTAGATTAATCTTATCTTTTTTAACCCAACCTTTATCTACTAAAACTACCATTGAACTATTAACTTCATAAGGAACGATAACTTTAAATCCTATCTCTCCTTTATAAAGATGATATAGAAATATTTTAAATTGTAAGTTTTTTTTCTTCAAAAAAACTTTTGTATACTCTTCCCTTATATCTAAGTTAAAATTAGTAGAATTTTTTTTTAAATTATTTTCTAAATTGGAAATTAAATTATTTTTTGAATATAGTCTAAAAACTTGCCATGTTCCTAGGGATAGAACAATAAATATAAAAAATAAAAAAAAAATATCTAATGATTTAATTCTGAACAAAATACTCTATTAACTTCCCCAAATATAAATTGAAGCAAATAAAAACAGCCAAACCACATCAACAAAATGCCAATACCATGCTGCAGCCTCAAATCCAAAATGATGATCAGGCTTATAATGTCCAGCTTTTGCTCTAAAATAGCAAACTGCTAAAAAAATTGTTCCAACAATTACATGAAAACCATGAAAACCTGTGGCCATATAAAAAGTCGCTCCATAAATTCCTGAGCTTAATTTAAAGTCAGCATGAATATATTCGTAAGCTTGAAAAGAGGTAAAAATAACTCCAAGGATGACTGTTAACAACAATCCATTTAATAGTCCTTTTCGATCATTCTCTAAAAGAGAATGATGTGCCCAAGTCACTGTTGTTCCAGATAAAAGTAGAATTAAAGTGTTCACTAAAGGTATATGCCAAGGATCTAAAGTCTGAATACCTTTTGGAGGCCAAACACCACCTATAACTGGATCTGGAAAAAGACTTGAGTCAAAAAATGCCCAAAACCAAGCAACAAAAAACATTACTTCTGACATTATAAAAAGTGTCATTCCATATCTAAGACCAATTTGAACAACTGGAGTGTGATCACCTTTATGCTCACCTTCGATAACAACGTCTCTAAACCACATAAACATTGAATAAAGAGTTAAAGCTAATCCAATCAATAAAAGCCAAAAAGATTTTGCATGCATATAATACACTGCTCCAAAAGCTAAAACTAAAGCTGAAAAAGACGAAACAATTGGCCAGATACTTGGATCTACCAAATGATAATCGTGTCCTTTTTTATGAGCGTCTGACATTAATTTTTATCCTTCTTAAAATTAGCTACATCAAAAAAAGTATAAGATAAAGTAATATCCTTAATTTCCTTTGTAGATAAGTCATCCACTATTTTTGGATCAATAAAATATGCCATTTCGAATTCCTTCGTTTCTTTAGGTTTTAAAGTTTGCTGTTCAAAACAAAAACAGCTAATTTTATTAAAATATTTTCCAGCAGTATCAGGTGTAACATTAAATGTAGAAACTGCCGTTGACGATTCATTTCCTAAATTTTTAACTTTAAATTTAATAGTTGAAACCTGGCCTGGTTTAATATTTTCTTTTATTTTTTCTGCCTTAAAATCCCAAAATAAACCCTTAGCAACGTTAGTATCAAATCTAGTTGTAACATTATGATTTATAATAATATTTGGAACATGTTTTGCAACTTTTGTTGTTCCTCCAAATCCAGTTACTTTGCAAAATAATTCATAAAGTGGAACCGAAGCATAAGATAGTCCTAGCATTACAAAAAATATAACTACTAAATAAATAGGATTAATTTTATTTTTAGTGTGTACGCTCATAAAGGTCTAACAAATATTCCATTTCCTATATTTAAAATTGTAAATACGAAAAAAAATATCACTAATAATATTAATATAATTGCCGTTATATAATTTTTTTTCATTAAAAAAATTTAATAAAACTTTCAATTAATAATAAAGTAAAAATTAAAAATAAATATAAAATAGAAAAAGCAAATATTTTTTTGGAGAATTTTCCTATGTCTTTTTTATTATTAGCGTTCAATAACTTAAATGTTAAAAAAATATAAAATACTCCTAAAATAATAGTCGGTACTAAATAAACTAGTCCTGCAAAATTAAAATAAAAAGGAAATATAGTTATGGGAAACAGTATAAGCGCATATGCAAAAATATTTTTTTTAGTAAAATCGATCCCTGCTATAACCGGAAGCATTGGAATTTTGGCTTTTTTATAATCTTCAGATTTATATAATGATAATGACCAAAAATGCGATGGCGTCCAAAAAAATATAATTAAAAACAAAATTATTGGTTCAATTGATAAACTGTTATTTGCAATTGCCCACCCTATAACTGGAGGGAATGCACCAGCTGCTCCTCCTATCACTATATTTTGAACACTTCTTCGCTTTAACCAAATTGTATAAATGAAAATATAAAAACCTATAGTGATAGCCAATATAGAAGCTGATAAAATATTTGAAACTAAATACAGTCCTACAATTGAGATAAGGCTTAAAGAAATTCCAAAGTATAGCGCTTGCGTGTTTGAAATTTTTCCAAGAGGGATTGGTCTTAAACAAGTGCGCGACATCACAGCATCAATTTCTGAATCGTACCACATATTAAGGGCCCCAGCCGCGCCCGCTCCTAATGCTACAAAAAATAATGCTAGAGCGGATGTTATAAAATCTATCTGTTTATTTGAGATAATTAAACCTACAAAAGCTGTGAAAACGACAAGAGACATAACTCTTGGTTTCATTAAATTGTAAAAATTTTTAAGAACTAAAATATTTTTACTTTTTTGATAATTAGCAAATGTAGTTTTGTACACTTTATTTAATTATTTAATTTTAGGCAGTTCATTAAACTGATGGAACGGTGGTGGTGAACTCAAAGTCCATTCTAATGTAGTTGCCCCTTCTCCCCATTGATTATCAGGAACTCTTTTTCCTCTTATAAATGCATGAGCAACTAATACTAAGAACACTAAAACTCCAAATGCAGAAATATAAGAACCAACTGAGGAAACATAATTCCATCCAGCATATGCATCAGGGTAATCCGCATATCTTCTTGGCATTCCTGCTAATCCTAAAAAATGCTGAGGAAAGAAAATTAAATTTACACCTATAAATGTTAACCAAAAATGTATTTTTCCTAAAACTTCTGAATATTCATATCCAGACATTTTACCGAACCAATAATAAAATCCTGCAAATATCGAAAATACTGCTCCCAAAGATAATACATAATGGAAGTGAGCAACAACATAATAAGTATCGTGAAACGAAGTATCAACTCCTGCATTTGCGAGAACAACTCCTGTCACGCCTCCAACAGTAAATAAAAATATAAAGCCAACAGCCCAAAGCATCGGAGTTCTAAGAGTGATAGAGCCTCCCCACATTGTAGCTATCCATGAAAATACTTTAATTCCTGTAGGTACCGCAATAATCATCGTTGCAAAAACAAAGTATGCTTTTGTGTCTACTCCCATTCCGACTGTGTACATATGGTGAGCCCAAACAACAAAACCTACAACTCCAATTGATACCATCGCATAAGCCATGCCAAGATATCCAAAGATAGGTTTTTTTGAAAAAGTTGAAATAATATGACTAATCATTCCAAATCCTGGAAGGATCATAATATAAACCTCTGGGTGCCCAAAGAACCAAAATAAATGTTGAAATAAAACTGGATCGCCTCCACCTTTTGGTTCAAAAAAAGCTGTTCCGAAATTTCTGTCAGTTAATAACATTGTGATTGCACCAGCAAGCACCGGTAAAGATAACAATAATAAAAATGCTGTTACTAAAATTGACCAGGCAAAAAGAGGCATTTTATGCATTGTCATTCCAGGCGCTCTCATATTAAAAATTGTAGTTATAAAATTAATAGCTCCAAGAATGGATGAAGCTCCAGCAAGGTGCAAACTTAATATTGCAAGATCCATTGCAGGTCCTGGCTGTCCCGCTTTTGAGGATAATGGCGGATATATTGTCCAGCCTCCACCAACTCCTGATCCACCAGGAGGTCCTTCAACAAAAATAGAGACAATTAATAAAGTAAATGCTGCAGGCAATAACCAAAATGAAACGTTATTCATTCTTGGAAATGCCATGTCAGGAGCACCGATCATTAAAGGAACAAACCAATTTCCAAATCCACCTATCATTGCTGGCATCACCATAAAGAAAACCATTATCAGACCGTGACCAGTGACCAGAACATTATAAAGATGATAATCTCCTTTTAAAATTCCATCTCCTGGATACATAAGCTCCATTCTCATTAGAACAGAAAAAGTTGTTCCAATAATTCCTGCTACAATTGCAAAAATTAAATATAAAGTTCCTATGTCTTTATGATTTGTTGAGAACAACCATCTTGTCCAAAAACTTGGATAATGCGAATGATCAGAACTTGTATTGGCCATTTATTTTTTCTCCTTTATTAAATTTTCCGCAACAACATTATTGTCAGGGTATTTTGCAAACTTAGCTTTAGCTTCTTTTAGCCAATCATTATATTGTTTTTCAGAAACTACTCGTACTGTAATTGGCATAAACGCATGTCGAGAGCCGCATAATTCTGAACATTGACCATAATATACACCTTCTTTTTCAGCCTTAAACCAAGTTTCATTTATTCTTCCTGGTATGGCGTCTCTTTTCACTCCAAAAGACGGAACTGCCCAAGCGTGCAATACGTCATTTGCTGTAATTAAAACTTTAACAACTTTATTAACAGGAACAACCACATGATTATCAGTTTCTAAAAGTCTTGGTTGATTTGGTTTTAGATTTTTTGTTTCAACCATGTTTGCATCAAATGCAATATTTTGATCTGGATATTCATATCCCCAGTACCACTGATAACCGATCGCTTTAATAGTAACATCGGCTTTTGGAATAACATCTTGTTTGTAAAGCAATCTAAATGATGGAACTGCTATTACTATTAAAATTAAACAAGGAATCACTGTCCACAAAATTTCTATAAAAGTATTATGTGATGTTTTGGAAGGTATTGGATTTTTTGAAGCTCTAAATCTTATAATTGAATACAAAAGTAGAAAAAGTACAAATACACAAATTGCAACAATAATTGGAAGTAAAATACGATCATGAAGATGAACGATATCATCCATAACAGAAGTTACTGACTCATTATAACCCATTTGCCAATTATCTCTGGCAAACAATATGCTCGGTGAGATAAAAAACACTAAAAATAAATAAAATTTATTAAGTAATTTTTTTTTCATTAATTAAAGATATACTATAGTTATTTAGCTATATTATTATCACAAATATATACAAAAAATTTGCGACAATTTAACTAAAAATGAACCCAAATTTAAACGAGTTTTTTTCAGAAGAAAATTCAATTTCAAGAAAGTCAGCAGAAACAATAGTTAATAATACTCTTTTTAAGTGTGATGATGGTGAGCTGTTTCTAGAATCTACTGTTTCAGAATCGTTAGTATTGGATGATGGAAAAATAAAAAATACAAGTTACGACTCCAGCAAAGGTTATGGTCTAAGATCAGTCAATAATGATATTACAACCTACTCACATTCAAATGAGTTAACAGAAGAATCCCTAAAACAATCTGCTAAAATAATTTTAGACGCTAATAAAAATTATTCTGGAAAAATAAATTCAGGTCCAAAAAAAACGAATAAGTATCTTTATACAGATATTAATCCTATTGAAGCAAAAAAATTTTCTGAAAAAATAGATCTACTAAATAAAATTGATAAATATTTAAGATCTAAGAATCCATATGTTAAACAAGTTTCAAGTTCAATATTTTCTGAATATCAACAAATAGAAATTATAAGACCTGACAATCAAAGTTATACGGACAAAAGACCCCTTGTTAGATTTAATGTTTCAGTCATGGTTGAAAAAAATGGAAGAAAAGAAACTGGAAGTTATGGAACGGGGGGTAGAAAAATATTAGATGAATACATTACTGAATTAAATTGGAAAAAGGTTTGTGATATTGCTCTAAAACAAGCTTTAATTAATCTCGAAAGTGTTGATGCTCCTGCGGGCGAAATGAAAGTAGTTCTTGGACCTGGTTGGCCTGGAATACTTCTTCATGAAGCAATTGGACACGGACTTGAAGGTGATTTTAACAGAAAAAAAACTTCAGCATTTTCAGATTTAATGGGACAAAAAATAGCTGATGAACAAGTCACTGTTGTTGATGATGGAACAATTGAAAATAGAAGAGGATCAATCACAATTGATGATGAAGGAACTCCAACTAATAAAACTGTATTGATTGAAAAAGGAATATTAAAAAATTACATACAAGATAGACTGAACGCAAGATTAATGAATGTGCAGCCAACAGGGAATGGACGAAGAGAAAGTTTTGAACATATACCGATGCCTCGTATGACAAACACTTATATGCTTTCTGGAAAATATCACCCTGATGAAATAATCAAATCAGTTGATCGAGGAATTTATGCTGTTGCGTTTGGCGGAGGACAAGTGGACATCACAAATGGTAAATTTGTTTTCTCTTGCACTGAAGCTTATGAAATTAAAAATGGAAAAATTGGCAAACCATTAAAAGGTGCGACTTTAATTGGTAATGGTCCTGATGTACTTACAAAAGTTAAAATGGTTGGTAATGACATGGAGTTAGATGCTGGAGTTGGAACCTGTGGAAAAAATGGACAATGGGTCCCGGTGGGTGTTGGTCAACCAACAATATTAATTGATGGGATTACCGTTGGAGGAACCCAAAATTAATTAATCTTAGAATTTAATAGAGCAAGACCTACAACTGCTGCTGTTTCTGATCTTAAAATATTTTGTCCTAATGAAATAGGAATGCAATTATTCATACTTTTTCAATAAATCTCTTTCTTTTAATGAAAAATCACCTTCTGGACCAATTAATAAATAAAATTCATAATTTTTATTATTCTTAATAACTTCATCAATTTTTTTATTTGCAGAGTTAATATCTGCAAAAAAAACTATAGAATTTTTATCAAGAGATTTAAGTTTTTTTTCTAACTTTTCAACTGTATGAATAACTGGCAAGTATAACTGATTAGATTGCTCACAAGATTCTTTTATAATTTTTTCTATTCTTTCAATATTTAAATTTTTAGCAATTGATTTTTCAGAAATAACTGGAAAAAAATTTTTTACACCCACTTCTGTACATTTTTGAATTAAATAATCTAATTTTGAACTTTTAATTAAAGAAAATATTAAAGATATTTTTCCTTCTTTATTTATATTTTCAATTTTTGAGATTAATTTTATTTTTGTATTTTTTTTATCAGAACTAATAATCTCTCCTTTAAATTCTCCATCTTTTGAGTTAAATAAAAATACATAATCCCCTTCTCTTAAACGCATCACATTTTTCAAATAATGGGTATCTTCTTTTTCTAAAACTAAATCCAAACCTAAGTTTAATTTTTTATCTAAATAAATTCTTACTTTTAATGACATAACTGTTATTGTAACTAAATTATCTAATTTTTACAAAATGCGCCAATTTGCTAACTTATTAAGATTAAACAAACCAATTGGAATTTTTTTACTATTCTGGCCATGTGCTTGGAGTTTAACAATGACTCAGTGGTTTGTAGTTAATAATTATCAATTTATTAAATACTTAATTCTGTTTTTTATTGGTTCTATAATCATGAGAAGTGCTGGCTGCGTTTACAATGATATTGTAGACAAAAATGTAGATATCAAAGTTCAAAGAACAAAAAAACGCTTAATAGCTTCTGGAAAAATAACAATTAAAACTGCCTGGCTTATTATTTTATTATTACTAATACCTGCACTTATAATTTTATTTCAGTTTAATAATTTTTCTAAAATATTAGGTCTATCATCCGGATTATTAATTATCGCTTATCCTTTTATGAAAAGAATAACGTTTTGGCCTCAGCTATTTCTTGGGTTTACTTTTAATTGGGGAGTATTGCTCGGTTGGTCAGTATTTTTTGAAAATCTAACTATAGAAACTATCATCTTATATATGGCAGCGATCTTTTGGACTTTAGGATACGATACAATTTACGCCTTGCAGGATAGACGCGATGATTTAAAAATAAAAATAAAATCTACTGCAATAAAATTTGGAAGTGATATAAAAAATTTTTTATTCTTTTGCTATATCTCCTCAATAACCTTTTTAATCGCTTTAGGTTTCTTAACAAATAGATCTTTAGTATATTTTATTTTATTAGTAATTGCTGCATTACATTTGGCTTATCAAGTGTTAACGATAAAAAAAATAAAATCTAATAATAAAGATAAAATTCAAATAGTTTTTAATAGTAATAACTCTTTTGGAATCTTAATATTTTTAATATTTTTTTTAGAAATTTATAATGCTTAAAGATAATCCATTTCTAAATAATCTTGGCGACTATTGCCTTGGTGAATTAAAAAAAATAGGAGCAACAAGCTCTGAAGTAATTGTAGCTCATTCAATTTCTGAAGAAATGTTGCAAAGAAATGGAAAAATTGAAGAGGTTACAAGATCTGAAGATATTAGCATTGGCTTAACTGCTTACATTGGACAAAAGAAATCTTCTATCTCAACCTCTAATTTAACCAAAAATAATATCAAACAGGCTATTGTTAGATGTTATGAAATGGCAAAGAATACGCCTGAGGATATATATTGCGGTCTACCAGAGAATAATGATCTTGAAAAAAATTATATTGATTTAGATTTGTTTGATAATTCAATAATTTCTTACGAGGCAAAAAAAGACTTTATCTCCGAATGTGAAACTGAAGCGCTATCACATAAAAAAATATTTAATTCTAATGGTGTTTCATTTACGGAGGCCAGATCAAATTTTATATTAAAAAATTCTAATGGTTTTTCTAATGGTCGAAAATCATCAATCTTCAGTGTTTCATGTGATGTTGTTGCAAAAGAAGAGGAAAGTATGGAAAGAGATTATGAATATTCATCAAAAAGATTTTTTTATGATTTAGCTAAACCAAAAGATATCGGAAGGATTGCAGCTGAAAAAGCAAGCGCAAGATTAAGTCCAAAAAAAATAAATTCTTTTACTGGACCAGCTGTGTTTGAACCAAGAGTATCCTCGAGTTTCTTATCTCATTTAATATCGTCCATTTCTGGACATAATTTAGCTAGAAAAGTAAGTTTTATTAAAGGTGATATTGGAGAAATTTTGTTTCAAGAAAATATTAATGTCATTGATGATCCATTAATAAAAAAAGGACTGGGATCAAGAAATTTTGATTCTGAGGGTGTAGGTTGTAAAAAATTAGAATTAATAAAAAAAGGAAAACTTAATGAGATTATTTTAGATACTTATTCTAGTAAGATGTTAAATAAAAAATCTAATGGAAGATGCGGTGGAACGACAAATTGCTATTTTGAAAATGGAAAATTAACAAAATCAGATTTAATAAAAGATATTAAAAGAGGAGTTTATATAACAGAATTATTTGGTTCGGGATTCAATAGTGTGACGGGCGATTTTAGCAAAGGTGGCTCAGGATTTTTAATAGAAAATGGAGAAATAACTTATCCAATTAGTGAAATCACAGTCGCTGGAAATATTAAAGATATGTTCAAAGAGATGATACTTGCTAATGATTTAGAATTTAAATCCAAAACAAATTCTCCAACAATTAGAATTAACAACGTAAGTGTTGCAGGAAAATAAATGACTAAATTAGAACTGATAAACAGAATTTTTAAAACACAAGTTAAAAAGTATATCCCAGAATTAAGTTTAACTTTTATTTTTATTATTTTAACTTCTCTTACAACGGCAGCCACAGCATGGCTGTTGGATCCTGCAATTAAAGAAATCTTTGAAAATAAAAATACCAAAATGCTATATCTTATACCTGTAGCGATAGTTTTTACTTTTATAATAAAAGCTTTTTCAATTTATGGAACAAGAATTATTACTATTAAAGTTGGAATAAAAATAATCAAAAATATTCAAACTCTAATGGCTCAAAAATTTTTATTATCTGACATTTCTCATATTACTAAAAAACATTCAGGAAAATATCTCTCTAATTTTACAAACGATACTAAAATACTATTTGATGTATTAACTGGAGTAGTTGTAACTTTATTTAAAGAAACTTTTACACTTATCGCATTGCTTGGATTAATGTTTTATCATGACTGGCAACTAAGTTTGCTGGCCATAATCATGATTCCTATTGCTGCAATTTCTTCAAAAAATATAGGAAAAAAAATGGGTAAAAAAGTTCATATAAGTCTAGAAGCTTCAGACAAATTCATGAAATTTTTAAGTGAAATAATCAAAGGATCTTGGTTAATAAAAATCTATCAAAAAGAAGAGGATGAATTAAAAAAAATTAGCATGATTATTGATGAAAGATTTAAGGCTATAAGAAAAGTTGAACAAACTAGATTAGGTGCTGGACCAATAATGGAAATAATCTCTGCGGTTGCCATTGCTATTGTAGTCTTTTTTGCAGGTTACAGAAGCCTGCAAGGTGCCGTAACGCTTGGAGAATTTGTTTCTTTTCTAGCTGCATTAATGTTGGCCTATCAACCAGTTAGAGCATTGGCTGGAATTAATGTTGGTATACAAGAAGGTATTACCGCTGCTAAACGAATATATGAAATAATTGATCAAAAAAATGAGATTTATAATGATAAAAATGCACCATCTTTGAAATTAAAAAATGCAACATTAGAATTTAAAAATATCAGCTTCACATATCCAGATGGAACACACGCTTTAAAAAATTTATCTGCAAAAATAGACGGTGGAAAAAAAGTTGGTTTAGTTGGAATAAGTGGCTCTGGCAAAACTACATTTTTAAATTTAATTCCAAGATTCTTTAATTTAAAACATGGCTGCAATCTTCATTGATGATCAAAATATAAATAATATAAATTTAAATTCTTTGAGAAAAGAAATTTCATCTAGTTAGTCAAGATGTAATACTTTTTGATGATACTATTAAATCTAATATATTATATGGAAATGCATCAGCATCTGATGATGAAATAATAAATGCATGTAAATTTGCTGCAGCTCAAGATTTTATAGAAAAACTTCCAAATAAATATGAAACTATTATTGGAGAAAATGGAATAAAATTATCTGGAGGACAAAAACAAAGATTATCAATAGCAAGAGCTATATTAAAAGATTCTTCAATAATATTATTAGATGAGGCTACCTCATCTCTAGATTCTGAGTCTGAAGCCAGTTATACAAAAAGCTATTGAAAATTTAACTAAAAATAAAACAACTATTATAATTGCTCATAGATTATCAACAATTATGAACTGCGATAAAATTTTAGTTTTTGATAAATGGAAAAATAGTTGCTGAGGGTAAGTCATGAATTTTCTAGTAAACAATTCCTCGACTTATACAAAAACTTATATGAAAAACAAATTATAAATTAATGAGAGTTATGCCTATTATTTAATAACTACAGTTATTATATTATCTATTATATCCTTATCTATCATTTAAGAATTACTAAGAAAAAAAGAATGTCCATTACGTTACAAAGAAAAACTAGGAGTTTCTCTTATACAACCAGAAATAATGGTTATTTAATATGGTTTCATTGCTCAAGTATTGGAGAGTTAAAAAGTATATTTCCAATAATTGATCACTATTTAAAAAAAAACCAAATTTTAGTGACAACTTCCACTTTAAGTTCAAATGAAGTTTTTCAAAAAAAATATTACAATACTAAAAATATTATCCATCAATATGCACCTATTGATAGCCCACAAATTGTAAAAAAATTTTTTAAAAAATGGAATCCTAATATTATTTTTTTTACTGAGTCTGAAATATGGCCAAATCAGATATTTTATGCAAAAAATAAAAATATCCCAATAATATTACTCAATGCAAGAATCTCCAATAAATCATTTATCAAATGGAAATTAATCAAAAGTAGCATGAATAAGATATTAAATTGTTTTGATTTAATTTTGTGCCAAAGCAAAGAAAGTGCTGATTATTTTAATTATTTTGAAACAAATAATATCAAAATACTAGGCAATCTTAAGTTTGTAGTTTCAGAAAATTTTGAAAATGAAAATAAAGAAGAAAATTTAAATTTGCAAAAAAAATTAATATTTATAGCTTTAAGCACCCATCCTACCGAAGAGGAGTTTTGCATAAAAGTACATGCATCTTTAAAATCACAATACCCTAACCTATTAACAATCATCATACCAAGACACATAAATAGAATTCACTGAAATACAAAAAATAATTACAAATACTAAGCTAAATTTTTTAATTGCAGAATCTCTTGATAATTTTGAAAATAACACCGATATTTTAATAATTAATTCATATGGAAATACTAAAAAAATTCTTAAATCCTCAAAATATGTCTTTATTGGTGGATCTTTAGTTAATCACGGTGGACAAAATCCGATTGAAGTTGCTTATAACAACGCTTTAATTTTTCATGGACCATACGTACATAATTTTACTGAAATATATGATTTCTTAAATAAAGAAAATATTGCTTTTAAGATTAATTCGGAGATAGAATTAATTGATCAACTTAAAGCAAAATTTAATAATTATCAGAATAAAAATATTAAAGAAAAAATAATTAAAATAGGCGACGAAATTTTATCATCAACAATTAAAAAGTTAGATGAATATATAGTCAATCAATAATAAGATGTATTTTATTAAACCAAAATTTTGGGACAAAAAAAATAACACTTTTTTATCTATATTATTATATCCATTATCAATTATTTATTATCTAATTAGCATAATAAGAAAAAAAACTACTATCACACAAAAATTTAGTATTCCTATAATCTGCGTAGGAAATATTTATGTTGGCGGAACTGGCAAAACATCTGCTGCTATAGAGATAGCCAAAATTTTAAATCAATCTAAAAAAATCTGTTTTTTAACAAAAGGATATGGAAGAAAAAGTAAGAAAGATATTTATTTAAATGAATTAAACACACCCAATCAAAACTCCGAGGATACGGGTGATGAGGCGCTACTATTAAACAAATTTGGACATGTTTATATTTCAAATAACAGAGTGAAAGCTATAAATTCTATTATAAAATTAGGATACCATGCCATTATTCTTGATGATGGATTTCAAGATCATCAAATATTTAAAAACTTAAATATTCTTTGTTTTGACTCAAAAAATTGGGTTGGAAATAAAAATTTAATACCCTCTGGACCTCTTAGAGAGCCGTTAACATCTATAAAAAAAGCTAACTTTGTAATTATTAAAGGAGAAAAAAATCAAATAATTGAAAAAGAAATAAAAACTATAAATCCAAATATTAATATTATTTACGCAAGAAATAAAATCGAAAATATTGAAACCTTAAAGAATAAAAATTTCATAGCATTTACTGGGATCGGTAATCCATATAGCTTTTTTAATACTTTGCTTGATAACAATGTAAAAATTATAAAACAAATTATTTATCCAGACCATTTTCAATTTACAGAAAAAAATTATAAAGTTTTATCTCAAGAAGCTGAAAATAATAAATGCAATTTATTAACAACTGAAAAAGATTACGTAAGAATTAATAATCAATTTAAAGAAAAAATTTATTATACTAAATTAAATACCCTATTAATTGAAAAAGAATCTTTAGAAAAAGAACTTAAAAAATTATTTTAATGAAATCTATCAGATATTTTTTTGAATTTATTTTAGTAATAATTTTTTTTTTAATTTTTAAAATTATTGGTCTTAAATTGTCTTCTGACTTAGGGGAAGTAATTGGAAAATACTTTGGACCTTTATTTAGAAAAAAGATAATAGCTAAAAAAAATATTTTAATAGCATTTCCAGATCTTAACGAAAAATCGATCAACGAATTGATTGACCGTATGTGGAAAAATATAGGAAGAATATTTGGAGAATACATCCATATAAATAAATTTAGTATTATTGACGAAAAAAAAAATAAGATAGTTTTTGTAAATAAAAATAATATCGAAATATTAAAAAAAAATAATAGACCTATTGTTTTCTTTTCTGGTCATTTTGCAAATTTTGAATTAATGGCAAAATGTTTACAAGAATTAGGATTTAATATTGGTGCAATTTATAGGCCTCTAAATAATTATTTTTTAAATCCAATTATGGAATTTATTAGAAAAAAATATATTTGCCCAATTCAAATTGAAAAGGGGTCTACTGGAACTAAAAAATTAATTAAACATATTTCTACTAACAATCCTTTAGCATTAATGATTGATCAAAGATTATCGTCCAGTATTCGTGTCCCTTTTTTTAATCAGCCAGCAACTACGACTACAACTCCTGCTCAATTAGCTATTAAATATGATGCGTTACTCGTGCCGGTTTTTTTAAAAAGAAACGAAAAAACTAATTTTGAATTTTTTATTGAGGAACCTTTGGTAATAAACAGAACTAATGATTATGATAGAAATATTTACAATATCACTGAAATCATGAATAAAAAAATAGAAGAATTTATAAAAAGGGATCCTGCGCACTGGCTATGGTCACACGATAGATGGAAATAAAAATATTAATTAAAAATTAATTCTGGATCAATTTTAGCATCAAACCAATTCACTCCAAAATGTAAGTGCGGTCCAGTAGCTCTACCTGTTGAACCGACCTTTCCAATTACTTGCCCTTTTTTAATTAATTCATCTTTTCTTACTAAAATTTCATCTAAATGAGCATAGATTGTCGAAACTCCATGTCCATGATCTAAAATTATACTTCCTCCTGTAAAATAAAAACCTTTTTCAGCAAGAGTTACATAACCATCCGCTGGAGATTTAACCTCTGTTCCTCTAGGTGCAGCAAAATCAATGCCTAGATGCGGTGAACGAGGCTTACCATTCAATATTCTTTGACTGCCATAAACACCTGAAATTACACCATCAATAGGCTTACTAAAGCCAGATAAAAAAAATTCAAAATCAGAATTAATTAATTGAGCATTTTTAATTAAATCATTTTCTTTTTTTATAATTTCCAATGACTCTTGATCTGGAGTTACCATTTTTTCATGAAGACCATCTATTTTTTGAATTTTATATTGTCTTTTCTTTATTTTGTAAGTTTTGGAAGTAATTTGATTATTCTTATCAACTGACTCGATAACAATATTTCCTGTTTGATTATAATTAATACCAAAGACAAAATTACCGTTTTTAGATAATTTTATTTTTTGCTTATTAATATATATAGACTTATCAGGCTGTTCTTTACCAATAATAAGTGCTCCTTGGATAATTTCTCCATTTAATTCAAAAGCATTTACTAAATTTGATTGAAATATTAAAAATAATATAATTAAAAAACGCATTTATTTTTTATTCAATTGATTAAAGCGTTCTGCGGCCTCAACATAAGAAAAATAAGCTTCTTGCAATTCAACATTCCAATATCTTAACTCTGATAAATTTATTTTCTTCCCTGAAACCTTGCAAAGTACATAATCACCTGGATTAATGATTTCAAAATTTGCAGGTTTAAATTTTAATTTTGCTTCTTTCATAAAAAATATTTTCAACTAATTTTAGCGTTAATTTTCCCATCTGATAATTCAATTGTAATATCATTATTTTTATTAACTTGGATTTTTTTGTAAATAATATTACCATTCAAATCTCTAACAATTGAAAAACCTCTTCCTAAAATTTTGTTTGTATCCAAACTATTTAATCTAGAAAAAATACTATTTAAATTTAATTGAAAATATTTAAATTTATTTTTTAATAAACTAACAAGCGATTTGTCAAAGCTTTTAATCTTATCTTTTTTTTCTTTGATAAGATTTTTTAAATTTTTAATATTTAATGACTTAACTAATTGATAAATATTTTTATCTTTTTCTCTTAAAAATAAATTAAAACTGGAAATTAGCTGCTTATGAAGTGCAAAAATTTTATCAATTAAATTATCTTTTTTTGGAACAGCTTTTTCTGCAGCGGCAGTTGGAGTGGATGCTCTATAGTCTGCGACAAAATCAAGTAAAGTAAAATCAGTCTCATGACCAATTGCAGAGATAATTGGTATTTTGCTATTAAATGCAGCTTTCACTACATTCTCATCATTGAATGATAACAAGTCTTCTGCTCCTCCGCCTCCCCTAGCTATTATTATAGTATCAACATTAATTTTATTGTTAAAAAATTGAATTCCTTCAACAATTTCTCTTGCAGATTTATTTCCTTGCACAGAAATTGGATAAACTAACAGGTGGGTTGGATACCTATCTTTAACTCTATTAATAATATCCATTATTACAGCCCCCGTCGGAGAAGTAATTATTCCAATTTTATTGGGGATAAATGGTATAGGTTTTTTGTGTTCTTCATTAAAATATCCTTCGGCCTGTAATTTTTTTTTTCTTTGCTCAATTAATTTTAGGAGCGCACCCTCACCTTGAAGTTCGATTTGATCTACTTTAATCTGATAACTTGAAATACTACTTTTAGCATAAGTTGTAATTTTTCCTTCAGCAACGACCTCCATTCCCTCTTCAGGAAAAACTTGCAAAAATGGTACTGCACTTGACCAACAAGTAGCATTTAGTACAAAATTTTCGTCTTTTAAGGAAAAATACAAATGACCTTTATTTTCTTTTATCTTAGAAACTTCTCCTCTAATCCTTACTCTTTCAAAATTTTCTTCTAAAATGTTTTTTGTTAGAGATGTAATTTCTGAAACAGAAAATTCTGGTATGTTTTTCATTATCAATTTATATACCTATATTATTATATGAACATAGCTGTTATAGGAAGTGGCGGAAGAGAACATTCTATTTGTTTTAAACTAAAACAATCAAAACAAATTAATAAAATTTTTTGTATCCCTGGAAATGCTGGTACAAGCACAATAGCAGAAAATATTAATATAGATGTACTTAACTTTAAAAGTATTTCAGAGTTTTTAAAAAATAATAATACAAAAATAGTATTTGTTGGTCCAGAGGTTCCTTTGGTTAAAGGAATTAAAAATTATCTAGAAAAAAAAAATTTTTTTGTATTTGGGCCTTCCAGTGCAGCATCAAGATTAGAAAAGTCCAAATCTTTTACAAAACAACTTTGCAAAAAATATAAAATACCTACAGCAGAATATAAATCTTTTAGTAGCATGAAAGGAGTCAAAGAATATATAAAAAAAATGAATACACCTATAGTGATAAAAGCTGATGGGTTAGCATCTGGAAAAGGAGTTTTTATCTGTAATAGCAAAACAATTGCGTTACAAAAATGTAAAGAAATTAATCAAGGAAAATTTAAAAGCTCTAAAAAATTTGTTATTGAGGAATTTTTATTAGGAGAAGAGGCAAGTTATTTTATAATTTCAGATGGAAAAAATTATAAATTTTTTGGAACAGCACAAGATCATAAAAGAATAGGTGAAGGTGATACGGGTCCTAATACTGGAGGAATGGGCGCTTATTCTCCTTCAAATATTATTACAAAAGGCGTTGAAAAAAAAATAAAACAACAAATTATTGAACCTACATTAAAAGGATTAAAAAAATTAAGATGCCCTTTTGTTGGGATACTTTATGCAGGTCTAATTATTAAAAATAATAAACCCAAACTCATTGAATATAATATTAGACTTGGAGATCCTGAATGCCAAGTTTTGATGATGAGATTAAAAACAGACTTATTAAAAATTATATTAGCTTGCAAAAAAAAACAAATTAATAAAATTGGAATTAATTGGAGTAATAAAAAAGCAATGACAATTGTTGCATCATCAAAAGGATATCCTAATAAGCAAAGTAAAATATCAGAAATAAAAAATGTAGAAAAAATCTTACTAAATAATAGTCAATACCTATTTCACGCGAGCACATTTAAAAAAAATAATAAGATTTTTTCATCTGGTGGTAGAGTTTTAAATGCTACAGCTTTAAATAAAAATCTCAAATCGGCTCGAACCACTTGCATTAAAATGTTTAAGAAAATTAACTGGAAAGACAAATACTTTAGAAGAGATATCGGCTGGAGAGCAATAAGTAACTAATTACGTTTTTTTTTAAAAAAATTTTTCATTAAATCTAAAAAAATATTTTCTTTAAAGCCATAATAAAATTTAGGCTTATAATGTAAATTCTTAGAATAAATTAATTTTGGGCCATTAATAAATCCTCCTGACTTTTTATCTTCCAAACAAAAATAAACTCTTCTAATCCTAGAAAATGAAATAGCAGAGGTGCACATAGCACATGGTTCTAGAGAACAATAAAGGTCAAATTTATCTAATCTATTTGAATTTGTTAATTTTGAAGCTTTTAAAATAGCATTAATCTCGGCGTGTAAAATTGAATTTTTTTTAGACTGATTTATGCATGCTGATATAACTTTTTTAGTAACGGGATTTACTATAATCGCGCTAATTGGAAGTTCATCTAAAGCAAGAGCTTTTTTTGATAATTTTAAAAGTAAATTAGTATAAATATCAATTTGACTATTCATTATGAATAATAATTACCAAAAAAAAATTAGAATAGCTAAATTTTTATCAAACAAAGGGTATGGTTCTAGACGTGAAATAGAACAATTAATTCTTAAAAAAAAAATTATTGTTAATAAAGAAATTATTTCATCTCCCATTACTTTTGTAAGCAATCAAGATGAAATAATCATAAATAATAAAAAAATAAATCTTCAAAAAAAACTAGAAGTATGGAAATTCTATAAACCGTTAAATTATATTACCTCTAGAAACAAACAGGATGATAGACCCATTATATATGATTTATTACCTTTTAATCTTAAAAAAATAAAAACTGTCGGTAGATTAGATATTAATTCAGAGGGACTTTTATTATTAACAGATGATGGTGAAATAATAAAAAATTTAGAATTACCTAAAAATAAATTTATAAGAAAATACAAAGCAAGAGTTTATGGATATGTTGATGAAAGTTCCCTGAATAGAATTAGTAAAGGAGTAAAAATAAACAATATTCAATATGCTCCTTTTGAATATAAATTATTAAAAAAAGGAAATGCGAATTCTTGGCTTGAGTTCCAAATGTGTGAAGGAAAAAATAATGAAATAAGAAATTTATGTACTGCAGTTAATCTTCAAGTTAATAGACTAATTCGTATAGAGTATGGCCCATTTAAACTTAAAAACTTATTGCCTGGAAAAGTTGAAAAAGTAGAAGAAAAAGAAATGAAGTTATATGAGGATTATATCAGGAAAATATAAAGGAAAAAAAATACTTTTTCCGAGCAAATTAATCACTAGACCTCTTAGGGATCGAGTTAAAGAAAGTATATTTAATATTTTACAACACTCAAATAAAATTCAATTTGAATTTAAAAATTCAATTGTTTTAGATCTTTTTTCTGGTTCAGGTTCTTTTGGATTAGAATGCTTATCACGAGAAGTAAAAAAAGTACTTTTCTTTGAAAAAAATCCTGAAGCTTTTTCTATTTTAAAAAAAAATCTTAATATCCTTAATATACTCAGTGAAAATGCTATCGCTAACAACGAGGATGTTTCTTTAATACAAAATAATAGATTATTTGATCGAATTAAACCAAATTTAATTTTTTTAGATCCTCCTTTCAAAATAAAAAATATTGAAAATATAATTAATAATTTAAGAAAAATTATTAACAAAAAAAATATATTAGTAATTCATACAAATTCTGAAAATAATATTGAACATGAAGAACTCGATGTTATCGAAGAAAGAATTTATGGAGTTTCTAAAATTTATTTCGCAAAATTAAATCTAACTTAATAGAGAATAAGTCTCTTTTTTAATTTCTTCTACAGCTGGCTGGTTAAAAGGATTTAAATTTAGCGCTTTACATAAAATTGCCGTTTCTAACATTGAATAAACAATTAAAGAAATAAAGCTTTGAATAGGTTTTTTTTGATCAATCAATACTACTCGAAAAGGTATCAAATTTTTTTTAAAAACATTTATCGTCGCATTGAATTGTGAATCAATAATATTATTTAAAGAATTTTTTTTGAATTTTTGATCAAAATAATCTTTTATGGGTTTATCAAGTTTATTGTTAATGGTTTTAAAGAATGTAAAAAATTTATTTTTCCTTCCGTCTAGATAAAGCTGCATAATACTATGATGATCTTTAGGACACTCTGATATAATCGGAGTAAAATCTTTACCTTTCTTTCCAATACTCTCTGCTAATAATTGTTGGTGCCAATAACCATAACTTAATAAATTATGGGAATAAATTAGAGATACATGAGTATTTATTTTGGATTTTGTCATTAATGTTAATAAAGTGGCGGCATTCCTAATTAGATTTTGATTTAAACCTTTTTTGAGAACAGAATTAATTCCTTGAATAATTTTTTTATAATCAAGATTAAACATTAACAAACCCGCCTCCGATAAAACTGAATATCGACCACTAAGGTTTATATTGTGTTCAAAAAATATAAGATTATTTTTTTTTGCAAAGTTAGATAAAATATTATTTCTCTCAGAAATAACTATAAAATTTTTAGATATATTTTTTTTTCTTTTACGTAAATTATTTAAAATAATATTACAATTAGTTAAAGTTTCTAAAGTTTTGCCAGATTTAGATATAATAAAAATTGAGAATTTACTTAAATCTTTTTTAATAAAATCATTAATTACAGAATTATTCAAATTATCTAAAAAATAATAATTTTTATCTAAGCCAAAAAAAGAAGAAAACATCCTAGATCCAAGAACAGATCCACCCATTCCTATAACTAAGATATTTTTATGAAGTTTTCTTTTTAAGATTTTTTTTTTTGAAGAAAGAGTTTTTTGATACTTTGCTGACAGTGTATTAAAGAAAAAATTTTCTTTATTAATAAGCAAATCTTTAAATATTTTAGAGCATTTTCTATAATTATTTTTATAAGAAGTTGAGTTATTTTTTAAAAAATTAAAAAGATTAATTTTCATCAAACTATTTTATTTTTTCAAGAATACTTTTTTCTAAAGATCCGGATTCTGTTCCCTTGTTAATTTCTGCATCTTTTTTATCTTTTCCAAGGTTCTTATTAAAAATTTCTTTTAAATTATCCTTTTCATCTTTTTGATTATTTTGATTCACAGAATCTGGCGGTAACAAATCGAAATTTGGTGGCATGGTTAAAGGATTTCTTTTTTCAATTAAAAACTCATCAGGAACATCTTTTTTCATTCCTAATCCTTTTTGAACATTTTCACATGAATTTAATAAAAAAATTAATACAAATAAATTTATAACTTTTTTCATTTTTTTTTTATTTTAAATAGATCAATTATTATTAAACCAATAATTCCAATAGTTATAAAAATATCAGCAATATTAAATGTAAACCAGTGAAAACTCTCATAATGAAGATCTATAAAATCTGGAACAGAACTATAATAATATCTGTCAAATAAATTACCTAGTGACCCACCTAAAATTATAGAAATAAAAATAGACTCTAAGTAATTTGGTGAAGTTAGCATCCAATATATTAAAATTAAATTAATAATAGTTATAATAATTGAAATAATTGAATAAAAAATATTAGGTTCAATCTGTAAAATTCCAAAACCAATTCCACTATTCCACACTAAAGAAAAATTAAGAAAAGAATTAAAATAGATTTCAGACAAAGAGTTATTTGAAAAATTTTTTAAAATTAAAATTTTTGAAATTCTATCTACTGAAAAAAGAATGAGAATAAAAACAAATAAATATATTTTTTTTTTATTCAACATATTAGTTTTTTAATCCACAAATGTCTCTGCTGCATGGTTTTTCTAAAATCTTCCAGCAACGAGAGCATTTTTGTCCTTTAGCCTTTAGTATTTTAACAGCTACTCCTTCGACATCTTTTAATGAAAATAAATCATTTTGATTAATAAAAGATTCTGCTCTTGCTTCTGAACATATAAAAATTTCACTAAGATCTTCTCCTTTTATAAGATTTAGATATTCATCTTTTAAATAAACAATGACATTTGCTTCTAAGTTAGAACCAATAATCTTCTTATTTCTAATATCTTCTATGGCCGCATTAACAACTTGTTTAACTTTCTTAATCCCAATCCACTTATTTTTGATTTCAGAATTATTCCAAATCGAAGGTATAACTGAAAAATCCTGTAGATGAATACTTTTATAATTTTTATTTTTAATTACCTGATAAGCCTCTTCAGTAGTGAAAGCTAAAATTGGAGAAAACCATTTTAATAAAAAATTAATAAGAACATTTAATACCTCTAAACAATGATTTCTTCTTTGACTAATTTCACTATCACAATAGAGAATATCTTTTTTTATATCAAAATAAAAAGCTGAAAGATCCAAAGTGCAAAAATTTAAAAGCTCAACATATATTTTGTGAAAATTATAAGATTTAATGTAATCTCTAAATCTTAAATCAAAGTCATACACTTGAGTTAAGATATATTTCTCTAATGATGATAATTTTGAATATTCTATTTTAGAAAAATCATCATTTAACAACTTGTCACTTAAATTTCCTAAAAGAAATCTAAGAGTGTTTCTAATTTTTCGATAAGACTCTGCATGTTGATTTAAAATAGCTTTATCGATCTTTAAATCCTCTGAATAATCCGAGGCAACAACCCACAATCTTAGTATGTCAGCTCCAAAATTTTTAATAACTTCTTCTGGCATAACCACATTTCCCAATGATTTTGACATTTTTTGTCCTTTGCCATCCACAACAAATCCATGGCACAAGATATTTTTAAACGGGGCAGTTCCTTTTGTTCCGCATGACTCAAGTAAAGAAGAATGGAACCAACCTCTATGTTGATCTGATCCCTCTAAATAAAGATTTGCTGGCCAAGCTAGTTCAGGTCTTTTATCTAAAACGTAACTATGAGTGGAGCCACTATCAAACCAAACTTCCACAATATCTTTGACTTGCTCATAATCACTAGCATTATAATCTTTGCCCAAAAAATCTTGCGGTGTTCTGGTAAACCAAGAGTCGCTGCCTTCTTCTTCAAATATTTTTGCTATGCCTTCCAATATTTTTTCATCTGCTAAAGGTTTTCCTGTTTTTTTTGAGATAAATATTGGCAATGGAACTCCCCAAACTCTTTGTCGAGAAACACACCAATCAGGTCTTGTTTCTATCATTGATCTCAATCTATTTTGTCCAACCGCTGGATAGAATTTTGTATTACCGATTGCAATAATTGATTTTTTTCTCAAATCATTTTTTTCCATGGATATGAACCATTGAGGTGTAGCTCTATGAACCAGCGGTGCCTTAGATCTCCACGAATGTGGGTAACTATGTTTTAATTTACCTTTACCTAATAATTTTGAAAAATTAGATAACTCACTAATAATCAAATCATCTGCTTTGAAGATATGAGTGCCAGAAAATTTAATAATATTTTTTGTGTAATGTCCTTTATCATCAATTGTATCAAACGCTTTAATATTATTATCTAAACATAAATAATAATCATCGGGTCCATGACTAGGTGCGCAATGAACAATTCCTGTACCCTGTTCTAAATTAACAAAATTAGCATCAAGCATGGGAACATCAAATGTATAACCGATATCTTTAAAAGGGTGGTTACAAATAATATTTTTTAGTTCTGATCCAGAAAAACTTTCAATAATTTCATATTTTGAAATAGCACAATCTGCTAAAACTTTAGTTATTAATTTTTCTGCAATAATAATTTTTTCATTATTATTAATTTTAATAATAGAATAATTAATTTTATTATTAAAAGCTAAGGCTCGATTGCAAGGAATAGTCCAAGGAGTTGTTGTCCAAATAACAATATTACAATTTAAAAATTTTTCAGGACCAGACTTAATTAAAAACTTTGAATAAATTGTATTAGATGTATGATCATAATATTCAACCTCTGCATCAGCTAAAGCTGTCGATTCAACAACAGACCATAAAACCGGTTTAAATCCTCTATATAATCCTCCGTTAACTATAAATTTACTTATCTCTCTTGTTATTTGAGCTTCTGAAGATTTGCTCATTGTTGTATAATAATTTTTCCAATCGCCGTTGACCCCTAGTCTATTAAATTCTTTCTTTTGAATCTCAATCCAACTATTTGCAAACTCTCTACATTCTTTTCTAAATTCATTAACTGGAATACTGTCTTTATTTTTTCCTTTCTTCTTATATTCTTCCTCTACTTTCCATTCTATTGGTAACCCATGACAATCCCAACCCGGCACATAAGGAGCGTCCTTACCTGTCATTTGATTAAATCTTACAACGATATCTTTTAAAATTTTATTTAATGCCGTACCAATATGAATGTGGCCGTTTGCATAAGGTGGCCCATCATGCAAAATAAATTTTTCACGACCTTTGCTGTTAGATCTTAATTCTTGATAAAGGTTAATTTGTTCCCAAAATTTAAGTATTTCAGGTTCTTTTGTAGGCAAATTAGCCTTCATGGGAAAAGAAGTTGCGGGAAGATTTATTTTAATTTCTGACATTATTTTTTGTTTAAACTAATTTTTGCAACTTTAATATCTTTCTTAATCTGACTAACTAACATCGTACTATCTTTAAATTTTTTCTCTTTTCTAATAAAATCAACAAATAAAACTTTGATATCTTTATTATAAAAATTAAGATTTTTTTCAAAAACATTCACTTCTAAAATTGGACTCGAGCTCCCAAAAGTTGGCCTTACACCAAAATTAGCAATTCCTTTATAAGTCTTTTTATTAAAAAGAATTTTAACAGAATAAACGCCAAACATTGGTTTTATTTGATTAAAAATTTTAATATTTGCTGTAGGAAAACCAATTCGTCTTCCAAATTTTTTACCTTTAACAACTCTACCAGTAATAGACCATGGTCTTCCCATTATTTTACTAACTAGTTTAACTTTTCCAGATTGAATAAGGCTTCTAATTTTTGATGAAGAAATCTTATATTTATTAAATTTTTTAAAATTAATTATAAATATCTTAAAATTATTATTTTTTGATAATTTTTTTAAAAAAAATATATTACCTTTTCTTTTAAATCCAAATCTAAAATCTTTACCAACAAAAATACTATTAACTGCTAATTTTTTTAAAAGAATTTTGTTTGCAAAACTATCATGAGTAATTTTAGAGAAATTACGATTAAAATTTTGTTTAATAAAAAAATCTGCACGAAATGTTTTTATAATATCTATCTTATCATTAACATTTAAAATTCTATTATCGGTCTTATTAAAAAAATCTTTTGGTAAAGGATCAAAAGTAAATATGCCAAATTTTTTTTTTAATTTTCTTGAAAAAATATAAGCTTTTTTTAAAAGCTCCTGATGTCCTAAGTGTACTCCATCAAAATTTCCTATTGCTAATACTGAATTAAGAAATTTTTTATCAACAGAGTTAATATTATTATAAATCTTCATTTACCAAATTAATTCGTTTTGAAAGTAATTAATCTTAAAATCTTTATTTTTCTTAATCACAAAACTTGCTAAATTTAATTTTTTTTTATTCCATTCAGACTTATGAATACCTCCTGTTATTAATAAATTTTCAACTTTAAAATTATTTGCTCCTAAGATGTCGGTATTCAAATTATCTCCAATAACTAGAATTTTTTTCTTATTTATTTTTTTTTTATATTTTTCTTTTAATATTTTACAAATATATTCGTAAAAATATTTATAGGGCTTTCCAAAATATTTAACTTTACCACCCATTCTTTCATATAATTTTGCAATAGACCCTGCGCAATATTCAGTTTGATTGCCTCTGTGAACTATTAAGTCTGGATTAGCACAAATCATTTTTAATTTTCTTTTTTTTATTTTCTTTAAAATTGAAAAATATTTATTAAGACTATCTTTGTTATTGTTTACTCCCGTACAAACAACAAAGCTTGCGTTATTTAACGATGTTTTTTTTAGACCTAAATTAATGAATAAACTTTTATCTCTATCAGGTCCTAAATGATAAAAAGATTTATTTTTAGTTAAATTTTTTAAGTAAAAACGAGTTAAATCTCCTGAGGTGATTAATAGATTATAAAAATTTTTACTAAAATTTAATTTATTTAAAAATTTTTTAACATTATTACTTGGTCTAGGAGCATTTGAAATTAATACGATTTTCTTGCTTTTTTTGATGTTTTTTAAGGCTTTTAATGCATCGGAATAACATTCCACTCCATTATGAACAACGCCCCAAAGATCAACAAAAAATATATCAAAACGTGAATAAATCTTATTTAACCCGCTTAAAAAGACAGGATTATTCATAAATCTAAAATTATTGTGTAGAACTAATTGTCTTCTTTAATTTTTCTACAATTAAATCTATTTCTTGCTTTTGAATAATCAAAGGAGGAGATAAAGCAATAATATCTCCGGTTACTCTTACAAATAATTTTTGATCTCTAAAAGCTTCACATAAAACATTATAAGCTCTTCTTGATGGTTTGTCCGGAATAGATTCTAATTCCACTGCTCCTATCAATCCAAGATTTCTTATATCTATAATATGTTTAGTACCTTTTAATGAATGTAAAGCATCTTCCCAATATTTAGCAATTTCTGAAGCTCTATTTAATAAATTATCTTTTTTATAAACGTCAATAGTAGCAATGGCTGCTGCACATGCTAATGGATGTGCTGAATAAGTATATCCATGAAAAAAATCAATGACTTTAGGGTCTCCATTCATAAAAGTTTTGTAAATTTTATCTGATACAAAAGTTGCAGCCATTGGAACAGTACCGCTTGTTAATCCTTTTGCTATAGTCATTAGATCAGGTTCAATATTAAAAAAATCTGCAGCAAATGGTTTTCCTAATCTTCCAAATCCAGTAATTACTTCGTCAAATATTAAAAATATATCGTTATCGGTACAAATTTTTCTTAATCTTTCTAAATAACCAACCGGTGGTATCAGCACTCCTGTTGATCCAGCGACTGGTTCTACAATAACTGCTGCGATATTGTCTGCTCCATGTTTTTCAATTTGATTTAATAAATCATCAGCAAGTTGAGCACCCCATTTGGGTTGTCCTTTAGAATATGAATTGTGTTCTAGATTATGTGTATGAGGAAGATGATAAACGTCTGGCAAAAATCTTTCGAATTGTTTTCTATTATTTACTATACCTCCAACTGACAATCCTCCAAACCCTGTTCCATGATAACCCCTCTCACGTCCTATTAAAATCCTTTTTGATGGCTTACCTATAGTTCTATAATAAGCTAAAGCAATTTTTAAAGCTGTTTCAACTGCCTCTGAGCCAGAATTGCTGTAAAAAACATGGTTTAAATTTTCTGGAGAAATATTCGTTAACTTATTGCTTAACTCAAAAGCCTTGTAATGACCCATTTGAAATGAAGGAACAAAATCTAATTCAGCAGCTTGTTCTTGAATTGCTTTTACAATCTCGTCTCTATTATGACCCGCATTGCAACACCATAAACCTGCAACTGCATCTAAAATTTTATCTCCAGTTGGAGTGTAATAGTACATACCTTTAGATTTTGAGACTATTCTTGGATCAACTTTAAAGTCCTGATTAGCCGTAAAAGGCATCCAAAAAGCCTCGAGATCATTAGGCTTATAATTAAGTTTTTGTTTTTGATCTTTATTAATAAAATCTTTGTTTAAAGCCATAAGAGCAGTACTTTATAAAGTATAATTTTATATCTTCTACCTAAATTAGATTGCAAAAAACTAAGAAAATATAGTCTTTTAAACGTTTTATTGTAATATCCACCCCTTGAAATTTAATAGAACAATCATCATATAGCGTCAGGTATGTAACTGTACAAAGAAGTTACGTTTCAATTAACAACTAATTTTACGGAGAATTAAATTAATGAACTTTAGACCTTTACATGATCGTGTTCTTGTTCAACCTTTGGATGGAGAAGAAAAAACAGCAGGAGGAATAATCATACCAGATACAGCAAAAGAAAAACCTTCAGAAGGAAAAGTTATTGCTGTCGGACCTGGAGCAAAAACTGAAGATGGGAAAATTTTACCAATGGAAGTTAAAGTTGGAGACCTTGTTCTATTTGGAAAATGGTCAGGAACTGAAGTTAAAATTGACGGCGTTGAATATAGCATCATGAAAGAGTCTGACATCATGGGCATCATGTCTAAAAAGAAATAAATAAAATATAAAAAAGGAGAAAAAAAAATGGCAGGTAAAATTGTAAGATTTGATACAGATGCAAGAAATGCAATGTTAAAAGGAGTTGATATACTTGCAAATGCTGTAAAGGTAACACTAGGACCAAAAGGGAGAAATGTAGTTATAGACAAATCGTTCGGTGCTCCTAGAATAACTAAAGATGGAGTAACTGTTGCAAAAGAAATTGAGCTTGAAGATAAATTTGAAAATATGGGAGCTCAAATGGTTAAGGAAGTTGCTAGCAAAACTAATGAAGAAGCTGGTGACGGTACTACAACTGCAACTGTTTTAGCACAAGCAATCGCAAGAGAAGGTTGTAAGTATGTTGCTGCTGGAATGAATCCAATGGATTTAAAAAGAGGAATTGATTTAGCAGTAGAAGCAGTTATCACAAGAATTAAAGAAAGTTCAAAAAAAGTAAAAACTAGCGAAGAAATTGCACAAGTTGGAACTATCTCTGCAAATGGTGAAAAAGAAATTGGAGATATGATTGCAAAAGCAATGCAAAAAGTTGGTAACGAAGGCGTTATTACAGTTGAAGAAGCAAAAGGTCTTTCAACAGAACTCGATGTAGTTGAAGGTATGCAATTTGATAGAGGATATCTATCTCCTTACTTTATTACTAATGCTGATAAAATGATTGCAGAATTAGAAGATCCATTAATCTTTATCACTGAAAAAAAATTAACTAATTTGCAACCTATGGTTCCTTTATTGGAGTCAGTTGTTCAGTCTAGCAGACCATTTTTAATTATTGCTGAAGATGTTGAAGGCGAAGCTCTTGCAACTTTAGTTGTAAATAAATTAAGAGGCGGTTTAAAAGTCGTGGCCGTTAAAGCTCCTGGCTTTGGTGATAGAAGAAAGTCAATGCTAGAAGATATTGCTATCTTAACTGGTGGTCAGGTTATATCTGATGATCTAGGTATTAAACTTGAAAACGTTAAGTTAAAAGATCTTGGTCAATGTAAAAAAATCAGAGTTGATAAAGATAATACAACAATTGTTGACGGTGCAGGCAAAAAATCTGAAATAGAAGCAAGATGTGGCCAAATCAGAAAACAAATTGAAGAAACTACTTCTGATTACGATAAAGAAAAACTTCAAGAAAGATTGGCAAAACTTGCTGGTGGCGTTGCTATTATTAAAGTTGGTGGTGCCACAGAAGTTGAGGTTAAAGAGCGAAAAGACAGAGTAGAAGATGCGTTGAATGCTACTAGAGCAGCTGTACAAGAAGGTGTAGTCGTTGGTGGTGGATGCGCATTATTATATGCTTCTGAAGCTTTAAATAATTTAAAACCAAAAGGTGATGATCAAAAAGCTGGCGTTGAAATAATCAGAAAAGCTTTACAATATCCAATCAGACAAATCACAAGCAATGCTGGTGTTGATGGATCGGTAATTGTTGGAAAACTTATTGAAGGCAAAAAACCTTCTCAAGGTTATGATGCCCAAAGTGGTGAATATTGCGATATGTTTGCAAAAGGTATTATCGACCCAACTAAAGTTGTTAGAACAGCACTTCAAGATGCTTCTTCAATAGCAGGACTGCTTATTACAACTGAGGCAATGATCGCAGATAAACCTGAAGATAAAAATTCTAATTCTGGTGGTGGTGGAATGCCAGGCGGAATGGGTGGTATGGGCGGAATGGGTGGTATGGGCGGAATGGGAATGTAATGCCATTCCACACTGGAACATTCTAAAAACAAAAATTAAACAGATTATAAACCCTCAGAATGTAATTCCATTCTTTCTATGCCAAATTTTCTAGAAAAAATTCAAAACCCCGGGCTAAAAATCCGGGGTTTTTTTTTGACTATTTTAGAAAATTTAAAAATTTATTTTTCGCAATTTTTTTTGAAATAAAAATACAGGCTGAACTTTTTAATATTATTCCATCATTTATAATCCTTAAATTATTAGCTTTTAAAGTTAAGCCTGTAGAAGTTATGTCTGTGATCAATTCTGAAGAGCCAGTAAACGGATAGGACTCTGTTGCTCCTAAACTTGGAACAACTCGAAACTGACTCACCCCTTTTGATAAAAAGAAAGATTCAGTTAGATTTGGATATTTAGTTGCAACTCTCATTCGACGGCCATATTTTTCTCTAAATTCAAAACTGACTTCCTCTAAATCAGCCATATTTTGAACATCTAACCAATCTTTTGGAACAGCTACTACCAAATCAGCAAAACCAAAATTTAGTTTTTTAAAAATCTTAACATTTTTTGAATAAACATCAGGCAACTCTTTGAGTAAATCAAGTCCAGAAATGCCAATATCTAAAGTTCCATCATTAATTCTTTCAATTATTTCTTTAGCGTGTAAAAAAATTCCATCTATTTCATTTTTGTTTTTAATATTAAAAAAATAATTTCTATCTCCAAAAGAATTTACTACTTCAAGCTTCTTACTTTTTAAAAAAGCTAAAGACTCATCCTTTAGTCTTCCTTTGCTAGGTAACCCTATTTTTATTTTTGACATAATTTTAAAGATTTATTAATTCGTTTAAATTAATTGCTCCACCAATAGCTGGTATATCCCTCTTATAACCAAGGGTTTTAAGCAAACCATTATACTCTCCGCCTCTTGCCAATTCGATAATTTTAGAGCTTTTTTTTACACAAGCCAAAAAAACTAGTCCGGTGTAATAATCAGTATTTCTTCCAAAATTAGTTTTAAAATTTATAAAATATTTTTTTCCTATTTTTTTATTTATTCTACTAATTTTTTTTAAATAATTTTTAATAGATAAGTTGTTTAGTTTATTTTTTAAAAAAAAAGATAATATTTTACTTTCTGCCTTTCTGAAGTGACGTATTTATATTTAAAAAATCTCTAATAATTTTAACATTTTTTTTTCCTTTATAGTCATCTCTAGGATCTTTAATTTTTTTATTAAAACGTTTAATAATTTCAGAAACGGTTCTTCCTCCAATTATAGTATTGGGATCTAATTTTTCTAAATCTTCAAGTCTTTGTATGTCCAATTTAATTGCTTTTTGATCTAGATCATAATTTGTCTCTAGCCTTTTCAACATATCTTCAAAATATTCTCTTCTAGAGAAATTTTTTACTAATCTTAACTTCCATCTAGCCGGAAGCTCCAAAGACTCGACTAAAATTTTAAATAACCCAACATCACCTAAGATAACTTCTAAATTGTTAATTTTTTTTAATGGTTCTAATATAGAATTAATCAAAATATTTTCTGATTTATTACTTTTAGAATTAATAATTTCGCAGCCTATTTGATCAAAAACTTTTAAATCTCCTTCTTTGTTTAATCGATAAGCACTCCCAAAGTAACAATACTTTTCCTCATTATTTTTTTTTTCCTGAATATATTTTAATGCTGTTGAAACTGTTAAATCGGGACGTAAGCTAATTTCTTTTCCAAATAAATCTTTATAAGTTAATGTAAATTTTTTAAACTGCTCCCCTGATCTCTCAGTTAATAAATTAGTGTCAATTAACAGATCTAAATCTGTAAAATTAAATTTATTTTTTTTAAAATTGCTTAATATTTTTTTAGAAAGATCTTCTTTTAATTTCTTTTTTTCTAAACCCTGTTTCATTATTTAATCTCATTTAAAAGTTGATCTAATGCTACTGTTTTTTGCGACCCAGAGGACTCTTTCCAATCATCTCTGTCTTTTAGAGAGTCGGACATTTGCTTACCAATTTCCAAATTTTTAACTGTAACTGAATTCTTACTTACTTCATCATCTCCACATAAAATAACATAATTACATCCTCGTTTGTCAGCATACTTTAATTGTGATTTTATATTGGCGCTTCCTGAATAAATCTCAGCGCTAATATTTTTTTTTCTTAATAAATTTAAAATCTTCACATAGTAATCCATATATTTTTCGTCAAAAACACATATTAAAATTGGAATTTCTTTTTCAACTTTAATCTTATTTTTTTGAAGAATGGCATAAATTAAACGATCAAGACCAACTGAAATTCCGGTTGAAGGACAATCTTGATTATTAAAACGTTTTACAAGATCATCATATCTACCTCCTCCTCCGATTGATCCAAACTCAATCTCTTCTCCTTTATTATTTTTAACTTCAAATGTAAGATTAGCCTCAAAAATAGGGCCCGTGTAATACTCAAGTCCTCTAACAACTGTGGGGTCAAAAATAAAATTTTCAAATTTTAGTAATGAAAAATATTTTTTTATTAAAATAAGTTCATTCACTCCATCTAATATAGTTTGATTATCTCCAGCTATTTTTTCTATTTTTTCAAAATTATTTTCTGAAAGATCTTTAATACTTAAAAAATTAATGATTTCTTTTATTTGAGACTCATTCAACTCTGCACCTTTGGTAAAATCTCCGGATTTATCTTTTCTACCCTTTCCTAGCAGATACTGAACACCTTCAAGTCCAACTCTATCTAACTTATCAATAGCTCTTAGTACTATTGATTGTTTATTTTCTTCATTAATTTTTAACTTTTCTAACAATCCTTTTGTTAATTTTCGATTAGAGATTTTTATTATAAATTCTTTTTTAGTTAAACCGCAGCTAATTAAGATCTCTGAGATTAAAGAACATAACTCTGCATCAGAAAATAAATTACTAGTTCCTATATAATCTGCATCAAACTGCAAAAATTCTCTAAACCTTCCAGGACCTGGCTTTTCATTTCTCCAAACCGTTCCTAATTGATATCTTTTGAATGGCCTTGGTAAATTATTAAAATTTTTAGCAGTATATCTAGCTAGAGGAGCTGTTAGATCATATCGTAATGAAAGCCATTTTTTATCATCCTCAAAAGAAAAAACTCCCTCTGAGGGTCTATCTTTATCAGGTAAAAATTTTCCAATACTATCCGTAAATTCGAAACTAGGAGTTTCAAGATATTGAAATCCATATTTAGCCATGATCTTTTTAATATTTGATATTAAAAGATCTCTTGCTAATAATTCTTCCTCTTGTCTATCTACAAAACCTGCTGGTAATTCACTGCTAGGTTTAAAAGTTTTTTTATTCATTAATTTGGTACAGCTGGGTGGATTCGAACCACCGACATCTGGTTCCACAAACCAGCGCTCTAACCAACTGAGCTACAGCTGCATGTTTTTTTGTTTATAATATTATTTTGTTTTTAAATATATAATTCTATTAGCTAAGCACTTGCTCAGCATGAGGATGGTGTCTGTGAGTAGATATATATTTTTTAATCATTTCAATTAGAGGTTGATTATCAATATGAAAATGAAATTGCAAATAAAAAATGGTGGTCTGAGCTGGAATTGAACCAGCGACACAAGCCTTTTCAGGGCTCTGCTCTACCAACTGAGCTACCAGACCACTGGGGACGTTTTTTTCACAAAACAATTTATTAATCAATTAAAATATTAAATTAATCCTTGTGAATTCAGCAAATTATAAGTTTCAAACAAAGGCAAACCAACTACATTTGAATACGAACCATTAATTCTTTTAATAAATTTTTCAGCATAACCTTGTATGGCATAAGCGCCTGCTTTATCTTTCCACTCATTAGTTGATAGATACTCTTCGATCTCCTGCTCGTTTAATCTTTTAAAAGTAACTTTAGTTATAACTTTTTTAACTTTGATTGAGTTATTTTTTGCCAAACATACGCATGTCAAAACATTATGTTTTCTTCCTGAAAAAAAAGTTAAAAATTCTTTAGCTTCTTCTTTGTCTTTTGGCTTCATAAAAATTTTATTACTACAAAAAACTATCGTGTCAGCAGATAAAACAAATTCTTTTGGATATTTTTCTAAAGCTTTAAGAGCCTTGTTTTTTGCAACTCTAATACAGTATGTTTTAGGATTTTCTTTGCTATTAATATCTTCATTAATCTCTGAAGAATAAACAATTTTCGGAAATATTTTTATATTGTTTAGAAGTTCTATTCTTCTTGGTGATGCGGAGGCTAAAACAAAACTATGTTTTGTTTCATTCATTATTTAAATCTAAAAATGATCCTGCCCTTAGTTAAATCATATGGAGTAACTTCAACCATAACCTCATCGCCAGCTAGAACTCTAATTCTGTTCTTTCTCATTTTTCCAGCCGTATGAGCCAAAACCTCATGATTATTCTCTAATTTAACTCTAAACATAGCATTAGGTAACAACTCTGTTACCAGCCCCTTGAACTCCAACATTTCTTCTTTTGCCATATTTAACTAATCCTAATTCTTATTGATTGAGAGTGAGCAAACAATCCCTCATAATTTGCTAGGTGTATAGCTGATCTTCCTATCTTTTCAAGACCTTGTTTGCTCATTTTAATAACTGAGGTTTTTTTATAAAAATCATAAACAGATAGTCCTGAAGCAAACCTAGCTGACCCAGCAGTTGGTAAAACATGATTTGGTCCAGCCAAATAATCTCCAATAGCTTCTGGTGAATTTTCTCCTAAAAAAATTGATCCTGCATTTTTAATTTGTTTTGCCAAAACTGAATTATTTTTGGTTTTAATCTCAAGGTGCTCTGGCGCTATATCATTTACAACGTTAATAACTTCTTTAAAATTTTTGCAAATTATAATTGCGCTATTATCCTTTATTGCTTTTTTGGCTATTTGCTTTCTAGGCAAAACATCTAAAAATTTATAAATTTTATTTTTAACCTCAAGACCAAACTTTAAATTAGTTGTTACTAATATTGCTTGAGATAACTCATCGTGTTCAGCTTGTGATAATAAATCTATAGCTGTTAATGTTGAGTTGTTATTCTCATTAGCAACTACTGTAATTTCAGATGGTCCTGCAACCATATCTATGCCTACTTCACCAAAAACTTCTTTTTTAGCAATAGTTACAAAAATATTACCTGGCCCCACAATTTTATCAACTTTTGCAACGGTATTTGTCCCATAAGCAAAAGCAGCTATTGCCTGGGCCCCTCCTATTTTATAAATCTTTTTTACGCCACATATTTTAGCCGCATAAACAACACCCGCATTAATTTTATTATTTGGTGTTGGCATACATAAGGTAATGTTTTTTACACCAGCCACAATCGCAGGAACAGCATTCATAATTACTGAGCTTGGATAGCTAGCTGTTCCTCCAGGGATATATATTCCTACACTATTTAATGCAGCAACTTTATAAGCCAACTCATTTTTATATTGATCAAAATATTTATAACCTTTGATTGATTGTCTTTTGTGAAAGTCTTTAACTCTATCAAATGCAAGTTTAATAGAACTTTTTACAGAAGGATCTAAACTTTTAATAACTTTATTAATTTCCTTATTACTTAATATAATATTTTTTTTAGAAACAGCGCTTCTATCAAATTTTTTTTGATAATAAACAATAGCATTATCGCCTTTAGCTTTAACGTCTTTAAGAATTTTTTTTACGATATTAGCTTTGTTTGAAAAATTTAATTTTCTGTTTCGAGAAATAAAATCTAGATCTTTTAAAAATCTATTTTTATTAAATTTTATAATTTTCATACTAAATCTTATGCTTCGGTTTATAACTGGTTTCCCAAGTTTTTCCAAAATCTTCTAAAGACGAGGCTATTTCTTCGGCTTTAATTAATAAAACACTATCTCCAGAAAAAATTAACCTGATATCAAAATAATTATCTTTAATCTCAGTTTTGATAGCTAGAAACTCGAGTATCTTAGTCTTTTTTTTGGGATTAATTCCTTTTGATTTAACTTTTGTAACATTATCAAAAACAAGAGCGCTACGTATTCTTTTATTTTTTCTAAAAATTCCTTTTTCAGCATCTTCCCACATGAAACGATTAAATACACAAATAAGTTTTTTAGTTTTTGGTAAAAATTTTATATCATTTACAACAATTACTGAGTCTTGCAGGTAAGCTGAGAAAACATGCAAATCCTGAATGTCTTCTGCTAATAATTTTAACTTAGAAATATTTTCATTAATCATTCACTCTCCTAATATTGGCACCACACAAATTAAGTTTTTTTTCTAATTTACTATAACCTCTATCTAAATGATAAATTCTATTAATTGTTGTAATTCCTTTTGCAGATAATGCTGCTAGCACTAAACTTACAGATGCTCTCAAATCTGTTGCCATTACTTCTGCGCCATTTAAATTTTTAATTCCTTTTATTGTAGCTTTTTGTTTTTTTATTTCGATATCAGCACCCATTCTCATTAATTCTGAAACGTGAAGAAATCTATTTTCAAATATTTCTTCATTAATTACCGACAAACCTTTGATCTGAGTGGCTAAAGCCATAAACTGAGCCTGCATATCTGTTGGAAATCCAGGATAAGGTTTTGTAATAATTTTAAATGGTTTTAGTTGATGTTTTCTAAAAATAACAAATGAGTCTTTAAAGGTTTTAATATTCGCACCTATTTTTTTTAAAACACTAAAAATATTTTGTAGATGATCATTATTAACATTTTTAATTAACAATTTTCCATTAGTTATCAGAGCTGCAATTGCATAAGTTCCAGCTTCTATCCTGTCTGGAATAATTTTATGTTTTATTGGATATAAAAAATTTACTCCTTTTATAATTATTTTTCTTTTTGAATTATATTTTATGTCCGCACCACATTTATTCAAAAATTTTATTAAATCTATAATCTCTGGCTCTATTGCGGCGTTACTAATTTTTGTAATTCCTTTAGCAAGGACTGCAGCTATAATAATACTTTCTGTTGCGCCAACTGAAATTGAAGAAAATTTAATATTAGCACCTAATAAACCTTTTGGTGCGCTTGCATCAATATAACCATTTTTTACATTAATTTTTGCACCCAGTTTTTTTAATGCATCTAAATGCAAGTTCACAGGTCTTGCCCCTATAGAACAACCACCTGGCAAAGAAACCTTGGCTTTTCCAAATTTTGCAAGTAATGGAGCTAAAACTAAAACTCCAGCTCTCATAGTTTTCATAATTGAATATGGAGCAAAATATTTGTCTTTATTTTTTTTTGATATTTTTAATATTTCTTTGTTTTCATCAAATTCAACCTCTCTTCCTAAAACCTTAATTAAATTAATTAAAGTGTAGATATCTTTAACTTTAGGAACATTCTCAAACTGCACTGGATCATCAAATAATAATGAGGATATAATAATAGGTAGACTTGCGTTTTTAGAACCTGAAATAACTACTTCACCAGAGAGTTTCTTTCCTCCCGTAATTAATAGTTTTTGCATATTTAAATTTTTGGAAGAGTAACACCCTTTTGCTTCATATATTTTCCCTTTTTATCGGCATATGAAGTTTCTGGTTCTTGATCACCTTTTAAAAAAACAAACTGACAAGCTCCCTCGTTGGCATAAATTTTTGCAGGCAATGTTGTAGTATTTGAAAATTCAAGAGTTACATGTCCTTCCCACTCTGGCTCTAGTGGTGTAACGTTAACAATAATTCCACATCTTGCATAAGTGCTTTTGCCAAGACAAATTACTAGAACGTCTCTTGGAATTTTAAAATATTCAACAGTTCTTGCTAGCGCGAATGAATTGGGGGGTATTATACAAACATCAGTTTTTTTTGTTACAAAACTATTTTTTGAAAATTTTTTAGGATCTACAAATGCTGAATCTATATTTGTAAATACTTTAAATTCATTTGAAACTCTTGCGTCATAACCATAAGAAGAAAGTCCGTAAGATATTTTATTTTTCCTTTGTTGTTTTTGAACAAAAGGAGTGATCATTTTTTTTTCTAAAGACATTTTTTTTATCCAATGATCAGATAAAACGCTCATGCTTTTCTTTCTTTAATTTTTTTTAAAAATTCTTTTCTTTTTTTTAAATTCTCTCTAAGGGCTTCTGAAAGACGTTCTTTTTTTAAATCTTTTTGATTGTTAATCATCAAGTTCTAACACGAACTATTTATTTGGATTTGTTAAATCATCCAAAGTAATAGGTTTATTAATATCGTGCATTTCTTGTTCTGGTTCTTTTGCGGGTATGGTTGAGGCTCTTTTAGCTTTTCTTAAAGCAAGACGCTCTTTTCTTTTTGCTTCTTTAAGCATAGCTCTTTCTCCACGTTTAGACTTGTAATCATAATGAATACCCATGGGTGAGCCTCCTCCATCAAAAAAATCTAATTTTTAAACTTTTTTTAAATTTACAGCTGACGGACCTTTTTTTCCATCTTCAATATCAAATGTAAGAACATCTCCTTCATCAAGATAATCAATTCCTGCATCTTTAACAGCTGACATATGAACAAATACGTCTTTTTGTTTGTCGTCTCTCTCTATAAAACCGTAGCCTTTGCTACCGTTAAACCACTTTACTTTGCCTTTTATGCTACTCATCTTACGTTTATTTACTTTCGTTATTATGTTGTTCAATTTGAATACTATTATTCAAAGTGAGACTTGTGTTTAATAGGTATAATAGTCCATTGTCAAGATTGCTAACTTGTAGCTTATAATTTTATTGTTTTTATTAGCTAATTATTTAGTTTTTAATGTTTATTTAAAACAAACTATAAATTACAAATTTTAAATTTAAAACGCCCACATAGCTTAGTTGGTAGAGCACTTCCATGGTAAGGAAGAGGTGGCCAGTTCGATTCCGGCTGTGGGCACCAAAATTTTAAACTACCCAACGTAATTATATCAAATATTTAAGCCAAACTTTTAATGGTTTTATAAAGAACATTTAAATATAATAAATGCTATGAATTTAGAAATTAAGGTTCCTGATATAGGGGATTTTAAGAATGTTGAAATTATAGAAGTATTAATAAAAGAAGGTGATCAAATTAAAAAAAATGATCCAGTTCTTACACTAGAAAGTGATAAATCAAGTGTAGAGGTTCCTTCTCCCTTTGATGGTAAAATTTCAAGTATAAAAGTAAAAGTTGGAGATAAAGTCTCTAAAGGTTCATTAATTGCCACTTTAAGTAATGGAGATTCTTCAAAAGGAGTTGATAGCAAGTCTATACTCCCTGAAACAGAAAAAATTATTCAAGAGGCTGAAAAGGTTTTAAAAAAAGCAGAACCTGAAGAAAAAATTATAAAAGAAGAACCTAAACAAAACTTTGAAACAAAAGTAGAGTTTAAAAAATTTACAAACTATTCTTCTGAACAAGATAGTTTGGGTGATGTAGATCCTCAAGAGACTATTGAATGGATTGAATCATTAAATGATGTGGTTGAAAGAGATGGCCCAAAAAGAGCTAATTATCTTTTAGGTAAATTAATTAATCAGGCTTACATCTCAGGTTCAAATTTACCTTACAATCAAAAAACACCTTATATAAATACAATACCAAGAGAAATGGAAGTTAAGTCTCCTGGAGATCAAGTTATAGAAAATAAAATAAGATCTTTGATTAGATGGAATGCTGCATGTATGGTTGTGCGTGCTAATAAAAAACTTCCAGAACTTGGTGGACATATTGCAACTTTTGCATCTGCCGCCACTTTGTATGATGTGGGTTTTAATCATTTTTGGAGAGCTCAAAATGAAAAAAATTTAGGAGATCTAATTTATTTTCAAGGTCACAGCGCACCTGGTATTTATGCGAGATCTTTTCTTGAAGGAAGAATCACTACAAAACAATTAGAAAATTTTAGACAAGAAGTTGATGGTAGTGGATTATCTTCATATCCTCATCCATGGTTAATGCCTAATTACTGGCAATTTCCAACCGTATCAATGGGTCTTGGTCCAATCATGTCCATTTATCAGGCAAGATTTATGAAATATTTACAAAATAGATCATTAATCGAAGATCAAAATAGAAAAGTTTGGACTTTCTTAGGTGATGGAGAAATGGATGAACCTGAGTCAACAGGCGCAATTAGTTTAGCCGCAAGAGAAAAATTAGATAACTTAATATTTGTAATTAATTGCAATCTTCAAAGATTAGATGGTCCTGTTAGAGGAAATGGAAAAATAATTCAAGAAATGGAAGGTTTATTTAGAGGAGCAGGCTGGAATGTAATTAAAGTTATTTGGGGATCTTACTGGGATCCTCTTCTTGCAAAAGACAAAACGGGTCTATTATTAAAAAGAATGGAAGAATGTGTTGATGGAGAATATCAAGCATTCAAAGCAAAAGGGGGAGCTTATGTTAGAAGCCATTTCTTTGGAAAATATCCAGAATTAAGAGAATTGGTTTCAAATATGACCGATGAGGATATATGGAAACTTAATAGAGGAGGTCACGATCCTCATAAAGTATATGCTGCATATCATGCTGCTCAAAATCATAAAGGATCTCCTACGGTGATTATAGCAAAAACTATTAAAGGTTATGGAATGGGTAAAAGCGGAGAAAGTATCAATACAACGCACCAACAAAAAAAATTAGACGTTAATGATATGTATTATTTTAGAGATCGATTTAATATTCCAATTACAGATAAACAAGTTGAAAACTTAGAGTTTTATAAACCTGATGAAAAATCAGAGGAAATTCAATACATAAAAGAAAGAAGAAAACAACTTGGCGGTTTTATTCCAACAAGAAGAGTAAAAACAAAAGCTCTAAAAACTCCAGCTGCTGAAATCTTTGAATCTTCTTATTTAGACTCTGGTGATAGAGAACTATCAACTACAATGGCTCTTGTTAGTATGCTTACAAAAATTTTAAGAGATAAAGAATATTCTTCAAGATTAGTTCCGATAATCCCAGATGAAGCAAGAACTTTTGGAATGGAGGGATTTTTTCAAAAAATTGGAATTTATGCTCATGAAGGTCAGAAGTATGAACCCGTAGACTCAGAACAATTAAGCTCTTATCGCGAAGATAAAAGCGGACAAGTCTTGGAAGAAGGAATTACAGAAGCTGGTGCTATGTCTTCTTGGATTGCTGCAGGAACATCCTACTCAAATCACAATATTGAAATGATTCCTATTTATCTTTTTTATTCAATGTTTGGCTTTCAAAGAATTGGTGATTTTGCTTGGGCAGCTGGTGATACTCAATGTAGAGGTTTTTTGATTGGGGCGACATCCGGCAGAACTACTCTTGCAGGTGAAGGATTACAACATCAAGACGGTCACAGTTTAGTAATGGCATCTACTATACCAAATTGTGTAACTTACGACCCGACTTTTTCTTATGAACTAGCAGTAATATTTGAGGATGGATTAAAAAGAATGCATGAAAAACAAGAAAATGTTTTTTATTACATAACAACTTTAAACGAAAATTATAAACATCCTGCAATGCCTAAAGGTTTAAAAAAGGAAGACATTTTAAAAGGCATGTATTTATTTAAAGAAATCAATAATAAAGGAAAAACTAAAGTTCAATTGCTTGGATCTGGAGCAATATTAAATGAGGTAATAAAGGCAGCAGAAATATTAAGTTCTGACTTTGGAATTGATTCTGATATCTGGAGCGTAACAAGTTTTAATGAATTAAGAAAAGATGCAGTAGAAATTGAAAGAAAAAATTTACTAAACCCAGATAAAAAACCAGAAAAAACTTATATAGAAAAATGTTTTGAAAAAAGAACAGGTCCTTTCATAGCGGCTACAGATTATATTAGGACATTATCTGAGGGAATTAGAAACTATATTCCTGGCACTTATGTAACTTTAGGAACGGATGGATTTGGAAGAAGCGATACTAGAAAAAATTTAAGAAAATTTTTTGAAGTTAATAAAGAATTTATTGTTTATTCTACGTTAAGCACATTGGTAAAAGAGCAAAAAATTGCATCAAAAGTAGCCACTGATGCTATGAAAAAATATAATATTGATCCAAAAAAACCTATTCCAACAAAACTATAGTTTAAAATGGCTAAAATTGTTGATTTGGTAGTTCCTAATATTGGCGATTTTAAAAATGTAGAAATCATAGAGGTTCTCATAAAAGAAAATCAAAATATAAAAAAAAATGATGGGATCATTACTTTAGAAAGCGATAAATCAAGTGTTGAAGTTCCCTCGCTATTTTCAGGAAAAGTTAAATCTATTAAAGTCAAAATCGGAGATAAAATTTCTGAAGGAGACAAAATAGGAGAAGTAGAAATAACTTCTGATGAATCAATTCAAGAAAAAAAAACTGAAAATAAAGATATTGAAGAACAAAAGGAAAGTAAAACATCTAACAATACTACTTTACTTAAAATTCCAAACCTTGGGACTGGCAAAAGTTTAATTATTTCTGAAGTTCTTTTAAAAAAAGATCAGCTTATTAAAATTGATGATATAACTTTATTGATTGAGGATGAAGAAAGTGCTTATGAAATTCCATCGCCAATATCAGGAATTGTCAAAAATATAATACTAAAAAAAGGACAAAAAGTTAAAGTTGGAGACTCAATTGCAGAAGTTATTAATCAAAATTTAGATACAAAAATAAAAGAACGAGTGATTATTGAAAATGTTATTCAAGATAACAAACAATATCAAAATATAAAAAGCGCTAGTCCAAAAATAAGAAAATTTGCTAGAGAACTAGGTGTTAATATTCATTTAGTTGAGGGAAGCGCAAGAAAAGGAAGAATTATTGAGGAGGATATTAAAAATTTTATTAAAAGTAATTTAAATAATAAAATTATAACTGAAAAAGTAGATAAAAAAATAGAGACAAAAGAAGAAAAACTTCCCTACGAACATAGTGAATTTGGAGATATTGATATCCAAAAAATACCAAGAATTAAAAGATTATCAGGTCCACATTTAGTTAAAGCTTGGAATGAAATTCCTCATGTAACTCAATTTGATGAGATTGATGTTACAGATATGGAGCACTTTAGAAAAAATTTAATAGATCTTAATACGAAAGATAAAATTACCATTACCCCTCTTGCCTTCATCATGAAGGCTTTAGTTAATGGCATGAGAAAATATCCAAATTTTAATTGCTCTCTTGAACCTACTGGAGAAAATATTATTTATAAGAAATATTTTCATATTGGAATTGCCGTAGACACACCTCATGGCTTGATGGTTCCAAAAATTAGAAATGTCGATCAAAAAGATCTTTTAGCTTTAAGCAATGAACTTAGAAAAATAAGCAAATTAAGTAAAGAACTTAAAATAGATAAAAAAGAATTTTTTGGAGGATCTATGACAATTTCTAGTTTGGGAGGAATTGGTGGAAGTTTTTTTACTCCAATTATTAATAGTCCCGAAGTGGCGATAATTGGAATAGGAAAAACAGAAATAAAACAAGTGTTTATTGATGGAAAATTTATAGCAAGAGCAATGATGCCTATATCTTTATCTTATGATCATAGAATAATTGATGGAGCAGAAGCGGCTAGATTCTGTCAAGATCTTAAACTTAGTCTTGGAAAAAACTTTGCTTTCAATTTATCATTTTAAAAATGATAAGTGGTTATTGTGAAGAAAAATATACACCTGTTAAAAAAATATTTGAAGACTATTTTTTAAAACAAGAAGAAATTGGTGCCTCTTTTGCAATTTATAAAGAAGGAAAACCATTAATTGATTTATATGGAGGTTTTAAAAATAAGAATAACGAAAAATGGGAGGAAAATACAATTGTAAACGTATTTTCGGCAACGAAAGGTATTTATGAAATTATTGTTTCCATTCTAATTAATGAAAATATTTTAGATTTAGAAAAGCCTGTTTCATATTACTGGGACGCTTTTAAACAAAGCAATAAAAGAGAAATTAAATTAAAACATATTTTGTCTCATCAATCTGGTCTCTATAGATTTAAGGAAAAAGTTACACAACAAGATCTTTTAGATTGGAATAAAATAATATCTATTCTTGAAAATCAAGAACCAGATCATTTATGTGGAGAAAAAACTTATTACCATGCAAAAACACACGGATTTTTAATTGGTGAAATTATAAAAAAAACAACAAACAAAAGTTTAGGAAAACTAGTTTATGAATTACTATCAAAAAAATTCAAATTAGATTTTTTTATAGGAACTCCAAAAAATCAACTATCAAATATTGCTTTTCTCTACGAAAACAAAACTGAAAGTAAAATATCATCTGAATTTAATGCATTTAATAATCCGGAACATGAAATAAATTTTTATAATAAAGAAAATTGGCAAACCGCTGAAATTCCTTCAATGAATGGACATGGAAACGCAAGATCTATTGCTAAAATTTATGATATTTTTGTAAATGACCTAATATTAGAAAAAAATATTTTATTATCAAAATCATCAATTAAAAAATGTTTAACTGAAAGCATTAATAGAATTGATGAAAGTTTAATGCTGCCAATTCGATGGTCTCAAGTTGGTTTAATACTTCGTGGCGGATGGTTATTTGGAAAAAATAAAGAGTCTTTTGGCCATAATGGTTGGGGTGGATCTTTAGGTTTTGCTGATCCAATATTAGGAATAGGAATTGCTTATACTACAAATAAAATTAATCCTACTATGGCTTCAGATCAAAGAATTATTAAATTTGTTAAAAAAATTTTACGAAATTATTTAAAATTATTTTATGGTGAAAATAAATGGATTCGAACCCTTGATACCTATAACAGTATACACGCTTTCTAAGCGAGCGCCATCGATCACTTGAGCCATCTCTTCAAAAGTATAGATCTTAATATCAAATATTATATAGTGAAAATTATATGTATTTTAAATTGTAAAGATCTTTTAGATAAAGAAATTATTAGAAATCTCAATAGTAATACTAAATATAATACAATATTTTGCAAATTTGCAATATTAAGAACTTAATCATGCAAAATATATACTCATTTTAGATATTAAGAGATGCTAAACTATCAGTTATTAATACATGAATAATTTGTCAATAAATAAATATTAAAAAATATAAAAATTTTACTAATCATTTTGAGTCAAATATTGAAGCAATTGCAAAATTTAAATAAAAGTCTAAATACATACCTTTTATTAAATAAAAAAAATTAAATTAATAGAATATGGATTTTCATAATAAAAATTTCTTAAATGATTTAATGTGATCTATAGTTAAATATGGATATAATCAATTTATCAGGTCAAGTATTGAAAAATAATATAAATCATTTATTAATGTAGTTCAGTAAATTTACAAGCAATTCAAAAATGGATTGATGATCATGAATTAAATTAAGCAATAGAAATAATTATCTTTAAGATTAGACATTGCATATGCTCAATAATTGATTATCTTATAATATTAAAAAATTTATTAAAAAAAATAAATTTTTATTACAACTTGATTATTTTAGAATATTTCAAATTGTATAATTATTTTTTAATAAAAAAATATTTAATTTATAAAGCTAGATTGATTTAATTAATTTCTATTTAAATAAAAAATTTTATAACAAATTATTATTATTAAAATTAATTAATTGGCGGAGAGAAAGGGATTCGAACCCTTGATACCTTTAACAGTATACACGCTTTCCAAGCGGGCGCCTTCAACCACTCGGCCATCTCTCCTATTCGTTTTTATTTATTTTAAGAACTTCAATAAAAGCTTCTTGAGGAATATCGACACTGCCAAATTGTCTCATTCTTGCTTTTCCTCTCTTTTGTTTTTCTAACAGTTTCTTCTTTCTATCTCTAGCTCCTCCACCATGAATTCTACTGATAACATCTTTTCTGTAACCAGATATTGTTTCTCTTGCTATTATTTTTCCACCAATAGCAGCTTGGATCGGTATTTGAAATTGATGTCTTGGTATTAAATCTTTTAATCTTTCGCACATTAACCTTCCTTGTCTTACTGCAAAATCTTTGTGAATTATCATGGATAATGCGTCTACCATTTCTTCATTTACTAATATTGATAATTTAATTAAATCTCCTTCTCTGTAATCACTTAGTTCATAATCAAAACTTGCATAGCCACTCGATATAGATTTTATCTTGTCATAAAAATCAAAAACGACCTCATTTAACGGTAGCTCATAAGCTAAAACTGCTCGATTTCCTGAATAACTAAGACTTTTTTGTTTTCCTCTTTTTTCTTCACATAATTTCATAATTGAGCCTAAATATTCATCTGGAAGAATTATTGTTGCATTAATCCATGGTTCATCAATCGATTTAATAAAATTTGGTTCTGGCATATTAGCGGGGTTTTGAAGATCCATTACTGTGCCGTCATGTTTGTTAATTTTATAAACAACGCCTGGTGTTGTAGTAATTAAATTTAAGTTATATTCACGGTCCAATCTTTGAACGATAATTTCAAGATGAAGAAGTCCTAAAAAGCCACATCTAAAACCTAATCCTAAAGCGGCAGAGTTCTCCGGCTCATAAACAAAACTAGAGTCATTTAATTTTAATTTTGCAAGACTATCTCTTAATAAATTATACTCTGTACTATCAACTGGAAATAATCCGCAAAACACAACCGGCTTACTAGGTTTAAATCCTGGTAAGGGATCTTTTATAGGATTAGAATAATCAGTTATCGTATCTCCAATTTTAGTATCTGAAAGATCTTTGATTCCTGTAACAATAAAGCCAATCTCACCAGGCCCTAAATACTCTTTATTTTCTGGTTTAGGTGTAAACACACCAACTTTTTCAACGGGATGTCTTGTGTTAGTAGACATCAATAAAATTTCCATTCCTTTTTTAATTACTCCATCCACATATTCTAACCAAAATAACGACCCCTAAATAACTGTCGTACCAACTATCAACGAGTAGTGCTTTCAAAGATAAATCTTTATTTCCTTTTGGAGCAGGAAGTCTTTCAACAATTGCTTCTAATATTTCATCTACACCTTCCCCTGTTTTTCCAGAAGCTGTCAAGGCGTCTGAAGTATCAATTCCTATAACGTCTTCTATTTGTTTTTTTACTCGGTCGACATCTGAGGCTGGTAAATCTATTTTATTTAAAACGGTTATAATCTCATGATGATTATCCATAGCCTGATAAACATTGGCTAACGTTTGAGCTTCAACGCCTTGAGTGCTGTCAACTATAAGTAAAGATCCTTCGCATGAAGCAAGAGATCTGTTTACTTCATAACTAAAATCAACATGTCCTGGTGTATCAATAATATTAAGAATGTAATCTTTGCCATTTTTTTTTGATTTATAATTCAATCTAACGGTTTGAGCTTTTATAGTAATTCCTCTTTCTCTTTCTAGATCCATAGAGTCCAGAACTTGCGTCGTCATCTCACGTTCGGTAAGTCCTCCACATTTTTGAATTAATCTATCGGCAAAGGTAGATTTACCATGATCAATATGGGCAATAATTGCAAAATTTCTGATATTTTCTTGTGCAGACATTTAGGATCTTAATGTTGCATCAAAAGATTTTTGCATTATTTGGATTATTTTATTACTCAATTCATCAATTTCTTTATCATTTAATGTTTTATCTTGTGACTGAATTATCAAATTTAATGCCACTGATTTTTTATTTTTTTCAATATTTCCTCCTTGAAAAAGGTCAAATATTCTTATTTTTTTTATTAATTTTTTATCTAAATTTAACAACGCATTAATAATATTTTCTGCTTCAAATTTTTTATCAATAATAAATGCAAAATCTCTTTCTATTTTTTGGAAATTTGAAACTAAATATTTAATTTTCTTTTCAGTATTTTGTTTGTTAATAACTGGAACATTATTTAAAAAAATTTGAAAACCAAAAACTGGGCCGTATTTTACATCAAGTTCTTTAATAATTTTAGGATTAATTTCTCCAAAATTAGCAAGGGGTAACTGATTGTTTGCACGTAGAAAAAATTTTCCTGATTTACCAGGATGATAATATAATTCAGAATCTTGAATAACTGACAGTTCTTGCTCTTTAATGCCAAGTTCAATTAATGTTTTGTAGACACAATCTTTAATTTCAAAAACATCAACATCTTTATCTTTTTCTAACCAATTTTTTCTATAAACTTTTCCAATCTGAATGCCTCCAATAACAGTTATTTGCTCTCCTGGTCTTGAACCAAAAAAAACAGGTCCACATTCAAAAATTTTCTGATCTTCCAAGTTTCTATGAATATTATTTTTTGCATGAATCAAAAGATTTGAAAAAATAGAAGATCTTAAAGTATCTAAATCGTTAGATATTGGATTAGTAATTAATAAATTTTTATTATGTGAACCAAATAATGAATCAATCTTTGAATTTGTAAAAGAATAAGTAACAGTTTCCATAAAGCCTTTATTAGCTACTGATCTTTGTGCAAATCTCTGTAACTTCTGTCTTCCTGTTAAAATATCTTTGGAACTATCGACTTCTGGCTTAATAAGCTGAATTTTATCATAACCTCTAATTCTTATTAACTCCTCTACTATATCAACTTCTTCACTAATATCAGGGCGCCAAGTTGGAACGAGTTACTAAATATATATTTTTTTTTTCTTTAAATTTAAAACCTAAATTATTCAAAATTTTTTTAACTTCATTTGATGAAATCTTATTTCCTATAATCTTTCTCAAATTTTTCTAAATGAAATCTAATTTTTTTATTTTTAAAATTACTCTCTCCAGTAACAACAAAGTTGCTTATTTTTCCTCCACATAACTTATTGATAATTTTTGCTGCAAGTTTTAATCCATATTCCATAATGTTAGGATCAACTCCTCTTTCAAATCTAAATTTAGCATCGGAATTGATGCCCAATTTTTTTGCAACTTTAGATATTTTTACTGGATCAAATAAAGCTGACTCTAAAAAAATATTTTTAGTATCTAAAGAAATTGAAGAACTTTCTCCACCAATTACTCCTCCTAAACCAAGAATTTTTTTCTCATTAGTAATTAGGCACGCACCCTCTTCAATTAAGTAATTGTTATTATCTAAAGCTAAAAATTTTTCTCCTTTTTTTGATAAACGTACGATAACTTTTCTTTCAATTTTATCAGCATCATAGGCGTGCAAAGGTCTATTTAGATCAAACATAATATAATTTGTAATATCAACAACAGCTGAAATTGGATTCATTCCAATTGAAATTAATTTATCTTTAAGCCATTTTGGACTTTCTTTATTTTTTATTCCCTCAATGTAGCAATGTGCAAATGAAGAACATCCAGAATTAGATTCAATAATAACTTTAAAAGGATTTTTTATATTATTTTTTAATTTAATTTCTTCTAAATCAATTAACTTTCCAAGACCTGCTGTCGATAAATCTCTTGCAATACCTCTTACTCCTAAGCAGTCAGATCTATTAGGGGTTATGGATATATCAATTACTGGTTCGCTATTATTTTTAAAATAACTATTTCCGATTTTAAATTTTTTTGAATCTAATTCAATAATTCCTTGGCTTTCATCAGATAAGCCTAGTTCAGTTTCTGAACAAAGCATTCCGTATGAATCAACTCCTCTAATATTAGTAACTTTAATCTTCAGCTGATTTTTAGGAATAATGGCACCTGGTCCAGCATAAACAGTTAATAAACCATCCCTAGCGTTTGAAGCTCCACAAACAACTTTTAGTAATTTTTCCAGATCCAATATCAACATCACATAATTTCAATTTATCTGCGTTAGGGTGTTTTTCTGCTTTAATGATCTTTGCTACTAAAAAAAAATTATTTTTATCCGCCGTTCCAACACTTTCAACTTCAAGACCTATATTATTTAGAGTTGAAACAATCTTTTCAATATTTGAAGTTGTTTTTAAATGATCTTTTAACCAAGAAGATGTTATTTTCATCTACTAAAACCTCTATAATTTGCAGGTATATCCAATGGATCAAATCCATAATGCTCTAACCATCTGACATCTGTTTCAAAAAAAGATCTTAGATCATTTATTCCGTATTTAAGCATTGCTAATCTATCAATTCCGATACCAAATGCATAACCTTGATAGATTGAAGTATTTACTTTGCAATTTTTTAAAACGTTAGGATGAACCATCCCGCAACCCAATATTTCAAGCCATTTATTTCCTTCACCAATGACAATTTTTCCATCCTTTAATTCATAACCAATATCAACTTCTGCTGATGGCTCGGTAAAAGGAAAATGGCTAGGTCTAAATCTCATCTTTATTTTATCTACTTCAAAGAATTTTCTAATAAAATAATCAAGAACACCTTTTAAATGTCCCATGTTTATATTTTTATCTATATGCAAACCTTCAACTTGATGAAACATGGGAGTATGAGTTTGGTCGCTATCACATCTATAAGTTCTTCCAGGCGCAATAATTTTAAATGGTGGTTTTCCAGACAACATAGTTCTTATTTGTACTGGTGAGGTATGGGTTCTTAATAAAATTTCTTTATCTTGACCTAAATAAAAAGTGTCATGCATATCCCTTGCTGGGTGATGTGGAGGTGTATTTAATGCGGTAAAATTGTTGTATTCATTTTCAACATCAGGTCCTTCTGCTACTGAAAATCCTATTTCTCCAAAAATAGCTGTAATTTCATCAATGACTTGTGTAACTGGATGAATTTTTCCAAAAGTAATGGGTCTTCCTGGTAAAGTAACATCAATTCTGTCTTCTAATAATTTTTTATTAATTTCATTCTGTTCAAAAAAACTTATTTTAGAATTAATGAGATGATTAATATCATCTTTTAATTTATTTAAATTTGAAGCAAAAGATTTTCTATCTTCACCTTGAAGAGTTGTAATTTTTTTAAAAAGCTCACCAATCTTTCCATTTTTACCAAAGGCTTCAGATTTTACTTGTTCAATTTTATGAAGATTATCAGACTGATCTATTTTAGATTTAAATTCTTTCTCTAAATATAAAATTTCATCCATGATGATCTACTAGTATTTAAGAAACTAGTTTTCTAATTTAGGCTTGACTGTACCTTTTTTACGATGGATTTAAAAGCCTCAGGATTTTGATAAGCTAAATCTGCTAAAATTTTTCTATCAATAGAAATCTTGGTTTTATTGAGACCATTAATAAATTTAGAATAGGTCAAACCTTGTTCTCTAACACCAGCATTAATTCTTTGTATCCAAAGAGATCTAAAATTTCTTTTTTTAGCTCTTCGATCTCTATAAGAATATTGTAAAGATTTTTCTACTGATTGTTTAGCAGTTCTAATTGTATTCTTTTTTCTTCCATAAAAGCCTTTTGCGGCTTTAAAAACTTTTTTATGTTTTGCGTGACTCGTTACCCCTCGTTTAACTCGTGACATAAATTATCCTCTTAGACTATTTGGCATGTAAGATTTAACGATTTTAGCATCAGGCTTTGACATAATTGCCATCCCTCTTTGTCTTCTAATCTGAGCGTTCGTTCTTTTTATCATGCCATGTCGTTTTCCAGCTTGAGGCATTTTTACTTTACCTGTAGCTGTAATTCTAAATCTTTTTTTAGCTGAGCTCTTAGTTTTAATTTTATACATAAAATAAATACCTGCGGTTTATACTAATATTAAAGATGAAAAACAATAAGTATGAAGGTGACGAAACTGCTATTTTAATGGCTGAATAATAAAGGTCATTTGTTTGCCTTCCATTTTTGGAGCTTGTTCAACTTTACCAGTTATTTTTAAATCACTTACAATTCTATCCGCAAGATCTTGGGCTAGTTTTAAATGCTGCATTTCTCTTCCTTTAAATTTGATTGTAAATTTTACTTTATCTCCTTTAGCTAAAAATTTCTCCGTTGCCTTCATTTTAAAATTATAATCATGAACATCTGTTCCTGGTCTCATTTTAATTTCTTTAAGCGTTACAACTTTTTGTTTCTTCTTTGCTTGGCTCGCTTTTTTTTGTAACTCGTATTTATACTTTCCAAAATCGGTTATTTTACAAACAGGAGGTTTTGCATTTGGGGCGATCTCAATTAAATCTAAACCCTGCTCTTTTGCCGTCATCAACGCATCATTTAATGAAACGATTCCGATATTTTGACCATCGCTTCCGATCAATTGAACATCAGTTGCTCTAATCCTATCGTTTACTTTTGGTCCACGATTTGAAGAGTTGCTAGACTTAAAATTACTTCTGTTATTTTGAAAATTTTGATTAATAAATATACTCCTAGATTTTAGGTACTGAAGCTTCTTTAACTAATAAACTCATAGCTTCTTTTAAAGGCAATGTATCTTGTTTTTCTTGGCCAAGTCTTCGAAGTGTAATTGATTGATTTTCTTGTTCTTTAGATCCACAAATCATTAAAATTGGTGTCTTAGATAAAGAGTATTCTCTAATCTTGTAATTAATTTTTTCATTCTTAAGATCAATAATATTCCTTATTTTATTTTTATCAAGTTCAGCGGATACTTTTTTTGCATAATCATCAAATTCCTGAGAAATTGGTAGTATTGCAACTTGTTTAGGAGATAACCACAATGGAAGTTTACCTGCGTAATGTTCAATTAAAATTCCTATAAATCTTTCGAGTGATCCAAATAATGCTCGATGCAACATAACCGGATTTTTTTTAACTCCATCTTTATCAATATAAGTTGCTCCTAATCTGCCTGGTAAATTTAAATCCACTTGCAAAGTTCCACACTGCCAATCTCGACCAATTGTATCTCTTAAAACAAATTCAATTTTAGGACCATAAAAAGCTCCTTCACCTTTATTAATAGAATAATCTAATTTTGAAGCTTTCACTGCTTCTAATAATGCAGCTTCTGCTTTATCCCATAGTTTATCATCACCGACTCTTTTTACGGGTCGATCAGAATATTTTAAAATTACATTTTCAAAACCAAAGGCTTTATAAATATCTAAAATCAATTTAGTAACTTTTAATGACTCCTCTGTAATTTGATTTTCAGTGCAAAAAATATGAGCATCATCTTGAGTAAAAGATCTAACTCTCATTAATCCATGTAAAGATCCTGAACTTTCATAACGATGGACTTTGCCAAATTCTGACAATTTTAAAGGTAAATCCCTATAACTTTTAAGTCCTTGGTTAAAAATTTGAACACAGCCAGGACAATTCATCGGCTTAATTGCAAAAACTCGCTCATCTGGAGTTTTTGTTGTGTACATATGTTCTTGAAATTTTTCCCAATGCCCAGATTTCTCCCATAATGTTTTATCTAAAATATCTGGTGTATTTACTTCTCGATAACCAGCTTCTGTTTGTCTTTGGCGCATAAAATCAATAAGAGACTGAAATAACTGCCAGCCTCCCTCGTGCCAAAATACAGCTCCGGGACTTTCTTCTTGGAAATGAAATAAATCCATAACTTTTCCAAGTTTGCGATGGTCTCTTTTTTCGGCTTCTTCTATTCTATGTAAATATTCATCCAACTCTTTTTTATTTCTCCAACATGTTCCATAAATTCTTTGAAGCATTTCATTATTTGAATCTCCTCGCCAATAAGCTCCTGCAAGTTTTGTCAATTTAAAAGCTTTTCCTATTTTACCAGTAGAAGTTAAATGTGGACCTCTACATAGATCGTGCCACTTACCATGAAAATAAATTGAAATTTCTTCTTTGGTTGGAATGCTTTTTATTATTTCGGCTTTATATAGCTCCCCTTTTTTTTTAAAATGTTCTATTGCTTTATCTCTATCCCAAACTTCTCTAGTTGTAGGCTCATCACGATCAATGATCTCGCGCATTTTTTCTTCAATTTTAATTAAATCTTCATCGGTAAAAGGTTTTTTTCTAGAGAAGTCATAATAAAAACCATTTTCAATAACTGGGCCAATAGTAACTTGGGTATCTTTAAAAAGTTCTTGAACTGCCATAGCAAGAACATGTGCGGTGTCGTGTCTTATAACTTCTAATCCATAATCATCTTCAATCGTAATGATTTGGACTGTAGAATCTTTTTCAATAAATGTGCTTAAATCTTTAAAACTATCATTGACTTTTATAACTAAAGCTTTTTTTGCAAGTGAAGGACTAATAGTTTTTGCTATCTCATGTCCATTAACTTTTCCTGGAAATTGTAGTTTTTTTCCATCTAAAAGCGTGATGTTAAGCATGTCTCTTATTAAACTAAGGATTTATAAATTTCTAGTGTTTTAGAGCACATTTGATCTACCGTATAATTATTCATAACATTAGCTCTACCCTTTGCTCCTAAATCTTTTAAAAAACTTTTATCTTTTTTTGAAACTTCAATAATCATCTTTGCCAAATCTTTTTCATCATCAGATTTAAATAGCCAGCCAGTTTGTCCATCAATAATCGTTTCATTGGAACCGCCAATATTACTTGCTAGTATTGGTTTTTCCATTGCTTGTGCTTCGACTGCTACTCTACCAAATGCCTCTGGTTCAATAGAAGCTGATAATACTAAATCACAAGCGTTATAAGCTGATGGCATAAAAGATTCGTGTGAAACAATCTTTACATTCTCTTCTAATCGATGCTCTCTGATAAAATCTAAGAGATATTGTCTATATTCAGTTCTACCTTGATCGTCGCCAAGTATAATAGCGCTGATATTATTTAGTAAATTTTCTTCTTTTAAAAATAATAAGGTATTTAAAAAAAGAAACTGTCCTTTCCAAAAAGTTAATCTACCTGGAAGTAATATTAAAAAATTATTACTGGAAATACCCCAACGCGTTCTAACACTATTCAATTCTTCAATACTTGAATTTTTTGGGTTAAAATAATTAACATCAATTCCTCTTGGTATAAGAAAAATCTCCTTCGAGTAATTATAATTATTTTTTATATGCTCAAAAATAAACCTTGAACCAGCAATTACAGAATTGCCTCTTAACATAACTGAATTGTAAAATTTTTTTAAAGGATTGTTAAAATTATAAGTACCATGAAAAGTAGATATCAAAGGTACTGATAATAATTTACTTGCAAAATAACATGACCAAGCCGGAGCACGACTTCGAACATGAATAATGTTAATTTTATAAAAAAAAACAATAAATAAAATTACAAATATATTAAAAAAAATTACAAATGGGTTTTTGCTCTGGACTGAAAACTTAAAAATTTTTACTTTGGTTTGATCAATATTTTTAACTTGCTCCCCTCCTGAACATAAAATTGCAGAAAAATAGTTTTGTTTAGCAATAAATTGTGCAATATCTTTGCATCCTGTTTCTGCACCACCCACATCTAGTCTTGGAATAACTTGCAGTAAACGAATTTTTTTATCCATTAAATTAATATGCTATACTTTTAAAAATGAATAATCCAAAGCAAAATTTTTTTTTAACAAAAAATAATCAAAAAATTCATTACAAATTTATTAATAATAAAAGTCTAACTACAATTATTTTTCTTCACGGGTTAATGTCCAATATTCAAAGTAAAAAAGCTAAACACTTAAAAAAATTTGTTAATAAAAATAAAATAAACTTATTATTATTTGAATATAGTGGTCATGGAAAATCCTCAGGAAAATTTACAGATTTTAGTATTAAAGATTGGATCAATGATTCAAGATCAATTATAAAAAAATTGATCAAAAAAAATAAGATAGTTCTTGTTGGTTCAAGCATGGGTGCTTGGATTGGTGTTATATTGATTAAATATTTTTATAAAAGAATTAAAGGCTATGTTGGCATAGCTTCTGCTCCTGATTTTACAGAAGAATTAATATGGAAAAAATTAAATATTTTTGAAAAAAATAATATAAAAAAAAATAAAATCTACAAATTAAGAAGTAACCATAATAATTTTTACCCTATAACTAAAAAATTTATAGTTGATGGAAAAAAAAACTTAATTCTTAATAAAAAAATTAAATGTAATTTCCCAGTTGAACTATTACATGGTATTAACGACTCTTCAGTTCCCTGGTTTTATTCATTAAAGCTACTAAAAACTCTGATAAGTAAAAAAATAAATTTAACAATTATTAATGATGGCGATCATTCCTTATCGAGGACTCAGGATTTAAAAAAACTCGACTTAGCGATCAAAAATATTATTTAAAATACTTTTTAAACCTTCTTTATAAGTTGGAAAATATAATTTTACTTTTAAATCTTTTTTAATTTTTGCATTACTAACTTTTTTTGAATCTTTATAAAAATTTTTCATTTCACCTTCTTGCAAGGATTCAAAAGATACTGCGGATGGATTTTGAATTCCCATTAAACCACTAGCAAAAGATATAATTTTATCATAAGAGCATGGCCTATTATCTGCTACATTATAAATCTCTCCAGCTTTTGAATAAATTAAAGACTTGAATAAAACTTGAGCTATATCAGCAACATGAATTCTTGAAAAATAATGATTACTTTTTTTAACGTAACGAACTTGGCCGTTTACTAATCGTAAAAATATATTTCTTTCTGGAGAATAAATTCCTGATAGTCTAAATATTCTTGTTGGAATAAAGTGATGATAATTTAATTTTAACCATTCATTTTCAGCTACAATTCTATTTATTCCCGTTTCATTGTTAGTAAGTAATTTACTTTTTTCATTAACCCATTTTCCTTGATAATTTCCGTAGACACTCGTTGATGAAAGATATCCTAGCCATTTAATTTTTTTATTTAAACACATTTCATTATAAAAATTTTCAATGACTAAATCTTTTCTATCTTTTGGTGGAATTGAAACTAATACATGACTTGCATTTAAAATATATTGCTTAATTTTTTTATCAAATTTATTATTCTCGAAATAAAAATTTTTATAATTAATATTTAAAAATTTTTTATTAGAACTTTTAGATCTTGAAGTTGTAATTAAATTAATTTTATATTTATTTTTTAAGAGTTCTTTTACAAAATATCTAGCCGTTAAACCAAAGCCAAAACAGAATAAGTTAATTGATTTAGACTGCTTGTTCATGAACTGCCTTATTCGATAATGGTTGCTTTAACTTATCTAACATTTCTTTAGGGCAAATTTGATAAAAATTATTTTTTTCATTACTCCATTGTTGAATAATTTTTTTTGAATAAACTGATTGAGTTTCTTTTTCATGTAATTTTATTAAATTTAAAAGAAAATCGTTCCAATAATCTGTCTCTATTCTTTGCCAAATAACTGAGGATGGATTTATGTAATTCTCAAAACTATTTTCAGGATCATAAACAAATGCCATTCCTCCTGTCATGCCTGCTGCAAAATTATCTCCTACTTCTCCTAATATAACAACGGTGCCGCCAGTCATATATTCACAACCATTAGTTCCACATCCTTCTATAACAGCTGAAGCTCCTGAATTTCTAACTGCAAATCTTTCCCCTGCTTGTCCCGCCGCTAGCAATAGTCCTGATGTTGCACCATATAAAACTGTATTTCCAATGATGGTATTTTTTGAAGTTTGTATTTCACTGTTCGCTGCTGGTTTTATAATTATTTTTGCACCAGATAATCCTTTGCCAACATAATCATTTGCATCACCTGTTACCTCTATTTTAATTCCAGAAACACCAAATGCCCCAAGGGATTGTCCCGCTGAACCTCTTAATTTAATTAAAATATGATCTTCGGATAATTTCTTATTCTTAAATTGAGTTGTAATAATTGAACTTAATCTTGTTCCGACAGATCTATGAGTATTTTTTACAGCGTAACTTAATTGAAACTTTTGTCCTTTTTCAATCAAGGAAAGTGAGTCTTTTATAATCTGTTTATCCAAACTATCTGGAACTTCCTTTCTTTCCCTTTTTAAACAATATCTTGGATTTTCTCCTGGATCCGCTTGAACTAAAAGTGGGTTTAAGTCTAAATCATCTAAATTAGCAGATCCTCTACTTACTTGTTTTAATAAATCAGTTCTTCCGACAATTTCGTTTAAAGATTTAAAACCAAGACTTGCTAAAATTTCTCTTACTTCTTCAGCTATAAATGAAAATAAATTAACAATTTTTTCTGGTGTACCTGTAAATTTTTTTCTTAATTCTTCATCTTGCGTACAAATTCCAACCGGACAAGTATTAGAATGACACTGTCTTACCATTATACAACCCATAGCTATTAATGAAGTTGTTGCTATCCCAAAATCATCTGCTCCCATCATTGCAGCCATAACAACGTCTCTACCTGTTTTAATTCCTCCATCAGTTCTTAAAATAACTTCATGTCTTAAACCATTTAAAGTTAAAATTTGATTAGCCTCTGTTAAACCAATTTCCCAAGGAAGTCCGGCATACTTCACACTGGTTAATGGTGAAGCTCCTGTTCCGCCTGAATGTCCACTAATTAGAATTACATCTGCTTTTGCCTTTGCAACTCCTGCAGCAATTGTTCCTATTCCCGTTGACGAAACTAACTTTACTCCAATTTTTGCTTTAGGATTTATTTGTTTTAAATCATAGATAAGTTGCGATAAATCTTCGATTGAATAAATATCATGATGAGGCGGTGGAGATATTAAAGTAACTCCTGGAGTTGAATGTCTCAAAGTTGCAATTTCAGCTGTCACTTTAAATCCTGGCAATTGACCGCCTTCTCCTGGTTTTGCACCTTGAGATATTTTAATTTCTATTTCATCACAATTATTTAAATATTCAGCTGTTACTCCAAATCTAGCCGAGGCAATCTGCTTAACTCTTGAATTAGCATTATCGCCATTTTCTTTTGGTATTGCTCTTCTTGCATCTTCTCCTCCTTCTCCACTACATGAAGCTCCACCAATTCTATTCATTGCAATTGCTAAAGTTTCATGTGCCTCTTTAGAAAGAGCTCCTAAAGACATGCTTCCACTTCCAAATCTTTTTCTTATATTTGTAATAGATTCAACTTCTTCAATTAGAATTGGTTTTTTAATTAAATTAAAATCTAAAAGATCCCTAAGATTTAAGGGGTGTTGTTCGTTAATAATTTTTGAATATTTTTTATATAAATCATAAGAATCTGTCGCAACAGCAGTTTGTAACATATGCATAGTCATTGCTTGGTTAGAATGCTGTTCTCCTCCTTTTCTAAATTTATAAAATCCCCCGATTGGCAAACTAATTACATTTCCTCTAAATGCTTTTTGATGTTGAGTTCTAATCATTTTCTCAATTCCAGAAACTCCAATCCCAGAAATTTTCGAATACATTCCTGGAAAGTATTCAGCAACCAAAGCTCTACTTAAACCAAGACCGCTAAAATTTAAACCACCTCTATAAGAACTAATGACTGATATGCCAAGTTTAGACATGACTTTTAATAATCCATCATTGACTGCTTTGACGTAATTACTAACGCATTCAGTAAAAGTTAATTTTCCAAAAATTTTTTTTTGATATCGTTGATAAATACAATCAAATGCCAAATATGGATTAACTGTTGTAGCGCCAACACCAATTAAAACTGCAAAATAATGAACATCTAAACATTCTGCTGACTTAATATTTAATGAGGTAAATTTTCTAAGTCCGTGATTAACTAAATGAGTTTGCACTGCACCTGTTGCAAGAATAATTGGAATTCCAATTCTTTTACCTGAAATTTTCTCATCAGTTAAAATAATATGTTTAGCACCTTCTCTAACTGCTATTTCTGCTTCCGTTTGAATTCTTTTTAATTCTTTTTTTAAGTTAATTTCTGAATCTTCAGCATCAAATGTACAATCTATTTCTCTATATTCATCATTTAAAACTTCAAATAATTTTTTAAATTGAGCATTAGATAATACTGGACTTTCTAAAAGATAACTTTTTTTATTAAATAAATCTTCGCCTAAAATATTTTGTAAATTTCCAATTCTTGTATTCAATGACATCACTCTATTTTCTCTTAAAGAGTCGATTGGAGGATTTGTTACCTGACTGAAGTTTTGTCTAAAAAAGTGTGATAATGGCCTATAAATATCAGATAAAACAGCTGCTGGTGTATCATCGCCCATAGAACCTACTGCTTCTTTTTTATCCTCCACCATTGGATGTAAAATCATCTCTAAGTCCTCAATAGAGATCCCAGCTGCATATTGTTTTTGTCTTAATTCATCTCCTTCAAAAAAATTAAATTCTTCTAAATTGTTAAATTTTTTACTGATCTCAATTAAATTTTGACTAAATTTTTTATAAATTGGATTTTTAGATAAAAAATCTTTAATTTTTTTATCATTATAATAAACGCCTTCATCAAGATTAACGGCTATCATTTGTCCTGGACCTACTCTACCTCTATAAATAATATTCTCCTCTTGAACTGGAACCATCCCAGTTTCTGATCCTGCAAATAAAATTTTATCTTTTGTAATTGTATATCTTAAGGGTCTTAAACCATTTCTATCTGTTGCAGCTAAAATCCAATTACCATCGGTTGCGGCAATTGCTGCTGGCCCATCCCAAGGTTCAATCACTGAATTTAAATAATTATACATATCACGGTAAGCTTGAGGAATAATTTTACTTCTCTTAGACCATGCCTCTGGCATCAACATCATCTTAACAAGCGGTAGCAATCTTCCTGACCTTGTTAGCAATTCAAAAACAGCGTCGAGACAAGCTGTGTCAGAACTTCCAGATTTTAAAATTGGTTTTAAATCTTCAATGTTTGGATACAAATCAGATTCAAGTCCTTGCTCATGAGTCTTCATCCAATTCACATTTCCTTTTAAAGTATTTATCTCACCATTATGCGCTAAGATTCTAAAAGGTTGAGCGAGTTCCCAGCTTGGAAAAGTATTCGTTGAATATCTTTGATGAAAAATTGAAAATCTAGAAACAAATCTTTTATCTAGTAAGTCTGGATAAAAATCTGATAAGTGCTCAGCTAGAAACATTCCTTTATAAATTATCGATCTTGAACTAATAGATGAAATATAAAAATCTTTTAACTGCGATTGTGTAATCTTTTTTTCAATTTTTTTTCTTACAATATAAATATTTTTTTCTAATTCTTCTGATTCTGTTTTTTCTATTGGAGAAAATAATATTTGCTCGATTTCAGGTCTTGTGTCGTTTGCCTTAATTCCAAGAACTTTTGCTTTTACTGGAACGTGTCTCCAACCAAAAATATAAAAATTATTAGATAACAATTCATGCTCAACGATAGTCCTACAAGCTTCTTGTGCACCATAATCATTTCTAGGTAAAAAAATCATGCCCACGCACAACTGATCGTTTTTATGAGTATGATGTCCTGTAATTTTTATTTGTTCTTCAAAAAAATCTTTTGATAATTCAATATGAATTCCAGCTCCATCCCCTGTTTTTCCATCCTTATCTACTGCGCCTCTATGCCAAACAGCTTTGAGCGCTTCAATTCCATTTTCAACCACTTCTCTTCTTGGTTTTCCATCAATTGAGGCAACAAAACCAACGCCGCAAGAGTCATGCTCGTCCTCTTTATTATAAACTCCTGCTTTCGTTAATTTTTGTAAATTTTGATCTAAAATTCTCATAAATAAATTAAGCAACCATTCTTTTCTTTGATGACTTGGAAATCTTATTTTTTAAATAAATATCCATTGCTTCTGCAGCATCTCTTCCGTCTTTAATAGCCCAGACAACTAATGATGCTCCTCTGACAATATCTCCAGCTGCAAAAACTCCGTCTAAATTTGTTTGCATTGTTTTAAGATCTATTTTGATAGTTCCCCATTTGGATACATCAAGTTTTGGCTCTGAAAATAATTTTGGAATATCTTCAGGATCAAATCCTAAAGCTTTAATTACCATATCAGCTTTAATTTTAATTTCAGAGCCTTGAATAATTTCTGGCGTTTGTCTTCCAGTTGCATCCGCATCTCCTAATTTCATTTTATTAAGAATAACTTCTGCAACTTTTCCATTTTTACCAATAAATTCCTTTGGATTTGTAAGCCATTGAAAATCTACTCCTTCTTCTTCAGCATTAGCAACTTCTCTTGCTGAACCTGGCATATTTTTTTTGTCTCTTCTATATAAACACTTTACTGATTTAGCATTTTGTCTTATCGAAGTTCTAACACAATCCATTGCTGTATCACCTCCGCCAATCACAACAATATCTTTTCCTTCGGCATTTAAAGTTCCATCATCAAACATTTTAACTTTATCCCCTAAACCTTTTTTATTTGAAGCTGTTAAAAATTCCATTGCGGGAAAAATATTTTTAAGATTTGAACCCTGAATTTCTACTTCTCTAGCTTTGTAGACTCCTGTTGCAATTAATATTGCATCATGTCTTTTTTTAAGCTCAGATAAAGTTGCATTTTTTCCGACTATAAAATTTAATTCAAATTTAATTCCACTTTCCTTTAAAAGTTTTGTTCTTCTTTCAACAATGTTTTTTTCTAATTTAAAATTTGGAATTCCATAAATTAATAATCCACCTGGTCTATCGTATTTATCATAAACTGTAATTTCGTATCCAATTTTTCTAAGTTGCTCAGCAGCGGCAAGACCTGCAGGTCCTGCTCCTATAATGCCAACGCTTTGTCCTAAATTTTTTTTAATTTTAATTGGTTTTACCCAACCTTCTTCAAAAGCAGTATCGGTAATAAATTTTTCTATAGAACCAATAGTGACTGTGCCGTGCCCTGCTCTTTCAATTACGCAATTTCCTTCGCAAAGTCTGTCTTGCGGACATATTCTACCACAAACCTCTGGCATATTATTAGTTGCTGAAGAAATTTCATAAGCTTCTTCTAATCTGCCTTCGGCTGTTAACTTTAGCCAATCAGGAATATTATTTGAAAGTGGACAGTGAATTTGACAATAAGGAACTCCGCACTGTGAACATCTACTAGACTGTTCCTCTGCTTTTGGAGCAATATAATTTTTATAAATTTCAGAAAAGTTTTTTATCCTTTGAGAAGGACTTAATTTTTCAGGAGTTTGTCCCTTTGTATTGACAAATTTGAGCATTTTTTCTGACATTAGTGAAAAATTGTTAAAATTTAGTGTTTTTTTATATTATTCACATAAAAGTCATGTTTTTAAAAGACAAATTAGGACAGTAATAATGAATCATTTTTTACTATTTAATAATTCATTAGTAAAATTGACTTTTTTTATTCATATTCAATCATTAATTGTAAACAATATTTAACTAATAATTAAATTTATAAAGTTATCTGCCTAGACTAAAGCTTTAATTATGGATGAGTTAATAAAAATAATAATTCTTGGAATTGTTCAAGGTGTTGCCGAATTTTTACCAATCTCATCAAATGCTCATCTTATTATGACAGAACAGTTACTTGACTATCATAATCATAATGAAATTTTAAATCTTGTTTTTCATTTAGGCTCTTTACTTGCTATCATTACTTATTTTTTTTCAGAGCTTTTGGGATTGCTAAAAAAAACAAAGATGATTTTTAATATCATTACAGCAACCATCCCTGTAATTATTGTTGGATATTTTGTTCACAAATTTCGTCTAATAAATTATGAATATTTTTCAATAAAAATAATTGCACTTACTTTAATTATTTTTGGAATTATTTTATTTATTAGCGATAAAATAAATCCTTCAAAAACACTCTATAAAGATCTTAATTTAAAAAGTTCTTTAGTAATTGGATTGTTTCAAATAATTTCCCTTATTCCTGGTGTAAGTAGATCGGGTATTACTTTAACAGCTGGACGTTTTTTAGGATATTCAAGATTTGAGGCTGCAAAATTTTCTTTCTTCTTATCAATACCAACAACGGCTGGAGCATGTTTTCTTGGAGTATTAGATTTAATTAAAACAAATAATTCAGATTTAAATTATATTGCAATAGTTGCTTTTATTACTTCTTTTCTTTCTTCTTATCTTACAATAAAATTTTTTTTATCTTTTATATCTAAATTTAACTTAAATATTTTCATTTATTACAGAATAATTCTTGGTGTATCTATATTATTATTTCTTTAGCGAATAACCTGACTAAAAATATAATTAGGTAATATTATCTCAACAGTCCTGGCTGATATACCAAGTTCTTTAAAACCTGGATATTGATTTGAACAAACATTATCTGATTTTAATATTTCTAACTGATCTTCTGTAAGTAAAGGATTAGGTAGTAATTGCATTACTTTTGCCTGAACTCTTGCTGCAAAGTCTGGAAGCTCCACTATCAATCTTTTCTTTTTTAATGACACAAGCAATGTTTCAATTAATTCTTTAAAAGTATAAATCTTAGGACCTCCTAACTCATAAATAGAATTAAGGTTTACTTGTTCTATAATTTTAATAATAGCATCAGTGACATCTCCAACATAACATGGTTGAAATTTTGTCTTAGAGCCTGCAAGAGGGATAATAGGTAAAATATTTATTAATTTATTAAATAAATTAAAAAAACTATCATTTGTTCCAAATACAATACTAGGCCGTAAAATAATTGAATTTTTGAAGTTATCAATAACAGCTTCTTCGCCTTGAAATTTTGATTTAATGTATAAAGAGTTAGAATTTTTATTTGCCCCTAATGCGGAAATATGAATAAATTTTTTAGTAATTTCTTTATCTAAAATACTTGATAAAAATTTTGGAAATAAATGATGTACATGATCAAATTTTTGATTTTTTTTCTCATATAAAACTCCTATGCAATTAATCACAATCTCTGAACTCTTTATAAATTCATTAAGACTTGAAAAATCAAACGGATTAAACTTTAAGACTTCAATTTGTCCTGGATCTCCCATTGGTTTTAGATAACCATGAAGATAAGGATTTCGTGTTGGAACGACTATTTTAAAACCTTTTTTCGCAATTTTGCCTATAAGATTTCGACCTATAAATCCTGTTCCACCGAATACTGTTATTGTCTTTTTTTCTGCCATTGTTTAATCATAATAATTAAAGATAATACCTTTTATTTAACAATAGTATGAAAGTCAAAATCCATAAAAATGATCTACCCAATAATTTAAATCTTGGAAAAATTATTGCAATTGATACTGAAACAATGGGTCTTGATTATAAAAGGGACCCCCTTTGTCTTGTTCAAATATCTTCAGGCAATAAAGAAGTTCATTTAATTCAAATTAATAGAAAAACATTTAAAGCTGATAATTTGAAAAAAATTCTAGAAGATAATAATATTAAAAAAATTTTTCAATTTGCAAGGTTTGATCTTGCAGTTTTAAACTATTATTTAAAAGCAGAAATTAACAATGTGTACTGCACAAAGATTGCATCAAAAATTGGTAGAACTTATACAGACAAACATGGCCTTAAAGATTTATGTAAAGAACTTTTAAATATTGAACTATCAAAGCAAATGCAAAGTTCAGATTGGGGTGTAGAAACTTTAACTGAACAACAAATAAATTACGCAGCATCAGATGTTTTATATTTGCATAAAATCAAAGAGGAATTAGATAAAATTTTAATTAGAGAAAAACGAATGGAACTTGCTGAGCATTGTTTTAAATTTTTAAAACATCGAGTAACATTAGATCTTGCTGGTTGGAATAATCAAGATATTTTTGCACATTAGATGATACAAAATCAAAAAATAAAATTTGCAAAAGAAGTAATTTTTCAAGAGATCAATGCATTAAGAAAATTATCTAAATCATATAATGCTAATTTTATTAAAGCTATTGATCTAATCCAGAAATGCAAAGGTAAAATAATATGTGTTGGTATGGGAAAATCAGGTCATATTATTAGAAAAATTTCTGCAACATTAAGTTCTGTTGGAGTTCCAGCTGTTTATCTACATCCATCTGAGGCCGCTCATGGAGATCTTGGAGCCTGCAATCCAAAGCAAGATTGCTTTTTAATTATGTCTTATTCTGGAAACACAGATGAATTAAAAAGTATCTTAAATTATGCACATAAATTTAAAATGCCTATTATTGGTGTTGCTTCAAGAGAAAATTCAACTTTAATTAATGCAAGTACAATTAAAATTGTTCTTCCAAAAGTAAAAGAAGCTGGTCTTGACATTGTTCCAACAAGCTCTACCTCAATGTTGCTTGCTTGGGGCGATAGCGTTGCAATCACGCTGATGAAATTAAATAAATTTAGCAAAGAAAAATTTGCCGTTTATCATCCATCCGGTGCTTTGGGAAAACAACTTACGCGTGTCAAAGATATTATGATTAAAAGATCAGAAGTGCCGTTTATAAATGAAAAGGCGTCTGTAAAAAATGCAGTTATTCAGATAACCAAAAAAGCTTATGGCTGCGTGCTTGTGATAAATAAATCCAAAAAAGTTACTGGAATTATAACGGATGGAGATATTAGACGTTCTATTCATAAGAAGAATTTTTTAGAAAAAACTGCAAAAGAAGTAATGACTAAACAACCAAAAATGATTTCTGAGGATACACTCGCAGGATCTGCGCTTGATATAATGAATAAGAAAAAAATTACTTCTCTTGTTGTAAAGGGCAAAAATAATAATTACGGACTAATTCATATACATTCTCTTATAAGTTTTGGAGTTTAATGAAACTCAACGAGATCAGAAAAAAACAACTTAAAATTATAGGCATTGGTCTTTTAGTAATCTTTGTTGTCTACTTCGTTTATCCGACTATCAACACTTTTAGATTAAAATTAACATCCAAAAATATTAAGCCCACAGAAGGGGCTGAAAGTAATGTGTTTGAAAATATTAGTTATATCGGTGTGGATTCAAGTGGAAAACAATATAACGTTAGAGCAAAACTTGCGACCATTGATAAAGACAATCAAGATCTAATAGGTTTAAAAGAAGTTGATAGTGATTTTTTATTAAAAGATGGAAGTATTATAAAAATTATTAGCAAAACAGGTTTGTTTAACAAAACAACAAATGATATTTTGTACGAACAAAATGTTAAAATAACTCAGAAAGATGGAGTAGTAACCGCAAACCGTGCTGAGTACCTTGTAAAGTCAAATAATATATTTGTAAGTGGCAATGTAATTGCAGATTTTGTCGAAACGGACCCAAAAACTAAAAAGCGACGCGCTAGTCAAATTAAAGCGGATAAGGTAATAATTGATACCTTTAAAAAAACCGTTGAAGTAGTGATGGAAGAAAAAGGTAAACAAGTTACAGGAACATTAAGCAATGAAAGATAAGGATCAAAAATTTACAGTCATATCTAATAAAAAAGTAATTAAAAAATTTGCTGCTGTTGCTGACTCTAATATTTCAGATACTTTAGAAGAAATTAGTGAGGCCAAAAAAGAAATTCAAGAAGAAAAGCCACTTATTCTATCTAAAAATAATCTTGTAAAAGATGAAAGTGAAATTCTAGAAAATCAAACACAAATAAAAAAGTCAGTAGAAGAAAAAATTGCTGAACCTACTGTTGTTAAAAAAATTAATAAAAAATTAAATAATAATGTTTTTAAACTTATCTCTGATGACTATTATTATAATAGAGAGCCATCAACTCTTGAAATTAACCATTTAACAAAAATAATTAAAAAAAGAGTAATTCTTAAAGATGTAAGTGTAACTGTAAATCCACAAGAAATTGTTGCTCTGCTAGGTCCAAATGGCGCAGGCAAAACAACCATGTTTTCTATAGTTCTTGGAATTTTAAATCCAACTCAAGGCAAAGTCATCTTTAACAATAAAGTAATTAATGAACTTCCAATTCATATGCGTGCAAAAGAGGGTATTAGTTACCTTCCGCAATCAAGATCCATCTTTAGAGGATTAACAGTTGAAGAAAATATTAGAGCGGTTGCTGAAGTTGCAATCAAAGACCAAGAAAAAGAGGATGAGTTAGTTGAACATTTATTAAATGAATTTAAAATTGCACATCTTCGAACTGCTTCAGCACTAAGTCTATCTGGTGGTGAGGCAAGGAGAGTTGAAATCGCAAGGTGTTTAACAACATCTCCTAAAGTATTATTATTAGACGAACCCTTTGCAGCTTTAGATCCTATTGCAATCATTGAACTTAAAGAAATGCTTAGACACTTAAAAGATAAAGGGATTAGTATTTTCATTACCGATCATAACGTTAAAGAGACTCTTGATATTGTCGATAGAGCTTACATTATTAACAATGGAGAATTGATTGCTGAAGGATCTCCGCAAGAAATTGTTGAAAATAAAAAAGCAAGACAACTTTACTTAGGATCGCAATTTAGAATTTAATTATCTATCAATAATTCTAGTTAGAATAAATCTTGCTAATTTTCCCATAAAGTATGCAGGGACAAGTGCTATAAAAAAAGCGGGTATCCAAGCTCTAATCCAAATTAAAAAAAAATGATCTACAAATCCTATATTCATTAATGAGATTATAAATGACATCATTAAACTCATGCCAAAAGCCATAATGACAGTAAAAATATAAGGCTCAAATTTCTTATTTAATTTCACGATAATTAGTAGTCTAAATTAATTTAATAAAGAATCTGCTATAATTGTCAAATTCATTATGAAAAGAAATCCTGTGGCTAAAGCTCTTCGAACGCCAAAATTTAAAAAGAGAATTATTAAAGATAAAAAAAAATATAATAGAAAAAAAATTAAAAAAATTTTTAAATAAAATTTATTTATTTCGCAAAGATTTTCTATACTCGGAAGGTAATTGAAAATTCATCGACCAAATACCAAGTTTGTTTTCCTTTGCATATTTTTCATCGTCAATAAAATCTTTAGAATATTGAGTATATGCAACCGCATAACCTTCTCTGACCATAAATCTGGATAAACTTTCTTTGCCAATAAAGCATTCTGCAACTAATCTTTGATAACGATCTTTGTCTTTTACAATGCATTCAGGAATTTTATCTCCAATTTTCTTTTTAAGAACATCCTGAGCAAGAATTCCACATTGTATTTTTATATTGTCTTTTTCACAAATTTGTTTTTTTTCTGGAGCATCAATTCCAAAAAAACGATACTTGAGTTTTCCAATATAAATCGTATCACCATCAATTACTTGAACTCTATTTTCATTAGCAAATGAAGTGATTGATAAAAAAAAGAGAAATATAAAAAACCAAATAATTTTTTTCATTAAAAATTATTTAAAAAATTGCTATTTTTTTTCTATTAATATTTTGAATCTTATCAAGAACTTCAATATTTAATTGATCTAACTCTTTACTCTTAAGTTTTCTTAAATTTTGTACAGCTTCTAAAAATCTTTCTGACTCGGACTTTGTGATAAAATTTTTAGTTAAACTTACAAATTTTTCTATGTAATTTTTTCTCTCAAAAGGACGTTTGCCCCAAGGATTGGCATCAGCAATTCCTAATTCATCTTCAATCTTAGTTCCATCTTTCATTTTGATAACAACTCTACCTCCAAAACATTTCTTTTTTGGATCTTTGTCATGATATTTTTTTGTCCAATCTTTATCTTCAAAAGTTTTAATTTTTCTCCATAGGGCTACTGTTGTTTCTTTTTTTGCTCTTTCTGGTTTGTATGAGTCTTCATGATGCCATTTACCATCTTCAAGGGCGACCGCAAAAATATACATGATAGAATGATCCAATGTTTCTCTACTGGCATTTGGATCCATCTTTTGAGGATCATTTGCACCAGTTCCAATTACATAATGGGTATGATGAGATGTATGAATTTCAATACTCTCTATTTTAGAAAAATCTTTAATTTTTGTTCTCATATCACGCGCTAAATCTATTAAAGCTTGCGCCTGATATTCTGCAGAATGTTCCTTCGTATATGTTTCAAGAATTGCTTTTTTTGACTCACCTTTATCTGGCAAAGGAACAATGTATTCAGCCTCGGGTCCTGATAAAATTCTAGCTATTACACTGTCTTCTCCTTCATAAATTGGATTTGGGGCTCTTTCACCTCTCATACAGCGATCAACCGCTTCAATTGCAAGTTTTCCAGCATGAGCAGGAGCAAAAGCTTTCCAGCTAGAAATGTCTCCTTTTCGAGATTGCCTTGTTGAAATTGTTGTATGTAAAGCTTGTTGTACGGATTGATAAATTGTTTCAGTATCAAGTTTTAGAAGAGAACCTAATCCAGCTGCAACACTCGGTCCTAAATGTGCAATATGATCAATTTTATGTTCATGAAGACAAATTCCTTTAACTAAATTAACTTGAATCTCATAACCAGTTAAAATCCCTTTAATTAAATCTAAACCATTTGAATTTTTTTGTTGTGCTACAGCTAAGATGGGAGGAATGTTGTCACCAGGGTGACTATAATCAGCTGCTAAAAAAGTATCATGAAAATCTAATTCACGAACTGCTGTCCCGTTTGCCCATGCGGCCCACTCACAATCAAATTTTTTAGATGAATGAATTCCAAAAACCGTTGCACCATTAGCTCTTGGATGAGCCAATGCCATTTCTCTAGCGGTCGTAACGGGTTGTCTTGAAAAAGATGCAATAGCAACAGAGGCATTATCAATAATTCTGTTAATCACCATATCAGCTGCCTTTTCATCTACAGGTGAATTATCGCTTGCAACTTTTGCAATTCTATATGCAAGCTGATCTTCTTTGGATAAATTTACTTTTGATGGATAAACTTTAACTTTAAATTCTTTCAAGATAATTTCTTATAATATTCAAAATATAAAATAACAATATTTTTAATTAACTCTTTTTATACTTAATATTTTATCTCCTACTTTTATATTGTTTTGTTCAAACCAACCCTGATTAACTTCAAGTGCAAGTACTATAGGTTGTCCAGAACAATGTTCTGTTAAAGATAAAGGTTGCATATCTGTTATTCTGACTATTGTGTTTGTTTTACTAATAAAAGCTATTGATAAAGGAATTTGCGTATCTTTCATCCAAAAACATGGCGTAGAACCTTCTTCAAAAATAAATAACATTCCATTATCTTTTCCTAAAGCTGGACGATTCATTAACCCCTCACTTTGCTCTTCGTCTGTCTCGGCTATTTCAGCAATTAATTTTTTAGTACCAATCTCAATTTGAACTTTTGAAAGTTGAGCAAAAGAAATGTTTGTGAATAAAAAAATAAAAATTAGTATTTTTATAATATGCTTCATGATCTTTTTTGACTATTTCCTTTTGATAAAAACACTGGATATTTTATAATATTCTTTTTTAATTTTGCATAAAAACTTTTCTCAATATCAATATTCATTTTTTGAGAAATTCTTAATAAATAAAAGAATATATCAGCGATCTCATCGGCTACTTTCTCTTTATCTATTTTTTTTAAATCACTTTCTTTTAACCATTGAAAAATCTCCACTAATTCTGAAGCTTCTACAGACAAGGCCATGGACAGATTTTTTGGGGAATGAAATTGATCCCAATCTCTTTCTTTTACGAATTTTTTAATTTTTTGATTAATTTTCTTTAAATCCATAACAAAATAGTTATTTAATTTAATAAGATGTTTAAATTACACAAAAAACTACTCAAAACTACTCATTCTGTGGCTGATCTAAACTTGTGCACCGCCAGATTGATGGATAATGCCAAATTTCCTTGGCTCATTCTAATTCCAAAAAGAAAGAATATTCGTCAAATATTAGATTTAAATAAAAGAGATCAAATCAAACTTATGGAAGAAATTGATTATTGCAGTAGAGTTATGAAAAAAGCTTTTAAGGCTTTTAATTTAAATGTAGAAAAAATTGGAAATATTATTCCACAATTACATATTCATATTATTGCAAGAAATAAAAAAGATAACTCATGGCCTCTTTCAGTTTGGGTTGTTAAAGGAAAACCTTATAAAAAATCTCACTTAAACGAAACTATAAAAAAAATACAAAAACTTATTTAATATGCTGAGCTACAGGCACGGGTATCATGCTGGAAATGCAGCTGATGTGTTAAAACATTTTATACTTTTTTATGTTTTAGATTATGTAAAAAAAAAAGATAAAAATTTTATATTTATTGACTCCCATGCTGGTGCTGGAAAATATTCTATCTCAGATCCTTATATGCAAAAAAATAAAGAATACCTTCAAGGTATTGAAAAAATATATAAAATAAAAAATAATGATATTTTTTTTAAAAATTATTTAGAATTAATAAATTCGATAAACTCTAACTCTGATCTTAAAATATATCCTGGTTCAGGCTTTCTTGCTGCTAAAAGTTTAAGAGCAGATGATAAGCTTCATTTTCTTGAATTACATCCTACAGAATTTTTAAATCTTAAGAAAAACTTTGAGAATGACCCAAGAGTAATTATTGAAAACAAAGATAGTTATAAAAAACTTATTCAATTATTACCACCCAAAGAAAAGCGAGCAGTAATTCTGATTGATCCGTCTTATGAACTTAAAGATGAATATGAAAAAGTATCAAGGATGTTATCTGATTGTTATAAAAAATTTCCTCTTGGGGTTTATGTTATTTGGTACCCTGTATTAAATAATAAAAAATCAGAATCATTTTGTTCAGATATTTTAAAAGAAAATTATAAAAATTTATCTCATATAGAAATGATTACAGATAATTCTAACGATGGAATGCAAGGTAGCGGTTTATTTATAATTAATTGTCCTTGGTCTATTGAAAAAGATATTAAAAAAAGTTTAGAGATTATTTTTAATCATTTAAAAAAATCTAATGATCTCTCTAAATTATTATTTAAAAATAATATTAATTAAACAAATAAACTTGCTATTCCAAGAAATGCAAAAAAGCCAACAACATCAGTAACCGTTGTTACAAAAACAGTTGCAGATACCGCAGGGTCAATCTTCATTTTATTTAATGTCACTGGAATCGCAATTCCAGCTAAACCGGCTACTGTTAAATTTACAATCATGGCAGCCCCTATAAGAATGGCTATTTTTAAATCATGAAACCAAAAATAAACAAAAACTCCTGTAATTGCTGCAAATACTAATCCATTTAATAAACCAGTCACAACTTCTCTATTAATAATTTTCATTACATTTTTTACATTCAATTGTTGTGAAGCAATTAATTGAATTGTTACTGTTAAAGTTTGTGTTGCAGCGTTTCCTCCCATCGATGCAACAATTGGCATTAACACAGCAAGTGCAATAACTTTTTGAATTGTATTTTCAAATATTCCAATAACAAATGAAGCTAAAACTGCAGTAATTAAATTAATAAATAACCATAAAAATCTATTTTTTGAAGTCTCTACTGGATTATCACTTATATCTTCTGCAGCTCCGATACCTCCTAATCTTAAAGCATCCTCAACCGCTTCTTCTTTAACAATTGTTACAACGTCATCTCCCGTGATAACCCCGATTAATTTTTGCTCTTTATCAACAACTCCAGCAGAGACTAAATTATATTGAGTAAAAATATTACCAACTCTCTCTTTATCAAGATCAGCTGGAATAAAGGTTTTGTTTTCTGCAACTAAGTCTTTTACTTTTACATTTGGATCTGACCTTAAAATATTTGAAATAGATGCATTCCCGATTGGCTTTCTATCTTTATCTACAACAAAAATTTCTAAAAACTGTTCTGGTAAATCTGTTGAGTCCCTCAAAAAATCCATTGTTTGTCCAACCGTCCAGTCTAAATCGATTGTCACAAATTCTCTCTGCATAATTCTTGCAGCTGAATCTTTTGGATATTTTAATCCTAATCTAAAAAAATTTTGATCTTTTTGAGGTAGATTATTTAAAATTTGATTTTGGAATTCTTCAGGAACATTTTCTATAATTTGAAAAGCATCATCAGATTCTAATTCTTTTATAATTGAAGAAATTGTATCCGGAGACAGTTGCTCTAATATTTCTTTTTGTAAAATATCAGATAATCCCAATACGACTTCAGGATTTAAATCTGCAGATTTATGACTAAATAATTTAATCTGTATTTCATTTGGTAATATTTTAATTAAGTCTGCAACATCCGCTGGATGATATTTGTTTAATAATTGGTGAACTGAAACAAAGTTATTTTGTTTAACGTTTTCAATTAGTGAATTAATTTGTTCTTCGGTAAAAATATGCCCTGTTCTAACTTTAGAAGTTTGATTAGCTTCTTGGGGCATGAAAATCTCACATATAGGTTCAGCTACTACCTATAATGAATTCAACTAAAAAAAAAGCCTAATTTTAAAACTTAGTACTGTTTTTTTGATCTAGATTCTTTTGGAGCTGTGCTCTTTGGCTTTTTCTTTTCTTTTCTTGTATCGCGACTTTTTCCCATAATAAAAATAAACTACATTAAATATAAATAAATTCTATTGAATTAATTATCGACACCGATATAGCAATATTGGTTCATTTACGGATGTTTTTTAATAATAAAAATAAAGAATTTTTGGGAATTTTATACATGATTTTATGTATGTTTTTCTTCTCTATTAATGATGCTTTTATAAAATACATTCTCTTTCTTTATAAGGATATCACAGTACTTGGTGAGATAATCTTTATTAGAGGAATTTGTTCAATAATTATTCTAGGTTTGTATTTATATTATAAAAATAAATTAAATTTTAAAGTTATTACTTCTAAACCTTTACACCTTAGAGGCTTGGTAGAGTCTGTTGCTGCAATATTTTTCTTTTTGGGACTTATGTATCTTCCTTTTGGAGAATTATATTCTCTTATGAATTTAGCTCCCATTTTAATTACTGCTTCTGGTGCATTTATACTTAACGAAAAGGTAGGATGGAGAAGATGGACAGCTGTTATTTGTGGATTTATTGGTGTGCTTATTGTTATAGATCCTAATAATTTAAAATTTGGTTTTGCTTTTATTTATCCTCTTATTGCAGCAATTTTTATTACTCAACGAGACACCATAACTAGAAAATTCTTAAATCAATATGATAGTTTACAAATTGTTTTTATCACTTCTTTATCAGTTACAGTTTTTTTTGGTTTTGGAATGTTTTTAAACTACAAACCTATTAATTTAGAAATTTTTATATATATTTTTCTTTCAGCTTTCTTTGTAACCCTTGGTTATTACTTTTCAGTTTTAACTATCAAAACAGCAAATATTTCAACGACTTCGCCATTTCGTTATACAATAATAATTTTTGGAATAATTTTAGGTTATTTTGTATTTAATGAAATTCCTGCTTTAAATATGATTCTTGGTTCATTAATTATTATAAGTAGTGGTATCTTTATTATTCTAAGACAAAAAAAAATTGGTATCATTAAATAATGGACAACACTCAACACGCTTGTTGATTTGCTAAAATCAAAAGCAAAAAAAACAACCGACGATGATGATTTGCTAGAATTTGAAAAAGGAAAATATTTTTTTGGAGTTGTAAAAAATGGAAATACATTTGAAGGAATTACTGTTAGTAGAAAATTTGAGGCGAAATATTCAAAAAGAATTGGCTTTAAGATTATAGATACAATTGATGAATATTCTGAGAAAAATCAAGCAAGAATTATGCGATATTTAGAAGATTAAAATGAAAATATATTTAGTTCTTTTCTTCTTAAGTAGTAAATATGGTAAAATTATTTTAAATTAAAAAATATGCCCTCATTTGATGTTGTAAGCAGAATTAACTATCAAGAATTTGATAATGCACTTGCTAACTGTTTAAGAGAAATTGGTACTCGTTATGACTTTAAGGGTCTTAATATTTCAATTGAAAGAAAAGACAAAACAATCACAACACTTGCTCCAGATAATATAAAACTTAAACAAGTAAATGAATTACTACAAACACATCTGATTAGACGCAAAGTCGACCCAAGGGTGATTAAAATTAAAAATTCAGAAACTGCAACTGGAGGAACAGTAAGACAAATTAGCGAATTAAAAGAGGGAATTGACCAAGAAAGTGCAAAAAAAATTATTGCTCAAGTTAAAAGTTTAAAACTTAAAATCCAAGTAAAAATTCAAGGAGAAGAATTACGAGCAGATGGAAAAAAGAGAGATGATTTACAAGAAGCAATTGCTGCTATTAGAACCATTGATATTGGTCAACCAATGGAATTTGTAAATTTCAGAGACTAGATCTATTTCTCTTAATTAAAGACTTAATTCTTTTACTAAACTTAGGTTTCTTTTTAAAGTTTCTATCTTTTGAAGATTTTCCACTATATCTTTTTGTCATTTTGCCACAGAGTAATATAATAATTTAAATAATAAAATTTTAAAATGAGATTTATAAATATTGTTTTATTAATATTATCTTTATTCAGCTTACAGGTTTCTGCTCAGCATAAGGATGCTAAGGATCATAGTCATAAAAGTATTGAAGCAAAAAGTCCTTATCCTTCAGTCGATATAAAAGTTATTAAAGATGCAAAGTCTGGTTACAATATTCAATTAATTACTAAAAATTTTAAATTTACTCCTGAAAAAGTTAATAAAGAAAATATAATGAATGAAGGACATGCTCACATTTATATTAATGGAAATAAAAATAGAGTTTATTCAGAATGGTATCACATCGAAGATGAAAAACTAACTCAACCAATTAATCAGATTAGAGTTACATTAAATGCTAATGATCACTCAGAATACACGGTAAATTCAAGACCGATTGAAGCAATTGGAGCTATCAAAAACGAAAATATTGGTAATTGGTATAATAACAAAAAGTAGTAAATTTATCTTACTATCTAATCTTTAATACTAAATTTCAATTATATTGATAGTTTATAAAAAAGTGATTAGACTTAACAGTATAAATTATGAAAAAAACATTTTTAATTTTAAGTTTTTTACTTTTTTTATTTAATAACAATTCCTATTCAAATACTGGTAATCTAGTAATAATAACGTCATTTTCTAAAGATTTAACTGAAAAATTTAAAACGGAATTTGAAAAAAAATATCCAAACATAAAAACTGAAATTCTACAAAAAGGAACTCCTGCAGGAGTGAAATATATTCAAGAAACTAAGTCAAATAATGCAACAGATTTATTTTGGGTCTCGGCACCAGATGCTATGGAAGTTTTAAAAAAAGACGCACTATTAAGCAAATACAGTCCAAAAGTAAAAGGTATACCAGAAAAAATTGGTTCTTTTCCTGTACACGATAAAGATGGTTTTTACCTTGGATTTGCCGCTTCTGGTTACGGAATTATGTGGAATACAAGATATATATCTGCAAACAAAATTCCGAAACCTAAAGAATGGTCTGATTTAATAAAGCCAATTTATTATAATCACGTTAGCATGAGCTCCCCTTCAAGATCAGGAACAACTCATCTAACTTTGGAAGCTATTCTTCAAGGAGAGGGTTTTTTAAAAGGATGGCAAACAATGAAATTTATTTCTGGAAATTTTAAAACAGTAGCAGCTACAAGTTTTGCAGTCCCAGATGGGGTTAATAGTGGAGATGTTGGAATTGGAATAGTAATAGATTTTTTTGGATTATCATCAGCTGCTTCTGGTTTTCCAGTAGAATTTGCTTACCCAACCATTACTGCTTTAGTTCCAGCAAATATTGCGACTAATAAAAAATGCACCTAATCAAAAAAATGCTGAGTTATTTATTGAATTTATTCTTTCTTCAGAGGGTCAGGCAATATTATTAGACCCAAAAATTAGACGATTACCTGTAAATCCTGAAACATACTCCATGGCACCAAAAGATTATCCAAATCCTTTTAAAGATAAATCAATAGGTAAGGCTGTAAACTTTGACGTAAATTTATCAGAAGTTAGGTATAGCGTAATTAATGCTCTTTTTGACTCCATGATAACATATCGATTGAATGATCTAAAAGAAGCCGTGTCAGCTATAAACAAAGCTGAAGCAGCATTAGCAAAAAAAGATAATGCTCAAGCAAAAACTTTAATAAAAGAGGCAAAAGAATTAATTTCTAAATTACCAATCACTGAAGCCCAAGCAAATGATCCAGCTTTTAATGCGATCTTTACTAAAAGTAGATTAAAAGAAAAAGACAACGAACAATATGCTGGAACTCGACAAGCTGAAATTGAAGCTCAATGGGATAAAGAAATTGTCAGCAATTATTCAAAAGCAAAAGAAAAAGCACAACTTGCTTTAAAATCTTTATAAATAATTTATTGGTCTTATTAATAAGTTCGTAATTATTAAAATGTTTAAAGATTTTTTTTTAAAAATTATAGCAATTCTTATTGGGCTATTTTTAATAATCTTTTTAGTTCTGCCTATTATTCAAGTTCTCTATGTCTCATTTTTAGATACTTCAGGAAATTTAACTGTATCAAATTTTTATGATTTTTTTAAAAGTCAACTTTTTAGAGAGTCTCTTTACAATTCTTTTTATGTGGCAATAATTTCTGTATTACTCTCCTCAATATTTGCAATACCCCTAGCTTATTTTACCACGAGATTTAATTTTAGTGGTTCAGTTATTATTCAGGTTTTAGGTTTTATACCTTTAATCATGCCTCCATTTGTCGGTGCTGTTGCAATGAAATTATTATTTGGAACAAATGGAACTATAAATTTAATTCTTAATGACTTTTTCAATTTTAAAATTCCATTTATGGAAGGTCTAAATGGGGTAATTTTTGTAGAGTCAGTTCATTATTTTCCTTTCATTCTTGTAAATTTAATCTCCAGTTTAAATAATATTGATCGAAGTATGGAAGAGTCTGCACAAAATTTAGGTTCTAAGGGAATAAGATTATTTCGAAAGATCATACTTCCACTATCAATGCCTGGATATGTTGCTGGTGCTAGTTTAGTTTTTTTAAAAGTCTTTGATGATTTAGGAACTCCTTTATTATTAAATGTAAATACGATGTTGGCACCTCAAGCTTATCTTCGTATTTCATCAATTGGAATAAATGACCCTATGGGCTACGTCATTTGTGTCATGTTATTACTTATTTCTATGCTTTCAATATGGGTTGCCAACCTTTCTTTGAAAGGAAAAGATTATTCAATGTTATTAAAAAGTGGGTCGGGTGGAATGTTAAAAAGAAATTTTTTACCCTATCAAAAAATATTTGCTTATTTTACGGTATTTTTAATATTATTTTTAGTTATATCACCTCATATTGCTCTAACACTTTTATCATTTGGAACCATTTGGTCTTTTAGCACATTGCCAGATGGATTTACTTTATCTCACTACAAAACAATATTCGAAAATAGTTTTTATATTAAAAATACCCTACTCTTTTGCTCTATTGCAGCTTTTTTAGATATTATTCTAGCTTTTTTTATTTCTTACATTGTTATCCGTACTAAATTTAAAGGAAGACAACTTCTTGACTATATTGCAATGAGTGCAGTTGCAGTTCCGGGACTTGTTCTTGGCGTTGGATATCTAAAGACATTTTATTCAGTACAGTTACCTTGGAGTGATAAATCAATGGCTTTTTGGTGGGGCATGATTGTAATTGTTCTTATAATAAGAAGATTGCCTTACGCGCTTAGAGCTTGTAGCGCTTCTTTAATGCAAATTAATAAAGCTCTTGAAGAATCCGCAGAGTCTTTGGGAGCAAAAAAATTTAATTTATTTAGAAAAATTTTAATTCCACTCATGATGGGTGGTTTGTTAACAGGATTTATAACTAGTTTTTCAACAGCAACGGTTGAGTTGTCAGCAACTATCATGTTGGTTTCCCAACAATCAGATGCCCCTCTTGCTTATGCAATATATTCTTATATGCAAACTCCGGCTGGTAGAGGTCCTGGTGCAAGTTTTGGAATGATTGGAGTTTTAGTTGTGGCTATAGGAACTTTTGCTACACAATTTATTATTGAAAGAAGATATAAAAATAAAAACTTAGATAACAAAATTAATTTATGACAAATATTGTAGAGATAAAAAATATTAATCTTTTTTTTGGCAATAATCATATTCTGAAAAATGTTAATATTGAAATTAAAGAAAAAGATTTTTTCACTTTCTTGGGACCCTCTGGATGTGGAAAAACTACTTTGCTTAGATTAATTGCTGGTTTTGAAAAATCACAATCAGGAGAAGTTTTTATTGAGGGTAAAGAAATATCAAATCTTAGTCCTTGGGAAAGAAATGTAGGAATGGTTTTTCAAAATTATGCATTGTGGCCTCACATGTCAGTCTTTAAAAATATAAGCTTTGGTCTTGAAGAAAAAAAACTTTCAAAAAATGAAATTAATCAAAAAGTAAATAACATTTTAGAATTAGTTGATCTTTTAGATTTCAGTGAAAAATATCCGTATCAATTATCTGGGGGTCAACAGCAACGAGTTGCTCTTGCTAGAACTTTAGTAATAAATCCAAAAGTTCTATTACTTGATGAGCCGTTATCAAATTTAGATGCAAAATTAAGGATTGAGATGAGAGAAGAATTATTAAAAATGCATCAAAAACTTGGAATTACAATTATTTTTGTAACTCATGATCAAGAAGAAGCTAACTCAATGTCAGATACAATTGCGGTATTTAATAAAGGAGTCGTCCAACAAGTCGGTAGACCTATTGATCTTTATGATAATCCTAAAAATTTATTTGTTGCAAATTTTTTAGGAACAACCAATGTAATTGAAGGTTCAGTTTTTAAAGATGCTAATGGAAACTATTTTAAAAGTGATAGAGGCTTAGTTATAAAAAATATAATAAATTCTGAAATAGGAAATTGTAAGATTTTGTTAAGACCTCAAAATATATATTTAAATATTAATAATAAAGAAAATTTACTTCAAGAATTTTTTGCAAAAGTAATTGGTAAAGAATTCTTAGGCAATATGATCCGATATACTGTGAATTTAAATAATCATATTTTAACTATCGATACTATTCATGAAATGAATGAAAAAATTCATCAAATAAATGAAGTTATAAAATTTTATTTAGATTCAAAAAAAATAAAAACATTTAGATTTTAATTAATTAAAATATTGAACTATCTTAATTTTTATTAATCTTTATATAAATAATCATTTACAGGGCAAATTAGATCTTTTCCAACCCTCTCCTGTTGCAGGATTGCCTTCAAAACCATCTGAAATATTAATTAAATTTTTATAACCCTGTTGTTGTAATAATTTTGCAGCTGCCATTGATCTAACTCCTGATCTGCAAATAACTAAAATATTATCTTTTTTAGGAACTTTTTTATCAAGAAATTCTTTAACAAAATTTTCATTTTTTTGTCGATCGGGCCCTATTAAAAGAGAGATAAAAAATGTTTTAGAATTTAAAGCTTCTGCATCAGGTTTGCCAATATTATTCCATTCCTCTTCGGTTCGAACATCTAAAACAACG
>CBDDYR010000002.1:0-273736 GCA_965235635.1 Fontibacterium meridianamericanum (SeqCode)
TAGGCATAATTCTCCTTGTAATTATTTAATCCAAAGACGCAGCCCACATGGCTAACGCATTCGCGATTAAAGTTTGTTGATTTATGGGCCACCAGAAACTGGCAAAGATTTAAGGCCGCATAGTTTGGAGTAACTATGTAACTAAAGCTAAAAATAATTTAGCGATACACACATGATAAGCTGCTGACTACTACTCTGTCAATATCGTCAAAAAGCCTTCATTTTCAATGATAATTTCAATATTTGTATAGGAATTTATAGGATTAATTTTGAAGTTTTTATAATCTTACAAATAATTTTTATTTAATTTGTAATGATGCTGATACTTCTTCACAAAATTTTTCTATCTTCATCACATTAAGAATTCTCAAAATAACTTCCTGTTTTATGATCCGAATTTTTTTTTCCATCGATTATATATGAATCTCTAGTTATTTTTAAAACTTCTAAAAAATTTTTGAGCGAATCTTCACGATTTTCTTTGAGAAGTTTTACTATCTGCCGCAGCAGCAGAGAGTTATAAGGCTTTTTGCTCTAGCTTCCATATTTGCAGATAAATCTGGTGATTTTTACTTTTGTAAATGAAGCTATAAATGCACTTAACCCAGCACATCTATTCATTAAATATATTGAAACAGTTAAATCCCTTTTATTATTAGTTTTTAGATACTCATTTAGTGGCTTTAACTCATTTGTACTAACCCTCGTCGCTAGTAGCAAGATTCCGGATAGGATGAAGATGGTTAATCGGGTCATCTAGAAACAATTCATAAAATTACGATTGTAAGTGCAGGTCCTCATTGGAACTACTGCTGGTCTTTGTGGTGACATCATTCTTAAACCACTTTCCATTAAGCTCAGACTATCTGCGGTATTAGCTGCTATTGCCTGCTGTTGAGCTGCATAGGCTTGCATTATTGCTGCTGCGGTTTGTGCATCAAGCTAAATTTCTGATCCTAGCAGGTCATGCATTAGCTTTGGCAAGATCTCGCGTTCGCCTTTGCTAATTGCTTCTGAAGCTCAAGTTTTTCTAATTCAATCTCTGCGGAGTATATTTTAAATACACATTCTTTAAAATTGTCTGAACCCTTTCTAAATCCGAACTTTTCTGTACATGTGTAAGCTCTTCTATCGTCGGGGGACATTTTAGCTAACGTTTCAGCTTGTTGCTTTAGTCTTGAGCTTCAGCAGCTTTTTTGCTTGTTCTGCTTCAGCTAAATCTTGTTTGTTTCTTTGTTATGCTGCTAATTTCTTTGCTTCTGCTTCTCCGTTGGCTTCTTGCTCGAATAGGCAACTATTGTATTGATTCGCTGTACCTTTTGATTGTCCCAATCGCATTTGCTTCCAAATTCTTTTTCTAAATCTGCTGCTTCTTGCTAGCTCTTAATTTATTTTCTTGGATCTATTACGTAATCTTGTTGCGTATTTTCTTCACCAACGTTGGGTCTCTATTGGGCTGCAACCATCTTACTTCTTCTGGCAACTCGGTATCAGGTGGGTCTTTAGATGCTTCCATCTCTTTCTCAGAATGATTGGATGTTTCTCTTAAAGTCTTTTCTGTAAATTAAACGATCGCATTCTGGTTTATTCAAGTCCTTTTTGATACCACAATGTTATCCTGTCATACACTGATTCAGCGCTTTATGTTCAGCATTCAATTGAATGAAATATCGCTTTTGCCTGTCTTGGATCCTGATAATTGACCTATAATACTTTCGTACTTGTTAGGCTCCACTCGATATGGCAGTAATGAGAAGGCATATTGTGCAAGAACTCGATTGTGGCTCTTTTTCAGCAATCTACAGTGATTAATGATAAAACAAACATAATTAAAATGCTCATCCTTAGATACAACTCACCAGAGAAATGTGATAGTTTAATATTGTATAAAAAATAGACTAATAGCTTATAAAATACTCTTTATGTTCTTGTCTGCATTCTCCTACTGCCCCTGCTAGAATTTCATCGCATAGCTCAAAATTCATATTTAAGAAAATTAGATCTTTTTTAGGAACTAATATTAGAAATCCGCTCGTTGGGTTTGGTGTTGTAGGGATGAAAACACTCATTAAATTATCATTTATTTTTGGAGATATAGGCTTTCCAGTTTCATTAGTAGCAAAACCTACAGCCCATGCACCTGGCCTTGGAAATTCAATAAGAACAACTTTTTTATTTGCTGATCCATCATCTTGAAAGCTTTTGGTAAATTGAGTTACGCCAGAATAAATTGAGCGAATAACAGGTATTTTTTCTAATAAACTTGTTCCAAATGAAAGAAACTGCTTTCCAAAATAAGTTAGGGAAATCATCCCAATAAAGGTTGTGATAACAAGCGCTATTAAAATTTCTAAACCTGGTATTTTAAAGGGAAGATATTTATTTGGATTTAAGGCATTAGGGACAATGTTTGCAAAAAGATCAATAACAACAATTGTTAAATATACCGTTATAAATATTGGAATTAACGTGACTATTCCTGCTAAAAAATAATTTCTGAGCTTTGTAATTATTGATGATTTCATGATAAACTCGAAAGAAATAACATTTTGTTGTCAAAATTCACAGTTAAAATATTTAAAATTTGATGAAAATAAATAGAAGAGATTTCTTATCTTTAACTACTTGTTGCTGTGGTGGTTTTTTATTAGCAGGATGCTCCACTGCCCCAATTACAGGAAGACCTCAATTTACTGCTTTGCCAGAGTCCATGATTAATAGCCAAGCAATTGGTGCTTATAAACAAGTTAAAGAAAAAGCTAAATTAATTACTGAAAAAGAACAACTCGATCCAATTATTAATGTCGGACAAAAACTTGAAAAAGCTATTAGATATTATTTTAAAACTCATAATCTAAAAGACCCAACACAAAATTATGATTGGGAATATATTTTAATTAATGATCCAAAAACATTAAACGCTTGGTGTATGCCGGGAGGTAAAATTGCTGTCTATAGCGGAATCTTAGAAGTTACAAAAGACGAAAACGGTCTTGCTGCAGTAATGGGTCATGAAATTGCACATGCCGTTGCAAGACACTCTTTAGAGAGAGCAAGTGCAGCACTTGCAATCAATGTTGGAACGATGGCTGCTGATATTGCTTTAGGTGGAGCCATATCACGAACAAGAAATACTGTCGGACAAACAACAGGAATGGATATAGTTCAGCTTGGTATCTTTAACCCTTTTAGTCGTCATCAAGAATCTGAGGCTGATTATCTTGGAATTATATTTGCAAATTTAGCAGGTTACGATCCAACCGGTGCCATTCAATTATGGGAGCGTATGCAAGAAAAAATGAAGGGAAAAGAACCTCCTCAATTTTTAAGCACCCACCCTTCTTCTGGTACTAGAATTAATGATTTAAGACTTTGGATACCAAAAGTTAAAATTGAATATCCTAAAATTCAAAATCTATAATCTTTTTAAATTTTAAAGAACAAATATGAAGTATTTATTCTGGATTATATATTTTTCATTTTTCTCTATTTTTATATCATTTTTTATTCTTAAATTTTTAAAGTCGATAAATTTACTCAATAAAAACAGTCTTATAGTGAGGTATTTTGAATTTAATAAAAAAGATAACTCAAACTTAAAATTATTAATAATATTTGTTATTTTTTGTGTGATTTGGTCTTTGGTATTTATTTTGCAATAGATGGTGAGCCCGACAAGATTTGAACTTGTGACCCATTCCTTAAAAGGGAATTGCTCTACCAACTGAGCTACGGGCCCATTAATGCAAGGTTTTATATAGTTTAAACCGTATGAGAAAGCAATTTTTTAATTAACTTCATTAAATAATTCGAAGTGTTTTTTATAGAATTCTTCAAATTTATTTTCCTTAATTGCCTGTCTAATTTTCTTCATTAAGTCCTGATAAAAAGCAATGTTATGCCAAGTGAGTAACATGGATCCAAGTATCTCATTGGAGTTTACTAAATGATTTAAATAATTTTTAGAATAAGAATTAGAAGCAGGACAATCCATCGATTGATCTAACGGATCTTCATCCTTTGCATACTTAGCATTTCTAATGTTCACTCTTCCATTCCAAGTAAATGCAAGCCCTGTCCTTCCAGATCGAGTTGGTAAAACACAATCAAACATATCAATTCCTCTTTTTACAGCTCCTAATATGTCTTGAGGCATACCAACACCCATTAAATAATGAGGCTTATCTTTAGGTAGAATGTCTTTAACTGCATCTACGGCATCAAACATTTCAGACTGATTTTCACCAACTGCAAGTCCTCCTAAGGCATAACCATCAAAACCAATATCTATTAATTTTTTTAAACATTCTCTTCGTAAATCTGGAAAAATTCCACCCTGGGTTATTCCAAATAACCACTTTGACTCTTGTTTTCCAAATTTCTTCTTACATCTTTCAGCCCAGCGAAGGGATAAATCCATGGATTTTTTAATTTTATCTTTTTCTGCTGAATATTTAGGGCATTCATCAAACACCATGACGATGTCTGAATTTAAATCTAATTGAACTTGTATGCTTTCTTCTGGTGTTAAAAAAAATTTCTTACCATCAATATGAGATGAAAACTCAACACCATCTTCGGTTACTTTTGAAATTTTTGATAATGACATGACCTGAAAACCACCAGAATCTGTTAATATCGGCATTGGACAGTTCATAAACTTATGAAGTCCTCCAGCTTGTTTTACCCGCTCAACACCGGGCCTTAACATGAGATGATAGGTATTTCCTAAAATAATTTGAGATCCACAGCCCTTAACCTGATCAATATACATCGCTTTAACCGTCCCTGCGGTACCTACAGGCATAAAAGCTGGTGTATCGATATCTCCTCGAGGAGTGCTAATTTTACCTAAACGAGCACCATGACTTTCATTTAATAAATTAAATGAAATTGATTTCATTATTAATTTTTATTTAGCGGATCTTAAACTGATGATGATATCGGGGTTATCAACCACTCCTGATCCTGGAGCGCCTTTTTTAATTTTATCAACAAATTCCATACCGCTAATCACTCGACCGAAAGCAGTATAGTTTCGATCTAAATGAGGATGAGAGTCAAAGCAGATAAAAAATTGGCTGTTTGCACTATCTGGACTTTGTGATCTTGCCATAGATAAAACACCTCGTTGATGCGGAATGTTATTAAATTCAGCTTTTAAATCAGGAAGATCAGAACCGCCGGTGCCAACCATTTGTGCATTAAAATCTAATTTAGTATTACCAAATTTTACATCCCCCGTTTGCGCCATAAAACCATCAATCACTCTGTGAAAAGCCACACCATCATATTTTTCGGAATTGGCTAATGATTTAATTCGTTTCACGTGATTGGGAGCTACATCATCAAAAAGTTCAATTTTAACTTCACCGTATTTTAATTTCATTATCATGATAGATCTTTCTTTAGATTTAATATTATTTGAAAAAGAAAAAAGAAATAAAGTTAAAATTATAAAAAACTTTTTAAACATTATTTAAATTTAGTTTTCAAAGCCTTAATAACAATGTTTGGAACAAATTGCATCAAATCTCCTTTTAAAGCGGCTATTTCTTTAACAAAATTTGATGAAATAATTTGATTTTCAATCTCGGCCATTAAAAACACGGTCTCAAGATTTTTATTTAATTTATGATTCATACCCGCTAATTGAAATTCATATTCAAAGTCTGAAGCAACCCTTAAACCTCTAAAGATAATATTTGCAGAAATTCTCTTACAGTAATTTGTTGTTAAACCTGAAAAAGAAACCACTTTAATTTTTTTCTTAATATTTTCAGGAAAAGAAGAGATAACTTTTTTAATTAAAGAAACCCTTTCAGCGGTTGAAAAGATAGTTTTTTTCTTATTACTAAGTGGAGTGCCGATATAAAGACGATCAACAATATTTGCAGCTCTTTTAATAATATCAATATGTCCAAATGTGATTGGATCAAAAGTACCTGGATATAAACCAATTCTTTTCATTTTTATAATGGTCGGGGCAGCAAGATTCGAACTTGCGACCCTCTGGTCCCAAACCAGATGCGCTACCAGACTGCGCTATGCCCCGAAACTGAGTTGTTATACAACTTAATTAATTTTTTTAAAAGAAATACTAGCTGAAAAAACTTTCAAATTCATGAGGAATACTTTACTTTTTTAATCGGTGACTTAGATAATATTTTTAAATTAATATTTATGAATACCTTGTTATTAAAACACGTTGGAGATTTAAAAAATTATGGAACTTTAAAAAGTTTCACACATAAGTGTACTTACAAAAATCATACCTGTGGCGATAAAGTTATTCTCTATCTAAAAATTAGTCAGAAAATTATTAAGAAAATATCCTATAAAACAGAGGGCTGTCTAATCTGCCAAGCCTCTTGTAGTATTTTTACTAATTGTATTAAAAATAAAAATTTAAATACTATATTAAATTTTACAAACTTATTTATTCATTCAATTTTCAAGAAAAAAATAAAACTAATTGGACATTGGAAAAAATTTAATTTTCTTTTAAAAAAAAACTATTTCAATCGAAAAAGCTGTATCTTAGTGCCTTTTAATGCTTTAATTAAATTGCAATAATTAATGAAAAAAATATTTTTTTATTTTATTATCATTACGATGATTTTCTTTGGTAAAAATGCTAACGCGGCAGACAATCGGACATTATATGAATTTAGTTTTAATGATGTGGATGGAAAAAAATATTTATTATCCCAGCATAAAAACAAGGTTGTTTTATTAGTCAATGTTGCAAGTCAATGTGGGTTTACTAAACAGTACGCTGATCTTCAAACTTTATGGGATAAGTACAAAGGTAAAAATTTTGTAATTATTGGTGTGCCTTCCAATGACTTTGGAAATCAAGAACCTGGAACGAACGCTGAAATTAAGAATTTTTGTGAAACTAATTTCAATATTAACTTCCCCATTATGGAAAAAGTAACTGTTAAAGGGAAAAATGCGCATCCGGTGTATTTATGGGCAAGAGAAAGTTATGGGAGTGCTGCTGAACCTAAATGGAATTTTCATAAAATCCTAATTGATAAAAAAGGAAAAATTAACGACACCTTTATCTCCACAACCAATCCGCAAAGCGAAAAAGTTGTTAAAAAAATTGAAGAATTAATTAGTAATTAATTTATTTTACTGAATGTTTTTGACTGCCTAATTGGTCAATCGTTAAACTCACCACATCCCCTCTTTTTAAATAAGTAGGTGGTTTCATACTATCACCAACGCCTGGAGGAGTTCCTGTAGTAATGATATCTCCTGGCATTAAAGTCATAAATTCACTCGCATAAGAAGTTAAAAAGTTCATTTTATGAATCATTTTTGATGTGTTTCCTGTTTGCATTCTTTTTCCATTAACATCCAAACTCATATTTAAATTATATAAATCTTTAAACTCGTCTTTAGTAACAATGTAAGGACCCACAGGGCCAAAAGTGTCTGAAGATTTACCTTTAATCCACTGACCGCTTCGATTTTTTTGCCATTCTCTTTCACTAAAATCACAAACCAAGCAATAGCCAAAGATATAACTTTCAGCATCTTGCAATGGAATATTCTTTCCTTTTTTTCCTATCACAAAAGCAATTTCAACTTCCCAATCAGTTTTTTGTGAATTTTTTGGAATAATTAAATCATCATTAGGCCCGCAAACACTTGTCGTCGCTTTTGAAAAAATAATAGGTTCTTTAGGAGGCTCTAGATTTTGCTCCAATGCGTGATCAAGAAAATTTAATCCAATACCAAGAAATTTACTTGGATTAGAAACGGAAGCTCCAATTCTTAAATTATTGTCTAACTTTGGTAGCTTTGAAATATCTAATTTTTTAACCGTATTAATTAAGCCATCACCAATTGTGCTTTGATCAATATCTTTAATAACGGAAGATAAATCTCTAATAGTATTATTATCGAGTAAAGCAGGCTTTTCAGATCCTATGTTTCCAACTCTTAAAAATTTCATAATTATTGTGGCGGTCCCTAGGGGAATCGAACCCCTCTTTCATGGATGAAAACCACGTGTCCTAACCGATAGACGAAGGGACCGAAAGTAAAGTTATTTAGATTGTTTAATAATAATAATCAACAATTATATAATGAATAATACGAAACTGTGTATTTGCTAATGGGTTAAAGAAACATCTTCAATAATAAATTCAATAACTCTTTGTTTATTCCAATCATTGCAACTAAGTTTTCCCGCTAAATGAAATTTATGATTTTTAAAATTTTTTAAATAATCAATAACTTTTTCTTTATTATTTTTAAAACAAACTCCGTGTAAATAAAGACCACTACTATTTTTAAATAAAGCTTTTAATAAAAAGTCATTTTCAAAATTTATTTTAATCATTGATAAATCTTCAACAATAAATTTTGGCTCAGAATTTCCAGATCCAAAAGGTCCTAATTTACTTACTACTTCATAGGTTTTTTCATTCACCGCATTGGCTGATAAAATACTATCAATTTCTATAAAATTATTTTGAACAAAATTAGGTTTTGAGGATTTAAATTTAGATATTAAAAAGTTTTTAAGCTCATCAATCTTATTTTCTTCAATGCTAAATCCTGCAGCCATCTTATGACCACCCCCTTTAATAAGAATTCCATTTTGTTTAGCAGCTAAAATAGCAAGACCAATATCAAATCCAAAAACTGATCGACAAGAGCCTTTTGCTATACTTTTGTTAGATGAAATAACGATGGTTGGTTTAAAAAATCTTTCTTTTATTCTACTTGCAATAATACCTATTAATCCCTCATGCCAAAATTTATTAGCTACTAATATTATTTCATTACTATTTTCTTTCTCCGCCAGTAAATAAGCTTCATTCAAGATATCTTCTTCAATTGATTTTCTTTTCTTATTTAAGGAGTCTAATGTTGTGGCTATTTCATAACTTTTCTTAGGATCTTCAGATGTGAGTAAATTTGCACCAAGATCAGATTGCCCTATTCTTCCCCCAGCATTAATTCTAGGCCCTAGTAAAAATCCAATGTGATAGGTGTCTGGACTTTCTTTAATATCAGCAACATCGATTAACGTTTTAATGCCTAAGTTTTTTCTTTTCTTTAGTATTTGTATTCCTTGATAAACAAATGCTCGATTTAGATCTATAAGCGGAACCACATCACAAATTGTGCCTAAGGCAACTAAATCTAAATAATCATATAAATCAGGCTCATTAATATTTTTTTCCTATATAAAATTTACTCTCACGAAGAGAACGATTTAAAGCAACAATAAATAAAAAAGAAACTCCTGCTGCACATAAATAACCAAGCTTAGACTGATCATCTAATTGATTTGGATTAATTAAGGCTTTGCATTTAGGAAGTTTAATTTCTGCTTGATGGTGATCAATAACTAAAACTTCAATATTATTTTGATTAGCATAGTCTAGTGCTTCAAAAGATGTAGTTCCACAATCAACGGTGATTAAAAACTCCCCTTTTTTATCAATAATATTTTTTAATGAATTAACGGAAGGTCCATAACCATCAACTTGTCGATCTGGAATATAAATAAAATAATTAGAGTAAATATTTTTTAAGAAATTAACAATTATGGCTGTTGAGGATGCACCATCCACATCATAGTCCCCTAGAATACAAATTCTTTTATTTTCTTTAATAGCTTTAATAAGTGTATTCACCGCAAGATCCATGTCCTTTAAGACACTTGGATTTGGCATTAAATCTTTAATTTTAGGATTTAAATAAGACTGACAATTTTCAGTAGTAATTTTTCTTATGGATAAAAGCTTTGATAAGAAATTATCAATTCCAAGTTTTTGAGAAATTTCTAATGCTAAATTTTCGCTATATTTGGATAAAATCCACTCTTTACCAGTGATGGACTGGTACTTCATATTTTAAATTTATTAATAATTTTTTTATTAAGTTTTGCAGCGTGATGTAAAACATAGGTTTCTGATTGATAAAAACCATTATCTAAAATCTTAATCCCTTGAAGTAAATCACCTCCCGTAACACCTGTTGCACAAAATAGAACATCATCTTTAACAAGATCATTTATGTAATATTTCTTTTTTAAATCCTTGATGCCCATTTTTTTAGCTTTATCAACTTCCTGATCATTACTTAAAACTAATCGTGCTTGAAACTGACCTCCTAAACATTTTATAGCAGCAGCAGCAAGAACCCCTTCTGGCGCTCCACCAATGCCTAAATATATGTCCACGTTAAACTCATCAATGCCTGCATAAATTGCACCCGCCACATCGCCATCAGGAATAAATTTAATTTTAGTTCCTAATTGTTTTGCATCTTTAACAATGTGATCATGTCTTTCTCTTTCTAAAAGACATATGGTTAATTTATCGGGAGTTGTGTTTTTAAAATCTGCTAAATTTTTAAGATTTTTAGTAATCGAAAAATCAAGATCAATCACCCCTTCTTTAATATTTTTTCCAACAGCAATTTTCTCCATATACGTATCTGGAGCATGTAATAAATTATTTTTTTTTGATACTGCAAGAACCGACATTGCATTGGGTAGGTTTTTTGCTGTTAAATTTGTCCCCTCTAATGGATCTACGGCTATATCTAATTCTTCACCAACGCCTGTTCCAACTAATTCATCGATATAAAGCATGGGTGCTTCATCCATTTCCCCTTCACCAATAACAATTCTTCCCTTCATCGGAATACTATTTAGATAAAATCTCATTTTATCTACAGCTGCTTGATCGGCTGCTATTTTATCGCCTTTGCCTTTTAAAAGTGATGATGCGTAAGCTGCTTCGCTAGTAGTTCTAACAAATAGATCTACTAATGCATGGTTGATAATCATAATTTTTTTTCATTTCTAATTCTGATCATCGTAATTTTTTTGCTAATAAATTTTTCCTTTGAAATCTTCTTCAATGCTAATTTCATATCCTTCTCTTTAGCATTATGAGTAATAATCACTAAATTTGCATATTTAAGATTGCTGAGAGGTTGTTGTAAGATACTTTGAATAGAAATCTTATGTTTAGATAAAACAGAAGTAATTTTAGATAAAACACCCGGTTTATCTTTAACCACAATTCTTAAATAAAATTTACAAATGTGGTTATCAAAATCAAAGATTTTAAATTCTTTTGTATCAGAAAAATTAAATCCAAATGGTAAAGTGACATTACCTTTTAAAATTGAATTTAGATCAGAAATCACAGAAGATGTTGTTGGACCTTTTCCAGCACCAAGACCTTGATAAACAATTTTACCAACAGGATTTCCCTCAACCATAATTGCATTATGAGCGCCACTTATCTTAGCAAGATCAGAGTCTTTTGAAATTAAACAAGGATGAACTCTTTGTTTAATTTTATTATCAATAATTTCAGAAATCCCAAGTAGCTTAATCTTGTAGTTAAATTTATTAGCATACTCCACATCTTCAAGATCAATTTGCTCAATCCCTTCTGTTAAAAAACTTTTATTAATTATTTTAGTTTTAAAACAAAGTGCACTTAAAATAGATATTTTTGATTTTACATCATCGCCATTCAAATCAAGCTTTGGATTTGTTTCTGCATAGCCAAGCTTTTGTGCATTCAATAAAATTTCTTTAAAACTTTTCTTAGTTCTTTCAATCTCCGTTAAAATAAAATTTGTAGTTCCATTTAATATTCCATAAATATGGAATAATTTATTACCCACTAAGCTTTCCTTGATTGATTTAATGATGGGAATTCCTCCACCAACTGATGCCTCAAATAGAAGATTCACTGAATTTCTTTCAGCAATTTTTGCAAGTTCATTCCCATATTTGAATATTAAAGCTTTATTAGCAGTAACTACGTGTTTGTTATTTTCTAAGGCTGCAAATACTAATTTTTTTGCAACACCCTCTGATCCACCCACGAGCTCAATAATAATATCAACATCATCCTTTTTAACGAGTGCTAGAGGATTTTTGATCCACATTTTTTTTGGAATACTAAAACCTCTTTTTTTACTAATCTTATTAGCGGATAAATATTTTATTTGGTAAGTCGAATTGGTATTTTTTTCTATAATTTTTTTATTTTTAACTAAATGTCGGTAAACTTCTGAGCCAATATTTCCCAAACCAACAATTGCAATATTATAATTATCTTTAAAATTCATTATTCTAATCCTTCAGTCTCTTTTAAACCTAATCTTATATTCATATTTTGAATGGCCTGTCCTGCAGCTCCTTTAACTAAATTATCAATGGAACTGACAATAATTAATTGATTCTTATATCTTCCAGAAAAAATATTAATATTACATTTATTAGTATTATTAACATCATTCGTATTTACAAATTTTCCATAAGGTAAAACTTTTACAAAATTACTATTTTTGTAGAATTTACTCAAATATTGATGAATTTTTTTAACACTCATCTTCTTTTTAAGATCTGCATAGATCGTTGTGACAATTCCTCTAAAAGTTGGAATTAAATGTGGAGTAAATTCAATTTTTAAATTTCCAGAAACTTTTCCAAATAACTTTAAACCCTGATCGATTTCAGGCATGTGTCTATGATGACCCACTCCATAAACTGCAATATTTTTATTAATATTTGGATACAGTTTTTTATCTGCAGTTTTTTTTCCAGCACCTGAATAGCCTGACTTAGAGTCGATAATAATTTTTGATGTACTAACTATTTTCTTTAATAATAAAGGAATTAACGCCAACTGAGCTGAAGTTGGATAACATCCTGGACAGGAAATTATATTACTTTTTTCAATATCTTTTCTTGCAAATTCGGACAGTCCATAAACAGAATATTTTTGATTATCAGGGGCAACATGTTTAAGGCCGTACCATTTTTCATAAACTTTTACATCTGAAAATCTAAAATCAGCAGATAAATCGATTAAAATATGATGTGGAGAAATTGTATTGGATAAAGCTTGGGCTTCCCCATGGGGTAATGCTGAAAAAATAATATCGACATCATCAAGATCAGCTTTATTTATGTCGCTGATTAAAGGTAATTTTTTTTTAATTTTATTTTTTAAAAAAGAATTAATTGATTTTCCAATAGATCCTCTTGAACATAAATATTTAAGATTTATGAATTTATGATGACTCAATATTTTAATTAACTCGAGACCTACAAAACCTGAGGCGCCATTAATTAAAACGTTATATTTGTTAGACATAATCAGTATGTATAAGAAGTTGGAAATGACTTAAAGACTAAAATGTATCTTAGGAAACTATCGTTTAGAAAACTGAAATCTTCTTCTAGCTTTTCTCTGACCGTATTTTTTTCTTTCAACTTTTCTTGAATCTCTTGTTAATAACTTTTCTTTTTTTAATGATTTTCTTAACGTTCCATCTAAAGCAAAAAGCGCTTTAGAAATTCCTAAAGACACCGCACCCGCTTGTCCGGTTAATCCCCCGCCCTTAACGGTGCAGTTAACATCATAACCATTAATCTTGCTGACAATATTAAATGGCTTCTCAATGCTTAGTTGTAGAACTGGGCGTTTAAAATATTCATTATATTTTTTTCCATTAACGACAATTGATCCAGATCCGGCTTTTAACCAAACTCTTGCTATTGAACTTTTTCTTTTTCCAGTTGCATAAAATCGATTGTCTGAAACAGCTGCGCTTTGGACCATATTAATTTATAGAATTTTTTTTATTTAGAGATTTAAAATCAAAATCGATAGCTTTTTGTGTTTCATGAGGATGTTTATCATCATTGTAAACTTTTAAATTACCAAGTTGTTTTTTAGCAAGCGGACCTTTTGGTAACATTCTCTTAACGGCTAACTTGATAATTCTTGATGGATCTTTTTCTAGAATTTTTTCTGGAGTTGTTACCTTAATTCCTCCTGGATACCCAGTATGTTTATAGTAAATTTTTTTAGAAAGTTTCTTTCCAGTAAATTTAATCTTGCTTGCATTCGTTACAATGACAAAATCTCCATCATCCATATTAGGAGTAAAACTAGTTTTTTTCTTTCCTCTTAAAATTTTAGTAATTTCAGAAGCTAATCTGCCAACAATTAAATTTGTTGCATCGATCTTGTACCAATTTTTTTTAACTTCTTTTTTTTTAATAAATTCAGTCATAATGGAACGGAATAACTATATTTTGCTTATAATTATGTCAAATGGATAAAGGGCAATTTTAATATTTTTGCGAGATCGATACTTGGTAAAATAGATAAATTATCGATAAAAGTAAAAATATGGATCCTAACTGATGAAGACTAGCAAAATATATTTTAAAACCACTGACTAAAACTAGTATGCCAAGAAGTACTTGAAAAATTATTGCAAAAAAAACTAAAAATAAATATTTCATTTTTACAATCTTATTTTTAAATAAAAAATAAAAAATAAAGCTAAAGATTATTATTGTAAAATAAGCAACGACCCTGTGTAAGAATTGAACATGGGAAGGACTGGAATAGGATTTTGAATTTGAAAATTCTTTTATAAAAACATCCTCAGGTACAAAATTTCCATTCATTAGCGGCCATGTTTGATATATTTTGGCAGCATCTAATCCTGAAACAAAGGCTCCAATGACAATTTGAAGATAAACCAGTAGCAAGAAAAAAGATGATCAAATAAGAGTTAATATTAAGATGAATTTTTTTTACATTTCTAAATAAAATAGAAAAAAATATTAAAGATAAGATAATTTGAGCTCCTAACAGATGAACGGACAATCTAAAATGACTGACATCGGTCTTTAAAATTAATCCACTTTTGACCATATACCATCCCAGAAACCCTTGAAAAAAAAATAAAAATGAGATGATGGAATAAAGAATAATTTGTTTAAAACTTAATATTTTTTTGATTAGAAAATAAATAAAAGGCAAAATAAATACTAACGAAGCTAATCTTGCTAATATTCGATGAATATATTCCCACCAGAAAATATATTTAAATTCTGCTAAAGACATTCCAAAATTAATTTCTTTGTATTGGGGAATTTTTTTATATAACGAAAAATACTCTTCCCATTTTTTCTCAGTGAGAGGGGGTAAAATTCCACTTAATATTTCCCAATTCGTAATTGAAAGACCAGATTCTGTTAAGCGAGTGAGACCACCAATAAAAATAAGGGATGAGACTAAAAATAAAGATAAATATAACCAAATAGAAATATAAGTATTATTTTTATTTAGATTATTTATGTTAAGCATTATAAATTAATAATTAACTTATCCTTATTTTAAAAACGTTTTAATGTCGCAAAAAAAAATCATAAAAATTCGCTCCACTATTGATAGCATAGATAAACAAATTATCAGACTGCTCGGTCTAAGAAAAAAACAGGTCCTTAAAATTGCAAAATATAAAAATAAACGATCTATCGTTGATAGAAAAAGGATTAATCAAATAATGAAAAGAATTAAATTAGAGGCGAAAAAAAATAAAATTGATTTTAATCTTGTTAAAAATTTCTGGAAACAATTAATCCAATATTCAATAAAACTTGAAAAAAAAATAGTTAAATAACTATTATTTGCTGTGTGGAGGAAGTTTCTTTTCTACAAACCACTCATGCTTACGTGTTGAAGGATTGTATTTCTTTACTCGAAGTTTAATTTTAGCTTTTTCTCCTGCCGATGGTTTTTTAACATAATAGTTAAAAGCACTATCAGGTTTTAACTCCGGTACTAGTCTAACTTTTATGGATGTTTTTTTTGCCATTTTAAGAGAGGTTTTTTATTTCGCTAATAATTTTTTTAATTCTAATTAACTTTTCTTTTTTGTTTAATAAATCGTTAGTGCTTATATCTTTTCTCGCAAAATCGTCAACTTCAATATCGTTAATATTATTTTCTATTATTTTTTTTGCACCCTTTATCGTGAGACCTTTGTCTTTCAAAAGATATTGAATTTTTTTTAAAAGCTGAACATTCTCAGGTGTGTAATATCTTCTTCCTTTTGCTCTTAATTTTGGCTTGAGTTGTGGAAACTCTTTTTCCCAAAATCTTAAAATATAAGTTTTTGCTTTACCCGTTTCTAATTCAATAAGATTTAATTCTTTGGCTACTTCCCCTATTGTTTTTAAAGCCTCAGCTGACTTCTCCACCATTTATATTTTTATTAATTTTGCTTTTTAAAATTTTAGAAGGCTTAAAAGTAACAACGGTCCTGCTTGAAATAACTTTTTGCTCTTTAGTCTTTGGATTTCTGCCTATTCTTTCATTTTTATGACGAATATTAAATGAACCAAAATTAGCTATCTTAACTTTATTTTTTTTCTCAAGTTGTAGGGTAATAAACTCAAAAATATCGTCAATAAAATTTGCAGCCTCAACTTTGGAAATTCCTAGTTCTTTATAAACTAGATCGGACAAATATTGTCTTGTGATAGTGGTTGTCACAAATATTTATTTATAAATTTTTTTGTATTTGTTCCTGTAAATTACCATTTAAAATATCATAGCACAATTTAATAGAGTGATAAAAACCAATGTAATCTGTGCCTCCATGACTTTTTACAACCGGTGATGTAAGTCCTAAAAATATTCCACCATTATATTTTCTTGGATCTAAATCATCCTTAATGCTGTTAAAAATTTTAAATGAAAGTAAGTAAATAAATTTTGAATACCAAGATTTTAAAAACTTTTCTTTAACTAAAGCTGCAATATATTTTGCAGTTCCCTCTGCTGTCTTTAGAGCAATATTTCCTGAAAAACCATCGGTAACAATTACATCTGCATTACCATCCTTAATATGATTTCCCTCAATGAAACCATTAAATAAAAAACTATCTGTATTAATCTGTCTAAGTTCCTGCAAACTTTTCTTTAATAAATCACTGCCTTTACTGTCTTCACTGCCAATATTTAATAAGGCAACGGTTGGTTTGTCTTTTTTAAAAACAGCTCGATATAAAGCAGCTCCTAATTTAGAAAAATCTACTAAATTTTTTATACTACAATCAATATTGGCTCCTAGATCTAAAACCACACTCAATCCTTTATGAGATGGCCACATGGATGCTAATGCGGGCTTATCAATGCCTTTAATAGTTTCTAGAATTAATCTCGACATCACAAGTAAGGCAGCCGTATTTCCTGCTGATATAGCAATATCTGCATTTTTATTTTTTAACGCAGACAATGCTAACCACATGCTAGAATTTTTACCATTTTTAACAGCTTCTAATGGAGATTCATTATCTAGTACTTTTTCATTGGTATGAACAATCGTGCTCGAAGTTCCAACTAAAGGGTATTTTTCTAAGATAGGATTTATTAAATCTCGATTACCAAAGATTAAAAATTTTAAATTTTGATTGTTTTGTAAGAATAAATCTAAGCCTCTGATAACTTTTAATGGAGATTCATCGCCCCCCATTGCATCCACTGCAACTGTAAATCTCATTTAAATAAATTAATAATTAATTGAATTAAGCTTTCGGCTTAAAAATTTGTTTTCCATTATACATTCCGGTCTTTTCATCTACATGATGCGGAAGTCTGTATTCACCACTTTTTTTATCTTCTATAACATTTGCAAATGTTACAGCGTGATGAGATCTTCTCATATTTCGTCTCGATTTTGATTTTTTACGCTTAGGTACTGCCATTTGAATAATATAATAGTTAAAAATTAGGACACTCAATATCATTTAAACCTAATAAATCAACCTAGTTAATAATCATTGATTAGATAGCAAAATTTTATAATTATATGATAGTGTTTTTCAGCAAATGAGATTTTATTTCTACAAATATATTCTAATATTTTTTTTCCTATTTAGCTGTACCACTATTGATGAATTACACGGGATCGATAACTTAAAAATTAAATCAGAGTCTCTTCAGGTCAACGTTACAAATACAAATGATGTATTAAATCTTATTGGACCTCCACAAAATATTGGAATTACGGATAACAACATATGGTTTTACCACGAGGTCCATCAGACTAGAAATAAGTATGGAACAAAAGTTATTACGGATAATAATACTTTAAGATTAGAGTTTGATGATTTAGGTATTCTAAAGAAAATGAATTTCTTAGATAAAAATACTTTAAGCAAAAACCCCTTTGATGAGTCTTCGACCATCAGTCTAGGCAAAGACTCCAGCTTTTTATCAAGTTTCTTAGCGAGTATGAGACAACGAGCTAAAAACTTTGGTAAAGCTAACGAGCAATAATCGCAAGCAATAATAAAGCTACAATATTTGTAATCTTAATCATTGGGTTCACAGCCGGTCCTGCCGTATCTTTATAAGGATCTCCCACTGTATCGCCTGTTACTGCAGCTTTGTGAGCATCAGAACCTTTTCCGCCATGATTACCATCTTCAATATATTTCTTAGCGTTATCCCAAGCGCCGCCACCTGCTGTCATTGATACGGCCAAGAAAAATCCAGTAACAATAACACCTAGTAACATTGCTCCTAGTGCAGATAATGCAGAAGAAGTTCCTGCGATGTAATAAATTACAACAAAAAGAACTATTGGAGATAAAACGGGTAATAAAGAAGGAATGATCATTTCTTTAATTGCAGCTTTAGTTAAAATATCAACAGCATTTCTATAGTCTGGTTTTTGTTTGTTCTTCATAATGCCAGGCCATTTTTTAAACTGTCTTCTAACTTCAATAACCACAGATCCACCGGCTCTACCCACTGCTTGCATTCCCATCGAAGCAAATAGATAAGGAAGTAAACCTCCAATTAATAAACCAATAACAACATATGGATTTGATAAATCAAAATTTACTACAATTCCTTTTAATGCTGATCCTGTCGTTTTAGAAAAATGCTTAATATCTTCAGTGTAAGCAGCAAATAAAACTAAAGCGCCTAATCCTGCAGAACCAATTGCATATCCTTTTGTAATAGCTTTTGTAGTATTTCCAACTGCATCAAGAGCGTCAGTCACTTTTCTAACCCCAGCAGGTAAATTACTCATTTGTGCAATTCCACCGGCATTATCTGTAACCGGTCCATAGGCATCTAGAGCAACTACCATTCCTGTTAATGCCAACATAGTCGTAACTGCAATTGCAATTCCGTATAAGCCAGCAATTAAATAAGTTGATAAAATTCCAACAACAATAATTAATGCAGGGATTGCTGTTGCTTCCATCGATATCGCCAAACCTTGAATGACGTTTGTACCGTGCCCAGTAGTTGAAGATTTAGCAATAGATTTAACAGGGTTATAAGCTGTACTTGTGTAGTACTCAGTAACCCAAATTAATAATCCAGTAATTACAAGACCTATTACTCCGCAGTAATACAATTTAAGTCCAGTAAAACTAATAGTTCCCACTTTATATACTTTAGTTAATCCAACAACCTGTTCAGTCACTGGATATAAAATAGCTAAAGATAAAACTGCTGAAACTATAAAGCCTTTATATAATGCGCCCATAATACTTTTGCTAGCGCCTAATCTTACAAAGTAAGTTCCAATAATAGATGTAATTAAACAGCTACCCGCAATTGCTAACGGGTAAATTAACATGTTTAAATTTCCAGAGAAAAATATAGATGCTAAAACCATTGTAGCAACAATTGTCACTGCATAAGTTTCAAATAAGTCAGCAGCCATACCAGCACAATCGCCAACGTTATCTCCAACGTTATCTGCGATCACTGCAGGGTTTCTAGGATCATCTTCAGGAATTCCAGCTTCAACTTTTCCAACTAAGTCAGCACCCACGTCTGCTCCCTTAGTAAAAATTCCTCCCCCTAATCTTGCAAAAATTGAAATTAAGGAAGCACCAAATCCTAATGCAACAAGGGCATTAGAAATTTCTCTTTCATTAATTTTTAATTCTAAAAGTATTAAATAATAAACAGCAATAGCAAGTAAAGCTAAACCAGCAACTAACATTCCTGTTAATGCACCTGATTTAAAAGATATTCTTAGACCTTCTGCTAGGCTTTTTCTTGAAGCTTCAGCTGTTCTGACATTTGCTTGTACTGAAATTAACATTCCAGCATAACCTGCTATGCCAGATAAAAAAGCACCGATAAAATAACCAAGTCCAACCCAAGCACTAAATAAATAAATTACGGCAATCAAAACCACCACACCAACGATTGCAATAGTTTTATATTGACGATTTAAATAAGCTCTAGCTCCAATCTGAATAGCGCCAGCAATTTCTTGCATTCTTGAATTGCCTGAGCTTGAAGATAAAATTTGAACGCCTGTAACATAGGCAAAAACAATTGATAAAATTCCACAAAGAATTACTAAATTTAAAACTAAACTTGGATTAAGCATAAATAGACTTTTGGTTAGTTAAGTTAACGAAAAACAAGTTAGTGCCAAATTACATTAGTAAAATCAACCCTTTTTATTAAAGAGATACTTAAATTAGATGAAAAACTTTAAGAAATTAAACGCTTTTTGCAATTTTATCGAGCACGGCATTAATGATATTTTTTTGCTTATCATTAAGGAACATTTTAGTAATTTTTAAATACTCATCAATGACGACCTTAAAGGGTGTCTTCTTATAAAAGAAAATTTCAAAGATTGCAGCCTTCAATATGATCGAAAATATGATCTCAAAATTTTTAAGATCAAATTTCTTATCTAAATAGTTTGTGAGCTTTTCTTCTAATGCAGAATTATTTTCAATAACTCCATTGCAGATTTTTTTGATAAATCTTTTATAAGGATTTTTAAAATCAAATAATAATTTTTCTTGATTGAGATAATAACTGTATAAAAGTTGTACGATAATTAATCTTGAATTGTTCTTAATATTGCTCATTAAAGTTTATAAATAGAATTATAAACACTTAATGCTGCACGTACGGCCTCTCCACCTTTGTTTTTTAATTTAGGATCACATCGAACCTCGGCTTGTTTAGAATTGTTGCAATTTAAAACACCATTCGAAACTGGAACGTTATATTTTATTGAAATTTCTAATAATTTATCTGATACGGACTGACTGATAATATCAAAATGAGGCGTTTGACCTTTAATAATACATCCAAGGGCTATGCAAAAAGCATATTTCTTATTTTTTAATACAATATTCAATAATTGAGGTATCTCATAAGCACCAGAGACAGAATAATGTTTCACATCGAATAATTTTTTATCGATTTCTTTTAAAGCCCCCTTGAGAAGGTTTTTTTCAAAATTTTTATAAAAAGATGAACTAACGATTAATATTTTTTTCTTCATTTAATAAACTCTTGTTTAATAATTTTTATACCAAAACCATCTAAACCAATAATATTTTTCTTTGACTTAGATATCAAAATCATCTTTCTAATATTTAAACTTCTTAAAATTTGAGCGCCTATTCCGTAGTTTCTTAGGCTACTTTCTTTTTTATTATTAAGATTATTTTTAATTAATTCATCTCTAATAATAATCAAAATACAGTTCTTGTGTTTTTTATAATAATTAAGTGTTTTATTAATAGATAGATTTTCTTTATTTTTTGATAGAAAACTTGTTACGATGTTTGAAGCAATCACTCTAACGCGTGGTGTAATCTTTTTGTCTTGAGTTTTGATTAAAGCAATATGCTCTTTTCCATCTAATTTATTTTCATAAATTTTAACTTGATAATTATCGTTTTTTCCAATCTTAACTTGTTCAATTCTTTTTAGTTTTATAAGACTTTCTTTCTTTAATCGGTAAGCAATTAAATCTTCAATTCTTGCAATATTTAAATTAAATTTTTTAGCATAGTTCAAAAGGTGTCTTCCTTTGGCCATTGAACCATCGGTGTTCATTATTTCGCAAATCACTCCGCTCGAACCACAACCAGCAAGTTTTGCTATATCAACGGAAGCTTCCGTATGACCCGCTCTTTCAAGCACACCACCCTCTTTAGCAACTAATGGAAAAATGTGTCCAGGTGTTGAAATATCTTTTGCTTTAACATTTTTTTTAATGGCTGTTTTTATTGTATGCGCCCTATCCCTTGCAGAGATTCCAGTAGTTACTCCTTTTCTTGCTTCAATGGAGATTGTAAATGCAGTTTGTAACCGAGAAGAATTTCTACTCGGCATCAAAGATAAATTTAATGCTTTTGCTTTTTTTTTATCTATTGCTAAACAAATTAAACCTCTGCCATGGGTTGCCATAAAATTAATTTTTTTATGATCAATCTTTGATGCAGGAATAACAAGATCACCTTCGTTTTCTCTATTCTTATCATCAACTAAAATAAAAATTTTTCCTTTTTTTGCATCCTGGATAATTTTTTTAACTGAAGAGAACATGGTTATTTTTTTAATAAAGTTTTAGCTATTAAATCAATTTCAATATTCACGTAATTATTTTTTTTTAATTTTAATAAATTTGTATTTTTAAGTGTATGCGGAATTACTACAACTTTAAATTTATTAGAGAAAATTTTAGCAATGGTTAGGGAAATTCCATTGATCGCTATAGATCCTTTTTCTATAAAAAATTTTTTAAATTTTTTTGGGATATTAAAAAAAATAGTCCAACTTTTGCTATTATGGGTATCAATACTTAATACTTTTGTAACCGTATCAACATGCCCTTGAACAAAATGACCTGCAAATTCATCTCCATATTTTAAAGATTTTTCTAAATTAATTACATCACCTGATTTTAAGTGCTTAAAAGCAGAGGTTAAAACAGTGTGTTTGGATAAGTAAAAAAATAATTCATTCTTTTTATTATTTTTTTTAATTTTTGTTAAAGTAAGACAAACTCCAGAGCAAGAAATAGAAGTTCCAATATCTTTTTTAGTAAAATTTAAATTTGAAATAACAGATAAAAAATAACCATTATTTTTTTTATATAAATCCTTAATAACACCGATATTTTTAATGATCCCTGTAAACATAAGATTATTTTTGAAACACCGTTAAACTATTATTCTTTAAATAAATCTGTTGTAACTTCTTATTTTTTTTAAATAATTTTTTTAAAATCATATAAATATTCTTAAAAGAATGTGATGTCTTTTTATTTGCAGTTTCGTTGTTATTAAAAAAATAAAAGGTATCTATGAGTTTTAAATCCATAAATCTTTTTATAGTATTATACCCGCCTTCTATTAAGACATTCTTGTAACCCAATAAGCCCATCGTCACTAGGATTTCTTTGCAATTTACATGCTTATTTTTATCAAGGGGCAAATAAATTGGATAAATATTTTTGTTTTTTAGATAATTAATTTTATTGTTATTTTTAATCGAATAAAAAATATAAGTTTTTATTTTCTTAGCAGATAAAATTAATTTTGAATTCCTCTTAATTCTAAGATTGGGATCTATGATAAATCGTGCAGGATTAATTTTATCCAGTCCAGGAATACGACAATTTAATATTGGATTGTCGATATTATGAGTATTTACACCTATTAAAATAGCATTAATTTCTGAGCGTAAAATATGCGTTAATTTTCTAGAATAAATATTTGTTATCTGCGGTCTATTTTTAATAAATGAATAATAGTTTTTTGATGTTGCAATTTTTGCATAAACTTTTGGTAAAAAATTTTTATTAAAATTATTATAAATGTTATAAAAATTTTTTTTATAGATATTATTAATCTTACTAATTTTTATTTTATTATTTTGTAAAAACTCAAGACCCTTTCCTTGGACTCTTGGATCGTTATCTGTTTCAGAATAAAAAAGATTTTTAATTTTTTTATTAACAATGGATTTAGTACAAGGTGGATTTTTACCTTGATGATGACAGGGTTCTAATGAGACATAACAATCTAAATTACTATTTTTCTTTAATTGACTTAGAGCTGCAAATTCAGCATGGGGACTGCCGCCAATACCCGTAACGCCGTAGGATAAAATTTTATCATTCTTACAAACTAAGCAACCCACCGAAGGATTGGTGCCGGTCATTTGATTATGAATATTGGCTAAATTAAAAGCCAAGTTCATAAAATAAGACTTAATAAACTTCGTTCTATTTTTTTGAAGGAACATTGAGTTGGTCTACAAATTGCTCAAAATCTTTTGCCTCTTTAAAGTTTGTGTAAACAGAAGCAAAACGAACATAGGCAACCGGATCTAAATCTTTTAGACCTTCCATCACATATTTTCCAATTGTGCTAGATAATATTTCAGCCTGACCTAGGTCTTCTAAATTTCTATAAATTTTAGAAATAAATTTTTCAATGGTATCGCTGTCGACAGGTCTTTTTCTTAGGGCAATATTTATGGATTTAGCTAATTTTTCTCGATCAAAAGTAGATTTTCTGCCATTTTTTTTAACAACAATTAACTCTCTTAATTGAACTCTTTCAAACGTAGTAAATCTTTGTTTGCAACTACATTCTCTTCTTCGTCTGATAACAGTTCCGTCCTCTGTGGGTCTTGAATCAATAACTGAAGTTTCTTTTTCTTTACAAAATGGACAAATCACAAAAATTAAAAGTTATAGATTGGAAAAGCGGCGCACAAATTTTTTACTTTTTGTTGAACTTCTTTTTCTACCTGGTTGCTATTATTATTCATTAAACCTTTTAAAACTTGATCGATTAAAATCCCAACGGTTTTAAACTCATTTAGTGAGAACCCTCTAGTCGTACATGCAGGAGTTCCAAGTCTAATTCCTGAAGTAATCCAAGGTTTTTGATCATCATAAGGAATACCATTTTTATTACAGGTTATATTTGCTCTGCCTAAAGCATCAGATGCATCTTTGCCTGTTAATTTAAATGGTCTTAAATCAATAAGAATTAAATGAGTATCAGTTCCTCCAGAAAAAATTGTATAACCCAAATTTTTTAAAGTTTCAGAAAGAATTTTTGCATTCGCCACTACAGATTTTGCGTAAGATTTAAAATCCTCTGATAAAGCTTCTTTAAAACAAACCGCTTTAGCAGCGATCACATGCATCAAAGGTCCTCCTTGTAGTCCAGGAAAAACTGCTGAATTTATTTTTTTTGCTATCTCTTCATTATTAGTAAGAATTAAACCACCTCTAGGACCTCGTAGAACTTTATGCGTAGTCGAAGTCACCACATCGGCATACTCAACTGGATTTGGATATACCCCACCAGCAACTAAACCTGAGAAATGCGCCATATCCACTAATAAATAAGCGCCAACTTTTTTTGCAATATCTTTAAAAATTTTAAAATCAATTATTCTTGAATAGGCACTGCCTCCTGCAATAATTAATTTTGGCTTATGTTTAACTGCAAGATCCTCAACTGCATCATAATCAATAAGACCATTATCTTTGCGAACACCGTATGCAATTGCATTAAACCACTTACCAGACATTGCAGGTGCTGCACCATGAGTTAAATGACCTCCTTGATCAATTCCCATTCCTAAAATTGTATCCCCAGGTTTGATTAAAGCTAAAAATACTGCTCCATTGGCCTGCGCTCCAGAATGAGGCTGAACATTTGCAAAATTACATTTAAATAATTTTTTTACTCTCTCAATGGCTAAATCTTCAGCAATATCAACAAATTCACAACCGCCATAATATCTTTTGCCACTGTACCCTTCGGCATATTTATTTGTTAGTACGGAACCTTGAGTTTCTAAGACTGCTCTTGAAACAATATTTTCAGAAGCAATTAATTCGATATGATTTTGTTGACGAGAAAGTTCTTTTTGAATTGAATTATAAATATCTGGATCTGAATTTTTTAGATTCGAATTAAAAAAATCATCTATATTTTTTTTATCAATTTTATTTGCTGAACTCATGTTTATTTATCTAACTTTTTTACTCTCGCAGTATGCCTACCGCCTTCAAATTTTGTACTAACGAAAGTATTTATAATTTTTTTTACGTTTTTAAAATGAATTAATCTAGCTCCAAGACATAATACATTAGCATTGTTATGCTTTCTAGCTAAAGATGCTGATATTTGATTATAACAAACGGCTGCTCTTACTTTTTTAAACCTATTTGCCGCAATCGAAACTCCTATTCCAGAACCACAAATTAATATTCCAAAAGAAGTTTTTTTTTTAACTAAAATAGCAAGCTTTTTAGCATAATCTGGATAATCCACTCTTTCTTCTGAAAAAGGGCCAAGATCATGTGATTTAATTTTTAATTTATTTAGAAAAATTTTAACTTTTTCTTTCATTAAAAAGCCTGCATGATCTGAAGCTATAATGATGGATTTAGTTAATGATTTGGACACAAGGGTTAATTACCAACTTCAAAATGGGTTGTATATTAAAAAGATAATTAATTTTTTTTATATATTAAGCCGCTCTTGAAAGTTTTAATTCTCTCCAAATTTCATCAAGGGCATTTACAAGAAATTCTAACTTAGAATCATCATGTAAAGGAGTGGGCGTAAATCTAAGTCTTTCTAAACCTCTCGGTACCGTTGGATAATTAATCGGCTGAACATAAATTGAATAATCATTAAGTAAAATGTCAGAAATTTCTTTGCATCGTACAGGATCCTTCACCAATAAAGGAACGATATGACTATTATTTTTTATAATTGGTAAATTCTTAGCTAACATCAATTTTTTTAACTTATTCGCTCGATCGTAAAGAGCTTCTCTTAAACTATAGTTATTTTTTACATAACGAATACTTGCTACTGCTGCAGCGGCTAAACTGGGTGGTAAAGAAGTTGTAAAAATAAAACCCGGTGCAAAGGATCGAATAACATCAATAATATTGTATTTTGCTGTAATATATCCGCCCATTAATCCAAAACCTTTTGCAAGGGTTCCTTCAATAATATCAATTTCAGATGTTAGACCTAGCTGTTCAGATAATCCTCCACCATTTTTTCCATAAAGACCAACTCCATGAACCTCATCTAAATATGTGAGTGCATTATATTTTTTTGAAACTTCAAGTATTTTTTCAATGGGCGCAAAATCTCCATCCATTGAATAAACTGATTCAAATGCAACAATTTTTGGATGATTCTTATCAGCATTTTTTAAAAGATGTTCAAGATGATCCACATCATTATGTTTCCAAATAAATTTATCAGAATTTCCTTTTCGAATGCCTTCAATCATCGATGCATGATTATTTTCATCTGAGAAAATAATACAGTTAGGCAAAAATTTAGCTAAGGTGCTTAAGGCACACTCATTTGCAATGTATCCAGAAGTAAAAATTAACGCTCCATCTTTATTATGAAATTTTGCTAACTCATTTTCTAACTCGACGTGATAATTCGATGTACCAGAAATATTTCTTGTTCCTCCCGCACCCGCACCAACTAAATTTACGGCATTGACAAATGCATCAACGACTAATGGGTTTTGACCCATTCCTAAATAATCATTGCTACACCAGATAGTGACATCTGATTTAATCCCATATTGATTGTTATAAACTGCTTTAGGAAACTCCCCTTTTTTTCGGGTGATATTATTAAAAATTCTATAACGACCTTCTTGTCTTAAACCTTTTAACGCATTGTTAAAAATTAGATCGTAATCTATGCTCATAACTAATATTACCTTATAGAAAATACTTTTTTCAAATATATACTTTTACTGTATTGTCGCATTAAATATTAAATTCTCATGAAATTTCCTAGTACTAGATTAAGAAGAAATAGAAAATCAGAATGGTCAAGGCGACTTATAAACGACACTTACCTTGATAAATCTGATTTTATATTGCCTATTTTTGTTTGCGAAGGCAAAAATAAGAAGCAGGAAATTAAATCCATGCCTGGAATTTTTAGATATTCCATAGATAATTTAGAAGAAATAATTTCTAGAGCCTCAGAAAACGAAATACCTGCTGTTGCTATTTTTCCTCTCATAGAAAGTTCTAAAAAAAATAACAAAGGATCAGAAGCTTTAAATAAAAATAATGTAGTTTGTAATGCCATCCATCAAGTCAAAAAATTAAATAAAGATATCGGTGTGATGTGTGATGTGGCCTTAGATCCTTACACTTCTCATGGTCATGATGGTCTCATGATCAATAACGAAATTGATAACGATGAAACAAACAAAGTTCTAATTAAACAAGCATTAATTCAAGCACAGGCGGGTTGCGATATTATTGCACCTTCAGACATGATGGATGGAAGAATTGGCCTAATAAGAAATGCTTTAGAAAAAAATAAATTTTTTAATGTTCAAATATTATCTTATGCCGTTAAGTACGCATCTAATTTTTACTCACCTTTTAGAGATGCGGTTGGCACTTCTTCAACTTTAAAATCTGATAAGAAAACTTATCAAATGGATTATAAAAATTCAGATGAAGCACTCTTGGAAGTGAAATTAGATCTAGATGAGGGAGCTGATTTTGTAATGGTAAAACCAGCCTTAGCCTATCTTGATATAATTTATAAAATTAAACAAAAATTTAATGTCCCTGTTTTTGCTTACAATGTTTCTGGGGAATATAGTTTACTCAAGTATGGCATTAAATCATCATTGGCGAAGGAAGATATTATCTTAGAAGTCATTTATAGCTTTAAAAGAGCGGGTGCGAATGCAATTGTTTCTTACTTTGCTAACGAAGTAATAGAAAAATATTTATCCTAATAATTTTTTATATTTACTCGCAAAATAAATTAAAGGTTTTTTTTCTTTCTTTAAATTAACTTTAAGAACTTTTGCTACAAAAAATAAATGATCACCAATATTTATTTTTTTTATTGTTTTGCAATTAAGTTCAGCAAGATTATTTTTCAATAAATTATTTGCCAAGGTTGAATTTTTTGTAATTTCATTTTTTGATGAAAAATAATTTGAAACCTTAATTTGTTTTGCCGATAAAATATAAATATTAAAAAGTTTTAAGTTTTTAAATTTTTTAAAACTAGAAGCGGTTTTATCCAAGCTCCATGAGATATACGGCGGTTTTAAAGATATTGAGACAAAAGAATTAACCGTAATACCTGTAATTAAATTATTTTTATTTTTTTTGGTAATAACTGTAATTCCAGTTGCATATTTTGATAAAACTTTTTTATATCTAGAAATATTCATAAGTTTATAACTGACATCGAATATTATTTTCAAAATTTCTATTCATAATCTGATTTTTATAATTCTTAATAACTTTTCCTGACTGTGCTCTTTTTGCATAATTATTCTCAATGGTTGATTTATCAAAAAGAGTTTTATCGGCTTGATCTTTTATCACTGACTTTGAATTAAACGTGGTTGCATTAATAACCTTTAAAGATTTGCCTTTTACCAAAATAACTCCTCTGCCCTTATCTAGCTTTGGAAGTTCGTTAATATTAAATGCCAGCATCTTATTTTTTCCATCCACATCACAAATAATTGCTACAGAGTCTGAGTCTTTAACTACATTAGAAACTCCAACAACGATATCATCGCCTTTTACATTCATTACTTTTTTTCCAGTTTTTTTATTGGTCTCGAGATTTTTCTCCATTGTAACAAAACCATAGCCATTTTTCGTATAAATGAAAATTTCACCCTCACTATCAAATCTAAAACTATCTACGATTTTTTCATTATCCGTTAAGGATAAGTAAGATGAAATGGGCCTTCCCGTTGAAGAACCTGTTAAAATACTATCGGCCTCAAGGGTGTAAAATTTACCAAAATTTGAAACGAGTATAATTTTATCATTTGAACGCGCATGCATTAAAAGAGAATTATTTTCATTTCCAATTTGCTCTTCTAAGTTTTTTACAAAGGATTTTTGCGATTTAAGAAAACCGTTTTTAAGAAGCGTAATCGTTAATGGGTCGTCAGATTTTATCTCATTATCAAAGGTTTCTTCATTCACACTTCCAAACTTATCTAATTTGGTTCTTCTTTTTCCTAATAAAGCATCGTCTTTAAATTTTTTAATTAAAAAATCTATTTCATTGTCGATCTCTTTTTTCTGTAAAGATTTAGAGGATAATAATTTTGTTAAAAAGTTTTTTTCAGATAATAAATCTTTATATTCTTGCTTAATCTCTTTCTCTTCTAACTTTCTAAGATTTCTTAAACGCATATCTAAAATTGCGTTTACTTGATTTTGTGTAAATTTAAATTTTTTTATTAATTGTAGTTTTGGATCATCCGCGTTTCGAATGATTTTAATAATTTTATCTAAATTGTGATAAACTTTAATAAACCCTATTAAAATCTCTATTCTGTTTTTAATATTCTTTAATCGAAATTCAGATTTTCGAACTAAAACTTCATAGCGATGAATTAAAAAATTTTGCAAAACTTCCTTAATAGACATTACTTTGGGTTGAAGTTTTGAATTTAATACGTTCATATTTAAAGGAATCCTTACTTGTAAATCTGTTTGTCTAAACAAACTTTCCATTAATACTTCTGGTTTTACATTTCTATTTTTTGGACGAATAACAATTCGTACTAACTGATCAGATTCATCAATCACATTATCAATCAATTTATTTTTTTTACTTATTATAAGGTCTGCAATTTTTTCAATTAAAGTTGATTTACTCACTTGATAAGGAATTTCACTAATAGAGATTTGATACTGACCTCTACCTAAATCTTCAATTTTATAAGAAGACCTAAGTTCAAAAAAACCTTTGCCACTGGTATAAGCTCTTAGGATTTCAGATTTATTATTGTTTAAAATACCTCCCGTTGGAAAATCTGGACCTGGAAGCACTTTTAATAATTCTTTTATAGAAACATTTTTATCATGATTAACGATTTTTAATGCTTCACAAATTTCAACAATATTATGGGGAGGAATGCTTGTTGCCATACCCACTGCAATTCCGGATGCCCCGTTGGCTAACAAGTTTGGAAATTTTGCAGGAAATACTAAGGGTTCCTGTAAATCACCATCGTAAGTACTTTTAAAATCTACTGTTTCCTCATCGATATTTTCAAGCAAAAGCTCTGATATTTCGGTAAGTTTTGCTTCCGTGTATCGCATCGCAGCAGCATTATCACCGTCAATATTTCCAAAATTTCCTTGTCCATTAACTAACGGATATCGAATTGAAAAATCCTGAGCTAATCTCACTAATGCATCATAAACCGACTGATCTCCATGTGGGTGAAATTTTCCAATAACATCACCGACAACTCTTGCAGATTTCTTAGGTTGAAGTTTTGATCCTAAATTTAAAAGATACATTGCATAAAGTAATCGACGGTGTACGGGCTTTAAACCATCGCGAACATCAGGGAGTGCTCTATGGGTGATCGTTGATAATGCATAGGCTAAGTACTTTTGACTAAACTCTGCAGCTAAAGATGCACTTAAAATATTATCTTTATTTTTCATTAAAAAAATTTTCTAATTTTATTCTGTAATAAGGAAACTTAACTTTATTCGGTTCAAAAATATAATTTAATAGTTGGTGCTTATTTATGAGTAAACCATTGAAAATGTCTTTATCTGTAAAAGGAGCGTTATTATCATAAAAATATTGTGGATAACTTATATTTTTATTAAATAAATTCAGTGAATCTTTTTTTTCCAAATCAACATTATAACCTAATTCAGATAATAAAAATCTTTCCCACAAAACATATTTTTTAAAAAAATTATTTGAATTTAAATTGGCAAATAAATCTTCAAAAGAATTATAGACTGTTAAATAGATATTTCTCTCGGGTAATATTTTTAAACAAATACTTGTTGCAGATAGGATGCTTGTTAATTTCTTGTCATTGTCAAAATATTTAGGTGCGATAGCATCCATTAATTCAAAATTATAATAACCAATTGCATCCTCTGATTTAGACTTCCATGTTACTTTAATTTTATTGCCGATATGAATTAATTTTTTTAATTTAGAAGAGGTTCCTCCGTAAATAATCCCTTTGTGATGTCCATGATCTTTGGAAAAAATACTGATAATAGAAGAGTTTTCGCCGTATATATTAACGCCTAATATGTACCCTTCATCACTCCAAGTCATTGCTTAGATATTTGTACGTCTAAAAATAAACTCACTTTGTGTTTAAATAATTTTTCAATTTCTTTTCTAGCGGCCATACCAATTTTTTTAATCACATTCCCATTTTTACCTAAAACAATTTTTTTATGATTGTCATTTTTTACATAAATAATTTGATAAATTTTATAATTTCGTTTTTCATTTTCAAATTTATAAGTCTTCACATAAATTTGATATGGCAATTCTTGATTTAAATATTTAAAGACAGCTTCACGGGTTAATTCAGAAAAAAATACATCTTTTGAAATATTTGTTTCAAAATTTATCGAATTGTCAAAATTGCCTTCTGGAAGTTTTGCAACAATTCCATCTAAAAGATTATTTATATTTTTATTTTTTAAAGCTGAAACATAATAAATTTCATCAAAATTTTTAACAAAATTAGATTTATGGACTTGTTCGATGGCAAACTTCTGAGAAACTTTGTCAATTTTGTTAAATACTAAAATTTTTGGTTTTTTAGTGCTTTTAATAATTTTTTCTAAAATTTCTTCGTAAAATAAATGAATTGAAATATCTAAAATTATAACAATGACATCTGATCTTTTCACTTCGACATTAACGTCGTTTATGAAATTAGTATTATTTTTCTTATTATATAAACCAGGGGTATCTATAAAAATAATTTTATTATCTTTGTGATATTTAACGACTTCTATTGCAAAATTAGTCGTTTGAACTTTATGGGAGACGATTGAAATTTTCTTTTTAAAAATTGTATTTAATAAAGTGGATTTACCCGCATTGGTTGGACCAATTAAACACGCATAGCCTATTCTCTTTTTATTCATTCTCTAAACTATTTAATAATGACTCTGCTGCTTTTTGTTCAGCATTTCTCTTGGAAGAGCCTTCGCCAGTAAAAGTTTTAGATTTTTTAATACTTACCGATACTTTAAAAACTGGTTTATGAGCAGGACCCGAGGTCGATAAATCTTTATATTTAGGTAATTCCTTATAGAGTTTTAAAGATAATTCTTGTAGCTTTGTTTTTGCATCAATCTTAATTTCACTTGATTGTTTTAATTGATCTTTCCATAAGTCAAAAATAAAATTTTCAGCAGACTCAAATCCTCGATCAATATAGATCGCTCCTATTAATGACTCACACAAATCTCCAAAAATTTTTATATTTCCTGTCTTTATTTTTTTTTGCGCTTTGCTAATCGATATAAATTTTATTAAATCATATTTTTCTAAAACTTTTGCACAAATTTTTTTGTTAATTAAAGAAGCTAATCTTTTATCCAGTTGGCCCTCTTTATCATTTGGATATAAATTAATTAATTTTTTTGCCAAAACTAATCCTAAAACTCTATCTCCTAAAAATTCTAAAATTTCATTATTAGCTGAATGATCATTTGAAAAACTTTTGTGAACTAGGGCTTGTGACAGTAATTTTTTATTTATAAATTTAACGCCTATAATACTTTCTACTTCGCTGATCTTACTATCAGAAATCATTTAATAAATTTTAATATTCTATTAAATCTTATGGATTTGTGCCATTTCCAAAAAGTAAATAAATTTCCTATTTCCTCATTATTAGAAAAAAATAAAATTTGCGCCTTACCGACTAAGTTAATTTGATCTACATAACCGACGCTTGTTAAGTATCGACTATCTTGCGAGCAATCTCTGTTATCACCCATAAAGAAGAATTTATTTTGAGGGATTAAATAAACGTCAGTATCTTTTGATGAATTTCTTTCCGAGTAAGCGGCTATATAAGATTTTCCATTAGGTAATGTTTCAAGATAAAAATTTGATTTAATTTTTAACCCTCCACACAGTACGAAATCATTCTTAACAAATTCTCTTTTGATTGGTTTGTTATTAATATGCAAAACACTATTAATCATTTGAACTTTATCACCTGGAAGTCCTATTAAACGTTTAATGTAGTCAGTATCGTTATCTTCAGGCGTTTTAAAAACTACGACATCCCCTCTTTCTGGCAAAGAGAAGAAAATTCTTTTATCAGAAATGTTTGGGCTAAAGGGTAGAGAATGTTTGCTGTATCCGTAAGTAAATTTTGAAACAAACAACCTATCGCCTACGAGTAAATTTTCCTCCATCGATGAGGATGGAATATAAAAAGGCTGAAAAAAAAAAGTTCGAATAAATAGAGCGATAAGAAAAGCAAAGACAAGTGTCTTAACGTTTTCAATAATAATTTTTTTCATTGAGAAGTAATTAGAGCTGTAGCAACAGCCCAAGGTTTATCATCAGATAAGGTTAAAAAAATATTATGTTTTTTGGATATTTTGTTAAGAATTGTTTTTGCCTTACCATTAACATTTGCACAGGGCTTACCATTCTTATCATTGTATATTTCAATATTTTTAAAATGAATTCCTTTTGAAAAACCATGACCAATCGCTTTTGAAATAGCTTCTTTTGCAGCAAATCTTTTTGCAATAGTCTCAATATTCTTTAATCTTAATTTTTTTTTCTCAATTTTTTTTTCAGACTCCGTTAAAATTTTATCTAAAAATTGATTTCCATATTTAGAATATATTTTTTTTATTCTATTCATATTGACAATATCGGTACCCAGTCCAATTACATTCATCGTTTTAAAATCTTATTAAATTTTTTAAGGACATTAGCTATACCAAAAAATATCGACTCCGATATAAAAAAGTGGCCGATATTTAATTCTTCAATCTCATTGATCTGTGATATTTTTTTAGAAGTTTGATAATTCAAACCATGTCCGGCATGGACACCTAAATTGAGACTCTTTCCAAGGATTGCTGATTTTTTAATTTTTAAAAATTCTTTTTTTATAATCGAACTATTTCTTGTTCTAAAAAATCTACAATATTTCCCAGTGTGTAATTCAATATTATTAGATCCTAATTTTTTAGCTAAAAGAACTGTTTTTAAATCAGGTTCTATAAATAAAGAAACTTGAATTTTTTTCTCCTTTAATAAATGAATAACTTTTTTTAAATAATTTTTTTTATAGTTTAAATTTAAACCCCCTTCAGTGGTTACTTCTTTTCTTTTTTCAGGAACAATACAAACATATTTTGGCTTTAGTTTTAATGCAATTTTAAGCATTTCCGGCGTGAGTGCCATTTCCAAATTTAAAGGAATTTTTATTTTTTTTTTCAACTCGATTAAGTCGTGATCTCGTATATGTCTTCGGTCTTCTCTTAAATGTACTGTTATTGAATCAGCGCCATTATTTTGAGCGATCACAGCAGCTCTTAAGGGCGATGGATAATCATCCCCTCTTGCATTTCTTACTGTTGCAACATGATCAATGTTAAATCCGAGTCTAATTCTTTTTCTCATTTAAACTAAATTTCTACTCCCAGGCTTGATCGCAGGAATAGATTTTAAATGATCTGGAATTTCATCTTCACGATACGTGGGAATATTAAATGTAATTTGTGAGACAATTTTTAAATTAATCGAACTTTGATTGTTGGATCGATCGACAATACATGCAAACCCTAAAACTTTTCCTTTATGTTTTTTTATAACTTCCGCACATTCCATACTCGATTTACCTGTGGTGATAACGTCTTCGACAATTAAAACTTTCGCACCTTCTTTAATTTCAAAGCCTCTTCTTAATTGAAATTCCCCATTCACCCTTTCAGTAAAAATTGAAGGAACCTTAAGATGTCTTGCAACTTCATATCCAACAATAATTCCACCCATCGCTGGAGCTACAACTAAATCTATTTTTTTAAAAACTTTTTTAATTTTTTGAGCAAGCGATTTACAAATTAATTCTGATTGTTTTGGATGCATTAATAATTTTGCACATTGCAGGTACTGTTCACTTCGTAATCCCGATGATAAAATAAAATGCCCTTTTAATAACGCTTTCGTATCTAAAAAAATTTTTTTAGTTTTTTTTTCTGTCAGCATTTGATTTTCGGTTACGAATAATTTTAAAATTTATTCCTTTTTGTTTAATTTCAGAAACTAGGTTGGTAAAATCTTTCAAATTCTTAATTTCTAAATCAAAAATAAAACTAATAAAATCATCCTTTTTATCAACTAACTCTACGTTAGAGATATTACACTTATGTTTTCCAATTATGGTGCAAACTTCTCCTAAAGTTCCAGCTTTATGACTTAATAAAACCCACAAACTAGTATCATAAGCTTTTTCTTCAGATTTATTTGGGTTTCTTAAGCTCCAATATCTTCTAACAGCCGCTCTCGCTTTTCCTGTTTTTGCAATTGATGACCAGTACATGGATGGTGAAGGTTTTGAGGATGTAATAATTTGAACCTCATCGCCATTATGAAGAATACTTTGTAATGGAGATTCCTTTCCGTTAATTTTACAACCAATACATTTATCACCTATTTCAGTATGGACGGCATAAGCAAAATCGATCGGCGTAGCGTTTGCAGGTAAACGAATAAGAGCTCCTTTGGGCGTAAAGCAAAAAACTTGATCTTGAAATAACTGTAGTTTGGTATACTCAAAAAAATGTTCAGGATTTTCTCCTGTTTCTAACATCTCAACTAAATCTTTTAACCAATTGTAATCTTTCAGAGTATTATTGCTGACTTTTTCATTCGCTTTATAATTCCAATGAGCTGCAACCCCTCGTTCTGCAAATTCATGCATTTCATGAGTTCTGATTTGAATTTCTATTTTTTGTCTTTTAGGTCCAATAACTGCAGTATGAATAGATTTGTAATTATTAGATTTTGGCACAGAAATATAATCTTTAAATCGTCCAGGAACCATTGACCACTCGGTATGAAAAATTCCAAGAGTTCGATAGCACATATCAACATTATCAAGGATCACTCTAAATCCAACTATGTCAGTGATTTGTTCTAAAGAAACTCTCTTACTTTGTATCTTTCTCCAAATAGAAAAAGGTGTTTTTTCTCTACCGGTCACTTTAGCTTTGATGTTTTTTTCCTCTAATAATTTTAAAATTTTTTTTGAAATATCTGAAAAAGTAACCCCTAAACTTTCTTTATTAAGACTTAAACGATCCGTAACTAACTTTCTCGCCTCTGGATTTAAAACGTTAAATGCTAAATCTTCAAGCTCATCACGAAAATTATGCATCCCCATTCTTTCAGCCAAGGGTGAATAAATTTCCATCGTTTCTTTTGCAATTCTTAATCTTTTATCTGGATTTGCAATGTTATTGATGGTGCGCATATTATGAAGTCGGTCTGCAAGTTTAACCAACAAAACCCTAATATCTTTTGACGTTGCTAATATTAATTTTCTAAAATTTTCAGCAACAGAATATTCTTTTGATTTATCTTCCAATCTTGAAATTTTTGTAACCCCTTCAACAAGATCAGCAATTTCTTTTCCAAATAATTTATTTACTTCATTGTAGGTTGCTTCTGTGTCTTCAATTGTGTCATGAAGTAAGGCTGTAGTAATGGTAGCTGTATCTACTTTTAAATCACACAAAATAGCTGCGACTGCTATTGGATGAGAAATATAAGGGTCTCCCGAAAGTCTTTTTTGATTTTTATGAACATCAAATGCAAAATTATAGGCTTTTTTAACAACATTTTCGTCTATGTAATTATTATAAACCTTAACTTTTTCTAGGAGTTCTTGCTGATTAAGCATGAACAAAAATATATCAAAAATTTATATAATTGTAATGTTCTTCTTAGTTTCAGAGTCTAAATTTTCAATCAATTGATCAATTTTTTTTCCTGATAATGGACTTTTCCAATTTTTATCAATTTCTCTAATTGGATATAAAACAAAACTTCTTTGCTCTAAACGTGGATGAGGAATTTGTAATGATATATTTTTATTAAGAATATTTATTACTTCACCATTAAAATCTACAATATCGATATCACAGGTTCTTGGTGCATTCATTTGCTCACGCTTGCGATCAAATTTTTCTTCTACGTTCAAAATATATTTCATGAGCTGTTCTGGAGAAAATTTTGTCTCCACTGATATAACGCTATTAATAAATTTAGGATCTGATTTATTTGGAATAGCTAAACTTTCGTAAAAACTGGATTTTTTTAATATTTTGATATCGTCATTATTAAAAAAATCATAACATTTTAATAAAGACTTTTTGCTATCACCAAACTTTGATGGAAGATTTGAACCTAGAGAAAGAAGAATCATAATTAACTTTTTCGAAAAACTCTTGATTTTTCTCTTTCCCAGTCTCTTGTTTTTTTTGTGTGTCGTTTATCATGTTGTTTTTTACCTTTAGCAATAGCAATTTGAACCTTGGCTATCCCTTTATGATTAAAATACATTCTTACAGGAACAACCGTTAAACCTTCTTGATTAATTTTACCGATAATCTTGTTAATTTGCTTTTTGCTTAACAGTAACTTTCTACGTCTTCTAGGATCATGATTGTTATAGGAAGATTGACTATATTCAGGAATATAAGAGTTTTGCAAAAAAAGTTCCCCTCCTGAATCAACAGCATAGGACTCTGAAATATTACCTTTGCCCAATCGTAAAGATTTAACTTCGGATCCTAATAAAACAATTCCAGATTCAATTAATTCTAAGAAAAAATAATTAAAACTAGCTTTTCTATTATTTGCAACTACCTGATAATTGCCTTCATCTTTTTCCATTAATTAAATTAATGAAAGTTTTTTTAATAAATTCTTAATTCTGATTTGATTTTTCTTGGCAATTGTAACCATTGGTAAACGTAAATCTTTCGAGCATAATTTTAATAAACTCACTGCATATTTGACTGGCGCTGGATTTGTTTCAATAAACATTAAGTCATGTAAAGGCTTTAACATTTTGTTAATTTCTTTGGCTCTTTGCAAAAGGAGTTTATCTGATTGGTAATCTAATAACGTCTGCATTTCAGAACAAAGTTTTGGAGCAACGTTAGCCGTAACTGATATACAACCCACTCCTCCTCTTAATTTAAATTCAAGCGCATTTGAATCTTCACCGGTAAACTGAATAAAATTTTTTCCTAATTTTCTTCTTTGTTGAACCACTCTTTTGAGATCCCCGGTTGCATCTTTAACACCTGCAATATTTTTTAACTCAAACAAACGAGCCATCGTATCAACGCTCATATCAATGACTGAACGCCCTGGAATATTATAAATAAAAATTGGGATTCCACATTTATTATTGATTGCTTTATAATGTTGATACAAACCTTCTTGCGTTGGTTTATTATAATACGGAGTGACAATTAAAGCCGCCTTTGCTCCAGCTTTTTCTGCAAATCTTGTAAGATCAATCGCTTCTTCCGTTGAATTTGATCCTGTACCCGCCATAATTGGAATTCTATCTTTTGATTCACGAACACAAATTTTAATTATTTCTCTATGTTCAGCGTGACTTAAGGTTGGAGACTCCCCTGTGGTTCCGCCGGGAACTAATCCGTTTGTACCATTGTTAATTTGATGATGAATTAATTTAACGAATGCGCTTCTATCTAATCGATTGTTTTTAAATGGTGTAATTAGAGCGGTAAATGATCCTTTAAACATTATATAAATATCTATAAAAAAGCTTTTTTATAATACACTGTTTTTTTAAATAATAAAATTAAATGAACTTTAAATTTGTTGTTATTATTAATTTATTTTTGCTGTTGAGCTCAACTTTTTCAGCTTATGCAAAAAATATACCTCCAAAATTAAAACCTGAAAAATTTATAGATAGTTCAGCACATTCATCAAAAACATCAAAGTTTTTAGATAATTTAACAAAAAATAAAAAAAAGGAACAAGTAATCTTAAAACCCAAGGAAGAAATTATAGTTGATGAAGAAAAAAATCAAAAAAAAGAAGAAGTAAAAAAAGAAGTAAAAGAAATTAAAGAAAAAAAAATTCCTGAAAAAAAACAGGAACCAATAAAACCTAAAGAAACTAAAGAAGTTAAAAAAAAGGATACTGAAAAAACTGAAGTATCAAAAGAAATTATTCCTAAAATCAAACCCCAAGACTTTAAGAGTTTTACACCAGAACATAAAGGCCCCTTAGAAACCAAAACCCTCTCCGATAGAGATTTTGAAATAACAAAAGTAGTTTTTGATTACGTTGATAAAAAACAATGGAGACTAGCTTTATCTGATGCGCAAAAAACACAGGATAAAACAATATATACACTCGTATATTGGATGTTTTTAATTGAGCCTCAAAGTGGAGCAAGCTTTAATGAATATTTAACCTTTATTAAAAATCACAAAGATTGGCCAAGAATAAATCGTATAAAATATTTAGCTGAACATAAGATAAATTTTGACAATAATTCACCTTCTTCAATTATAGAATATTTTAACAATAACCCTCCTTTAAGTGGTTTTGGAAGATTAAGATTAGCAGAGGCTTTTTTAGAAAATAATCAAACTGAAAAAGCTAGAAACTTAGTAAAAGATGGTTTTAAAGATGCTGAATTAAGCAAAAACGATCTAAAATATTTCTCTAAAATATTTAAAAAGTTTCTAACACATCAAGACTACGTCTTAAGAGCAGATTATTTTGCCTACGAAGCAAAATATAAAGATTTAAGAGATACTATAGATTATTTAAATCCTGATTATCAAAAATTATATAACGCGAGAGCAGCTTTATTTACTAAGAAATCAGCTGATAGTTTGATCGCGCAAATCCCTCCATCTTTAAAGGAAGATCCAGGTTTAATTTATGACAGAATTAAATGGCGAAGAAAAAAATCAAGATTTGCTGAAGCGTTAACTCTAATGAATCAAAGTGCCTCAGATTCTTTAATGAGAAATCAATATCTAGCTAAAGAAAGATTATCCGTTGCAAGGGATAAGATTTCTGACAAGGAATATAAAATGGCTTATGACATTTTAAAAGATCACAGATTAAATGAGGGCGCAGATTATGCCGAAATTGAATGGCATCTTGGTTGGATTGCATTAAGTTTTACTAATCAAACCGATGTAGCCCTTAATCATTTTTTAAAAATGAATGCGGCAGTTTCATATCCAATCTCTAAAGCAAGAGCTGCTTATTGGATTGGAAGAACCTATAAAAAATTAGGTCAAAGTAACCAAGCAAATACTTGGTTTAAAACTGGGGCTCAATATGGAACAACTTTTTATGGTCAACTTTCTCATAAAGAATTAGATGAGAAGAAATTTTCTATAAACAATAATTTTAAATTAAACGAAGAAAAATACGAAGAATTTAAAAAAAATAATCCTCAAGCTAAATCAGTTATTATCTTAAAAGAGTTAAACAGAACCCGATACGCAAAAGACATATTGAGACACCTGGGAGATGCTGAACAAAATAGAACTTCCGAAGAAATTTCAATGGCTGGTATTTTAGCGCAAGAAGTTGAAAGATTAGATTTTGCCATCCAAATTGCAAAAAATGCTTCATATAAAAATTTAAATTTTTTAGAAATTAGCTATCCAAAAATAGAAATTCCAAAACAAGTTAAAAACCAAAAAATATTAGATAGTTCAGTTATTTTAGCTTTAATAAGACAAGAGAGTGAGTTTGATATCTCTGCAAATTCTAAAGTGGGTGCAAAAGGTTTAATGCAAATTATGCCAGCCACAGCTAGATTATTAAGTAAAGTTACTAGTATTGATTTTTCTAGAGAAAAATTAACAAGAGATAAAGATTATAATTTAGCACTCGGATCCTATTACATTTCAGATCTTGATGATGTGTTTGGATCTCACTATCTCGCATTTGCAGCTTATAACGCTGGACCGCATCGTGTTGAAAAATGGATTAAAACATACGGAGATCCAAGAAGAAAACAAATTGATGCTATTGATTTTATTGAACTGATACCCTTTCAAGAAACAAGAAATTATGTACAGAGAGTCAGTGAAAATATTAACGTATATGAATATTTAAATGACCCTGCAAATGCTACAAATAAAATTGAAAAAATATTATATCGTTAATTATTTTTAATTACTTTATACGAATATGATAATGCTGCAAAAACTGTAGCATAATTTAGATAAGATACAAAAAAAGATATAAAATCAAAAAAAGGTTTTAAAAACTTATAAAATTCTTGTGAGTTTTCTAAAAAATAAACTTGGATTGCAAAAATTAAATAAGTTGGAATAATAAAGGCTAAAGTAATAATCAAAAATATTGCAAATAATTTTCCAGAAAAATTGTTAAATTCTTTACCAGAAAAAAGACTCACTGATTTATTTAAAGATATTTTAGGTAAAATTAAAATTAATTTAAAAGCTAAATAAATAGTTGGGATGAGTAATAATACAACGTACCTACTATCAGCTCCAAATAAGGTACCCATACCGTTACGATCTAAGTAATATTTCAAAAATATAGGGCTTAAAGCAAAAGAAGAAATTAATGTGCTATAAAATAAATATCTAATATTAGTAAAATCAAACATTTTAAACAAAGGATTTGATATGGTTTGATTTAGTAAGATATCTCTGTGCACCTTATAAGCGATCGTACTAATAACTAATCCCATCAAAGCAAAAATAATAAAAAAAGTAAATTTCGTTGCAATATTTTTTAAAACTAAAAAATACAATCCATTAAAAATTATTGTAAGCGCTAAAACCGTAAAAAAACTTTCTCTAAATATTTTTTTAATATCTTTAAATATGTATGAAAAAGATTTGGAAACTATTTCACTTATACTAAGATTATCATTCATATTTTTGGCGGAGAGAGAGGGATTCGAACCCTCGATACGACTTTTCAATCGTATAACGGTTTAGCAAACCGCCGCCTTCAGCCATCTCGGCCACCTCTCCTTACTTAAAGGCAAATATTTAAGCCATTAATTCTATATTACAAGTTTAACTATCAGGAAAAAAGTTGAATAATCATTTGAATATCACTAATAACCACGCTTATGAAAAAACTTATAATGATGCTTACAGTAATACTGTTCAGCCAAAACTTAGCATTTGCTCAGAATGCAGAAATTAAAAAATCAGCTAAATCTGGAATTTGTTACAGTGCAGACTCAAAATCTTATAAAAAATTAAAAGATTTTACTCCATACAAAACGATGGACGAATGTATAGCGGCTGGCGGAAAATTACCAAAAGCAGCAGCAAAGAAAAAAACTGCTTAATTAAAGATTAAAATTTAAGTGAATTCAATTCATTGGATTTATCTTATTGCAGCAGGTTTCTTTGAAATTGGTTGGCCGCTGGGTCTAAAATTAGCGGCCCTTCCTTCTTTTAAATTATTAGGACCAATTATTTCCGTTATCTCAATGGCAGTAAGCGGGATACTGCTATGGTTAGCTTTAAAAGGTATATCAATCGGAACCGCGTATGCAGTATGGACTGGAATTGGTGCGGCTGGAACTTTTATAATTGGAGTTTTATTCTTTAATGATCCATCAATTCTTTTAAGATGGATTGGTGTTTCTTTAATAATTCTTGGAGTAATATTTCTTAAAACTGCTTAAAATTATATTAATTAATATTTGGAGCATCTATTACTAAAACTTCTGAGTTCTCATTAGCTTTAATTTTAAATTCATTAATCTTTGAAATTTCAGCAGCATCCCCTTTCTCTAATATTTTATTATCTATGGTAATATTTCCATAAGAGCATAATAAATAAGCCTGGTATTTTGTATTGTAACTTATCTGATCCCCCTTATTAATTTTTCCTCCATAGATGTAAGCATCTTGATAAATTCCTAATGTTCCCTCTTTGTAATTTTTTCCAAATCCAGAAACTAAAAGATTAAGTTTATTTTTAACGGGCTGTTTTGGAAATTGTTTTGCTTCCCACCTAGGTTTAACTCCAATTTTATTAGGAATAATCCAGATCTGGTAAATATTTGTTTCTTTATCTTCTAAATTATATTCCGAGTGAATAACTCCTGAACCTGCGCTCATAACTTGAATATCTCCCGCTTCTGTTCTGCCTTTATTACCTTGGTTATCCGTATGAGTGATCGCCCCTGATCTAACATAAGTGATAATTTCCATATCGTTATGTTGATGTGGATCAAAACCCTTTTTTAGCTTTTATAATATCATCATTGATAACTCGAATAGTTCCAAAACCCATTCTTTTAGGATTAAAATAAGATGCAAAACTAAAATGATGTTTTGCTTTTAACCAGCCATGATCGGCTCCGCCTAAATCTTTGTACTTAATTACCGAAATCATTATTTAAGATGCCTTTTGAGCTCTTTTTCTTTCGTGTTCAAGGAGGAATTTTTTTCTTATGCGAATAGATTTTGGAGTCACCTCAACCAGTTCATCATCATTAATAAACTGAAGAGAATATTCTAAGGTTGTTTTAATTGGAGGCACAATAACTAAAGCTTCATCTGCCGTAACAGATCTTACGTTAGACACTTTTTTTCCAATCAATGGATTAACAACTAAATCATTATCTCTATTGTGGATGCCAATAACTTGTCCTCCATAAACTTCATCACCGTGAGATATAAAAAAACGTCCTCGATCTTGAAGATGAAATATTGCATAGGTAACTGCTTTTCCTTGATCTTTTGAAATTAAAACACCATTATTTCTCTCCCCTAGTGCTTGATTAATCTTAGGACCGTAATGATCAAAGGAATGGTACATTAATCCTGTTCCTGAAGTAGTTGATAAAAAATCTGAACGAAAACCAATTAAACCTCGGGTTGGAATAATATAATCTAATCGAACTCTCCCTCTACTATCAGAGACCATGTTTTTTAATTCCCCTTTTCTTTCACCAAGTTTTTCCATGATTTTACCTTGGTGTTGTTCTTCAATATCAATTGTTAAAGCTTCGAAGGGTTCTTGGTCTTGCCCATCTACTTTTTTAATAATTACCTCAGGTCTAGAAATTGCAAGTTCGTAACCTTCTCTTCGCATATTCTCGATTAAAATTGATAAATGCAGTTCTCCTCTTCCTGAAACTCTATATTTATCTGGACTTTCAGTTTCAGAAACTCGAAGTGCTACATTATGAATAAGTTCTTTATCTAATCGGTCTTTAATATTTCTTGTCGTAACATATTTTCCTTCTTTGCCAGCGAAGGGCGAAGTGTTGACTTGAAATGTCATGCTAATGGTAGGCTCATCCACAACAAGGGGCGGTAACGCTTCGACTTCTTTTGGATCACAAACGGTATCTGAAATTTTTACACCATCGATGCCAGAAAACATGATTATCTCTCCAGCGGATGCTTCTTGTTTTTCAACTCTTGCTAAACCTAAAAATCCCAAAATTTGTAAAATTTTTCCGTTCTTTATCTTTCCTTCTTTATTAATTATTGAAACGTTATCATTGACTTTAATCGTGCCCCTTTGAATTCTACCAACTCCAATAACACCCACATAACTAGAATAATCTAAAGCGCTTACTTGCATTCTAAAAGGTCCTTCAAGATCCACTTTTGGGTGTGGAACGTTATCAACGATACATTGAAATAAAACACTCATATTGTGTTCAGCTTTTTTAGGTTCCTTTGCTGCCCAACCTTGAATGGCTGATGTATAAACAATTGGAAAATCTAACTGTTCAGAAGTTGCGCCTAATTTATCAAATAAATCAAAAGTTTGATCTAGTGCCCAATCAGGTCTTGCTCCATCTCTATCCACTTTATTAATTACAACGATAGGACGAAGTCCAAGTTTTAAAGCTTTTGATGTTACAAATCTTGTTTGTGGCATAGGTCCATCCACTGCATCGACGAGAAGAAGAACAGAATCGACCATAGAAAGACCCCGCTCGACTTCCCCACCAAAGTCAGCGTGACCTGGAGTATCAATGATATTTATTTGATAACCATTCCAAGTAAGAGATGTGTTTTTTGCAAGAATAGTAATGCCTCTTTCCTTTTCAATTTCATTAGAGTCCATGATACGCTCTTGCGCCATCTCAGATGCTTTAAGGGTTCCAGAATCTCTTAATAATTTATCTAAAAGTGTTGTTTTGCCGTGATCGACGTGTGCAATAATTGCAATGTTACGAATTTTTTTAATATCTGTCGCCATGAAGTGTGTCTATCTAAACTAGAATGGTATTTATTCAACTAAAATGTAGTTATTTTAATCGTCGTCAGAAAAGTAAATTCTTTGATTTAGTTGTTTTCTGGAGTTCTCAAATTTTTTTCTATGTTTAATACTTTGATTATGGGTTCTTTTTCTCCATAATCTAAATGAACTAGGGTTTAAATTCTTTCTCATAATTTTTATAACCTCAGATTCAGATTTTCCTGTTTGTTCTTTTATATCTTCAAATGTAATTCGATCGGCCCAGGCTGCCCAAATAATCCAAGAAATAGAATTTTTATCTTGAGGTTCTGGATTAGCTGTTCTTGTAATAGGTCGTAGACCCTTTTTCATTTATTTATGTGACTTTAAATAGCTAATCATAGTATTTGAATCGCTCACATCAAATTTACCATCTTCATCCACAAACATTTTTTCAATTATTTTATTCTTTACGTAAATCGAATATCTTTTTGAGCGTTGACCCATTCCAGAAGCAGATCGATCAGAAATCATATTCATAGCTTTGGTAAATTCTAAATTAGCATCGGGTAACATTTTTACTTTTTTAAGATCTAAATTTTTAGCCCAAGCTTTCATGACAAAGGGATCATTGGCACTTAAACAATAAACTCTCATCAATCCCTAATTTTTTTAATTCATCATAATTTAATTCATAACCCGGTAGATGATAATCATTACAAGTTGGTGTGAAAGCACCTGGAAGAGCAAATAAAACAATATTTTTATTTTTAAAAATATCGTCAGAAGTTATTGTAATAAATTCTTTTTCAGGACGAATTACAAATTTAACATTAGGGACTTGCTTACTCATACGGATGCTCTTTGTAATGAATTTGATTTTAATTTGCCACTTATTTTTTGTGAAGCTCTCATTCTAAATCTATATTTTTGTTTATCGGTTAATTTATCAAAACAATTAGGACAACTTACATCTTTTTCATATTTGGGTGAGTGAATATCTTTCTTTTTCATCGGAGTTCTACATCCAGCACACATTAAATAATTTCCTTTTTTTGAATTGCTGACCACAGTAATTCTTTCATCAAATACAAAACACTCCCCCTTCCATAAGGATTTCTTTTCAGGAACATTATTAAGGTAATTTAAAATTCCACCTTTTAATTGATAAACATTTTTAAAGCCCCTTTTGAATAAATAGCTTGCAGCTTTTTCACAACGAATGCCTCCAGTGCAAAACATTGCAATTTTTCTATCTTTATCATCTGATAGTTTCTCAAAATATTCTGGAAATTTTCTAAAATCATTAATCTTAGGGTTTATCGCTTTTTCAAATGTTCCAATTTCACTTTCAAAAGATTTTCTCACATCCACAACAGTCACATCATTAGATAAAATAAGTTGATTCCAATCTTTAGGCTCAACTCTATTTTGAAATTTATATTTATCATCATTAAACAGTTCGTTTAATGGAACGACTTCATTTTTAATTTTAATTTTTGCTCTTTTAAATGGAACAAAATCGACTTCACATTCATTAACAGTATCAAATTCTTTAAATAAAAATTTTTCTTTCAAGAATTTAATTAATAAATCAATATTAGATTGTTTTCCTGAAATACTGCCATTAATTCCCTCTAAAGAAAAAATGATACTTCCCTTTAACTTGTTATCGATAAGAAATTTTTTAAAAGTTAATTTATGATCAATAGGACTTTTAATTTTAACAAATTTATAAAAACTGATTAATTTTAACATTTTATAACTTTCTACAAAGGGTCATGCCGTCTGCTATGGACAATATCATACTCTCGGTTCCCTTAAAATCTTTAACAAATTTATTAAATTCTCTTATAGAATTTGTTTGATCATCGTTCATATTTGGATTTGCAACCTTTCCTTTCCAAAGCGTGTTATCAATAATAATAATTCCATCTTTTTCTAAAAGCTCGAGTGATTTTAAAAAATAATTTTTATAATTCTTTTTATCTGCATCAATAAAAATTAAATCAAAAATTCGATCTTGATTAATAAATTCATCCATCGTGTCTAATGCGGGCGCTAAAATAAAATCAATTTTTTTTCCCACACTATGTTTACTCCAATATTTTTTAGCAATATCTGTATTATTTTTATCAATATCTAAACTAACAATAGAACCATTCTCAGGAAGAGCTAAAGCCATGGTTAAAGCGCTATAGCCAGTGAAAGTGCCAATTTCTAAACAATTTTGAATATTTGAACTTTTAATAATAAATTGAAGTAAAGCTCCTTGATCTGGACTAATTTGCATTGTTGCGGCATTTCCTAAATTTTTTTCTGTATACTCTCTTAACTCTTTTTGAAGGGGATGTTCATTAATGCCTGTTTTAAAAAGATACTGCTGTAATTCAGGTGAAGATTCGATGGACTTAAACACGTTATGAAAGTTTTTTCTTTAAAATTTCATTAACGAGAGCAGGATTAGCCTTACCTTTGGACTCTTTAATGACTGAGCCTACAAAGAAACCAAATAATTTATCTTTGCCTGATTTGTATTCGGCTACTTTATCAGCATTTTCTTTTAATACTTTTTCAATAATCTTTTCTAATTCACCAACATTACTTTCTTGAATAAGTCCTTTTTCTTCAACAATAACTTTTGGATCTCGGTTATCATGGATCATTAATTCAAAAACTTCTTTTGCAATTCTTCCTGAAATCGTATTATTTTTTATTAAATCTATTAGTTTTGCTAAATTTTTAGATGAAATAGGAGACTCTTTGATAGATTTTCCAATCTTATTTAAAGCCGCAAACAAATCACCAATCACCCAATTAATTGCAAGTTTTACATCAGAATTTTTTGCAATATCCTCAAAATAATCTGAAGTATCTTTATCCGATATCAATACCCCAGCTTCGTAATTGGAAAGTTTATAATCTTTTATTAAACGTTCTTTTTTATCATCAGGTAATTCAGGTAATTTTTGCTTAATTCCATCAACAAAAGATTGCTCAAATTTTAAAGGAGGAAGATCCGGATCTGGAAAATACCTATAATCATGAGCATCTTCTTTACTACGCATTTGTCGAGTTTCATTTTTTTTAGTATCAAATAATCTTGTTTCTTGATCAATTTTCTTACCCTCTTCTAATAATTCAACTTGTCTTTTTGCTTCATATTGAATGGCTTGCTGCATAAACTTTATTGAATTAACGTTTTTAATTTCACAGCGAGTTCCAAAATCCTTACTACCGGCTTTTCTAACAGATACGTTAACATCTGCTCTTAATGAGCCTTCTTCCATATTGCCATCACAAGTTCCTAAATAACGCATAATCGATCTTAATTTTTTTATATATTCAGCAACCTCCTCCGGTGATCTTAAGTCTGGTTTACTTACAATCTCCATCAACGCAACGCCTGATCTATTCAAATCAATGAATGTTTTTGATGGATCTTGATCGTGTAAACTTTTTCCAGCATCTTGCTCAAGATGAAGTCTTTCAATTCCAATTTTTTTAGTCCCATAAGGCATATCAAGAATTACTTCTCCTTCACCAACGATTGGATGTTTAAATTGTGAAATTTGATAGCCTTGAGGTAAGTCAGCGTAAAAATAATTTTTTCTATCAAAAACTGAAAGTAAATTAATTTTAGCTTTTAATCCAAGCCCTGTCTTAATTGCTTGTTCAACGCAAAATTTATTAATCACGGGTAACATTCCAGGCATGGCCGCATCAATTAAACTAACTTGCGAATTTGGTTCTGAGCCAAATTTAGTTGCAGAAGAAGAAAATAATTTAGCATTTGAACTTACTTGCGCATGGACTTCTAGACCAATTATCACTTCCCACTTTCCTGTTTCTCCAGAAATATAATAATTAAATTCTTTATCGCTCATTACATCCACCAATCTTTTACTTGAGATTTAAAATTAACCTGTTGTTCTATTGAATATGCAGTATTTAATAACGTTTGTTCATCAAAAGATTTTCCAAATAATTGCAATGCTAATGGCAGACCCTCTTTATTATATTTAATTGGTAACGATATAGCTGGAAGACCCGCTAAGTTTGCAGTCACTGTAAATATATCATTTAAATACATTGCAATTGGATCGTCTGTATTTTCACCAAATTTAAAAGCTGGAGTTGGAGTAGTGGGTGTTAAAATCACATCAACATCTTTATAGGCATTATCAAAATCCATTTTGATTAAATTTCTAACCTTTTGAGCTTTTAAATAATAAGCATCATAATATCCTGATGACAAAACATAAGTTCCAATCATAATTCTTCTTTTAACTTCAGTTCCAAAACCTTTTGATCTCGTATTTTCATACATCTCTGTTAAATCTTTTCCTTCTGCTCTAAATCCATACCTCACACCATCGTATCTTGCTAAATTTGATGAAGCTTCAGCAGGTGCAATAATATAATAAGTTGGAAGAGCATATTTTGTATGGGGCAATGAAATATCTTTAACAATTGCACCATTATCTTTTAGAATTTTAATTCCTTCTTGCCACAAATCATCCACTTCTTTTGGCATATGATCGACACGATATTCTTTTGGAATACCAACTTTTAACCCCTTAACATTATTTTTTAATGAATTTAAAAATGAACTCTTAGGCTTATTTGCTGAAGTTGAGTCTTTTTCATCATAACCAGAAATAACATCGAGCATTAATGCAGCATCTCTAACGTCTTTTGTCATAGGTCCTGCTTGATCTAAAGAAGATGCAAATGCCACTATCCCCCATCTAGAACATCGACCATAAGTAGGCTTTAAACCTACAATGCCAGTAAAGGCTGCAGGTTGACGAATACTTCCCCCAGTATCAGTTCCAACCGTTGCGCTTGTTAAATCGGCAGCAACTGCGCTGGCACATCCTCCGGATGATCCTCCTGGGACAAGATTTTCATTATTTAAACGATATGGATTTAAAACATTTCCAAAATTACTCGTCTCATTTGATGAACCCATTGCAAATTCATCTGAGTTTAGTTTGCCAATTAAGATTGCATCTTCACTCCAAAGTTTTTCAGTAACAGTAGATTCATATGTTGGAATAAAATTTGAAAGAATCTTGCTTGAGGCAGTTGTTTTTACACCTTTAGTGCAAAATAAGTCTTTAACAGCAATTGGAGCTCCAACTAATGATTTATCTAGTTTTTTATTGGCATCAATTTTTTTAGCTTTGCTAACTGCATTTTCTAAATCTTTAGTATTAAAGCAGTTTAATTTGTCTGATTTTTCTATTCTTTTAACATAAGCGCTTACTAGTTCTGTAGCGCTGCATTTTTTTTCTTTAACATGCTTTATGCTTTCAACTAATGTTAATTTTGTAAGCTCAGTCATATTTATTCAATAACCTTTGGAACAATATAATAATTTGAATTTTTTTCAGGCGCGTTCTTTAATATTTCCTCTTTTTCATTAATTTTTTTAATCTCATCTTTATTCATCGTCAGGGCTTGATCGGAAACTGAGGCTATAGGAGCAATTTTATCAGTATTAAGTTCTTTTAATTGCTCAACAAATTTTAAAATGGAATTTAAATCTTTTTCAAGTCGATCAGTTTCTTCGTTGGTTACTGATATCCTCGCTAGCTTTGATATTTTCTTAATAGTATCTTTGTTAATTGACATTAGACTTAATGGTAAATCTGGCTAAATTAGCATTTTAATGAAAACTTACAACCTATTAGAGAACGATAAATTTGCAGAAATAATAAATAAACAATCTAGATTAATTGGAATTGATCATGGAAAAAAAAATATCGGCATCTCTATTTGTGATGAAAATCATAATATCGCAACGCCTTTAACTACAATTGAATTTACTCAACTTAAATTTTTTATAAGTGAAATAAAAAATATTATTAAAGAAAATAATATTGAAGGAATAGTTGTTGGCAATCCCATCAATATGGATGGTTCTCTTGGTCCAAGGGCTCAATCAGCTAGAGATTTTTCTAAAAGTTTAACTGAACAATTATCAATTCCGGTTACCCTTTGGGATGAAAGACTTTCAAGTGAAGGTGCTTATAAAGGGATGTCAGAATTATCAATTAATGTAACAAAGAAGCAAAAAAAATTAGATGAGAATTCTGCTGCCTTTATTTTACAAGGCTTTATTGATTATTATAAAAATCAAACAAAATAAGTTATTTTGATTTAATGCTTGCAAGCATTGCAGTTTGCAAGTATAGAGTTGCTTTTAATGGCTATACAAAAAGAAGCTGTTAAATTCAGACACAAGCACCTTTTAGGCATTCAATCCCTTTCTATTCCCGAAGTTAATTATATTCTTGATGAGTCAATGCAATTTGTTGACTTTAATAAAAGAGAACAAAAAAAATTAAATATCCTAACTGGCAAAACTCAAATTAATTTATTCTTTGAATCTTCTACTAGAACTTTAAGTTCATTCGAACTTGCTGGAAAAAGATTAGGAGCTGATGTGATGAATATGAATGTTTCAAATTCAGCAATTAAAAAAGGTGAAACTTTAATTGATACAGCAATGACTTTAAATGCCATGCATCCTGATGTTTTAATTATTAGACATCAAGACTCTGGTGCTGCAAATCTTTTAGCACAAAAAGTAAATTGCTCAGTAATTAATGCTGGAGATGGCTGGAGAGAACATCCAACTCAAGCATTACTTGATGCACTTACAATCAGAATTAAAAAAGGCAAAATTGAAGGTTTAAGAATTGCAATCTGTGGCGATATAATGCACTCAAGAGTTGCAAGATCAAATATCTACTTACTTAATATGTTAGGAGCTGAGGTTAGAGTGATCGCTCCTCCAACTTTAATGCCAAAGAATGTTGAAAGCCTTGGGGTTAAAGCATTCACAGATATGAACAAGGGCTTGGAGGGATCCGACATTGTTATGATGTTAAGACTGCAAACTGAACGTATGCAAGGATCTTATGTACCTTCAACAAGAGAGTATTACGAATTTTACGGTCTCGATTATAAAAAAATTACTAAAGCTCATCCAAACGCACTGATAATGCATCCCGGGCCAATGAACAGAGGCGTTGAAATTGATACGACCTTAGCTGATGACATCAATCGAAGTATTATCAAAGAACAAGTTGAAATGGGAGTTGCTGTTAGAATGGCTTGTTTAAAAATTATCTGCGGAAATAATAAATGAAAATGAAACTTTTAATAAATACTCGAATAATAGATCCACAAAATAATATTGATGAAGTTGGTGGAATTTTAATTGATGATAATGGAAAGATTAAAGCAGTAGGCAAAAAAGTAACTAAAGAGAGTGCTCCAAAAGACTGCGAAACTATAGACTGCAAAGGTCATATTTCAATTCCAGGAATTGTAGATATGAGAGTATTTGTTGGAGAACCAGGCTTTGAATACAAAGAAAATTTTAGAACTTTAAGTGAAGCAGCTTTATCAGGAGGTGTGACCTCTGTTGTAACAATGCCAAATACTATGCCAGTTATTGATAATGCTTCTATACTAGATTTTACAAAAAGAAGAGCAAAGGACAAATCACAAATTAAAATCTATCCATTAGCCACCCTTACAAAAAATCTAGAGGGTAATGAAATGTCAGAATTTGGATTGCTTGAAATTATTGGTGCCATTGGTTTTACCGACGGAATCAAATGCGTTCAAAATAATAGAGTCATGGATAAAATATTTAATTATTCAAAAAATTTAAACAACTTAATTATTCAATTTCCTCAAGATAATGAACTTTCAGCAAATGGAGTAGTTAATGAAGGTGAAATTTCTACAAGATTAGGGCTGAAAGGAATTCCAGATATTGCAGAGAAAATTATTATAGAAAGAGATTTAAGTTTATTAGAGCTTTATAAAAATAGATATCATATATCTACCATCTCTTCTAAATCATCACTTCCAGTCATTGAAGCTTATAAAAAAAAGGGATTAGAATTTACAACTGGAGTTTCAATAAATAATTTATCATTAAATGAAAATGATATTGGAGATTTTAGAACTTTCTTAAAATTATCCCCTCCTCTTAGAACTGAAAATGATCGTCTAGCACTAATTGATGCTGTAAAAAAAGGATTGATCGATGTTATAGTTTCAGATCACAAACCTGAAGATGAAGAGTCAAAACGTTTACCCTTCCAACAAGCAACAACGGGTGCTTCAGGGATTGAAACTTTATTATCTTTAACATTAGAACTTTATCATAATCAGTCTTGCGAACTAAAAACGCTTATAAAAGCCTTAACTTGTAATCCTGCAAAAATATTAAATATCAATGCTGGAAATTTATCCATTGGCAGTGATGCTGATATAGCAGTGGTTAACCTTGATAAGCCATGGGTTGTTGAAAAAGAAAAAATTAAATCAAAATCAAAAAATACCGCTATTGAGAAAAGGAAAATGCAAGGTAAGGTTGAAAAAACTTTTATCAATGGAAATTTAGTATTTGAGGGTTAATGGATTTATTAATAGTTACACTCTACTCTTATATATTAGGCTCTATACCGTTTGGCTTAATTCTTACAAAATTTGCCGGTTTAGGTGATGTTAGAAAAATTGGTTCTGGAAACATTGGTGCAACTAATGTCTTAAGAACAGGCAATAAATTTATTGCTGCATTAACGTTACTACTCGACGGACTTAAGGGAACTTTATCTGTTTTATTAACGACCCAATATTTTAATGAATTAATTTATTACTCCGCTGTAATTGTTTTTCTTGCACACATTTTTCCTGTCTGGTTAAAATTTAAAGGAGGAAAAGGAGTTGCAACATTTATAGGCAGCTTATTAGTAATTAATTTATATTTATCAACTGTCTTTATTATTGCTTGGCTAATCATGCTAGCCATTTTTAGAATATCAGCTGTTTCTGCTTTACTAGGATACTTAGTTACAACAGTTACAGCATTTATTTTTTTTGATCAAAAATTTTTTTTATTAATTTTATTTTATTTCATAACATCAGTATTCACTCACAGACAAAACATTGCTTCTCTAATAAAAGATAATTTCTAAGTAATTAAAGACTTTTTCGTATATTTTTTTTTCGAAATTTGACAAAGCTCACAAATTTTGACAGTTCTTCTTTTTTACTGAAAACTTATGAATTTAGTTATCGTTGAAAGTCCAGCAAAAGCTAAAACTATTAATAAATATTTAGGTTCTGATTATAAGGTTTTAGCAAGCTACGGACATGTGAGAGATCTACCCTCTAAAAATGGTTCTGTAGATACAGATCATGACTTTAAAATGGTTTGGGAAATAGATCCAGGTTCTAAAAAACATTTAAAAGAAATCACTGATTATGCAATCGATGCTGATAGAATTATTTTAGCAACCGACCCCGATCGTGAAGGGAGAAGCTATTGCTTGGCATTTAAAATGTATTTTGGAAGATAATAAAAAAATTAAAGATAAGAAATTTGAAAGAGTTGTATTTAACGAGATTACTAAAAAAGCAGTTGAGAACGGAATTAGTAACCCAAGAGATATTAATCCAGAATTAGTTAATGCCTATATGGCAAGGCGAGCTCTAGATTATTTAGTTGGATTTAATATTTCGCCTATACTGTGGACAAAACTACCAGGATCAAAATCAGCAGGTAGAGTTCAATCGGTTGCTCTTAGACTTATTGTAGATAGAGAACATGATATAGAATTATTTAAACCACAAGAATATTGGACTTTTGCTTGTACTTTTTTAACTCAACAAAAAAAAGAATTAAACGCAAGACTTTATTCCTTCAAAGGAAATAAAATTGAAAAATTTTCATTTAAAAATGAACAAGAAATTAATAACGTTTTAGATCAGATCAAAAAAGAAAGTTTCAGTATCGCGAGTATTGATAAAAAACCTTACAGAAGAAGTCCTTATGCGCCCTTTACAACTTCTACTATGCAACAAGAAGCATCAAAAAAATTAGGTTTTTCAGCGTCAAGAACAATGCAAATTGCACAAAGACTTTATCAAGGAATAGACCTTGAAGGAGATACCGTTGGTTTAATTACTTACATGAGAACGGATGGCACTAATATTTCACAAGATGCAATTAAAGAATGCAGAAATTATATTGATAAAGAAATTGGTAAAAAATACTTACCAAGTGAAGCTAGGAATTATTCAGGAAAAAAAGCAAAAAATGCACAAGAAGCGCATGAAGCAATAAGACCTACTGATATCCTACGAACGCCTGATAAAATGAAATCTATCTTAGATAAAGATCAAGCTAGATTATATGAGCTTATTTGGAATAGAACCCTCGCCTCTCAAATGGAAAATGCTGAATACGAAAGATGTACTCTAGAAATATTAAATGCATCAAAATCTATCACTTTTAGAGCAACAGGATCTGTTCAAGTATTTGATGGTTTTTTAAAATTATATCAAGATGTCAAAGAAGAAGATGAAATTGATAAAGATGAAGAAAGTGACCAAAAAATACTACCTGAGGTAAAAATTAATGAAAAATTAGAAAATCCTAAATTTAATACTGAGCAACATTTTACTGAGCCACCCCCTAGATTTTCTGAGGCAAGTTTAGTTAAGAAATTAGAAGAACTTGGTATTGGAAGACCCTCTACTTACGCAAGTATTATCTCAGTATTATCAGCTAGAAACTATGTAGAACTCATAACAAAACGTTTTATACCAACGGATAGAGGCAAGCTTATTACAGCTTTCTTAGATAAATTATTCACTAAATATGTAGATTACAATTTTACTGCAACGCTTGAGGACAGCTTAGATGAAATTACAACTGGAAAAATTGAATATCTTAAAGTTTTAGAAAATTTTTGGAAAGAATTTTATAAAAATATAAACGAAGTTAAAGAATTAAGAACAAGAGTTGTGCTTGATTTATTAAATGAAAGCTTAGGAGATATTATTTTTGATAAAGACGAAAATGGAAAAATTTCAAAAAAATGTAAAAACTGTAGCAACGGTGAACTTAGCTTAAAAAATGGAAGATTTGGAGCATTTATAGGCTGTTCAAATTATCCTGAATGTAAATTTACAAGACCTTTATCAAGAGCGAAAGCTGCCGAACAAGATTTTCTTGCTGAGCCAAAAGTGTTTGGTGAAACTGATAATAAAGAAAAGATTGTTTTAAAAAAAGGACGCTTTGGACCTTACCTGCAAATTGGTAATGATGAAAAAAATCTTAGAAATGTATCTATACCTAAAGGCATCTCCCTAGATTCATTAGATCTTGATAAATGTAAATTTTTAGCCTCACTTCCAAAAGTACTTGGACAATATCCAGAAAATTCTCAAGACATTACATTAAATGTTGGAAGATTTGGACCTTATGTAAAATGTGAAAATAAATCTGCATCCCTAGAAAATCCTGAGGATATTTTTTCATTAGGATTGAATAGAGCAATTACATTAATTGCTGAAGCAAAACCAGGTAGACGAACTTCAAATGAAATAAAAAATCTTGGCGAACATCCTGAAGATAAAAAACCAGTTAAAATTATGAAAGGCCAATATGGTCCATATATAAAATATAAGACCATCAATGCCACAATTCCTGATGATAAAGATCCTGAGAATATCTCTATGGAGGAAGCTTTAGAATTAATAGCTGCAAGGATTGCTTACGATGAGTCAAAAGGTGGTAAAAAAACTAGAAAGAAAAGTAAAAAAGATAAAGCTGAAGATGAATAAAATTGAAGAAATATTAAAAAAAATAAATATTAATATTCCAAATCCTCCAAAACCTGTGGGTAATTACGCTGCATTCAGTAAGTACGAAAAACTTATCTTTATATCAGGACAACTTCCGATCACTTCTGACGGAAAGATAATAACAGGAAAAGTCTTAAAAGATGTATCTTTAGAACAAGCCCAAAAAGCTGCTGAAATATCAGTTTTAAATGCTCTTGGACAATTAAAAAATGCATGCAATGGCGATCTTAATAAAGTCAAAAGCTGTATTCGAATTAGTGGTTACGTAAATTGCTTAGAAAATTTTTCAGATCATGCAAAAGTTATTAATGGAGCATCAGACCTAATTGCAAAAATATTTTCAGCAAATTTACATTCGAGAATTGCTATAGGTTGTAACTCTTTACCTCTAAATGCCTGTGTTGAAATTGAAAGTATATTTGAGACTGTTTAAGCTTTTATTTTAACTTTAACTTTATACTCGATTAAGATTTTATCTAAAATTTTCTGCTCTGCTTTAGACAAAACATATTCAGATTTCTTATATTCATTAGATAATTTACGAATAAAATCATTAAGATAATCCTTTCCCTTAGCATCTTCCAAATCATTATAAAGAGAGTTTAATTCTTTAGTCTTACTCATGTGTAAATTTTTATAATTATTCTCATTTGGATAAATAATAATGCTTTTTTGTATGCTTGCTATTTCTGTTGCAAGATTTGATAATTTTTCTTCTATTTTTTTTGCTTTACTGGAAAATAAACCAAACATATTTATTGTACTGTTTTACTAACTGGTTTTTTAGTTGTTTTTTCAATTTTATTAATTTCAAATACAAGAGTATCATTATTAGCATCTACTAATACATGACCCCCATTGACTAATTTTCCGTGAATAAGTTCATCAGCTAAAGGTTTCTTAATTTTTTCATCAATAACTCTATTGAGTGGTCTAGCACCCATTTTTTCATCAAAACCTAATTTACAAATTAAATTATTAGCTTTATCAGTTAAATTAATAATCACATCTCTTTCGCCTAACTGGGTTTCAAGTTCAATTACAAATTTTTCAACAATTTTTTTAACCGTATCTTTATTTAAAACATTAAATTGAACAATAGAGTCTAGTCTATTTCTAAATTCAGGTGAGAATATTTTATTAATAGACTCTAAATCTCCATCTTTATTATTACTTTTGTTGAAACCTATTTGAGATTTTTGCAAATCTTCAGCTCCAGCATTCGTTGTCATGATTAAAATTATATTTCTAAAATCTATCTTTTTGCCATTTTGATCTGTTAATTTTCCATAATCCATAATTTGTAATAACACATTATAAACATCAGGATGTGCTTTCTCTATTTCATCGATCAAAAGAACTGCGTAAGGATTCTTATCAACTTTTTCTGACAATAATCCACCTTGATCAAAACCAACGTATCCTGGAGGAGCACCAATCAATTTAGAAACCGAATGTCTTTCCATATATTCTGACATATCAAAACGAATAAGTTCAATACCCAAAACTTTTGCAAGTTGTTTTGCTAATTCAGTTTTTCCAACACCTGTCTGACCTGAAAACATATAATTTCCGATAGTTCGATTACTATCTCTTAAGCCAGATCTTGATAGTTTAATTGAAGACACAAGGCTATCAATTGCAACATCTTGCCCAAAAATAACTCTCTTTAAATTTTTATCTAAATCTTTCAAATACATTCTGTCATTAACAGAAATATTCTTCTCAGGAATTTTAGTAATTTGAGAAACTATTCTTTCAATATCTTCTACGTCTAATATTTTTTTTCTCTGATTTTCTGGTTTTAAAACTTCTGAAGATCCTAATTCATCGATAATGTCGATTGATTTATCTGGAAGTTTTTTATTACCGATATATTTACTAGATAAGTCTACAGATGCTTTAATCGCAGCATCAGTAAATTTAACGTTATGAAATTTTTCATATTTTGATCGAATTCCGTACATAATTTTATATGCTTCATCGATTGTAGGCTCTGGTACATCAATTTTCTGAAATCTTCTTTGCAAAGCTCTGTCTTTTTCAAAAAATAATCTGTACTCATTATAAGTAGTTGATCCAATACATCTTATATTTCCTGCCTGCAAAGCAGGCTTCAACATATTAGAAGCATCCATTGAGCTTCCAGATGTGGATCCAGCTCCTACTAATGTATGTATTTCATCAATAAATAAAATATAATTCTTATTTTTTTCTATTTCCTTAATAATTAACTTAAGACGCTCCTCAAAATCTCCTCTATATCGGGTTCCAGCAATTAATGTTCCCATATCTAAAGAAAAAATTACATGAGATTTTAAAATCTCAGGAACTTCATTGTTAAAAATTTTTAATGCAAGTCCTTCAACAATTGCTGTTTTACCAACACCAGGATCACCAACTAATAAGGGGTTATTTTTAGTTCTTCTGCACAAAATTTGTGCTAAACGATCAACTTCGACAGTTCTTCCAATTAAACGATCTAATTTATTTTGTTCAGCTTTTTTATTTAAGTTAACACAATATGTTTCTAAAGGTGAATTTGTAGCAGCTTTATTATTGTTAGGTGATGATGAACTATCAAAAGATCCACCATATGCAAAATTATCAACCTTTGTAATTCCATGGGAAATAAAATTTACTACATCATAGCGTGTAACCTCTTGTTCTTGTAAAAAGAAAGTAGCGTGACTTTCTCTTTCAGCAAATAATGCAACTAATATATTTGCTCCTGTTACTTCATTTTTTCCTGAAGATTGAACGTGAACGATAGATCTTTGAATCACTCTTTGGAAGCTTGCTGTCGGCTGAGGCTCTAATTTTGTGTCAGTAGTAACTATATTTTCTAATTCATTATCAATATAAAATTCTAGATTTTCATTTAGTAAATCCACATCCACATTACATGCTTTCATAACATTACGAGCATCGGTTTCATCTGTTAATGCAAGTAGCAAATGTTCTAGAGTGACATATTGATGTTTTTTTTCAGTTGCAAATTTAAATGCTTGAGAAATTGCTTGTTCTAGAGATTTAGTAAATGTAGCCATTTAGATAGATTTTTTTAAAATACATTTTAGTGGATACTGATTTTGCTTAGAAAAATTTGTAACTTGCATAACTTTAGTCTCAGCGATTTCATAAGGATAAATTCCACATACAGCACTCCCTTCGTTGTGAATTTTAAGCATTATTTTATTAGCAGTAACTTTAGTCATATTAAAAAATAATTGCAAAACTCTAACAACAAATTCCATTGTTGTAAAATCATCATTTAAAAGAATAACTTCATAGAAATTAGGTTTCTTAATTTTAGCTTGAGTCTTTATTTTTTTTAACTTTATAAGTAACTTAGGCATTAACGGGTCTGCCGATAGAATAATAAGTAATATTGTTCTTATTATTAAAATACTTACTGTCGTATAAATTTCTTAAATCATATATAATTATTTTTTTATTATTATTTATAATTTTAGAAAAATTTAGATTTTTAAACTCATCCCATTCGGTATGAATAATAATTAGGTCTACTTTTTGAGTAGCTAAATATATATCATCAAAGTAGCTGACATTTTTATGTTTATCTAAAATTTCTTTGGCTCCTGATGGCTCATAATAATTAATTTTTGCACCTTTTTTAATAAAGTTAGAAATTAAATTTATTGCTGAGGAATCTCTTAAGTCATCAGTATTTGCTTTAAATGTTACTCCTAAAAAGCAAATAACCTTATTTTTGATTTTATTTTGTAAAATTTTATAAATATTTTTTTCAATATACGACTTCCTTTTTTCATTAAAATTAATAACTGAATTAACAATAGACAGAGGTGAATTATAATTTTTTCCAACTTTTGCTAAAGCCTTAGTATCTTTGGGAAAACAAGATCCCCCATAGGCAGGTCCTGCTCTTAAAAATCTTGAACCAATTCTTTTATCAAGTCCAATACCAAGAGCAACATCGTCAACATTCACGTTAACCCTCTCACATAAATTTGCAATTTCATTAATAAAACTAATTTTTGTAGCTAAAAAAGCATTAGAAGCATATTTTATAAGTTCAGCAGCTCTTCTTGAACAAGGAACAAAAGCTGCGCCTTTGTTAACTATAGGACGATATAACTCATTAAATATTTTTATAACTTTTTTATCATTTGCGCCAATAACAACTCGGTCTGGGTATTTAAAATCTTTAATAGCTTCTCCTTCTCTAAGAAACTCAGGATTGGATACAATTGTAAAATTTCCTTTTTTTTTATTTTTATTTAAAATTTTTTCAATTTTATCACCTGTGCCGATTGGTACGGTGGATTTTGTAACAATAATTTTATTAGATTTAATTTTTTTTGAAATCAGCTGGGCAACAGAAAATACTTGGGAAAGATCAGCTGAAACTCCATCTTTTGCAGTCGGTGTGCCAACAGCTATAAAAATGATATCAGATCTGTTAATAGAACTAATTAAGTCATCTGAAAAACTAAGCCTGCCTGCTGATAAATTTTTTTTAACTAATTCAGATAAGCCAGGTTCAAATATTGGAATATCTCCATTTTCAAGTCTGCTTAATTTGTCTTTATCTTTATCAACGCAAATAACATTATTGCCAAGGTCTGAAAAACAAACACCGGATACTAAGCCCACATATCCTGTTCCAATAAAACAAATCTTCATATTAGAATTTTTTTAGTGAATTATTATACCCGTTAATAGTTCCACAGTCTAAATAACTTCCAGAAAATATATATCCTATGAATTTATTATCATTGTAAATTAAATTTTTCATCGCATCTGTAATTTGTACCTCGCCAGAAGAACCCTTTTTTGTCTTTTTTAATGAAGAAATTATTTTTCTGGGCAAAATATACCTTCCGATAATTGCATAATTAGAAGGAGAATTTTTTAAAATGAGGTTTTTCAACTAAATCACTGATAAATAAATTATTATTATTTTTTTTTGAATATTTTACAATTCCATATCTTGATACTTCTGAGCTTTTTACTTTCTTAGCGGCTATAACAGAAGAATGATATTTGTTATGAATATTTATTATTTTTTTTGAACAATTTTCTTTAATGATAATGTCATCAGGTAAAACTAAAAGAAAAAATTTATCTTTAATAACTGATTGTGCTGCTAATACTGCATCGCCAAGACCTTTTGGTGAATTTTGATAAACAAATCTAATTTTATTTCTATAACGATCTAAAATTTTTAATTTTTGAATTGACTTATAATCTTTCTTATTTTTTAAGTAATTTAATAAATAAGGATCAGGATAAAGATAATTCTTTATAAATTTTTTTCTTTTAGAGATAATTAAAATAATTTTTTTAATGCCAGCACCCAAACATTCATCCAAAATATGTTCTAGAATTGTTTTATTTCCGAGTGGTAAAAGTTCTTTAGGGAGTATTTTGCTAAATGGGAGAAGTCTTGTTCCTAAACCAGCTAATGGTATTATCGCTTCTTTTATCATTAAATATTATAGTTAATTTCTTAAATGAAAATAATTAAAACAGCAAATAAAATAACTTTAGAATTATTAAATAAAAAAAAAATTGGCTTTATCCCGACTATGGGATGTTTGCATGAAGGACATGTCTCATTAATCCAAAAATCAAAAAAGAAAAAGTTATTAACGGTAGTGAGTATATTCGTAAATCCACTTCAGTTTAATAATAAAAAAGATTTTAGAAAATATCCTAAAACTATATTAGCAGATTTAAATATATGTAAAAAAAATAAAGTAGATTATGTCTATCTACCAAGTAAAAAAGATATTTATCCTGAAAAAAAAATTATTATCAAAAATAAAATTCATTTTTTTAAAAATTATATGGAAGGTAAATTTAGGCCAGGACATTTTGAGGGAGTTATAGAGGTGGTTAAAAGATTATTGAATCACGTAAAAACTAATTATCTTTTCCTTGGAAAAAAAGATTATCAACAATTAATTATAATTAAAAAATATTTAAGCAGTATTAATTCAAAAATAAAAATTATTCCTTGTGAAACTATAAGAGCTAAAAATGGTGTTGCTTTGTCATCTAGGAATAAACTTTTAAATCAAAGTTCATTAAATATTGCTGGTAAAATTATTAATTTTTTACGAAAAAATAAAAATCATATTATTAGATCTAAAAATAACTCTTATTTTATAAAAAAAATTAAGAATTTTGGCGCTAAAAAAGTTGATTATTTATCGGCATTTAATTTAAGAAAATTAAAAAAAACTAATAAACCATCAACAAATACCAGAGTATTTCTTGCCTATTATTTAGGTGGGGTAAGATTGATAGACAACTTTTAATGAGTATTAAAACATCCTCTTTTGAAATTAAAATATCAAATAAACCTGTTGGTTATAAAGAAGCAGTAAATTTTTTAGAAGATAGGGTTTTAAAAGTTCATGCTAACTTAGAAAAGGAACTAATTTGGATATTAGAGCATGATTCAATTTATACAAAAGGGATAAGTGCATCTGATAATGATTTATTAATGCCAAACTTATTTCCTGTAATTGAAACCAATCGTGGAGGGAAATTTACCTATCATGGTCCTGGACAAAAAATAATTTACTTTGTTATAAATCTTAATAAACGTGAAAAAGAAATTAAAGCATTTGTTCGTACTATTGAAAAATGGATTATTTCTATCTTAAAAGATTTTAATATTTCATCATATGCTGATCCTAAAAATATAGGTATTTGGGTAAAAAATAATAATGAAGAAAATAAAATTGCAGCAATTGGAATCAAAGTTAAAAAATGGATTGCCTATCATGGCTTTTCACTAAATATTAATGTTAATAAATCTGATTATCGGGGAATAATTCCTTGTGGAATATTAAATAAAGGAATTATTAATATTTCTGATTTACGAACAATTCCAAATGATGAAGATATTAATAATTCAATAAAAGAAAATTTCTATAAATTATTTAATTCATAAATTAACTTTTGCTCTTTGCAAAAATCTTTAAAATATAATGAAGGGTCTACTTGGTGTGTTATTTTTTTATTATTTAGTGAAAACTCAACTTTATATGCATGAAGCATCAAATGAAGTTCTTTAGATTTATTTAAGCTTTTATTTGTATATTTTTTTTCTCCAAGTATAGGATGTTTAATAAAACTAAGCTGTCTTCTTAGCTGATGTTTTCTGCCTGTTTCTGGATTTAACATTAATAAAGAGTAATCTTTTGTCTCAGATATAACCTTGTAGTTAGTTATTGATAGATGAATTTTTTCTTTATTATTTTCTATATAAGCTAAGTTCATTTTTTAAAGTTCCTTTCTTATTTTCAAAAATTCCATCTACTATAGCTAAATAACTTTTTTTTATTGTTTGATTTTTGAAATGTTCTGAAAAAAATTTTGCACTTTTATATGTTTTGCTAATAATTAAAATTCCAGTTGTTTCAGCATCTAATCTATGAACTAAGTGAGGCGTTAAATATTCAGTTTCTTTGAAATTTTTTAATATATCAAAAATATTTTTTCCTGTTTTAGTTCCAGACTGTACAGCTAAATTGTATGGTTTATTTAAAACAAAATAATGTTCATTTTCAAATAAAATACTACTTTTAATTAAATCGTAATCCTTTTTTGAAGGAAGGTAAGAATATTTTTTTTTGATAATTTTATCATCATTATCAATATCAGCGTAAATCTTAATTTCATCATTTAACATTATTTTATATGAACTTTTTACCTTTTTTCCATTAACTAAAATTTTTCCTTTCCTTAAAGTTCTCTCAATTAATGATTGGGGTAATGGTTTGACTTTTTTTTTAAACCATTTGTCGAGGCGAATATTTTCAAAATCTTCTTTAATTTTAAAAATATGTTTTGGTTCCATTATGAAATAATATGAATAATCTTATCTCCTAAATAAAACATCAATAAACCAAAAAAAACTGAAATAAAAATATAGATAAAAGCTAATAAATAATTTGAACTATTTACAAGATTAAAAAAATCCTGAGAAAAAGAAGAAAATGTTGTAAATCCTCCTAAAAATCCAATTGTAATATAATTTTTAAAATTTTCATCCATAGATATAAATTTTGTATCAAGTACACCGGAAACTAAACCAATTAAAAAACAACCTAGTAAATTTACCGTAAGCGTACCAATCGGAAAAATAGTTTGAAATATTTTTGGAGTAATTTGAATAACAGAAAATCTTGCTAACGTTCCAAAAGCTCCGAATAAGGCAATTAATAAATAAGACTTCATTAATTGATTATTTACTTAATTGCTGTGCTTCTTCCTTTGGTTGCTCAGGTTTTTTCTGAACTGGACCTGAGTCTTGTCCTTTTGCATTAAAATCTTTATCTACCAATTCAATATATGCCATTGTTGAATTGTCACCAAAACGATTTCTTGTTCTAATAATTCTAGAATAACCACCTTTTCTATTTTCGTATCTCTTTGATAAAACGGTTATTAACTTTTCTGCTGAGTCTTCGTTTTGTAATTTTGATATTAAAGATCTTCTTGCTGACAAATCTTTCTTTTTTCCAATAGTAATAACTTTATCAATTAGTGGCTTTAGTTCTTTAGCTTTTGGTAAAGTTGTTCTAATTTGCTCATGCTTAATCAAAGAGTTAAGCATATTTTTAAACAAAGCTTTACGATGCTCTGAAGTTCTGTTTAATTTTCTATGAGCAATTTTGTGTCTCATTATTTTTAATAGTTATCTTCTAATTTTTTGGAAAGCTCTGCAATGTTTTCTGGTGGCCAATTTGGAACTTCCATTCCAAGGTATAATGACATTGTTGTAAGAACTTCTTTAATTTCATTTAACGATTTTCTTCCAAAATTAGGAGTTCTTAACATTTCGCTTTCACTTTTTTGAACTAAATCGCCTATATAAATAATATTATCATTTTTTAGACAATTCATTGATCTTACCGAAAGTTCTAATTCATCAACTCTTCTAAGTAGATTTCTATTAAATTCTGGTTCTGAAGGTTTTTTCTCTTGAATTGTCGCAACTGGCTCATCAAAGTTTACAAACATAGCTAACTGATCTTGTAAAATTCTAGCCGCAAAAGCTACAGCATCTTCTGCTGATACTGATCCATTGGTTTCAACTTCCATAGTTAACTTATCATAATCTAACGTTAACCCTTCTCTTGCATTAGATACATTATAAGAGACTCTCTTAACTGGACTAAAAACAGCATCAATTGCTATTAATCCTAATGGTGAATTACTAGCTTTATTTCTGTCTGCTGGGACGTAACCTTTTCCTGTATTTACAGTTAATTCCATATGAAATTTAGTTTTTTCATCTAGGTTACAAATTACTAGATCAGGATTTAATATTTCAATATCTGAATTTGGGGTAATCATTTTCGCTTTAATTTCACCAGGACCTTTGGCATCTAAGATTAATTTTTTTGGTCCCGAAGTTTTTAAATTTAAAGCTAATGCTTTTACGTTAAGAACGATGTCAGTAACATCTTCTCTAACTCCATCTATTGATGAGAATTCATGAAGTACACCATCAATTTGAATTGCGGTAACAGCTGTGCCCTGAACTGAAGATAATAAAACTCTTCTTAATGCATTTCCTAAAGTAAGCGCATATCCTTTTTCTAGGGGTTCTGCGATAATCTTTGCGTGTTTCTTATCTTCGCTTTGTGTAATATTTAATTTTGATGGCTTTATAAGTTCTTTCCAATTTTTATCTATCAAGTTACTTCTCCTATTTAGTTATTATTAAACGCGTCTTTTCTTTGGAGGCCTACAACCATTGTGTGGCATCGGACTCATATCTTTAATAGAGGTAATCTTAAAACCTCTAGCTTGTAATGCTCGTAAAGCAGTTTCACGACCTGAGCCAGGTCCTTTTACTTCTACAGTAATATTTTTTAGTCCATGTTCTAAGGCTTTTCCTGCAGCATCATCGGCTGCAACCTGTGCTGCATATGGTGTAGATTTTCTTGAACCTTTAAATCCTTTTGATCCTGCTGATGACCAAGAAATCACATTACCTTGCTTATCTGTAATAGTAACAATAGTATTATTGAAAGTCGCATTTACATAAACGTTTCCATTTACTACGTTCTTTTTTTCTTTTTTTTTAACTTTTATTTTTTTTTTTATTCCAGCATCTTGCTTAGCATCTTTTGCTGGTGCAGCGGCGTCGACTTTGGGTTTTTTATCTTTAATATTTTTATCTTCAGCCATTGAATTATTTCATACTAGTTAATTTTTTTCCTGCAATCGCAATAGCTTTTCCTTTTCTAGTTCTTGCATTCGAATGCGTTCTCTGTCCTCTTACGGGAAGTCGTTTTCTATGTCTCGATCCTCTATACGTTCCTAAATCTTTTAGTCTTTTAATATCTAAAGATACGTTTCTTCTAAGGTCTCCTTCAACTGAATATTTACTATCAATAAATTCTCTAATTTTAAGAACTTCATCATCTGTAAGTGCGTTTGTTCTTTTATGTTTATCTATTTTAAGTTCATTACAAATATCATTTGCTGTTTTGTCTCCAATACCATGAATATAAGTAAGGGCTGTTTTAACAACTTTATTTTGAGGAATATTCACTCCAGCTATACGAGCCATAAATTAAAAAATCTATTTTTGAAAAAATGCGATTATATGAATCAAGTAATCAAAGTCAACTGCGTATGGCACGGATTATTGTAAATAATTGATCACTTATTGCATTAATTTCCTGCATTCCATCTATATTTTTCATAATTCCTTTTTTTAAGTAAAAATCTAACACCGGAAAAGTTTTTTCATCATAAGTTTTTAATCTTTTAACAATCGTCTCTTCATTATCATCTGATCTTGTAATAAGTTTTCTTTGTCCGCAATCTTTTAATTCACAATTTTTTGGCGGGTCAAAAAAAGTGTTAAATGTTTTATTACAGACTGAACAAGTTACTCTACCGGTAATTCTTTTAACCAAAATTTGATTATCAACTTTTAAATTGAGAGCTAAACTCATTTGTTGATTATATTTTTTTAATAAATTATCTAAACTTTTTGCTTGTTCTATATTTCTTGGAAAACCATCAAAAATTATTCTGTTTTTATACTGTGAATTAGAAATTTTATTTTCAATTAAATTATTAATAATTTCATCAGAAACCAATCCACCAGATTTCATAATATCTTCAATTTTATTTCCAAAATCTGTTTTTTTACTAACTTCTTCTCTAAGTAAATCTCCTGTAGATAATTGAAATAAATTAAATTCTTTAACTAATCGAGTTGATTGAGTTCCTTTTCCTGCTCCTGGAGGACCAAAAATGACAAGATTCATTAGCGATTAAATTTTGTTTTTTTAATTAAACTTTCATACTGTTGGCTCATTAATCTTGTCTGTACTTGTGCAACTGTATCCATTGCAACTACTGCTACGATAAGAAGTGAAGTTCCTCCTAAATAAAATGGAATTGGATAATTTGCGATAATAAATTCTGGTAATAGACAAATTACAACTAAATATAATGATCCAATCGCAGTTAGCTTTAAAAGAAGTTGATCTATAAATTGCTCTGTTTGTTCCCCTGGTCTTATTCCAGGAACAAACCCACCATACTTTCTTAAATTTTCTGCTGTTTCTTTAGGATTAAAAATTATTGAAGTATAAAAGAATGAAAAAAATATTATGCCAGCTGCATAAATAATCATATACAAAGGTTTTCCTTGCCCAAGCATTGAAGTAATACCTACAACAAATTCATTAGAAGACGAAGTTAAGTTAGAAATTGTAATTGGTAAAATTAAAAGTGCCGATGCGAAAATTGCCGGTATAACACCCGCTGTGTTCACCTTTAATGGCAGATGAGAAGCTTCTCCTCCATATAATTTATTTCCTACCTGTCTTTTTGGATAATGAATTAAAATTTTTCTTTGTGCACGCTCAACAAAAACAATAAAATAAATAGCAGCAACAAGAATAGTTATAATAATTAATATGGCTCCTGCTGAAATAGCCCCTGTTCTTCCTAACTCAAAAGTAGAAGCTAATGCACCTGGAATTTCAGCTACAATACCTGCAAAAATAATCAAAGAAATACCATTGCCAATACCTCTTGCAGTAATTTGTTCACCAAGCCACATTAAAAACATTGTTCCTGTTAGCAAAGTGATTGTGGTTACTAATCTAAAGTAAAAACCTGACTCTAAAACAATCCCTTGAGAATTTTCTAAACTCACTGCTACACCATATCCTTGAACTAGTGCCAAAAGAACTGTGCCATATCTAGTATATTGAGTAATTTTTCTTCTTCCAATTTCTCCTGAATTTTTTAAATTTTTAAAATAATCAGTAACGCCGGTTAATAATTGAATAATAATAGATGAAGAAATGTAAGGCATAATACCTAAAGCAAAAATTGCCATTCTTGATACAGCTCCACCTGCAAATAAATTAAACATTCCAAGTAAAGATCTTTGATTATTGGATATCAAACCTTTTAAGGCTTGAGCATCAATGCCTGGTAAAGGGACATAGGTACAAAATCTGTAAACAATTAAGATAAATAAAGTGTAAAAAATTCTTCTTTTAAGATCGTCTAAGGATGAATTTGACTTTAAAGAGTCAACTGAGGCAAAAGAACTAGACATAAAAACTATTTAGCCTCTGCTTGTTTCAATAAATTAACGCTACCGCCTGCTTTTTCAATTTTAGTTTTAGCTGATGCGCTTATTTGATGTGCCTCTATTTGTATTTTTGATTTGATTTCACCGTTACCTAAGATTTTTAGTTTTTTAAAATTATTTTTAATATTTTTAACTTTTCTAAGGCTATCTAATGTGACTTTAGAAGAAGTATCTAATTTCTTTTTTTCTATTAAATGCTGAATATCATTTAAATTAATAATCATTTGATCGTATGAATGTTTTTTTATAATTGCATTAAAACCTCTTTTGGGAAGTCTTCTGTAAAGAGGCATTTGACCCCCTTCAAAACTTTTAATAGATACACCTGATCTTGCTTTTTGACCTTTAACACCGCGACCAGCAGTTTTTCCTTTTCCAGAGCCGATCCCTCTAGCGTATCTTTTTGCTTTTTTATAAAGAGAAACGTTTAAAGTATTTAATTTCATAATTTTATCTTCTCGCTACAACTTCACTAATTTTTTTACCGCGTAATATAGAAATGTCTTTAGGTGATCTTTGTTTTATTAAAGCTAACATACATGCTCTAACAACATTGTAAGGATTTGATGAACCAATTGATTTTGCAACAATATCTTGCATACCTAACATTTCACATATTGCTCGAATAGCTCCACCAGCAATAATACCAGTTCCCGCTGGAGCACTTCTCAGAAGAACTTTACCAGATCCACTTTTTCCGTAGGTGTCATGATGTATTGTTCTTCCTTCCCTTAATGGAACTTTAACTAATGAACTTTTAGCTTCTTCTGATGCTTTCTTAATTGCGTCTGGAACTTGTTTTGCTTTGCCGTGTCCATAACCTACTAAACCTTTTTGATTTCCAACAACTACGAGAGCGGCAAAACCAAATCTTCTTCCACCTTTAACGACTTTAGTAATTCTGTTAATCGCAACTAATTTTTCTTTAAGTTCTGATTGAGTATTCATAAATTAAAATTTTAATCCTTCTTTTCTTGCAGAGTCGGCTACTGCTTTTATACGTCCATGATACTTATATCTGCCTCTGTCAAAATAAACTTCTTTAATTCCTTTTTCTAAAGCTCTTTTTGCAACTAATTTTCCAACTTCTACTGATAGTTCCATTTTTTTTTTCTTATCCATAGCTTTTTCAACTGATGACGCTGAAACTAGTGTTTGATTCTTAGTGTCATCTATAACTTGAGCATATATATTTTTTAGAGATCTAAAAACAGTTAGGCGTAATCCTGTCGGATTATACTTTTTCATTTTGCCCCTGATTCTGCTTTGTCTTTTAATACTGTTAGCCATAATTATTTCTTTTTACCCTCTTTTCTCAAAACAAATTGATCGGAAGAGGTAATGCCTTTTCCTTTATAAGGTTCAACCGGTTTTAAAAATTTAATGTCTGCGCACACTTTTCCGACTAATTCTTTATCAATTCCTTTAACTTTTATTGCTGTTTGTTTATCAATAGAAATTTCAATACCTTCTGGAATGTCATAGTGCACATCGTGACTAAATCCTAATTGAAAGATAATCTTTTTACCTTGTAATGTAGCTCGAAAACCAACTCCTGTTAGTTTTAAGTCTTTTTCAAATCCTTTTGATACTCCTATAATCCCATTATTAATTAAACTTCTATGTAATCCCCAAGTAAGTTTATTTGCATTTTTTTTGTCTACAGGTTCAAGAGAAACCTTATTATCAGCAACTATGACTTTTAAAATATTTTGATCTACAATTACTTCTTTTTTACTTTTAGCGCCTTGAATAATTACTTTATTATTATCAACTTTAACAGTAACTCCAGAAGGTAATGTAATAGGTGTTTTTCCAATTTTTGACATATCTTAAGAAACCTTACAAAGGACCTCCCCGCCTAGTTTTTTTTCTCTAGCTTCGTTATCAGAAAAAATGCCTTTAGAAGTAGAAATAATAGATATTCCTAAACCATTTTGAATTTTTTGAATACTATCTGATCTAGAATAAATTCGTCTTCCAGGTCTTGAAACTCTTTCGATCTCTTTAATAACTGGATCGCCATACATATATTTTAAATTAATTTCAATTGTCTCAAAACTTTTATCTTTAGAAACCGTATATTCTTGAATAAATCCCTCTTTATGAAGAACATCTAAAACTGCTTTTCTTAATTTAGAGCCTGGAACTGTTACTTTTTTCAAACCACGCATCTGACCATTTCTAATTCTTGTAATCATATCACCAATTGGGTCTGTAATTTTCATATTTCCTCCTTACCAGCTAGCTTTTGTCATACCCGGAATTTTTCCACTAGAAGCAAATTTTCTAAGCGCAATTCTAGACATTCTTAATTTTCTATAATAACCGCGAGATCTTCCGGTTATTTCACATCTATTTTTAACTCTATTTTTTGCTGAATTTCTTGGGACTTTTGAGAGTTTTAAACTAGCTAAAAATCTCTCATTTAAAGGTAGATTTTTATTCATAATTATTTTTTTAAGTTTTAATCTTTTACTTTCAAATCTCTTAGCCATTTTTACTCTTTTTAAATTTCTCTCGATCGAACTTCTTTTTGCCATTTAATTTAACTCCTTATTTTTTTCTTTGTCTTTACTTTTGTCATTATCTCCTTCTTTTTTAACTTTTTTCTTATCAGCTGAAAAAATACCTGCTTTTGCAAATGGAAAATTAAAACTATCAAGCAACATTCTAGCCTGATCTTTAGTCTTTGCGGTTGTCACAATAGTAATATCTAAACCTCTAATTTTATCGACTTTATCAAAATTAACCTCTGGAAATATAATATGCTCTTTAACACCAAAACTATAATTAGCCTCGCTATCAAAACTATTTGGATTTAAACCTCTAAAGTCTTTAATCCTTGGTAAAGCAATATTTACTAAGCGGTCTAAAAAGAAATACATTTGATCTTTTCTTAATGTAACTTTTAAACCTAAAGGTATGCCTACTCTTGTTTTAAAGTTTGAGATTGATTTTCTAGATTTTGTAACTTGAGCTTTTTGACCTGCGATAGCTGATAAATCATCTTCTGCACTTTTTAAAATTTTATTATCAGTTCCATCTAAACCAAGACCCATATTTAAAACAATTTTAACTAATCTTGGAGCTTGCATTTTATTTGTAAAAGACAAGTTCTTACACAAAGTAGGTACTATCTCTTTAATATATTTTTCTTTTAATCTTGGAACCAATTTCATTTTTTACTCTTTGTTTTTGATTTTTCTGTTTTTATATTTTTTTTAACTTCTTCCTTTTTTTCAATTTTTTTCTCAACTTTTTTCTCTACCTTTGCATCAGTTAATTTAATGACATTTGAAATATCAATTGGTCTTTCAATAGTTATTATTCCGCCTTTTTTTTCTCTAGAAGGTTTTTGATGTTTTTTCTTTTCATTAATTCCTTTAACTAAAACTTTACGAACCTCAGGAAATACTTTAATTACATTTCCAGTTTTTCCTTTGTCATCTCCAGTAATAATTTTTACGTTATCACCTTTTTTTATTTTTAATTTAATCATAATACCTCAGGGGCTAAAGAAATTATTTTCATAAAGTTTTTATTTCTTAATTCTCTTGTTACGGGTCCAAAAATTCTTGTTCCTATTGGCTCTCCATTTGGTTGGACTAAAACTGCAGCATTAGCATCAAATTTTATTGAGGTTCCATCTAATCTTTTAATTTCTTTTCTTGTTCTAACAATCACTGCTTTATGAACATCTCCTTTTTTGACTTTTCCTTTCGGAATAGCGTCTTTAATTGAAACAACAATAATGTCTCCTATGGTTGCATATCTTCTTTTAGATCCACCTAAGACTTTAATACATTCTACTTTTCGTGCTCCAGTATTATCAGCAACGAATAACTCTGTTTGTACTTGAATCATTTATTTATCGCCTCCAACTACTATCCATCGTTTAAGTTTAGAAATCGGCTTACTTTCTATAATAGAAACCACATCTCCAATTTTAGATTTGTTTTTTTCATCGTGCGCATGATATTTTTTGTAAGCAGTCATTACTTTTTTATATTTAGGATGAACAAAACGTCTGCTGACTTCAACAACAACTGTTTTGTTGCTTTTATCACTAACTACTTTTCCTTTTAAAATTCTTTTAACCATTATTTTGTTTTATTTAAATTAATAAAAGTTTTAACTTTAGCAATTGAACGTCTATTAGTTTTAATAGACGCTGTATTAGTAACCTGACCATTTTTTTTTTTAAATCGAATATTGAATTGTTCTTTTTTTAATTTTTCCAATTCAGAAAATAATTGATCCTGTGTTAATTTTTTGACTTCTTTAGTTTTCATTACTGCGTTCCTAATCTTTTAATCATTTTAGTTTTTATTGATAATTTAGCTTGGGCTCTCTCAAACGCCTCTTTAGCAACAATCTCGTCAACTCCATCAATTTCAAAAATAATTCTTCCAGGTTTAACTCTAAATACGTAGTATTCTAATCCGCCCTTACCTTTACCCATTCTTACTTCTATTGGTTTCTTGGTAACAGGAATATTTGGAAAAATTCTAAGCCAAACTCTGCCAGCTCGCTTCATATGTCTTGTTAACGCAACTCTTGCTGCCTCAATTTCTTTTGAAGTTACTCTATTCGGTTCAATTGCTTTTAATCCAAATGAACCAAAGTTTAATTCAGCTCCACGTGTGGCTACGCCATAAATTTTTCCCTTAAAGGCTTTTCTATATTTAGTCCTAGCTGGCTGTAACATTTTCTTTCTCGTTTAAATTTTTAATATCAACATCTTCATTTTTTTTCTTATCTTTTTCAAATACAATTCCTTTATAAATCCAAACTTTTACGCCAATAATTCCATATGTTGTTTCAGCTTCAGCTTCTCCATAATCAACATCGGCTCTTAATGTGTGAAGTGGAATACTTCCTTCTCTTAACCATTCTGTTCTTGCAATTTCAGTTCCCGCTAGTCTTCCAGCAACGGTAATTTTTATACCCTTAGCACCTAATCTAAGCGTTGATTGCATTGCTCTTTTCATAGCTTTTCTATATGCAATTCGTTTCTCAAGTTGTTGAGCTACATTTTCAGCAACTAAATATGCATCTAATTCAGGTTTTCTTATTTCTTTTATATTTACAGAAACATCTGAACTAGAAATTTTATTAAGATTACTTTTAATTTTATCTATATCAGAACCTTTTTTTCCAATTACAAAACCTGGTCTAGATGTAAAAATAGTCACTATGCATTTCTTAGTAGGTCTTTCGATAAAAATTTTAGAAATACCAGAATTTTTAAGATTTTTTTTAATATATTCTCTAATTTTAAAATCTTCGATTAAATACTGGCCGTATTCTTTTTTCTTAGCAAACCACATTGAATCCCAATTTTTATTAATACTGAGTCTTAAGCTAATTGGATTAACTTTCTGTCCCATTACTTTGTGGCCTCCACCGGAGCTTTTTTGTTTTCTGAAACAATTATTGTTAAATTAGAAAAGTGTTTTTTTATTCCTGCTGCTCTTCCTCTCGCTCTAGGCATAAATCGTTTTAATGTAATTCCTTTTCCAACATAAGCTTCCTTTACGATGAGATTATCAATATCTAACTGGTTATTATTTTCAGCATTAGCAATTGCTGATTTCAATGTTTTTTTAATTTCGTTCGCTACCCTTTTATCTGTAAATTCTAAATCTCTCATAGCAACATTCGCATTTTTACCTCTAATGCTTTTTAATATATTATTAATTTTACGAGGACTTGATCTTAAGTTTCTGTAAATTGCTTTAACTTGATTTAAATCTTTATTTTTTTTCATCTTTTTTCTCAGTTGCTGGGGCAGCCTTTTTATCAGCAGGCGTATGTCCAAAGAATTGTCTTGTTGCTGAAAATTCTCCTAATTTATGCCCAATCATTTCTTCTGTAATAGTCACTGGGAAGAATTTTTTTCCATTGTGGACTTCGAAAGTCATTCCAATAAATTCTGGAATAATTGTTGATTTTCTCGACCAAGTTTTGATTGGTTTTTTAATATTTTGATCCTTATGTTTTTGTACTTTTTTCATTAAACTTAACTCTACAAAAGGACCTTTCCAAACTGATCTACTCATAATTAATTAATTCCTCTTTTCTTCTTTCTAGAAATAATAAATTTGTCAGTATTTTTATTTTTTCTAGTTTTCTTTCCTTTAGTTTTGATTCCCCAAGGTGTAACAGGATGTCTTCCACCGTTAGTTCTTCCTCCGTGTGGATGATCTACAGGATTCATTGCTATACCTCTTGATTGTGGTCTAACTCCAAGCCATCTACTTCTTCCAGCTTTGCCAATTTTAATATTTTTTTGATCTGGATTTGATACAGCTCCAATTGTCGCTTTACATAAACTTTGTACTTTTCTTACTTCTCCTGAAGATAATTTTAATGTTGTATAGTCTTGATCATGACTCATAATTTGTACAGAAGAGCCTGCTGATCTGGCTAATACTCCACCATTACCTGGTCTCATTTCAACATTATGAACAACAGTTGCTGGAGGAATATCGATCAAAGGCATACAATTACCAATTTCTATGTCTTTTTTTCTTCCAGAATAAATCTTAGTGCCTACTTTAATATCTTGTGGAGCAATTAAGTAACTTTGAGTTTTATCCTCATATTCAACAAGCATAATATTAGCTGTTCTATAAGGATCATACTCAAAACGAATTACCTTGGCTGGCATATCAAACTTATTTCTTTTAAAATCAACAAATCTATACTTTTTTTTATGACCAGCTGAACGGTGTCTAGATGTAATTCTACCTAAATTATTTCTTCCATAAGAACCATTAATACCTGAGGTTAAAGATTTGATGGGCTTACCCTTCCAAAGACCTGTTCTGTCTAGAATAATTGTGCCTCGAGTAGATTTTGTATAAGGTTTATATGTTTTTAAAGTCATATTTATATTCCAGTTGTAATATCAATTGATTGTCCTTTTTTTAGAGTAACAATTGCTTTTTTATATCCAGAGCTTTTAGCAACTCTTCCTCTTACCATTTTAAATCTTGGATGAAGATTAATCGTATTAACTTTAGTAACATTCACTTTGAAAAGTTTCTCAATACTTTTTTTAATATTTGCTTTAGTTGCAAATGGAGCAACTTTAAACACAACTTTATTTAATGAGCTTAAATTTGTAGACTTTTCAGTCACTACAGGCTCAAGAATGATATCATACGAGTAATTATCTGCTCTTTTTTTCATTTTAATAATCTATCTTGAAGTTTCTTAATTGAAGAATGAGTAAATAAAACATTTTGATATTTTAAAACGTCATAAACATTCGTCCCAATCTCAGGAATATTTTTTATATTTTTTATATTTTTCACATTGTTCAATAGAACTTCATTTTCTTTGTCGTAAATTAACAATGTGCTTTTTGAGTTAATTTTTGATAAAAAATTACTAAAATCTTTAGTTTTAAAATTTTTAAAATCTTTATCTGATAAAATACTAATTTTATTATCTAGTACTTTACTAGATAAAGCATGTTTTAATCCTAATTTTCTAACTTTTTTATTAAGTCTTTTTACTCTATGTTTTCCTTTTGCCTTAGGCCCGTGCGCAATACCACCACCAACAAATATTGGTGCTGTGATATTTCCGTGTCTTGCTCCTCCAGATCCTTTTTGTGGTCCAATTTTTTTTCTTGAACCTGCAACTTCTCCTCTAGTTTTTGTGTAACCAGTTTTTTTTGAATGACGGCTTATTTGCCAATCAACCACCATTTTAATAATGTCTTTTCTAGGTTTTAACGAAAATATATTGTCAGAAACTTCAACATTTCCAACATCTTTTCCATCAATTCCTAATTCTTTTATTTTCATATAATTATTTTTTCTTTTCCGCTGCAGGAGCTGCTACTGCAGGTTTTGCATCTTTTTTATTAGTTTCTGCGCTTTTTTCTTTTTTAGTTGATTTTTCTTTTAATCCTTCGGCAAGATCATCTTTGAAAGCTTGAATAGTATCTTTCATCGTTCGCTTATTTCTTTCTTTAACAGCCTTATTAATTTCAACTACAGCATTTTTTGCTCCTGGTACTGACCCTTTAACAAATAATAGGTTATTTTCTAAATCAGTTTCAATAATTTCTAATCTTTCAACTGTTCTAAATTTATCTCCCATATGACCTGCCATTTTTTTTCCTTTGAATACTCTACCGGGGTCTTGTCTTTGACCTGTAGAACCATGAGATCTATGAGAAACTGAAACACCGTGTGTTGCTCTTAGTCCTGCAAAATTATGTCTTTTCATAACTCCAGCAAAACCTCTTCCGATTGTTTTTGATCTAATATCTACAAAATTTATATCTTTGAATATATTTAAGTTTACGTCTGAACCTAATTTAAGATCACTGTCTTTATCTACTCTGAATTCTTTTAAAATTTTCTTAGGCTCTAAAGATTTTTTTGTAAATACACCTTTCATCTGTTTTGTAACTTTTGAATTTTTTATATGTCCAAAACCGACTAATACTGCACTATAACCACGTTTTTCTTTAGTAATCACATCCACTACTTTTCCTGGCTCAACATGAAGAACAGTTACAGGAACGGATTGCCCATTCTCATAAAATCTTCTTGTCATGCCAATTTTTTTTCCTAATAAACCTAAAGTCATAAATTATATCTTAATTTCTACATCTACGCCTGAAGCAAGATCTAACTTCATTAACGCCTCAACTGTTTGAGGTGTTGGATCAAGAATATCTATCATTCGTTTATGTGTTCTTGTTTCAAACTGTTCTCTACTTTTTTTATCAATGTGCGGGGATCTTAATACAGTAAAAATTTCTTTACGTGTAGGAAGTGGTATTGGTCCTCGAACTTGAGCTCCTGTTCTTTTTGCAGTGTTTACGATCTCAATGGTAGATTGATCTAACACTTTGTGATCATAAGCTCTTAATTTAATTCTAATATTTTGTTTATCCATAATTAAGCCATTTTCTTTGTAACTTCGTCTTGAACATTTTGAGGCACACGATCATAATGATCAAATTGCATGGTATATTGTGCTCTACCTTGAGACATAGATCTTAAAGTGTTTACATAACCAAACATATTTGCAAGTGGAACCATAGCGTTAATAACTGCAGCATTACCTCTTTTATCTGTTGATCCAACTTGTCCTCTTCTACTGTTCAAATCTCCAATAACATCACCCATATAATCTTCAGGTGTTACAACTTCTACTTTCATAATAGGCTCTAATAATTTTGGATTTGCTTGTAAGCACAATTCTCTAAAACAATATCTCGCGGCTAATTCAAAAGCTAACGGACTAGAGTCTACTTCATGATGTAATCCGTCTAAAATTTGAACTTTGTAATCTAATAATGGAAAACCTGCTAACACTCCAGAGTCTGCAACACTCAATATTCCCTTTTCAACTCCTGGAATAAATTCTCTTGGTATTGCCCCACCTTTAATTAAATTTTCAACAATTCTACCTTCGCCTTGAGAAAGTGGTTCGACCGCTAACTTAACTTTAGCGAATTGTCCTGCACCTCCGCTTTGCTTTTTATGAGTATATTCAAGTTTGGATGATGAAGTAATTGTTTCTCTATAGGCAACTTGAGGGGCTCCAATATTAGCTTCAACTTTAAATTCTCTTTTCATTCTATCTACAATAATTTCAAGGTGTAACTCTCCCATTCCTTTAATAATTGTTTGCCCAGATTCATTATCTGAGGAAACTCTAAAAGAAGGATCTTCTTTTGCTAAACGATTAAGAGCTTCTCCCATTTTTTCTTGGTCATTCTTAGTTTTAGGTTCTACAGCTATTTCAATAACTGGCTCAGGAAAATCCATAGACTCTAATACGATTGGATTATTTTTGTCACAAAGGGTATGTCCTGTAATTGTATTTTTAAGACCTGCTAAAGCAACAATGTCTCCTGCGCTTGCACTTTTTATATCTTCTCTATTATTTGCATGCATTAATAACATACGACCAATTCTTTCTTCTTTTCCAGTTGAGGCATTTAGCACACCTGTTCCTGTGGACAATGTACCTGAATAAATTCTAATAAAAGTTAATGATCCAACAAATGGATCGTTTGCTATTTTGAAAGCTAAAGCTGAAAATGGTTCTGCATCATTACATTTTCTAAGTATTTCTTCTTCAGAATTCGGTTTTGTCCCTTTAACTTGACCAACATCTTTAGGGCTTGGTAAAAAATCTACTACTGCATCTAAAATTAATTGTACTCCTTTATTTTTAAAAGCTGCTCCACAAACAATTGGGACAAAAGCAAAAGAAATTGTTCCTTTTCTTATACATGCTTTTAATTCTGCTTCTGAAGGATCTTTACCATTAAGATAATTTTCCATTACTTTTTCATCTTGCTCAACTGCAAGTTCTACTAATTCTTTTCTATATTTTACTGCTTGTTCTTTAAGATCTGCTGGAATTTCAACATAATCAAATTTTGCTCCTAAACTTTCATCTTGCCAAACAACACCTTTCATTGCCACAAGATCAACAACTCCTTTAAATGTACTTTCAATACCGATTGGAAGCTGAAGAACCATAGGAGTAGCGCCTAAACGCTCTTTGATCATATCAACACACATAAAAAAATTTGCTCCGGTTCTGTCTAATTTGTTAACAAAACAAATTCTTGGCACTTTATATTTATCAGCTTGTCTCCATACTGTTTCGGATTGAGGCTCAACTCCTGCAACACCATCAAAACAAGCGACTGCTCCGTCTAAAACTTTTAAAGACCTTTCAACTTCAATAGTAAAATCGACGTGTCCAGGTGTATCTATAATGTTAATTCTATGACCTTTCCAAAAACAAGTTGTTGCAGCGGATGTAATTGTAATGCCTCTTTCTTGTTCTTGTTCCATCCAGTCCATAGTAGCAGCACCGTCATGAACTTCTCCAATTTTATGGGCTTTACCAGTGTAATACAAAATTCTTTCTGTCGTAGTAGTTTTTCCAGCATCTATATGAGCAGCGATACCTATGTTTCTATATTTATCTATTGGATATTTTTCGCTCATAAATTTACCATCTAAAATGTGCAAAAGCTTTATTTGCTTCTGCCATTTTATGTGTGTCTTCTCTTTTTTTGATAGCTGAACCTTTATTTGATGCAGCGTCTAATAGTTCTTTGAGTAATTTTTCTTGCATACTTTTATCTGTTCTTTTTCTTGAAGCATCTATTAACCATCGTATTGCTAAAGCTTGAGCCCTGTCAGCTCTTACATCTACTGGTACTTGGTATGTTGCTCCTCCAACTCTTCTTGATTTTACCTCTAAATTTGGCTTTACATTTTTAAGAGCATCATTAAAAACTTTGATTGGATCATCATTTGTTTTAGCTTTAATTAACTCCAGTGTCTTATATAAAATTTTTTCAGCAACTGTTTTTTTTCCTTCGTACATTAAAGAATTCATAAATTTTGTAACGACCTTAGATTTGTAAACAGGATCTGGACTTACATCTCTCTTTGTTTGTTTTCTTCGTCGCGACATAATTATTTAGGTCTCTTAGCCCCGTATTTAGATCTTTGTTGTTTCATTTTTGTAACACCTTGAGTATCAAGAACTCCTCGAATAGTATGATAACGAACTCCTGGTAAATCTTTAACCCTTCCACCTCTAATCATAACTACTGAGTGCTCTTGTAAGTTATGGCCTTCTCCTGGAATATAACTAGTTACTTCAAATCCATTAGATAAACGAACTCGAGCAACTTTACGTAATGCTGAGTTAGGTTTTTTAGGTGTGGTTGTATAAACTCTAGTACACACTCCTCGTTTTTGAGGTGATGCTTCTAGTGCAGGAACTTTGTTCCTCACTTTTGGTTTAACTCTTCCTCGTTTAACGAGTTGATTAATCGTTGGCATAATTTTAAAAAATTTTAATTATTTAAGGATAGAAAATAAGGTTGAAACCTAAAATCTGGTAGGAGTTTAAGTGCTCAAGAGCCTTACTTGCTACCTTAAAAAGTTTGGGCATAATACTTAAATTATGCGAAAGGTCAAATTGTAGTTGTATAAAAAACTATCCAATTAATATTGAAAAACTTAGCTAATTACTACTTAGTAGCTTCCAATTGTTCAGGAGCTTTTGTTTTACTGTTTTGAAGCTCCATGTCTCTTTCACGAGCAATTTTAGAGTATTTAAATGTGCTGTCTCCTGTTCCTGCAGGTATTAATCTTCCAACAATAACATTTTCTTTTAAGCCATGAAGTATATCAACTTTACCTTTGATTGCTGCCTCTGTAAGAACTCTAGTTGTTTCTTGAAATGACGCAGCAGAAATAAATGATTTGGTCTGCAATGAAGCTTTTGTAATTCCTAATAGTACCGGATCAACTTTTGCAGGGGCTTTTCCTTCTGAAACTAATTTTTTATTTAATTCATCTAGATCAATTTTATCAACTAATTCTCCTACTAGGAATGGTGTATCACCCGAAGCTTTGATTTCAACTTTTCTTAACATCTGTCTCACGATGACTTCGATATGTTTATCGTTAATGATAACTCCTTGTAGTCGGTAAACTTCTTGAACTTCATCTATAAAATAATTTGCAAGAGCCTCTACTCCTAAAATTCTTAAAATGTCATGAGGAGCTGGACTTCCATCTAATAAATATTCACCTTTTTTAATTTCTTCACCTGGGTTAAAGTTAACCTGTTTTCCTTTTGGAATTAAGTACGATGATTCAATTCCAGCTTTAGATTTAATTGTAATTTTAAGCTTTCCTCTGACTTCTTTGCCAAACTCAATTTTACCATCATTCTCAGCAATGATAGCTCCCTCTTTTGGTTTTCTTGCTTCAAACAATTCAGCAACTCTTGGTAATCCACCGGTAATATCTTTTGTTTTAGAAGTTGCTTTAGGCAGTCTAGCTAATACATCTCCTGCATTAACTTTGTCTCCATCTTCAACTGATAAAATTGTTTCTGGAACAAGATAATATCTTGCTTCATTATCATCCGCTTTTTTAACAACTTTACCCTTGCTATCTCTTAATGTAATTCTTGGTTTAAGATCGATATTCTTAGATTGAGCCCTCCAATCCAAAACAACTTTAGATGAAATTCCTGTAGCTTCGTCTGTTGCATCTGTAATTGACGCTCCATCAATTAAATCTACGAAATTAACTATACCATCTGTTTCTGAAATAACCGGAAGGGTATATGGATCCCACTCGCAGATTTTTTGACCTTTTTTTACAGTTTGATCTGGTTTTGCAAAAAGCTTTGATCCATATGGAATTTTATACATCGCAACGTTTGTTCCATTTTTTTCAATAATAATTTCTGTATTTCTTCCCATTACTATTAATTCTTTTTTAGAATCCTCAATTAAGTTTTGATTAGAAACTTTTAGTATTCCTTCGGAAGGTGCTGTAATTGATGACTCTTGTTTAATTTGTGCTGTTCCTCCAACGTGGAACGTTCTCATTGTAAGCTGTGTTCCTGGTTCTCCAATTGATTGAGCTGCGATCATTCCAACGCACTCACCGATTGATACCAATCTTCCTCTTGCCAAATCTCTTCCATAACAAGTAGAACAAATTCCATCCTTTGCTTCGCAAGTGATTGGAGAATAAACATCAATCGATTTAACTCCAGCTGAGTCCATTAACTCACATTGTTTTTCTTCAATTAATTGTTTGGCTTTAACGATTACATCTCCAGTATTTGGAGCTTTAATATCTTTTGCAGCAACCCTTCCTAAAGATCTTTCTGTTAAAGATACGATAATGTTACCACCTTCAATAATTTCACTAATATTAATGTGTTTTTTTGTTCCACAGAATTTAAGTCTTACAATAACATCTTGTGAAACGTCGCATAATCTTCTCGTTAAGTATCCAGAGTTTGCAGTTTTTAAAGCTGTATCCGCAAGTCCTTTTCGCGCTCCGTGAGTAGATGTAAAGTACTCTAAAACTGTTAAACCCTCTTTAAAGTTTGAAATGATAGGTGTTTCAATAATTTCTCCTGATGGTTTTGCCATTAGACCTCTCATACCCGCTAATTGCTTCATCTGAGCTGCTGAACCTCTAGCTCCAGAATCAGCCATCATGAATATTGAGTTAGTTGTAATTGAACCGTCGTCTTTACTAATCTTAGAAGCAGAGATATTTTTCATCATCTCGCTTGCAATCTTATCAGTACATTTAGACCACTGATCTACAACTTTATTGTACTTTTCGCCTTTGGTAATTAAACCTTCGGAGTATTGAGTCTCATATTCTTCAACCATTTTTTTAGCATCTGTAATAATCTGAACTTTTGACTCTGGAATAACTAAATCATCTTTTCCAAAAGATATTCCTGCTTTAAACGCATTAAGAAAACCAATGCTCATTAATCTGTCGCAGAAAATCACAGTTTCTTTCTGGCCACAGTATCTGAAAATAATATCTATAAGTTCAGAAATTTGTTTTTTTGTTAATAATTTATTTACTAAATCAAATGTAATTTTATGATGTTTCGGAAGGATGTCAGCTAGTAAAAATCTACCAACGCTGCTTTGATATGTTTTAAAAACTTGTTTACCTTTTTCATCGACTGTTTCAAATCGAGATACAATTTTAGAATGGATATTTATAGATTTATTTTCAAGTCCTTGTGCAATTTCATCTAAATTTAAAAAATAACCAACTGGTTTAGTATCTTGATCACCAAAAAACTGTGACATGTAATAAATTCCTAAAACCATGTCTTGTGATGGTACGATAATAGGTTTTCCGTTTGATGGACTTAGAATATTATTTGTAGACATCATTAATACTCTAGCCTCTAATTGAGCTTCCAAACTTAAAGGAACGTGAACTGCCATTTGATCGCCATCAAAATCAGCATTGAAAGCAGCGGTTACTAATGGATGTAATTGAATTGCTTTACCTTCAATTAACAATGGTTCAAAAGCTTGTATTCCTAACCTATGAAGCGTTGGAGCTCTATTTAATAGCACTGGATGTTCTCTAACAACTTCCTCTAAAATATCCCAAACTTCTGATTTCTCTTTTTCTACTATTTTTTTTGCTTGCTTAATTGTCGTGGCAAGACCCAATTTATCTAATTTTGCATAAATAAATGGTTTAAATAACTCTAAGGCCATTTTTTTTGGAAGGCCACATTGATGAAGTTTTAATTCTGGTCCTACAACAATTACGGATCTTCCAGAATAATCTACTCGTTTTCCTAATAAATTTTGTCTAAAACGACCTTGTTTACCTTTAAGCATATCAGCTAAAGATTTTAGAGGTCTTTTACCAGTTCCTGTAATAACCCTTCCTCTTCTGCCATTATCAAATAAAGCATCAACTGCTTCTTGCAGCATACGTTTTTCATTTCTGACAATGATGTCCGGAGCTCTTAACTCCATTAATCTTTTTAAACGATTATTTCTATTAATGACTCTTCTATATAGATCATTAAGGTCTGAGGTTGCAAATCTTCCACCATCTAACGGAACAAGAGGTCTTAGCTCGGGTGGTATTACTGGAATTACAGTTAAAATCATCCACTCTGGTTTGTTTCCAGAATTAATAAAATTTTCAATTAATTTTAATCTTTTAATAGTTCTTTCTTCTGCAACTTTAGAAGTAGTATTTTTTAATAATTCTCTTAATCTTTCTCTTTCAACAGTTAAATCGATAGAAGATAACACTTCTCTAATAGCTTCAGCACCAATACCGGCAGAAAACTGATCTTCGCCATATTTTTCTTGAGCCTTTACAAGCTCTTCTTCGGTAATTAATTGATTTTTTTTAAATTCAGTTAGTCCAGGTTCAATAATGATAAAATTTTCAAAATATAAAACTTTTTCAAGATCTTTAAGTTTCATATCCATTGCCAAAGCAATACGGCTAGGTAATGATTTTAAAAACCAAATGTGAGATACGGGAGTTGATAATTCAACGTGACCCATACGCTCTCGTCTTACATTTGCCTTGGTAACTTCTACGCCACACTTTTCACAAATAATTCCTCTAAACTTCATACGTTTGTACTTACCGCACAAACATTCATAATCTTTTACTGGTCCAAATATTCTTGAACAAAATAAACCATCTTTTTCTGGTTTAAATGTTCTGTAATTAATAGTTTCAGGTTTTTTAATTTCACCAAATGACCAAGATTTTATTTTTTCAGGACTAGCTAATGAAATTTTAATATTATTAAAATTATCTTTATTAATATTTTTTTTAAATAAATTTGTTAATTCCTTGCTCATAATTCTAATTTGTTAATTCAATGTTTAAACCTAAAGATCTAATCTCTTTAATTAAGACGTTAAACGACTCTGGCACACCTGACTCAAAATCATCATCACCTTTAACAATAGTTTCGTAAACTTTTGTTCTTCCAGCAACATCGTCTGATTTAATTGTCAAAATTTCTTGTAGAGTGTAAGCGGCACCATAAGCCTCTAACGCCCAAACTTCCATTTCGCCAAATCTTTGACCACCAAATTGAGCTTTTCCGCCTAATGGTTGTTGAGTCACTAAGCTGTATGGACCAGTAGAACGAGCATGAATTTTATCATCAACCATGTGTGCTAATTTCAACATATAAATAATTCCAACTGTAACCTGACGATCAATTTTTTCACCTGTTCTGCCATCATATAGATCAGTTTGACCTGATTCTGGTAAACCACAGAATTTTAACATCTCAGTTACATCTTTTACACTTGCACCATCAAAAACTGGAGTTGCAATGGGAACTCCACTAGATAGATTATGACTTAATTCGCTAAGTTCTAAATCGGATAAATTTTTAATCTCATCCGCCACATCACCTTTATAAATTTTTCCTAAATAATTTTTTAATTCTTCTTTTTTAGATGAATTTTTTTGAACATCTTCAATTAATTTTTTTATTTTCTCACCCATTTCAGAACAAGCCCATCCTAAATGAGTTTCTAAAATTTGCCCTACGTTCATACGACTTGGAACTCCTAGTGGATTTAAAACTATATCAACAGGTCTACCATCTCTCGTATAAGGCATGTCTTCTGCAGGAACAATTCGACTTATAACTCCTTTGTTACCATGTCTTCCAGCCATTTTATCTCCTGCCTGTAGTTTTCTTTTCATAGCTACAAAAACTTTAACCATCTTCATTACACCAGGTAATAACTCATCTCCTTTTTGAATTTTATCAACCTGATCTTCAAATCGAGTTTGAATATCTTTTTTTGCTTTTACAAATTGTTCTTTTAAAATTGCTAAATTAGACTGAATTTTTTTATCTTCGATAATTAATTTAAACAATTCATTTGCTGATAATTCGGATAAATTATCTTCTGATAAAACTGTACCTTTTTTTAAAGATTTAAAATCTTCATCAAGCTTAGTAGAAACTAAAGTACTTTTTACTCTAGTCTTTATATTTGATTCTAATATTTCTTCTTCAGCATTTTTATCATTTTGAACCGACTCAATTTCTGCTCTTTCAATAGAAATTGCTCTTTCGTCTTTTTCAATTCCGTGTCTATTAAATACTCTAACTTCAACTACAACACCATTTGTTCCAGAAGGCATTTTTAAGGAAGTGTCTCTTACGTCAATAGCTTTTTCCCCAAAAATTGCTCTTAATAATTTTTCTTCTGCATTAACAGGAGAATCTCCTTTTGGAGTTACTTTTCCAACTAATATATCCCCTGGTTTTACCTCTGCTCCAACATAAACAACTCCAGATTCATCTAAATTTATTAGATTTTCCTCAGCTGTATTAGGGATATCTCTTGTAATTTCTTCAGGACCAAGTTTTGTATCTCTAGCCATAACACTATATTCTTCAATATGAATCGAAGTAAATACATCATCTGTTACGCATCTTTCGGAAATTAATATAGAGTCCTCAAAATTGTAGCCACGCCAAGGCATGAACGCTACCATCACATTTTTACCCAAAGCTAATTCACCAAACTGCGTTGAAGGGCCATCTGCAATAACATCACCTTTTCTAATTTTATCACCAACTTTAACTAAGGGTCTTTGATTGATGCAAGTATTTTGATTGGATCTTTGAAATTTACTTAAGTTATAAATATCAACACCAGACTTTGTAAGATCTTTTTCGCTAGTTACTCTAACTACAATTCTTTTTCCATCAATTTTATCAACAATACCATCTCGTTTTGCAACTAAAGTTGCTCCGGAGTCTACAGCAACATCTTTTTCAATTCCTGTTCCAACTAATGGAGATTCATTTTTAATTAATGGAACTGCTTGCCTCATCATATTTGATCCCATCAATGCTCTATTAGCGTCATCGTTTTCCAAGAAAGGAATTAAAGCTGCCGCAACTGATACAACTTGTTTAGGTGAAACGTCCATAAAATCAACATTCTCAGGTTTTGCTAATTCAAATCCTAAAGATTTTCTGCACGACACTAAATCATCAACAAATGTATTATCTTTATTTAACTGAGAGTTTGCCTGAGCAATTGTATATTTGCCCTCTTCCATTGCAGATAAATAATGAATCTCTTTTGTAACTTTGCCATTAACAACTTTTCTATAAGGACTTTCAATAAAACCATATTTATTAATCCTTGAGTAAGTCGCTAAACTATTAATTAAACCAATATTTGGCCCCTCTGGTGTTTCAATTGGGCAAATTCTTCCATAATGAGTCGGATGAACATCTCGAACTTCAAATCCAGCTCGTTCTCTATTTAATCCTCCAGGACCAAGAGCTGATACTCTTCTTTTATGAGTAATTTCAGCAAGTGGATTTGTTTGATCCATAAATTGAGATAATGGAGAAGTTCCAAAAAACTCTTTAAGACAAGCAGCAATTGGTTTTGCATTTATCAAATCTTGTGGCATCACTGAATCAATCTCTACTGAAGCCATTTTTTCTTTAATGGCTCTTTCCATTCTTATTAATCCAATTCTAAATTGATTTTCTACGAGTTCACCGACCGATCTAAGTCTACGATTTCCGAGATGATCAATATCATCTACTTCACCTTTTCCATCTTTAAGGTTCAACATATGTCTTACGATTTCAACAATATCCTCTTTTCTAAGAACAGTTAATTTTGGATCACAATCAAGATCCATTCTTGCATTCATTTTTACGCGACCTGTTTCTGACAGGTCATATCTCGTGTGATTAAAAAATAGATTTCCAAATAAATTTTTAGCAGTTTCAATTGTTGGAGGCTCGCCTGGTCTTAAAACTCTATAGATATCCATACTAGCTTCGTCTTGGTTAAGATTTTTATCTACAGTTAAAGTATTTCTTAAAAATGGACCCCTATTTACTCCATCAATATCTAACAAATAAAGGCTTTTTATCTTCAGATCTGTAAGTTTAATAATTAGATCATTAGTTACTTCATCTCCGGACTCAGCGATCACTTCGCCTGTTTTTTCATTGATAATGTCATTTGCTAAATATTTTCCAAATAAATCTGCTGTTTTAACTAAATAATTATTAAGTCCTTCTTTCTTTAATTTTAAAGCCATTGGATAAAGAACTTTTGTATCTTTTTTTATAACAACTTTTTTAGTTTCGGCGTTAATTAAGTCATTTCTTAATTTGAAATTTTTAAAATTTTCTGGAATAAATTTTGTTTTCCATTCGTCTTCAGAAATTAAATCAAATTTAATATTTTCATAAAAAAGATTTAAAATATCGTCTCTGTTAAAACCCAGAGCCATTAATAAAGTGGTTACTGGTAATTTTCTTTTTCTATCAATTCTAAAATTTAAAATATCTTTTGTATCGTATTCAAAATCTAACCAAGATCCTCTGTATGGAATAACTCTGCAACTAAACAATAATTTTCCACTGGCATGTGTCTTTCCTTTATCATGATCAAAAAACACTCCAGGACTTCTATGCATTTGATTTACGCAGACTCTTTCAATTCCATTTACAACGAATGTTCCTCTTGGAGTCATAAGAGGAATATCACTCATATAAACTTCTTGTTCTTTGGCAGATAAAACTTGTTTAGTTTGTTTTTCTTCATTGATATCGTAAGCAACTAATCTAAGTGTAGCTTTTAATGCGGCTGAATATGTTAGACCTCTTTGATGACACTCTTCAACTGTATATTTTGGTTTTTCAAATCGATATGAAATATATTCAATAGTTGCTAAACCAGAAAATTCTTCGATTGGAAAAATATCTTTAAAAACTTTTGTAATTCCAGACTCAATTTTATGTTCTGTGTTTGCCTCTAAAAAATTTTTATAAGAATTAACTTGGACTTCAATTAAATCCGGAATATTAAGTATATTTTCTAATTTACCAAAACTTTTTCTAACTTTTTTCTTATCTGTAAAAGATAACAACATAGTTTATTAACCGAATATTTTATTATCCGGTTCTAAAAAAAAATTTAAATTTACTTAAGTTCTACTTTTGCGCCAACTGCTTCTAGTTTCTTTTTAACATCGTCAGCATCTTTTTTGCTAACGCCAGCTTTAAGTTGTTTTGGTGCACCTTCAACTAAATCTTTAGCTTCTTTTAAACCTAAACCAGTGAACGCTCGTACTTCTTTAATTACTCCAATCTTGTTATCTCCAGATGATACAAGATTAACTATAAAATCATTTTTTTCTTCACCCGGTGCTGCTCCACCTGCCGCTGCTGCTGGCGCTGCTACTGCAACTGGTGCTGCTGCTGATACTCCCCATTTTTCCTCTAAAGTTTTTGAAAGTTCTGCTGCTTCAACAACAGTTAATTTTGATAATTCTTCTACAATTTTATTTAAGTCTGGCATTATGAATATCCTAGTGGGTTTAATTTTTTAAATTTTTTGCGTGCATCAAATTAACTATTTTTGCGCTTGGTGCAAGCAAAATACTCACAATTTTTTGAGCTGGAGCAGCTAAAATGCCTACAATTTTAGCTCTTGCCTCATTTAATGTAGGCAAAGTTGCAATATGAGCAACATCTGACGGCTCTAAAATCTTCTCATCCATTAAACCGCCAAGAATTTTTAACTTTTCGTTACTTTTAGAAAAAGTAACTAATGTCTTTGCAAGTGTAATTGGATCTTTAGAACAAGCAATTGCAGTTGGACCTTTAAAAAATTTTTCTAACTTTTCAGCTTTTGATCCTTTAAGAGCAATTTTTGTAATTCTATTTTTAGTGATTTTTAAAAAAGCTCCACTTTCTCTCATTTTTGCACGAAGACTTTCTAAATCTTTAACAGTAATACCTTCGTAATGGTAAACTAAAATTCCATCATTAGCTGAAATAACAGATTTTAAATCATTTACATATGTTGTTTTTTGATCTCTGTTCATTATATGCTCGAAAGTTGAAGTTTAACTGAAGGCCCCATAGTTGTAGATAAATAAATTGAATTTATAAAATTTCCTTTAATACCAGCTGGTTTTTCTTTTGAAATAACTTCATATACGCTTTTAAAATTTTCAGATAACTCTTTGTCAGAAAATTTTACTTTACCAATTGATAAACCTAAATTTCCATCTTTATCGCATTTAATTTCTATTCGGCCTTTTTTAATTGCTTCTACAGTAGACTTAATATCTTTAGCAACTGTACCTAATTTTGGATTAGGCATTAATCCTTTAGGTCCTAAAACTTTTCCTAACTTTCCAACCTTCGCCATCATGTCAGGAGTCGAAATAAGAACGTCAAAATTTACTTTTCCAGAGTTTATCTCGTTAATTAAATCTTCCGATCCTGATATTTCAGCACCCGAAGTTTTTGCTTCATTTAATTTGTCGTTACCACAAATGACTGCAACTTTAACTTTTCTGCCATTTCCATTAGGCAAATCTACTACGGTTCTTAAATTTTGATCCGTTTTAGCTTTGTCAATATTTAGGAAAAAAATTGCTTCCATTGACTCAGGAAATTTAGTGTTTGATTTTGTTTTTAATAATTTAATAGCTTCAGGTAATGCAAGTTCCTTTGTTTTATCATGACCTTTAATTAAAGCCGTATATCTCTTTGAGTGTTTTTTTGACATTAATCTTTTACCTCAACTCCCATTGATCTTGCCGAACCAGCAATAATTTTAATCGCTTGTTCAATATCAAAAGCATTTAAATCCTTCATTTTTATTTCCGCAATTTTTTTTAGTTGAGCTTTAGTAATTGATCCTGCAATATTTCTTCCTGGTTCTTTAGAGCCACTTTTAAGTTTTATAGCTTCTTTAATTAAAAACGATGCAGGTGGTGTTTTAATTATAAAATCAAATTTTTTGTCTTTATATATAGTAATAACAACTGGAACAGGTTGTCCCATTAAAGATTTAGTTTTATCATTAAAAGATTTACAAAATTCCATTATATTAACGCCTCTTTGTCCTAGAGCAGGACCAACGGGAGGTGCTGGATTAGCTTGTCCACCTTTAATTTGTAATTTTAGAATTCCAGAAACTTCTTTAGCCATACTTAAATCTTTTCTACCTGTCCGTATTCTAACTCTACAGGTGTGGGCCTACCAAATATAGAAACGGAAACCTTTAGTCTAGACTTTTCTTCATCGACACCCTCTACTAAGCCACTAAATGAAGCAAAAGGTCCATCGCATACTCTAACTTGCTCTCCGATATCAAAACTTATGCTAGTTGAAGGTTTAAGCGCTCCATCTTCAATTTTTCCCATAATCTTTGTAACTTCAGCTTCTGATATTGGTGTTGGCTTACCTGGAACGCCTAAAAATCCTGTAATCCTCTTTATAGATTTAATTAAATGATAAACTTGATCGTTCATATCTAACTTAGCTAAAAAATAACCAGGAAAATATTTTTTCTCAGAAGTTGTTCTTTTACCTTTTTTTACTTCTGTAACTTCATGAGTTGGAACTAAAGTTTGCTCGAAATGATGTGCCAATCCTTCTTTTTCTAATTTTTCAGGAATAAGACTCGCCACTTTCTTTTCTGCACCTGAATGAGCCTGAATTATATACCACTTCATCATGATTTAAATTCCCAATAAATAATTTAAACCTAATTTAAAAATTTGGTCTAATAATAAAAAAAATAAAGCTGCTATCACAGACATAACAAAAACTGTAAATGCTCCAATAGTGGTTTCTTTTCTTGTTGGCCAAGATATTTTTAAAGCCTCCTGCTTAACAGATCTTAAAAATTGAATAGGATTAAACATATTTTATAATCTGTGGCAGGAGTGGAGGGACTTGAACCCGCAACCTCCGGTTTTGGAGACCGGCGCTCTACCAATTGAGCTACACTCCTAAGATTTATTCTATAATCTTAGTAACTACTCCAGCTCCTACGGTTCTTCCTCCTTCTCTAATCGCGAATTTTAAATTATTATCCATCGCAATTGGAGTGATTAAAGTAACTGTCATCTTTGCATCATCCCCAGGCATGATCATCTCAACACCTGCTGGTAAAGCAACTTCCCCTGTAACGTCTGTAGTTCTAAAATAGAACTGAGGACGATATTTAGTAAAGAATGGGGTATGTCTTCCACCCTCTTCTTTTTTTAAAATATAAGCTTGAGCTTCAAATTTAGTATGAGGTTTAATTGATCCTGGCTTAGCCAAAACTTGACCTCTTTCAACTTGATCACGTTCAATACCTCTTAAAAGAATACCAACGTTATCTCCTGCTTCACCTGAGTCTAAAAGTTTTCTAAACATTTCAACGCCTGTACAAACAGATTTTTGTGTAGCTCTAATTCCAATGATTTCCATTTCATCACCAGTTTTAATTACTCCGGACTCAATTCTGCCTGTAACAACTGTTCCTCGACCAGAAATCGAAAATACGTCTTCAATTGGCATTAGGAATGGTTTGTCTTTTGGTCTGTTAGGTTGTGGAATAAATGCATCCACTGCATCCATTAACGCAAGAATTGGTTTATCTCCTAGTTCAGCATCGCCTTCAATTGCTTTTAATGCTGATCCTTTAATAATTGGAGTTTTATCTCCTGGATATCCATAAGAAGTTAATAATTCTCTGATCTCCATTTCAACGAGATCTAAAAGCTCTTTATCATTAACCGTGTCAACTTTATTTAAAAACACAACTAGAGCCGGAACTCCAACTTGTCTTGCTAAAAGAATATGTTCTCTAGTTTGTGGCATCGGGCCGTCAGCTGCATTAACAACTAAGATGGCTCCGTCCATTTGTGCGGCACCTGTAATCATGTTTTTCACATAGTCAGCGTGTCCTGGACAATCCACGTGAGCATAGTGACGTTTTGCTGTTTCATATTCAACGTGAGCTGTAGAAATAGTAATACCTCTTGCTTTTTCTTCAGGTGTTTTATCAATCTGATCGTAAGCAACAAATTTTGCTCCACCAGCTTTTGCAAGAACTTTTGTGATCGCGGCTGTTAAAGTTGTTTTACCATGATCGACGTGACCAATAGTACCAATATTACAATGTGGTTTCGTTCTTTGAAATTTTTCCTTAGACATTTACTTTTTCTACACCTCTCAGTTTATTATTAATTTTTAAATCTGGAGCGGGTGAAGAGAATCGAACTCTCACAACCAGCTTGGAAGGCTGGAGTTCTACCATTGAACTACACCCGCGTAACCAAACCTTACTCCTAATTTTATTTTGTTGCCAACAATTCTTTTCTTTTAAACACTCCCTCTTGGTGGAGGGGGAAGGATTCGAACCTTCGTAGGCCGGAGCCAACGGTTTTACAGACCGTCACCTTTAACCACTCGGTCACCCCTCCAATTTTTCACAAAACGACGGAGGTTTTGTTTTGAGTGGCTTTCAAGTGTTCTAAAAAAGAAAAATTTACAACACAACTTCTTAACCACACTATTGCGATTTTGAAGCTTAAAATTATGCGGAATATAATTATTGGACAATATTAATGCAATACATTTTTAGCTAAAATTAAGATAGTTATAACGATTAAATCAATGAAAACTGGCTTATTTTGGATAGGTGGTAAACATGCAGTTTTATCTGCCATCAAAAACCCAAAAAGAAAAATAAATAAGTTAATTACTACCCAAGATAATCAAAAAGATTTTGAGCCTAAAAATTTTAGTAAAAAATTTATTATTGAAATTAAAGATAAAAAAGAAATAGATAAAATTTTTATTAATGAGAACATTGTTCATCAAGGTGTTGCTGCCGAAATAGAAAATATTCCAGTAATTGAATTAAAAGAATATTTAAAAAATAAGAATAATTTAAAAAATACAGTTGTTGTGCTCGATGATATTACAGATCAAAGAAACATAGGGTCAATAATTCGATCATGCAGCGCATTTAATATTGACGCAATAATTCTTTTAGAAAAAAATTATAATCCTAAAAATAAAATGATGTACAAAAGTGCTAGCGGAGCAATGGAACTTATAAATATTATTCCAGTTTCAAACATCGCTAATGCTCTAGAGGTTCTTAAAAAAAATAATTATTGGGTTTATGGATTAGACGGTCATGCTAAAGAAAATATTGAGGATCAAAAATGGTCAAATCAAAATGCTTTTGTTTTTGGATCTGAGGGAGAAGGGCTTAGAAGATTAGTAAAAGAAAATTGTGATCATGTAATAAAAATTGATATTAATAAAGAAATTGAAAGCTTAAATGTATCTAATGCTGTTTCTGTAACTTTAGGTATTTTTAGATTGCTAGATAAAAATAATTAAAATCCGAAACTAGATTTTATTCCATCAACAATAAATTGTATTGCTAATGATGCTAAAATTAAAGCTATTACTCTTGAAAATACATTTAAAATATTTTTACTAGTATAATTTGCGAGAATTGCAGAAAATATCATATGAAAAAAAGTTACAATCATCACAGCTGTCAAAGCTACGTATACCATAATTAATTTTTCTGGATGCTTTGAGCTAGCGTTAACTAGAAGTAAAACCGAAGTTAAAGCGGCAGGTCCTGCTATTAATGGAATAGCAAGTGGAAATATTGCAATTTCTTCTAAAGTTTTTTCATGCAAAACTTTATTAGCACTCTCTTCTCTTCTTAATCTTCTTTTATCTAGTAGCATTTCAATAGAAATAATAAATAAAATTATGCCTCCTGCGATTTTTAAAGAGTCTATTGAAACCCCTATCCAATTAAAAAAAAATTTTCCGCCATAAGCAAATATAATTAATACTATAAAGGAAATTAAAGATGCTTTAATTGCAATTTTAAACCTTTGCTCTCTTGTCGCTCCTTCAGTTAGTAATAAAAATAAAGGACCAATTCCTGCTGCATCAATAGCTACGAACAATACAGCAAAAGAATTAAAAAAAGCTGAACTCATATTAAATATTAATACAATTATTAATCATAAGTACTGGCGGGAGTGACGGGACTCGAACCCGCGGCCTCCTGCGTGACAGGCAGGCGCTCTAACCAAGCTGAGCTACACCCCCAATAAAGTGATGAAGCTAAAATTATGCTGTCACCACAATTACAATTTGATTAAATAAATCTATATACAGAATTGTTTAAAAAGTCTTATAAATTATTTATGTTTTAAGTTAAAAGAATAAATGTAGGCTTGAATTAAGTTTTTGTTTCTTAAATAAACATTTGTAATTGTTCTATAATAATACTGACCTTCAAAATTATCTATTTTGTTCCAGTAATTTTTAAGTGAATAAGAGGTAAATAAGAAACCATTTATTTTATTACCATTAGGATTAAGAACGATTGCATCGTAAATAGAGTCTTTTGCTATAATTATTTTTTTAATAAATCCAAAAGTAAATGCATTTTGCCAAAGACCAGTTATATTTTTTAGAATATAAAAATTTTTTTTATTTGGAATTAAACTTCCGTACACGAATAATCTATTCATAAATTATGGTGGGCACCGTAAGAATCGAACTTACCACCCCTTGCGTGTCGAGCAAGTGTTCTACCACTGAACTAGGTGCCCTTTCTTAATTTATATAAAAATTAACTTTTGTTCTTACTGATGGTGGGCGATGAGAGACTCGAACTCCCGACCCTCTCGGTGTAAACGAGATGCTCTACCAACTGAGCTAATCGCCCTAATATTAAGGGGCTTTTTATAACAATAAAAATACAAAGTTAAAATAATAATTAATGAGGTAAGTACTTTTTAAATGCAGTTGTTTTTGAAAACACTCTACCTTTTAGAAGATTAAAAGTGCTTAAATCTTCTTTTTTAATCTTTGCACAAGTAATTAAACCATACTGATCTGCAAATTCATTTTTATAAAAATTTTGCTTATCTTTAAAATCTTTTACGCAGTTCTTTAAATAATCTTTTGGGTAAAAATACCATACTAATAAAAATATAGGAACTATGTACCAATATTTTTTAATTTTTTTCATTTTTAAATATTAACTACTATTTATTAACTAAAAATATATAAGTTAAGAATATTTTATGATTGATTTGTATCAAATATTTTATCTTATAATTGTTTTAGTTATTGCGGCATCGGTTGCCGGTTTTGCAGCAGGATTACTTGGAGTGGGCGGAGGTTTGGTAATGGTGCCTGCGCTTTATTATGCATTTACAGTTCTTGATTTTGAAATGGCAACTAAAATGCATTTAGCTTTAGGAACGTCTCTTGCAATTATTATTCCAACATCAATCATGTCCACAAAAACACACATGAAATTTAATGCTGTTGATTTTGGTCTCATTAAATCTTTTGGAATTTACATAGTTTTAGGAGTTATTATAGGAACTTTCTTGGCTTCAAATTTAAAAACCGCTAATTTGGTTTTATTCTTCTCGTTATTTGGATTTTTGGTTGGTTTATTTTTTTTATTTTTAAAATCAAAATTAGAAGAAACTGAAAGAAATATTCCAAAAATTTATAAAATTATAATTGGAAATTTTATTGGTTTTATTTCTGTTCCTCTTGGTATTGGTGGCGGCTCATTATCCGTGCCTTTTATGAGATTATTTGGTTATGATATGAGAAAAGCTATTGGAACTTCTGCAGCTATTGGAATATTAATCGCAATCTCTGGAACAATTTCCATGATTTCAAGTGGAGCATTATTTGCCAAAGTGAATTCACCTTTAAGTTTTGGTTACTTTAATCTTGCAGGATTTTTAGTTTTCGTTCCGGTTACAATGATAATGGCTCCTTTAGGAGCAAAAGTTGTTCACAAAGTAAATAGAAATTTAATTACAAAAATATTTGGAATTTATTTAATTTTAATTTCTCTTAGAAGCTTTATTGAATACTTAAATATTAAATAATTTAATTAACTGGTCTTTCGTTAGTAATTTCTTTCCCTTTTTGTGTTTGCGAAAGATCAATTTCTACCCAATCAATTGGACTTAAAGATTTAGTTAAAGCAACTTTTAATACTTCATCTACTGTTTTTACTGGTATAATTTTTAAACCTTCAATTACATTTTTAGGTATCTCAGCCAAGTCCTTCTCGTTCTCATCCGGAATTAAAACTGTTTTAATTCCCCCTCTAAGAGCTGCTAATAATTTTTCTTTTAAACCACCAATAGGAAGAACTCTTCCTCTTAAAGTAACCTCACCTGTCATAGCAACATCTCTTTTAACTGGAATTCCAGTTAATGAAGAAACAATTGAAGTGACCATTGCAATACCAGCGGATGGCCCATCTTTCGGCGTCGCTCCTTCAGGTACGTGAATATGAATATCTTTCTTTTCAAAAACTGGAGGAATAATCCCATATTCTAGACATCTAGATCTCACAAAAGATTTAGCAGCTTTGACCGACTCCTGCATTACCTCACCTAACTTTCCAGTAATTTCCATTTTGCCTTTTCCAGGCATAATTACGGACTCAATGGTCAGAAGTTCGCCCCCTACTTCAGTCCAAGCAAGACCAGTTACAATTCCTGTTCCATCTTTATTTTCAATTTCTCCGTATTTAAATTTTTTAATGCCAAGATAATCATTAAGATTTTTCTCATCAATTTTAATTGTGTCTTTAGTTTTTGTAACAATGTCTTTAACACCTTTTCTTGCTAATTTTGAAATTTCTCTTTCTAAACTTCTAACTCCAGACTCTCTTGTGTAATATCTAATAATATCTTTTAAAGCTTCATCTGAGACTGTCCATTCTCCAGATTTTAAACCATTTTCTTTAATTTGTTTTGGTAATAGATACTTCTTAGCTATCTCCATTTTTTCATCCTCAGTGTAACCAGAGATTCTAATAACTTCCATTCTGTCTAATAATGGTCCAGGTATATTTAAAGTATTTGCCGTAGTAACAAACATTACATTCGATAAATCGTAATCTACTTCAAGATAATGATCGTTAAATGTTGTGTTTTGTTCAGGATCTAATGCTTCTAATAATGCAGAAGAAGGGTCTCCTCTATAATCATTACCAATTTTATCAATCTCATCTAATAAAATTAAAGGGTTATTTTTTCCAGATTTCTTCATCATCTGGATTATTTTTCCAGGCAAAGATCCAATGTAGGTTCTTCTATGACCTCTAATTTCTGCTTCATCTCTAATGCCGCCTAATGACATTCTTACAAATTCTCTTCCGGTAGCTTTTGCTATAGATTTACCCAAAGAAGTTTTTCCAACTCCTGGGGCTCCAACTAAACAAAGAATAGGACCTTTAATTTTATTAATTCTACTTTGAACTGCTAAAAATTCTAAAATTCTATCTTTAACTTTTTCTAAACCATAATGATCCTCATCAAGAATTTTTTTCGCATTATTAATATCAGTATTTACTTTAGATGTTTTTCCCCAAGGCAATGAAACCATCCAGTCCAAATAATTTCTAACAACTGTGGACTCAGCAGACATTGGGCTCATTGATTTTAATTTTTTTAATTCCGCTAAAGATTTCTCTTCTGCTTCCTTGGTCATTTTAGCTTTTTTTATAGCTTCCTCTAGGTTTTGAATTTCATCTTTACCATCTTCGGTTTCCCCTAATTCTTTTTGAATAGCTTTTAACTGCTCGTTTAAATAATATTCCCTTTGAGTTTTCTCCATTTGATTTTTAACTCTACCTCTTATTTTTTTTTCTACCGATAAAACCTCTATTTCACTTTCAATAAAAGTTAAGAGAGACTCAAGCCTATTTTGTACTGACAAATTTTCTAAAATTTTTTGTTTTTCTACTAAACTAATTTGTAATTGATTAGCGACCGCATCAGCAACTTTTGATGGTTCTTTTGTATCTTTAATTGTCTCCAGTCCCTCTTCAGAGACTTTTTTTGAAACTTTAACTAATTTATCAAATTTATTTAAAACTGCTTTTGATAATAAAGACAAATCTTCCTTACCAAGGTCATCAGCTAATGTAGTGCAAGAAGCTAATAAAAAGTTCTTTTCTTCATTATGATATTGATTAATTTTTACTCTCTCTTTTCCTTCTACTAAAATTTTAACTGTGCCATCTGGTAGCTTTAATAATTGTAATATTTCACCTAAACAGCCTACCTGGTAAATTTCATTATCTTTTGGATCGTCAACGTCATGACTTTTTTGAGCGGCAAGAATAATTTTTTTATACTTATCCATTACGCTATTAAGAGCATTAATAGACTTTTCTCTTCCAACAAAAAGTGGAACAACCATTCCAGGAAAAACGACAATATCCCTCAATGGCAATACTGGGTATTGCGCTTGATTCATTTTTGCTGAGTCTTTGACGTCCATAAATTAATAATAGTAATAGTTAAGTATATGACAAGCTTAACTCTATATGGGAATATTTAATGTTATTTCAACTGTGAATAACTAGCCTATTTTGCTCTCTTTATTAATGGGCGCGCTTGATGTTTGATTGTTTTTCTTTGAGTAAGTAAGTAATGGTTTTATTTTTCCTTCAACAACGTCTTTATTGATTACAACTTCGCTAATATTAGATTGTGAAGGAAGTTCGAACATTGTTTCAAGTAGAATATCCTCTAATATTGATCTTAGTCCCCTCGCTCCTGTTTTTCTAACTAAAGCTTTTTTAGCAATGGCTGATAGGGAGTCTTTTGTAAAAGTAAGCTTAGCGCCTTCAATTTCAAAAAGTTTAGCGTATTGTTTAAGAAGAGCATTTTTAGGTTCTTGTAAAATTTTAATTAATGCGTCTTCATGTAAGTCATCCAATGTAGCTACAATTGGAAGTCTTCCTATAAATTCTGGTATTAAACCAAATTTTAACAGATCTTCTGGTTCTAAATCTTTTAATATTTGACCGGTGCTTTTATTGTCATGCTCTCTAATTGTAGCTCCAAATCCCATTGCAGTTCCTTTACTTCTTGATGATACAATTTTCTCTAATCCTCCAAAAGCTCCTCCACATATAAAAAGAATATTTGTCGTATTCACTTGTAAAAATTCTTGTTGAGGGTGTTTTCTTCCTCCTTGTGGTGGAACGCTAGCAACTGTTCCTTCCATAATTTTTAAAAGTGCTTGCTGAACACCTTCTCCAGAAACATCCCTTGTAATAGAGGGATTTTCTGTTTTTCTGCTTATTTTATCAACTTCATCTATATAAACTATTCCTCTTTGTGCTTTTTCAACATTATAATCAGCAGCTTGTAATAATTTAAGAATAATATTCTCTACATCCTCTCCAACGTAACCAGCCTCCGTCAATGTAGTGGCATCTGCCATAGTAAATGGTACGTCTAAAATTTTTGCAAGTGTTTGTGCTAATAAAGTTTTTCCACAACCTGTTGGGCCTATAAGTAAGACATTAGATTTTGAAATTTCAACATCTTTACTACTTTTGGAGTCTTGATTTAATCTCTTATAATGATTGTGAACTGCAACAGACAAAACTTTCTTTGCTTTGTCTTGGCCAATAACATACTCGTCTAAAACTTTACAAATTTCTTTAGGTGTTGGAACGCCGGCATCATCTTTAACAAAATTACTTTTGTTTTCTTCTTTGATGATATCCATACATAATTCAACACACTCATCACATATAAAAACTGTAGGACCGGCTATAAGTTTTCTAACTTCATGCTGACTTTTTCCGCAAAAGGAACAATAAAGAGTGTTTTTATTATCTTTGGCCATTTTTAAAATAATCGAATCAGTAAAGTTTTATAAAACAATGACTTGCTTCTAAAAGCAAGTCTAAGTTGAATCTAATCTTTATTTTGTGTGTAAATTATATATTTAATCTAACTAATCGACTTTCTTTTCTACTACTTTATCTATTATGCCAAAATCTTTAGCCTCTTCAGGACTCATGAACTTATCTCTCTCTAAAGCTTCCTGAATTGATTTAACATCTTTGCCTGTATGTTTTGAATAAATTTCATTTAGACGTTTTTTAACATAAGAAATTTCATTTGCATGAATTTGAATATCAGTTGCTTGTCCTTGAAAACCAGCTGAAGGTTGATGAACCATTATACGTGAATTAGGTAAAGAAAATCTATGACCTTTTTCTCCTGCGGCTAATAGAAATGAACCCATTGAAGCTGCTTGACCAATACAAATTGTTGAAACAGGAGATTTAACATATTGCATAGTGTCATAGATACCAAGTCCATCGGTAACTATGCCTCCTGGACTGTTAATGTATAAAAAAATTTCTTTCTTTGGATTTTCAGACTCTAAAAAAAGTAATTGAGCACAAACTAAACTTGCAATATGAGAATTTACAGGTCCTACTAAAAAAATAATTCGCTCTTTTAAAAGTCTCGAATATATATCGTAAGCTCTTTCTCCTCTACTGGTTTGCTCAACCACCATTGGAATAAGAGTATTCATTTGAATGTCAATCTGATCTTTCATAGAGAATCAGATTCTACAATCTTTGCTTATTTTTTACTAATCTTTTTTGTAGATTTTGATTTATCCTCTAATTTTATATCTTTTTTAGATTTATCACCTGGACTCTTTGCTGACTTGGCAGATGATTTAGACTTAAGATTAGATGAAAGATTTTTTACAAGTTCTTCTAATTCTTTTTTATTAACTTCTTTAATAGTAACCTTTGCTTTCGACTTAACAAGTTCAACAATTTTATCTTCATATATCGGTCCTCTAAGTCTTGTAATTTCAGAAGGATTTTTTTTATAATAATCGCTAATCTGCTTTTCCTGTCCAGGGTACATGCTCATTTGTTTTTGTAATTCTTGCTGAAGTTCTTGTGTCGTTACTTGAATTTTATAATCTTCCCCAATTTGATTTAATACTAACGCAAGTTTTACTCTACGTCTTGAAATATCTAAAATATCGTCTTCTTCTTCTTTGGTAAGTTTTATGTCTGAATGATCATGACCATGTTTATGATCATCATGAGGTTCATCTTTATGAGCTTTTTCGTGAATAAAACTATGTTTTACTATTTCTTGTTCATTTTTTACTAAATCCTCAGGAAGATCAAATTTATAGTTTTCATCTAAATAATCTAAAATTTCTTTTCTAACAATTGTTTCAGTTATTGATGACTGTTCTTTAGACAACTGTTTTTCTAATAAAATTTTTAAATCATTTAAATCTTTTGCTCCTAAATTTTTTGCAAATTGATCATCTATAACTACGGATTCTGATTTTTTAACTTCTAGAATTTTGCAATTAAACAATGCAGTTTTATTTGCTAAGTCTTTATTAGGATAATTTTCTGGTAGTTTTATTTTAACATCTTTTTTATCTCCAGCTTTGCATGCTAATAATTGATCATCAAAACCTTTAATAAAAAGTTCTTTTCCTAAAATAATTTGAATTTTTTCACCTTTATTACCCTCAAAAGATTTGCCATTAACAGTCGCTTCAAAATCAAAAACTACTAAATCACCCTTTGCAGAATTTTCACTTTCTTTTTTATTTACGTATTTTTTTTGGCCCTCTGCTAATAAATTAATTCTGTCATCTAAATCTTTTTTTTCTATTTTTATTTTATAATCTGTTAAAGTTATTTTATCTAATTCGATTTTTTTAATATCTGGAGTCTTTTCTACAGAAATAGTGTATTCTAAATCTTTGTCCTCTCCTGAAGATTTAATCTCAATTTTAGGCTGACTAGCAGGTTTAATTTTATTGTCAGTTAATGCTTGATAAGTATTGTCCTGTAAAATTTTTTCTAAAACTTCACCATATAATGCTTGAGCAAATTGTTTTTTTAATAAATTTACTGGTGCTTTTCCTGGTCGGAACCCTTTAATGTTAACTGTCTTCTGTAATTCAATAACTCTTTCTTCTATCTTTTTATCAATCTCTTGTTTCTTAACCAAAACATTTAGATTGGTCTTTAAGCCTTTAGATTCTGATACTGTTACTTTCATATTCTACATGGTGCGGGAGAAAGGACTTGAACCTTCACATCTTTCGATACCAGTTCCTAAGACTGGCGTGTCTACCGTTCCACCACTCCCGCTTTAATATTAATTAAATTTCGATTGGCGAATATAACTATATTATTAAATGCTTTCTAGGATTTATTTATAAAATATAAGATGCAAAAGAATAGAATTTGCTTATATAAAAAGCAAATTTGATTATGAAACTCAAACTAGTGATAGGAGATAAAATTTATTCAACATGGTCACTAAGACCTTGGTTATTGTTAAAATATTTTAACATTCCATTTAATGAAGTTCAAATCAAGCTAAGAAATAAAAATACCAAAAAAAATATATTAAAATTTTCTCCTTCCGGAAAAGTACCTTGTTTAATTTATGGAAAGATAAGAATATGGGATTCTTTATCAATCTCTGAATTTCTAGCAGAAAGATTTAAAAATAAAAATTTTTGGCCAAAAAACAGTATTGATAAAATAATGGCTAGAAATATTTCTTCTGAAATGCATAGTGGTTTTGCTAATTTAAGAAAAAATTTAAGTATGAATTTTTTAGGAAAAGATCTTAAATTTAATAAAAATAAAGAAACAAAAGCTGAAATAATTAGAGCTAAAAAAATTATTGAAAATTGTCTAATAAGATCTAAAGGACCTTTTATGTTTAAGAAATTTTCTATAGCCGATGCTATGTACGCGCCTGTGATGTTTAGGTTTAAAATTTATAATATAAAATTATCATCTATTTTAGAAAAATACCTAAACACTCTATTAAATATGAAAGAAATTAAACTGTGGCTACTAGAGGCAAGAAAAGAATTAAAATGATGCGTTATATAATAATTATTACAGCTATCGTTCTGCCTTTTGTGATTTATTATTTGCTCGTTCATTTGACAAAAAAGGTTAACAAAAAATTCCCTTTAATAACTTTGTCATTAATAAGTCTTTTGCTTTTAATTTGTTCATTAATATATTTTAGATTTACAAGCGCACAACCGAAGGGTCTAAATTATACTCCGCCAAAATATGAAAATAATAAAGTTGTGCCTTCAAAAATCAAATAAGACTAAATATATTTTTTTGCTAACCAATCTAACGCTTTGGGTAAATTTTTAATTATATCCTCTGCTATCAATCCTTTTTTTATCATTCTGGCAGCATAAGAATGCAACCATACACCAGCGCAGGCCCCATTAAATGCTGACATTTTGTTTTTTCCAATAAGACTTGCAATTATTCCACTCAAAACATCCCCTGAACCAATTACAGCAAGTTCTTCAGTGGAAATTGTATTAATACATACCTTTCCATCGGGAGATGCTATAATTGTATCAGGTCCTTTAAAAACTAAAATACAGTTTGCTTTTTTTGCAGCTTTAACTGATTTTTCAATTTTATTTTTAATATTTTTAAGACCTGGAAAAATTCTATTAAATTCTCCTTCATGAGGAGTAATAATTTTATTCTTATCTAAGATGGAAAATAATTCTTTTGGATTTTTAGTAAATGAGGTTATTGCATCCGCATCTATAACTACGCAATGAACAGATTTAGATATCAACTTAACATTTTCTATTGTTTTTTGATTTACTCCAGCACCTGGACCTATAAGAAAAGAAGTAATTAAAGATTTGTTTAGAAAATTTTTTAGTTCTTTTATTGTGTTAATTTCAAGTTTTAATAATGAAAAAAACTTTTGATTATATTTATCTATAGTGTCTTTATTTGCAACTACCGTTACCGACCCGGCGCCACAACGAATAGCCGCATTTGAAGATAACAATGATGCGCCAATATGATTTTTTAATGACCCATAAATATAAACTCTACCTCTAGAATACTTATGTGAATTATATTTTTTCCAAGGAAACTTTTTATTAATCCATAAATTTGGATTATTTTCTCTTATTTTATTATCTACAAGTTTGTTTAAAGACTTTCTAATTCCAATATCTAAAATCTTTGTTTTCCCTGAAAAATAAACTCCAGGAAAAAGCACATGTCCTATTTTTTTGCAATGAAGAGCTAATGTTACATTGGCTTTTATTGCCTCTCCCATCACATTTCCATTATCACTGTTAATTCCTGTTGGTATATCTATTGAAAAAGTAAATGCCTTCTTCTTATTTATAACTTTAATTACATTTTTAATTCTAGCGCTTAAATTTTTATTTAAACCAGTGCCAAAAATACAATCAACAATAATTGGCTTTGTTTTTTTCTTAAGCTCTTTATGTAAATTATTTAAATTAAAAACTTCACCTTCAAGTTTTTTAAAAGCTTTATGATTATCATTTTTTTTATTTTTTAATGGAAGTATTAAAAAAGTTTTAACTTTATAACCTTTGTTAAAAAGATAATTGCTAATTATAAAGCCATCGCCACCATTATTTCCTGGACCGCAAATAACCAGAACATCATTATTTTTTGAAATATTTTCTGATATATACTCTGCGCACTTTTCTCCTGCTGATTGCATTAAAGAAAAAGAATTTTTTCTTAATTTAAATTCTTTTTGTTCTATAGCTTTGATTTCCGATGAATTTAAAATCATTTTTAAAAAAACAATCTACAGTTTAATTTTTACTAACACTATTATGCATACCTGACATAACTAAAAAACAATGGAATTTATTGCTTATAATAATAGTACATCTACAATAAAAAATTAAAACAAGATTAATAATCAATAAAGGGAGAAATTAATGAGTGCTGCATCAGACATACTAAAATTAATTAAAGAAAAAGAAATTGAATTTGTAGATTTAAGATTTACTGATCCTAGAGGAAAACTTCAGCATATGACTCAAGATTTGACGACTATTGATGAAGGTTTCTTAAATGATGGAACCTTTTTTGACGGATCATCTATTGCTGGATGGAAAGCAATTAATGAGTCTGACATGATTTTAAAACCAGACTTATCTAGAACATTTGTTGATCCTTTCACCTCTCACAATACTCTAGTTATATTTTGTGATGTTATGGATCCTATAAAAAAAGATTTCTATGAGAGAGATCCTAGATCTATTGCAAAAAAAGCAGAAGCGTATTTAAAAACTACAGGTATTGGAGATACTATTTATTTTGGACCTGAGCCAGAATTTTTTATATTTGATGATGTTAAGATTTCTAACACTATGCAAAAAGTATCTTTTCAAGTTGATAGTAATGAAGGTCCATATAATGGTGATAAAGAATATCCAAATGGAAACATGGGTCATAGACCTGTTGTTAAAGGTGGCTATTTTCCAGTTCCTCCTGTCGATAGTTGCCAGGATTTAAGAGCAGAAGCTTTAAAAGCAATGAAAGATATGGGTGTTAAAGTTGAGAAACATCATCATGAAGTTGCTCCATCTCAGCATGAGTTAGGTACAATGTTTGATACAATGGTACGTAACGCTGACAACATGCAAATTTATAAATATGCAGTTCAAATGGTTGCGCACTCTTTTGGAAAAACTGCAACATTTATGGCAAAACCGATTAAAGGAGATAATGGATCAGGTATGCATTGTCACCAATCTATTTGGAAAGCTGGCAAGCCACTTTTCGCTGGCGATAAGTATGCAGGTCTTTCTCAAGAGTGTCTTTATTACATTGGTGGAATTATTAAGCATGCAAAGGCTTTAAATGCTTTTACTAACTCTACTACTAACAGTTACAAAAGATTAATTCCTGGATTTGAAGCTCCAGTTATTCTTGCTTACTCTGCAAGAAATAGATCTGCAAGTTGCAGAATACCATTTAGCTCAAGTCCGAAAGGAAAAAGAGTTGAAGTTAGATTTCCAGATGCTGCTGGTAATCCATACTTAACTTTTGCTTCTATGTTAATGGCTGGTATTGATGGAATTAAAAATAAAATTGATCCAGGAAAACCATTTGATAAAGATTTATATTCTTTATCAGCTGAAGAACTTAAAGGAGTTCCACAAGTTTGTGGTTCTTTAAGAGAGGCGTTAGAAAACTTAGATAAAGACAGAGGCTTTTTAACTTCAGGCGGAGTATTCACTGATGATCAAATTGATGCTTACATCGAGTTAAAAATGACAGAAGTGTATAATATGGAACACACTCCTCATCCAGTTGAATACCAAATGTATTACAGCTGTTAATTACAATATCATAAAATTTAAAAAAACCCCGTATCTAAAAAAATACGGGGTTTTTTTTTACCTAAAATAAAATTTACGTCTGTATTTTTTTATAAATTAATCTAATGCTTTGAGTGTGGTAAAAAATAATAATTATTCAGCTAAAGATATAGAAATTCTTGAGGGTCTGGAGCCTGTTAGAAAAAGACCCGGAATGTACATTGGTGGTACAGACGAAACTGCATTTCATCACCTCGCAACTGAGATTATTGATAACTCAATGGATGAGGTTACGGCCGGTCATGCAAAAAATATTTATGTAAAATTAAATAAAGATAAATCATTAACAGTGACTGATGATGGAAGAGGCATCCCATTAGATAAGCATCCCAAGAAAAATAAAACCGCACTTGAAATAGTAATGACTACATTACATTCAGGTGGAAAATTTAAAGAAGGAACTTATTCTACTTCAGCTGGATTGCATGGAGTAGGACTTTCAGTTGTGAATGCTTTGTCGGAAAAATTAAAGATAGAAGTATTTAAAAATTCTATTACTTTCGAACAAAACTATTCAAAAGGAAAACCTTTAAATAAACTTACAAAAAAAGGAAAATCCAAGATTAAAAATGGGACTCAGGTTACATTTGTTCCTGACAAAGAAATCTTCGGAAAAGATCTAAATTTTATACCAAATAAATTATATAATCTTTGTAAAAGTAAGGCTTATTTAGTCAAAGGGATCACAATACATTGGGAGTGCGACAGATCTTTAATTAATAGAAAGGATGACACTCCTAATAGTGCAAAACTTTTTTTTCCAGAAGGCATTGTTGAGTATCTAGATAGTGAAACAAAAAATTTTACTAAAATAAACGATAAAACTTGTCATCATAAAAATAATTTTGATGACGATAAAGGAAAATTTGAATTTGCTATTCAATGGCATAATGAAATTTCTGAATTTAAAATTTCATTTTGTAACTCTGTGCTAACTACTAATGGTGGAACTCACGAACAAGGTTTTAGATCTGGTGTTGCAAAATCTATAAGAAAAATTGCAAAATTTAAAAATAACAAACTAGTAGCAAGCGCAAGCGTTGATGAAATATTATCTAATGCTAGTTATATTTTATCTATTTTTATTAATAATCCAGAATTTGAAGGGCAAACTAAATCTAGATTATCTTCCGCTTATATTCAAAAATATTGTGATGTCTCAATAGCCAAATCTGTTGAGGATTGGTTTAATCAACATCCAAAAGCATCAAATTCTATTCTTAATTTTATTGAAGGTAAAATAAGAGAAAAAAATCTTCTAGATCAAAATCTTGATGTTGGAAGACAAAGCGCAACAAGAAAAATACGTCTGCCTGGAAAACTTGCTGACTGCACCAGTTCAAAAGTTGAGGGTACTGAATTATTTATAGTCGAAGGAGATTCTGCTGGAGGATCTGCAAAGCAAGCCAGGGATCGAAATTTTCAAGCCATCCTTCCATTAAGAGGCAAAATATTAAATGTTAAAAATTCTAATACTGCAAAAATATTAGCTAATACAGAAATATCAAATTTACTTCAAGCGCTAGGCTGTCAAAGAAGAGAAAAGTACATTGATAAAGATTTAAGATATGAAAAAGTAATTATTATGACTGACGCAGATGTTGATGGTGATCATATAGCAAGCTTACTTTTAACTTTTTTTTTCTGTGAGATGCCAAATTTAATTAAAAATGGACATTTATATCTTGCGGTTCCCCCACTTTATAAACTTACGATATCTAACCAAATTTATTATGTTCGAAACGATATTGAAAAAGATAAATTATTAAAGAATCTAAAAAAAGGATCTAAAATCGAAGTAAGTCGATTTAAAGGATTGGGTGAAATGATGGCTCAACAATTAAAAGAAACAACAATGGATATTAAAACTAGATCTTTAATAAGAGTAACAATTCCAAATAGCGATTATAAAAAAACAAACAAATTAATTTCAAATATTATGGGAAAAAATGCTGATTTAAGACTAAAATTTATAGAAGAAAACGCGCCAAAAGTTAAAAATATAGACTTATAATATTATTTATAGAAATTTATTTTTCTAATATCGCCACAATTAATTCCATTAAATTTAACTGTAGAATTTACAACTTCATTAGGTTTTGATCTTTTTTCAACAACAAAAGCTTCATATTTTTTATCTGCAAAAGAATAGGCCTCTATTGATAATGAATTTCTTTTTTCTTCTTTAGAAATGTTTTTAATTTCTAAAGACATCTGACAAAAGTCATTATTTTGTGTTGCTAATGTTGATAATGAATATGTAATATCAAATTCATTCTCGATTATAACATTTATTGGTTTGACGGGATCTTTGCTAATAAACGGAACTTTTACATCTTTAGAACAAGATACTAATAACAAAAGAATAAATAATATTCTCATAATTGTGGTGCCCTCGGCCGGACTTGAACCGGCACTCCCAAAAAGGGCAAGGATTTTAAGTCCTTTGTGTCTACCAATTCCACCACGAGGGCTTTAGTGTTGTAATGCTTATAATGAAATTACATCGGCTTGTTAAGTAAAAATAAATAACTTAACTACTTAATTTTCTTTTAAACTCAAGCAAATCATCTGATGTAGTTTTTTTTTTAGCTGGCTGTCTTAATAAAAATGCTGGATGAAAAGTAGTTAAAATATCAAAATAACAATTACTAATTTTTATAACTTTCCATTTACCTCTTATTTCGCTCAATGGACCAACATGATTTAAAACTGCTGTAGCTGCAGTTGCTCCAAGCAATAAAATGCATTTAGGACTTATAATCCTGATATGTTTAAAAAGAAATTTTTTAAATTGATTTATTTCTTTTGGAGTAGGTTTTCTATTTTTATCAGGTCTATAATTTACTACGTTAGTGATATAAACATTAGATCTATCAAGATTAATGAATTCTAAAAGATTATCTAAAAGTTTTCCAGCTCTTCCAACAAAAGGTTTTTGCAATTTATCCTCTGTTCTTCCAGGCGCCTCACCTATTATCATTACTTTTGCATCTTTATTACCGTCTGAAAAAACTAAATTTTTTCCGTGAAAATTCTTCTTTAATTTAAGTATTGAATTTTTTAATTTGGATAACTCATGATCTTTATCCATTAGTATTTTTTAATTTTTTTTAAAATTTTCTCTAAAATAATTTTGCATTCTTGTATTCTTTTTTCAGAATATCCACGTATAACCAGAGCTACGCCTATTTTTCCTGATTGAAAAAAAGGATAACTACCAAGACTTAAATCTTTAAATCTCTTTTGCAATTTTCCTAAATCTTTTCCTATCTTACTTTCAGGTAAAAGTGCCTGCACAGTAACACTGTGTACTTTTTCACCCCCAATTATTAATTGTTCCACAAAAAACATCATTGATTGAAGAATTGTGGGAACCCCTGGTAACGTAAAAACATTTTTTATGTAGAAACCAGGCGCAGAGCTAGAAGGATTGTAAATTAATTTTGCTCCTCTGGGCATTTTTGCCATTTTTTTTCTAGCTTCATTAAAATAGGAATTTTTATAATGTTTTTTTAAAATTTGATAAGCTTCTTTGTTATATTCATATTTTTTTTTAAATGCTTTTGAAATTGCAAAAGCTGTAATGTCGTCATGTGTTGGTCCAATTCCACCTGTTGTAAATAAATAATCATATTTTTTTCTTAATAAATTTACTGAAAAAACAATTGTATCAAGATCATCAGGAACAATCCTAACTTCTTTTAATTGAACTCCTCTTTCGTTAAGCCATTTGGCAAGAAATGAAGTATTGGTATCTTGAGTTCTGCCAGATAATATTTCATCCCCGATTATTAAAATAGCAGCGTAAATTCTTTTTTTTTTATTTCGTGAAAGCATCTAAATGATATTAATACTTTTAATGAAATTTGACACTCCTCTAATTAAAACAAAATTTTTAAAAAGATACAAAAGATTCTTTGTAGATGTGTTATTAAATAAAGAAATTCTTACAGCACACTGTCCAAATTCTGGATCTATGATGGGACTTCTTAACGAAGGTGAGTATGCATGGATTTCTGAGTCAAAAAATACAAAAAGAAAATTAAAATATACTTTAGAAATTTTAGAACATAATAAACAAAAAGTTGGTGTTAATACTCAATTAACAAATAAGATTATAGAAGAAGCATTAATTAATAAAAAAATAAAAGAACTTAAAAAATTCAATCAGATCCAGAGAGAAGTAAAATTTAATGATAATACTAGATTTGATTTTTTAGTTGCTAATAAAAAGGAACAGGCTTTTATAGAAGTTAAAAATGTTACCTTAAAAAGAGAAAAAGATTTTGCAGAATTTCCTGATGCACCAACTGTAAGAGGGCAAAAGCATTTAATGGAGCTTATTAGAGCTAAAAAAAAAGATTACCATGCTTATTTGATATTTTTAATACAGAGAGAGGATTGTCAATTTTTTAAAATATCAAAAGATATTGATAAAAAGTACTATGAAAATTTTATGCAAGCTAAAAAAAAAGGTGTTAATTTTTTATGCTATTCAAGTACACTAACTGATAAAGAAATAGTTCTTAACAAAAAAATAGAGATTATATTTTAATGAAAATAGAAAAAGAAGAATTGTCTTCGGTTAAAATATATAATGATATTGATTTTAAGGGTTTAAAAAAAGCTGGTGATCTTGCGGCAAGAACTTTGGAATATCTAGAAAAACTTATTAAGCCAGGAATTAAAACTGATTTTCTTGATCAAGCTGCTAATAAATATTTAAATGATCATGGCGCTTTTTCCGCTCCTTTATTTTATAGAGGTTATACAAAATCAATTTGCACCTCCATTAATCACGTTGTTTGTCATGGCATTCCTAGTGATAAAGTTTTAAATGAAGGAGATATCGTTAATGTCGATATTACTGCAATATTAGATGGTTATTATGGAGATACTAGCAAAACTTTTTCTGTTGGAAATATTTCTGTAAAAGCAGAAAAACTTATTAAAGTGACTTACGAAAGCATGATGGCAGGCATTAAGATATTAAAACCAGGGATTACCTTAGGTGATATTGGATTTGCAATTCAATCTTATGCTGAGTCTAATGGTTGTTCTGTAGTAAGAGACTTTTGTGGACACGGAATAGGAAAAACATTTCACGAGGAACCTAATATTTTACATTACGGAAAAAAAGGCGAAGGAATGAAAATTAAAAAAGGGATGGTATTTACAATTGAACCAATGATTAATTTAGGTGAATATCATACCAAAGTATTACAGGATGGGTGGACTGCAGTTACAAAGGATAAATCTTTATCGGCACAATTTGAACACACAGTTGGTATAAGTGATAATGGATACGAAATTTTTACTTTATAATAAAATAGTGTTAATCAATTATATCGTATCTAAATGATCTCAAGATATTCACGCGAACAAATCGCAAAAATTTGGCAACCTGAAAATAAATATAAAATTTGGTTAGATATTGAGATCTATGCAGCAGAAGCCATGGAAAAATTTAAAATTATTCCAAAAGGCATTGCTAAGGAAATAAGAAGAAAAGCCAAAATTAATCCTGATAGAATTGATCAAATAGAAAAAAAAGTAAAACATGATGTAATTGCTTTTCTAACTTCAATTACTGAAAAAGTTGGTCAAAAAGCAAAATTCTTACATCAGGGGATGACATCTTCTGATGTATTAGACACTTGTTTTAATATTCAACTTTATCAATCAGGAAAAATTATTTTAAAAGATTTAGAAGATCTTTTAAAAATTTTAAAAACAAAATCTATAAAATATAAAAAAACAGTTTGTGTAGGAAGAAGTCATGGAATTCATGCAGAGCCTATAACATTTGGACTAAAACTCCTTACTTATTACGCAGAATTTAAAAGAAATAAAAATAGAATGGAACAAGCAATAAATGAAATATCAACTTGTGCGATCTCAGGAGCTGTTGGAACGTTTGCTCATATCAATCCGGGAATTGAACAATATGTTGCAAAAAAATTAAAATTTAAAGCAGAGCCGATATCAACACAAGTAATTCCTCGAGATCGTCACGCCTATTTCTTTAGTGTTCTTGCAATAATAGCATCTTCTGCTGAGAGATTAGCAACAGAAATAAGACATTTGCAAAGAACTGAAGTTTTAGAAGTTGAAGAATATTTTTCAGCTGGACAAAAAGGTTCTTCAGCAATGCCACATAAAAGAAATCCAGTTTTGTCTGAAAATATTACAGGACTTGCGAGATTAATTAGAAGTTATGCTTATCCTGCTTTAGAAAATGTCATTCTGTGGCACGAGAGAGATATTAGTCATTCAAGTGTTGAAAGAAATATTGGACCAGATGCAACAGTTACTATGGATTTTATTTTATCAAGACTTGCTAGCGTAATTCAAAATTTAGTCGTTTATCCAAAAAATATGCAAAAAAATTTAGAAAAATTTAACGGACTTATTTTTTCTCAAAATGTTCTTTTAAAATTAACTCAAAAAGGAATGACAAGAGAACTTGCTTATAAAGTCGTTCAAAAGAATGCTATGAAGACATGGTCTTCAAATGAAAGTTTTTTTGATAACTTAAACAATGATAAACAAATTAAATCTAAATTATCCACAGAAGATCTTAAGAAATTATTCAACATGAATTCTCATTTAAGATACATTAATACTATCTACGGAAGAGTGTTTAAAAGCTGATGGCTAAAGGAAAACAAATATACGAAGGAAAAGCTAAAATTTTGTACGAAGGACCTGAAAAAGGAACTTTAATTCAATATTTCAAGGATGATGCAACCGCTTTTAATAATAAAAAAAAAGCAATTATTGACGGCAAAGGTGTTTTAAATAATAGAATTTCTGAATTTCTATTATCTCAATTAAATCAAATAGGAATTAAAACGCATTTTATAAAAAGATTAAATATGCGTGAACAGCTTATTAAATCTTTGGAGATCATTCCAATTGAAGTCGTTGTTAGAAATATCGCGGCTGGAACTTTTTCAACTAGATTAGGGATTAGTGAAGGAACAGATCTTAGCAAACCTATTTTGGAATTTTATTATAAAAACGATGAACTTGGTGATCCATTAGTTAATGAAGAACATATTCTTGCTTTAAACTGGGCAACTCAAACTGAATTGATGCATATCTCTGAACAGGCTTTAAGAATTAATGATTTTTTAGTTGGTTTATTTAGAGGAATTGGAATTAAACTTGTAGATTTTAAATTAGAATTTGGAAGACAATGGAATGGTGATGACGTTGAAGTTTTTTTAGCTGACGAAATTAGTCCTGACACATGTAGACTGTGGGATGTAAAAGATGAAAGAAAATTAGATAAAGATAGATTTAGAAGAGACCTTGGAGGATTAGTTGAAGCATATCAAGAGGTTGCCCGTCGTCTTGGAATCATGCCAGAAGGTTCTAATATTAAAGAAATCAAAACAGGTGTTTCAAAAAATTTAACCGCATTAAAAAAAAAGTAAAAACTTGAAATTACAAGTCATTGTTACATTAAAAAAAGACGTTTTAGATCCCCAAGGTTCTGCAATTAAAAACTCATTATCTAACATGGGTTTTAAAAATATTGAAAGTTTAAGACAAGGAAAAACATTTGAAATAATTGTTAAAGAAAAAGATGAAAAAGTTGCTCTTTCTAAAGCTAAAGATATGTGTGAAAAACTTTTAGCAAATCTTACGATCGAGGACTATTCAGTAAAAGCCATTAAAGAATGAAAGCCAGCGTCATTGTTTTTCCTGGCTCCAATTGTGATCGTGATGTTAAAATTTCTCTTGAGAAATTTGGTATAAAAACATCCATGGTATGGCATGCGGATACCAAACTTCCAAAATCAGATCTTGTCGTTCTTCCAGGAGGTTTTTCATATGGAGACTATTTAAGATGCGGAAGTATTGCCTCTAAATCAAAAATTATGAAAGAAATTATGATTCACTCTAAAAAAGGTCGTTTAGTAATGGGTATTTGTAACGGTTTCCAAGTCCTTGTTGAATCTCAACTTTTACCAGGTGTTTTAATAAGAAACATTAATCTTAAATTTATATGCAAGAATGTAACTGTAAAAGTTACTAATAATAAAACAAATTTTACATCTAAAACAATTAGAAATTCTATTCTTGAAATTCCAATAGCTCATAATGAAGGTAATTATTTTGCAAGCAAAAATATAATTAATGAGCTTGAAGATAATAATCAAATTGTACTTCAGTATTGTGATGCTTCCGGAAATATTACTGAACAATGCAATCCAAATGGCTCCATTAAAAATATTGCAGGTATTGTAAATAAAAAAGGGAATGTATTTGGTCTTATGCCTCATCCTGAAAGAGCATCCGATGAACTATTGGGTGGTATGGATGGATCATTAATTTTCAAATCATTAAAATAATTATGCAAGAAGTTAATCACGAACTCGCAATAAAACACGGTCTCACAACAGAAGAATATAATAAAATTATTAAATTAATGGGTAGAAATCCAAATTTAGTAGAGCTTGGAATTTTTTCAGCAATGTGGAATGAGCACTGTTCTTATAAATCCTCAAGAATTTGGCTACAAACCTTACCTACAAAAAATAAATATGTAATTCAAGGACCTGGTGAAAATGCAGGTGTCGTTGATTTTGGTGACGGTGATGTTGTTATTTTTAAAATTGAAAGCCACAACCACCCTTCTTTTATTGAGCCATATCAAGGAGCTGCAACTGGTGTTGGGGGTATATTAAGAGATGTTTTTACAATGGGAGCGAGACCGGTTGCAAATCTAAATTCTATAAGGTTTGGCTCCCCTAATCATGAAAAAACAAAATATTTATTAAATGGGGTTGTTTCTGGAATTGGTGGATATGGAAATTGCATAGGCGTTCCAACGGTTGGTGGGGAAACTGAATTTGACGAGTGTTATAATGGTAACATTTTAGTTAATGCAATGAATATTGGTGTTGCTAAAAAAAATAAAGTTTTTTACTCAATTGCAAGTGGTGTCGGCAACCCTGTTGTTTATGTTGGATCAAAAACAGGTAGAGATGGAATTCATGGCGCAACAATGGCATCAGCTGAATTTGACGAAGACTCTGAGTCAAAAAAACCCACCGTTCAAGTTGGGGATCCTTTTACTGAAAAATTATTATTAGAGGCATGTCTAGAATTAATGCAAAAAAAATCTATCGTTTCAATTCAAGATATGGGCGCTGCTGGTCTTACTTCTTCCTCAATAGAAATGGCATCAAAAGGTAACCTTGGAATTAAAATAAATTTAAATTTAATTCCTTGTAGAGAAAATAACATGACTCCCTATGAAATTATGCTCTCTGAAAGTCAGGAACGAATGTTAATGGTTTTAAAAAAAGGTAAAGAAAAAGAAGCTAGAAAAATATTTGAAAAATGGGGGTTAGATTTTGCTATTATAGGACAATTAACAAATTCCAAGAAACTTGAACTTGAATTTAATAAAAAAAATGTATGTAGCATTCCAATTCATTCATTAGGTGATAATGCGCCTAAATATAAAAGAGATTTTATAACTTATAACTATCCAAAAATAATTAATTACGACTCTGATATTGAAAAATTAGATATTAAAGACTCCTTAATTAAAATTTTATCACATCATAATTACTCAAATAAGTCATGGGTATGGGAACAGTATGATCATATGGTGATGACAGATACAATTCAAAAACCAGGTGGCGACTCTGCTGTTATTCGCTACCATGGAAAAAATAAAGGAATAGCTGCCACAGTGGATTGTGTACCAAGATATTGTAAAGCACATCCTAAATCAGGAGCTATGCAAGCTGTTTGTGAAACTTGGAGAAATTTAATTTCAGTGGGTGCTCAACCGATTGCTATTACAAATTGCTTAAATTTTGGAAATCCTGAAAAAAAAGAAATTATGGGTCAGTTTGTAGACAGTATTAATGGAATGAGAGAAGCTTGCGAAGCATTAAATTACCCAGTGATATCTGGAAATGTATCTTTATATAATGAAACAAATGGTGTTGCTATTTATCCCAACGCCAACAATCGGTGGAGTTGGTCTTTTAAAAAATATTAATCATATGATGACATTTAATTTTAAAAATACAGAAAATATAATTGTTGTTGTGGGAGAAACATCAGGTCATTTAAGTCAGAGTGCTTTAATTTATGATGTCATAGGAAATAAGGAAGGTCCTCCTCCTCAAATTAATTTAAAAGAAGAAAAAAAAAATGGTCTTTTTATTAGCGATTTAATCAAAAGCAAATTAGTTGCTGCAGTTCATGACATTTCTCACGGTGGAATAATAGTTACAGTTGCTGAAATGTGTATGGCATCTAATATCGGCGCAAAAATCAAAGTTTCGGGATCAAATAGTGATAAAATCAAATATTTGTTCTCAGAGGATCAAGCTAGATATTTAATTGAAATTAGTAAGAAAGATTTAGAAAAAATAAAAAAAATTGCAAATACCAAAAATATTAAAATAGATATTATTGGTAATACTCAAAGTGAGATATTTGAAGTAGAGAATGATTTAAAAATTAGTGTTAAAGAATTGAAGACAAAAAATGAAAGTTGGTTTAAAAATTATAACAAAAACTAACTATGGCTATTAAACAAGAAGAAATTCATAAATTATTAAAAGAAGGATTTCCAGATGCAGATATTGAAATAAATGATCTAGCAGGTGACGATAATCATTATTCTGCTAAAATTAAATCTGCAAAATTTAAAGGCAAGACTAGAGTTCAGCAGCATCAAATGGTATATGCTTCTCTTAAAGGAAAAATGGGAAATGAATTACACGCATTAGCACTAACAACCGAAGAAAAATAATATGACTAATATTAATGAAAAAATAAAAGACATAATTAGTAAAAACGATGTTGTTTTATTTATGAAAGGTACACCTGAAATGCCTCAATGTGGATTTTCAATGACTGTTAGTAATATTTTAAAAGAACTAAAAGTAAAATTTAATGGAGTGAATGTTTTGGCTGATCCTGAGATTAGACAAGGAATTAAAGACTTTAGTAATTGGCCAACTGTTCCTCAACTGTATGTTAAAGGAGAATTTATTGGTGGTTGCGATATCGCTAAAGAAATGTACGAAAAAGGTGAATTACAAAAAATTCTAAAATAAAAAACTATCTAGAATAATATTCAACAACTAACTTAGGTTCCATTTGTACTGGATATGGAATCTGATCATATTTTGGAACTTTATTAAATTTTGCAGTCATTTTTTTATGATCAGCAATAATATATTCTGGTACTTCTCTTTCTTTACTTTGTGTTGCTCCAATAATTGGTATTGATTGTTTAAATGAGTCTTTAATTTCAACTTCATCATTTTCAGAAACTAAATAACTAGAAATATTTACTTTCTTTCCATTCACTTTTACTTTTCCATGGTTAATCATTTGTCGCGCCGCAAAAACAGTGATTGCAAATTTTGCTCTATAAATAACTGCATCCAATCTTCTTTCAAGTAAGCCAACTAAGTTTTCCCCTGTGTCCCCTTTTTTCTTATAAGCTTTTCTAAAAAGATTTCTAAATTGTCTTTCACTCATATTACCATAATAACTTTTTAATTTTTGCTTAGCTTGTAATTGAATATTGTAATCTGAAGGTTTGCCTTTACTTCTTTGTCCATGTTGACCTGGACGATATGCTCTTGTGTTGAAAGGACTTTTGGGTCTTCCCCAAAGGTTTACGCCAAGTCTTCTATCAACTTTATGAGTAGAATTAATTCTTTTTGTCATTTTTTAAAGTGCCTTGTTATAATAACACCTATTCTTTTAGTCAATGTTACACTCATTCTTTTCATTCTTTATATTTAATTAAAGAACTAATAACTCCTGATAAAGTTCTTATTTCCTGCGTAGAAAGAGAGCTTCGATGAAAAATATTTTTAACACTTCTAACCATTTGTTGTTTTTTTTCCTCTGGTTTCAAAAAACCTACTTTATCTAAATGAGATATTAAAAAATCTAAAAAAGTATTTACTTCTTTCTTTTTTGCATCCTCGCTTCTATATAAATTCTTAACAATAGGCTCAAATTTTTTTGAAGCAATAAATAATTCAAAAGCAAAAATGGTCACTGCATGTGATAAATTTAATGATTTAAACTTATTGCTTGTTGGTATATTAACTAAATAATTAGCATTAATAAGATCATCATTGCTTAATCCAGATGCCTCGGGTCCAAAAAAAATTCCACTTTTTTTATAGAGGGCACTTTGTTTTTTTATAATCTTAACTGCTTCATTTAAATCAATAATTTTTTTATTAACTGATCGACTTCTTGATGTGGTTGCAAAAACATAATCTAAATCAGAAACAGCCTGATCATTATTAGAGAATACTTTTGCTTTATGTACGATATCTTTAGCATCTACTGCTGTGTAGCTTGCGCTTTTATTTGGCCAACTATCTCGTGGTGATACTAATCTTAAATTTTCAAAATTAAAATTTTTTAGCGATCTTGCGGTAGCTCCTATATTTTCTCCAAGTTGAGGTCTAACTAAAATAAAATAAATATTTTTAAATAACATTACAAGTTTGCAGGCGCCTTATCTTTATACAACTTGTAATCAATGCTATCTATTAATGCTCTAAATGAAGCTTCAATTATATTTGGAGAAACCCCAATGGTAAACCACACATCTCCGGTATTATCTGTGCTCTCAATTGATACTCGAGTAATAGCATTGGTACCTGTGTTTAAAATTCTTACTTTATAGTCAACTAATCTTAAATCTTTTAGATACTCGCTATATTTTCCAATTTTATTTACATTTGATCTAATTGCATTGTCAATTGCATTAACTGGTCCATTGCCTGATCCTTCACAAGTGATATCTTTTTTATCAACTTGTAAAACAACTGTTGCATAAGAATTAACAAGATCATTGTCATTACTTTTACTAACCTTAACCTCGTATTTTTTAATATTTAGATAATTTGGAACTTCACCCAACAATCTTCTAGTTAATAATTCAAACGATGCATCTGCTCCGTCATAAGCATACCCAATAAATTCTCTATCTTTGACCTGATCTAGTAATTTTTGAACTTTTGGATCATCTTTATTAATTTTAATATTTAACTTTTCTAATCTTGATAAAATATTTGATCTTCCTGATTGATCAGAAACAACAATATTTCTTTTATTACCAATAGACTCTGGAACAATATGCTCATAGGTTTTTGGATTTTTTTCGACAGCAGAAACATGAAGACCGCCTTTATGAGAGAAAGCTGAAGCTCCAACATAAGCAGCATGATTATTAGGCTTTCTATTTAATATTTCATCTAACAATCTAGAACACTCGGTCAAGTACTTCACTTTTTTTTCTTCTACTGAAATATCAAATTTATCTTTGAAATATTTTTTAAATAACAATGTTGGAATAATAGATACAATATTTGCATTTCCACATCTCTCGCCCAAACCATTTAATGTTCCCTGTACTTGTCTTACTCCTGATCTTACTGCAGCAAGTGTATTTGCTACTGCATTTTCTGTATCATTGTGAGTATGAATACCTAAATTCTTCCCTGGAATAATTTTTGTAATATCACTTACAATTTCTTCAATCTCAAATGGCAATGTTCCGCCATTAGTATCACATAGAACAATCCACCTCGCTCCACTATCATAGGCTGAACGGATACATTTTAGTGCATAATCTTTATTATTTTTATAACCATCAAAAAAATGTTCTGCATCGAACATGTACTCTCTATTATTTTTTACAAAATGTTTTGTGGTATCCACAATATTTTCTAAATTTTCTTCCTTCGAAATTCCTAAAGCGATGTCGACGTGAAAGTCCCATGTTTTTCCTACAATACAAACAGACTTAGTATTAGAGTTTAAAATTGCTGAAAGACCAGGATCATTCTCAGCACTTCTGCCAGATTTTTTTGTCATTCCAAAAGCTACTAAAGTAGAATTAGATAATTTTGGAGGTTTGTTAAAAAAATTAGTATCAGTTGGATTAGCCCCTGGCCATCCTGCTTCAATATAATCAACTCCTAATTTAGATAGTGCGACAGCAATTCGATTCTTTTCATCCATAGAAAAATCAACACCCTGCGTTTGAGCTCCATCTCTTAAGGTAGTGTCAAATATGTAAATTTTTTCTTTGTTCATTATTTATGCTTCCAATGTGTTTTATCATTAAGATCTTCAATTAAAATTCCATTTTTTTCAAGATCTAACCTTATTGCATCAGCTTTTTTAAAATCTTTATTTTTTCTAGCAAGATTCCTTTGTTCTATTAAATTTTCAATATCACTCTTATCTAATTTTATTTTTTTTCTTAAAATATTAAATTGTTCCTTATTTTCATTAAATAAACCAATAAATTTAAGTGCAGAATTTAAATTTTTTTTTGCAGAAACATTTCCAGTTTTTGCTTTGTTATAAAGATCATGAATGCTCGTTATAAATTTTGGTGTATTTAAATCATCTAATAAAATATTAAAAAGTTCATCGCTAATTTCATCTTCATTAGAAGAATAAAAACTATACCAATTATCTAATATTTTTTTATTGGTTTCTAAAATTTTAAAATTCCAATCTAAGGGCTGCCTATAGTGAGTTCCTAAAATACATAATCTAACTATCTGTCCGCTAAAATTATTCTTTAAATTATTAATAGTTATAAAATTTCCATCAGATTTTGACATTTTTTTTCCGTCAACGGTTACATAACCATTGTGCATCCAATATTTTGCAAAAATATTTGAATTATTTGCACAAATTGATTGTGCTATTTCATTCTCATGATGAGGAAAAATAAGGTCTAAACCTCCACAATGTAGATCAAATTCTTTACCTAAAAACTTTTCTGACATTGCTGAACATTCTATATGCCAACCAGGCCTTCCATTACCCCAGGGTGATTGCCAAGAAGGTTCTTTATCTTTGGAGGGTTTCCATAAAACAAAATCTAAGGGGTTGTTTTTTAACTCTGAGACTTCTACTCTTGATCCGGAAATTAATTCTTTTGGATTTTTATTTGATAATTTTCCATAGTCTTTAAATTTATTTACATTAAAATAAACATTACCATCTTTAATATATGCAAATTTTTTAGCCAATAATTTTTCAATCATTTGAATCATGTCTGTTATATGATCGGTAGCTTTTGGTTGATGGTTCGGAATTAAACAATTTAAATATTTACAATCAGCAAAAAAAATATCTGTGATACTTTTTGTAAGTTCACTAATATTAATTTTTAATTCATTAGCTCTTTGTATAATCTTATCGTCTATGTCAGTGATATTTCTAACATAATTGACTTTATGTTTTCCAAATTTTTTAATTAAAATTCTATATACAAGATCAAAAATAATTAATGGCCTCGCATTACCAATATGGGGATCATCGTAAACGGTTGGACCACAAACATACATTCCAATTGAATTTTTATTTAAAGGAATAAATTCTTCTTTTACTTTGCTTAAAGTATTGTAAATTTTTAAATTATTCATTTTTGTCAAATTTACATATTGGAATTAAGCTCATTTTATGAAGATTTCTCTTTCTAATTTTTAAATATTTTTCATAATTTTTATCTTTTGGATTTAACATAGCTCTTTCTAAATCCTCATACGACATTCCTAATTGTCGTTCATCGGTTCTTCCATCTGACCATAACCCATCTGTAGGTGCGGCGTTAATAATATCTTCTAATATTTTAAGTTCTTTACCCATTTCCCATACTTGAGATTTTAAACAATCAGCAATCGGAGAGATATCTACGCCCCCATCTCCATATTTTGTAAAAAAACCAACCCCAAAATCCTCTATTTTATTTCCTGTTCCAACAACAATTCCATTGTTTGCACCTGCTACTTGATAAAGAGTAGTCATTCGTAATCTTGCTCTAGAATTAGCAAAAGCTAGCTCACTATTAAATTGTCCTAAAGTTTTTTCGAAACTATTAAAAACTTCATCTAAATTAATAATAATTTCATCAACATTAGAAAATTTACTTTTTAACCATTTCAGATGCGCTTTACTTAAATCATCTTGAAATTTTAATTGTCGAATAGGCATTGATAATGCTTTGACTTTCATACCTGTCATTGCAGAAATTGTGCTTACAACGGCTGAATCAATTCCCCCTGAAACTCCGACCACTAAGCAGTCAGGCTTTTTTTCCATTGAATTACAATAGTTTATAATCCAGTTTTTTATAAATTGAATTCTATCTGTTGCTTGCATCATAATATTTTTACTTTTTTTTAAGTTTGAAGCAAAAAAATTATTAAAAAATAATTTTTAAGAAGCTTTTCTAATGGAATTTATTGAGTATTTAGAATTTTTCTTAATTTCTTCTGAAATAAGGAAAGCCAACTCAATTGCTTGATTTGCATTCAGTCTAGGATCACAATGTGTATGATATCTACTTGATAAATCTTTATCAGTAATATTTTGTGCTCCCCCAATGCATTCTGTTACATTCTTTCCTGTCATTTCAATATGAAGACCACCAGCATAAGTTCCTTCTCCTTGATGAACATCGAAGAAACTTTTTACTTCAGAAATTATATCCTTAAATGGTCTAGTTTTAAATCCAGTAGTCGATTTGATTGTATTTCCATGCATAGGATCACACGACCAGATAACTTTTTTATTTGATTTTTTAACAGACTGAATAAGCTTAGGTAAAAACTTTTCAACTTTATCATGACCAAATCTTGCTATTAAAGTTATTCTTCCAGATTCATCTTCTGGATTCAAAATATCAATTAACTTAATCAATTCCTTAGGATCTAAACTGGGTCCACATTTAATACCTATTGGATTTTTAATTCCTCGACAAAATTCCACATGAGCGCCATCTATTTGTCTTGTACGATCTCCAATCCATAAAAAATGTGCAGAAGTATCGTGATGTTCTCCTGTTGTTGAGTCTACTCGAGTCATGGCTTCTTCATAAGGAAGATGCAAAGCTTCATGACTAGTGTAAAAATTAACAGTTCTTAGTCTTCTATTTTGCTCTATCGTTATACCGCAAGCATGCATAAAATTTAAAGCTTCCATAACTTTATTTTGAATTTCTTTAAATTTTTTATCAGCACTTTTATTTACAAAGTCCATGTTCCACAAGTGTACCTTACTTAAATCAGCAAATCCTCCTTGAGAAAATGCCCTTAATAAATTTAATGTTGATGCAGATTGTGAATAAGATTTTAATAATCTTGCAGGGTCTGGTTTTCTAGACTCCTCATCAAATTTCATACCGTTAATATTATCTCCTAAGTAACTAGGAAGTTCTTTTCCATTTACGACTTCTGTAGAAGAACTTCTTGGTTTAGAAAATTGACCTGCCACTCTACCTATTTTTACTATTGGTAAATGTGATGAAACAGTAAGTATTAAAGAAACCTGTAAAATGACTTTAAATAAATCTCTAATATTATCTGGATGAAATTCTTCAAAACTTTCAGCACAATCTCCTCCTTGAAATAAAAATGCCTTTCCTTCGCTTACTTCACCCAACATATGTTTAAGCGTGCGTGTTTCTCCGGCAAAAACAAGCGGCGGAAATTTAGAAATTTCCTTCAAAACCTCTTTTAATTTACCTTCATTTTCATAAACGGGTAAATGTTTTGCAGTTTTTGCTCTCCAAGAATCTGGTTTCCAATTTTTCATATTCAACCTACAGTATATATATAGAGTGTTCTAAGCCTACAAGAATAAATTATTCGACAGTAACAGATTTGGCTAAATTTCTTGGCTTATCTATGTCGTTACCTTTTTTTAAAGCAACATAATAAGCAAGTAACTGTAAAGGAATATTGCTTAAAAAAGGTGAAAGAAACTTATGAATTTTTGGAATTCTTATTTCCGACCAAATATTGTCACTAATTGCAACTTCTTCAGCATGATCAGAAATTAATAAAATTTTTCCCCCTCTTGCGATAACTTCCTGCATATTAGAAATTGTTTTTTCATAAAATCTATCTTTAGGTGCGATAACAATTACTGGCATTCCATTTTCAACTAAAGCTAAAGGACCATGCTTCATTTCACCAGCAGGATAACCCTCGGCGTGAAGATAAGTAAGTTCTTTAAATTTTAAAGCGCCTTCTAAAGCAATGGGATAAGAAAGACCTCTACCTAAAAACATAGACCCTTTAATATCTATAAAATCAACAGCCAATTCTTCAATTAATTTTTTTTTATTTAAAATTAATGCAACATTAGAATGAATATTTTCTAAATCTTTAATAATAGTTAAATATTCATCTTCTTTTAATTCATTTCTTAATTTTGAAGTTTTTAAAATAAATAATAAGAGAACTAGAATCTGCCCTGTAAAAGCCTTCGTAGAAGCGACCCCTACCTCTGGACCAACATGAATCGGCAAAACAAGATTTGATAATCTAGATAATGAACTTTCAGTAACATTTACTATTGAGCAAGTTTTTGCTCCATGTTTCTTACAAAAATCTAATGCAGCAATCGTGTCAGCTGTTTCTCCTGATTGAGAAACAAAAATGTAAAGTTCATCTACTTTTATTTTATTATTTCTGTATCTAAATTCCGAGGCAACATCTACACTTACATCTAGACTAGTAAACTCTTCAAACCAATATTTTCCAACTACACAAGCATGATAAGCGGTTCCACAGGCTATTAAATGAACTTTTTTTATTTTTTTGGGATCAAGTGGAAAGTTAACTATATTAATTTCTTTTCTTAATTTATCGATATATTCATTTACACATTTTTTAATAATTTCTGGTTGTTCAGAAATTTCTTTGGACATAAAATCTTTAAAACTTCCTTTATTATAAATTTCTTCTTCATTGGCTAATTTATATACTTTTTTTTCAATTTTTTTTTTGTTTTTATCAAAAAATTCAATTTTATCTTTGGTTAAAACACACACATCTCCATCATCAAGATATGAAACTTCTTTTGTCATAGAGTTTAAAGCATAAGAATCTGAACCTATAAATTTTTCTTTATCTGTATAGCCAACTGCAAGTGGACTTCCTCTTCTTGCTCCTACAATTAAATTATTAAATTTTTTAAAAATTATTCCTAATGCAAAACTTCCTTCTAATTTTTTTAAGGCCTCAAATACAGAATCTAAATAATTCATTTTTTTTAAATTCTCTGTAATAAGATGTGTCACTACTTCGGTATCTGTTTGAGACTTAAAAATATGTCCTTTTTCTATTAGTTCTTTTTTAATAATTGCGGAATTTTCAATAATTCCATTATGAACAACTGAAACTTCTTCTGAGGAATGCGGGTGAGCATTTGTCTGATTTGGAACTCCATGAGTAGCCCAGCGAACATGGCCAATTCCAATAGTACCTGATAGTGATGTTTTTTTAATTAATTTTTCTAAATCAGAAACTTTACCTGCACATTTATTCTCTACTATTTCTCCATTATAAATTGTTGATATACCAGCAGAGTCGTAACCACGATATTCAAGTTTCTTTAAAGATTCTAAAATTTGTTTAGAAATATCTTTATAACTGGCAATACCGATAATACCGCACATAAATTATTTTTATTTTTTTCTTTTTTTAAATTCTCTTTGAGGAATTCTGCTTAAAGTAAGAGTATTATCTTTTACATCCTTAGTTATAGTTGATCCTGCCCCTATCACTGTGTTCTTTCCTATTTTTACCGGAGCAACTAAAGAACTATTAGATCCTATAAAAGCATTGTCTAAAATTTTAGTTTTATTTTTATTTTTCCCATCATAATTACAAGTAATTGTTCCAGCTCCTACATTAACATTTTTTCCTAACACTGAGTCTCCGATGTAACTTAAATGATTAACTTTTGAATTCTTTCCAAGTATTGATTTTTTTATTTCAACAAAGTTCCCAATTTTAGAATTATTCTCTAAAACTGTATCAGGTCTTAATCTTGCAAATGGTCCAATCGTTACATTATTTCCAATTTTTGTCTTTTCTATATAAGAAAAACTTAAAATTTTAACATTATTACCAATCTTTACGCCCTTGCCGATGACTACGTAGGGTTCAATTAAAATATTTTTTCCAAATTTTGTATCTGAAGATAAATAAATTGAGTCTGGAGAAATTAATTTAACTCCTTTTTTAATCGCCAATTTTTTAATTTTATTTTGTAATAATTTTTCAGACTCAATCATAATTAATTTTTAAAATAACTTTAATAAATTTATGATTTATTGCTATTTGAGCAATGTTACTATAATAATGATTTTAATAATTTAACTCACAAATTATTTCTTTTAACTACTAATTTTTTCAATAAATTTATGAGTAAAGCAATTGTTTTTGATCTGGATGGAACTCTAGTAGACTCTGCACCTGATTTAATGGATGCTCATAATTATGTAATGAAAAAATTTGGTTATCATCAAAAACCACTCACAGATATTCGCCATTTAGCTGGTAGAGGCGCCGCCAATATGATTTTAAGCTCTTTAAAAGAAGAGGATAAAAAATTTGACCAAAATATTCATAAAAAAATGACGGATGAATTTATTAATTATTATAGAGAAAATATCTCAAAAAAATCCCAAATTATTAAAGGCGTTAATGATTTTCTTATCTGGGGAAAATCTAAAAAAATTAATTTTGCTATTTGCACAAATAAAATGGAATCTTTAGCTAAAAAACTTCTTAAAGAAATTAATCTTATAAAATTTTTTGATTACATCGCAGGAGTTGATACTTTCGAATATAGAAAACCAGATCCTAGACACCTAACAAATATATTAGAAATTTTAGACGTAAAAAAAGAAGATAGTATTATGATAGGTGATAGTGAAACTGATGCTGAAACTGCAAAAGCGGCAAAGGTGAAATTTATTTTAGTAAAAGGTGGCTATACTGAAAAAAATCCAAATAATATTTATCATAATCATTTTATTAATGACTTTACTGAAATGAATGGAATATTATCTAAAATCAAATTTTTAAATTAATTATGTATTTTGTTAAAAAAACTCCTACAGAAAAAAGAGCTGATCTACAAAAAAAATTAAAATCAGGAAAAATTGTGCGCTTTCCAGGGGCATATAATCCATTAGTTGCAAAATTAATTGAAGAAATTGGTTATGAGGGTGTTTATATATCAGGTGCCGTTATGGCTAACGACTTAGGCATTCCAGATATTGGGCTTACGACTTTAACTGAAGTTTCTTATCGAGCAGAACAAATTGCAAGGGTTACAAATTTACCTTCGATTGTTGACGCCGATACTGGATTTGGTGAGCCAATGAATTGTGCACGAACTATTGAAACATTTGAAAATTTTGGAATTTCAGGTTGTCACATTGAGGATCAGGTTAATCCTAAAAGATGTGGTCACTTAGATAATAAAGATGTTGTTAGCGTCAGTGAAATGGTTAAAAAAATTAAATCTGCAGTAAAGGCTAGAAAAGATAAAAATTTTTTAATTATAGCTAGAACAGATGCTAATGCAGTCGAGGGTTTAGACAAAACAATTTCAAGAGTAAAAGCCTACGTTGATGCTGGGGCAGATATGATCTTTCCTGAGGCTTTAAAAGATGAAAAAGAATTTGAAAAAATAAGAAAGGCTACAAAAGTTTATTTGCTTGCCAATATGACTGAGTTTGGAAAATCTAAATTACTATCTGCTAAAGAGCTTAATAACCTTGGATATAATTTAGTTATTTATCCAGTAACAACACAAAGATTAGCGTTAAAAAATGTAGAGGACGGATTAAGACAGATATTTAAAGATGGGCATCAAAATAATGTAATTGATAAAATGCAAACTAGAAAAAGATTATATGAGTTAGTTGAATATGAGAAATATAATGAATTTGATAGTTCTATTTTTAATTTTTCTAAAAAAGGACATGAATAATGTCTGAAATTGAAATTAAAAAAGGGCTAGTTGGTGTTGTTGCTGACGAAACTAAAGTTTCAGAAGTAATGCCTGACATTAATTCCTTAACTTACAGAGGTTATGCTGTTCAGGATCTTGCTGAAATATGTAGTTTTGAAGAGGTTGCTTACCTATTATTAAATGGCGAACTTCCTAACAAATCTCAACTTAATAAATTTGAAGAGGAAGAAAGAAAGAATAGACAAATTAGTTCAAATTTAAAAAAAATTATCCAAACCTATCCAAAAAACGCCCACCCTATGGATACAACAAGAACTTCTGTTAGTCATTTGGGTTTAGAGGACGTTGAAACAGCAACAAATACTATTGAAGCTAACTACAATAAATTTATAAAAATTTTTGCAAAAACACCCACAGCAGTTGCGGCAAATTTTAGAACAAGAAAAGGATTAGATATAATCGATCCAAAAAAAGATTTAAGCTTTAGTGAAAACTTTTTTCATATGTGTTTTGGAAAAATTCCAAGTAAAGATGTTATAAAGGCATTTGATGTTTCTTTAATCTTGTATGCCGAACATAGTTTTAACGCTTCAACTTTTGCATCGCGAGTTGTCACAAGCACACTTGCTGATCTTCATAGTGCAATCGTTGGAGGAATTTGTGCTTTAAAAGGTCCATTGCATGGTGGCGCAAATGAAGCCGTTATGGGAATGTTCTTTGATATTAAAGAACCGGAGAATGCAGAGAAATATATTCTTAATAAAATAAAAAATAAGGATTTAATTATTGGGTTTGGTCATCGTGTTTATAAAAAAGGAGATTCTAGAGTGCCAACAATGACTAAATATTATTATAAAACAGCAGAGTTTTATAAAAATGAAAAATTTCCTAAAATTTCTAAGATATTGGAACAAACTATGATTAAAGAAAAAAATATATTCCCAAATTTAGATTTTCCATCAGGACCTACTTATTATTTAATGGGATTTGATGTTGATTTTTTTACCCCAATTTTTGTAATTGCAAGAATTACTGGATGGGCTGCTCACGTGAATGAACAATTAAAAGATAATAGATTAATTAGACCTCTTTCAAAATATACTGGATCAGCACACCGAAAAGTCGAAACAATAAATAAAAGGTAGCTTTTAATTACTTAGTAAATTCAAAGGCTTCGACCCAAGAACCCTTGGTAGAAGCTTTAGAATATTCTGTTGCTCTACCTTCAAAAAAGTTCATGTGCTCGACACCATTTAACATGTTATCTAACCAAGTTAATGGATTCTCTTTCACTTCATAAATTTCCTTCAAACGTAATTGGGATAATCTGCGATTTGCAATCCATCTAATATAATCTTTAACTTGCTGAGCTGTTAAACCTTCAATATCACCCATTTCAAATGCTAAATCGATAAAAGCATCTTCATGGTGTACAATTGTTCTACAAGCATCATAAATTTCTTTTCTTAAACTTTCATCTAGCAAGCCAGGATTTTCATCACAAAAAGTATTAAAGATTTTAATCATAGAATTACAATGAAGCGTCTCATCTCTTACTGACCAAGTAACAATTTGGCCCATACCTTTCATTTTATTAAATCTAGGAAAGTTAAGTAAAATTGCAAAACTTGCAAACAACTGTAGACCTTCTGTGAAAGCGCTGAACACTGCTACTGTTTTAGCAATCTCGCGTTTGTTATTTGTGTTAAAGTTTTGCATATAATCATACTTATCTTTCATTTCTTTATACTTTAAGAATGCAGAATATTCAGAGTCTGGCATTCCAATTGTATCTAATAAATGAGAGTAAGCAGCGATATGAATTGTTTCCATTGCTGAAAAAGCAGTCATCATCATTAAAACTTCTGTCGGCTTAAATACGCTTGTGTAATGTCTAAGATAGCAATTATTTACTTCAACATCTGCTTGGGTAAAAAATCTAAAAATTTGAGTAAGTAAATTTTTCTCACTTTGAGTTAATTTTTTTTGCCAGTCTCTAATATCTTCGGATAAAGGAACTTCTTCAGGTAACCAATGAATTCTTTGTTGAGTTAACCACGCATCATAACACCATGGATATCTAAAGGGTTTATAAACAGGATTATCTTTTAGTAATCCTTGCGTGTCACAATAATTTTTATCAATAATTTTATCTTGAATTTTAACGGCTACTGACATGACAAACATTCCTCATAATTTTTAGGTTCCTCATTTTGATTTTTTTCTGTTGTGCTTGCAACAAAACTTTTACTTACAACTTCTGCTCTCTGTATAGATTTCGACCTACAGTAGTAAAGACTCTTTAATCCTTTTTTCCAGGACTGGAAATGAATTTGATGTAAATCTTTTTTATGAACATCTGCTGGTAGAAATATATTTAAAGATTGAGCTTGTGAAATATACGGCGTTCTATCTGCAGAAAGATCAATTAACCAACGCTGATCTAATTCAAAGGCAGTTTTAAAAACATCTTTTTCTTCTTGAGTTAAAAAATCTAGATGTTGAACTGATCCTTGGTTTGTCGTAATTGAAGACCAAGTCTCGTTATTATTTTTTCCATATTTATTAAGAACTTCCTCTAAAAATTTATTTCTAACATTAAAAGAACCCGATAATGTTTTATGGGTGTAGCTATTTCCAGCAATAGGTTCAATTCCTGGTGATGAACCGCCACAAATAATAGAAATTGAAGCAGTTGGAGCTATTGCAGTTTTATTAGAAAATCTCTCCATTATTCCGTAATCTTTTGCATCCGGACAAGGTCCTCTTTCTTCGGCAAGTTTTTTTGAAGCTTTATTAACTTCTTGATCAATATATTTAAATATTTTTGTATTCCAAACTTTTGCCATTACAGATTCAAAAGGAATTAAATTTTTTTGTAAGAATGAGTGAAATCCCATCACCCCAAGACCAACACTTCTTTCACGATACGCTGAATATTTTGCATCTTTGAAAGAGTCTGGAGCTTTTTCTATAAACTCACTTAAAATATTATCTAAGAATCTCATAACGTCTTCAACAAAATTTTTGTCATCCTTCCACTCATCGTACGTTTCTAAATTTATTGAAGATAAACAACAAACAGCGGTTCTATCTTTTCCGTTTTTATCAACTCCTGTTGGTAAAGTAATTTCAGAGCATAAATTTGAAGTCTTAACAGTTAATCCTGCAAGCTTATGATGTTGAGGGATCATTCTATTAACAGTATCAATAAAAATAATATAGGGTTCTCCTGTTTCAACTCTTGCAGTTAAAAGTCTAATCCATAAATTTCTTGCAGAAATTGTTGCTTGAACCGTTCCATCATAAGGACTCTTGAGTGCCCACTGTTCATCTAATTCAACAGCTCTCATAAACGCATCTGTTACTAAAACACCATGATGAAGATTTAATGCTTTTCTATTTGGATCTCCTCCGGTTGGTCTTCTCATTTCAATAAACTCTTCAATCTCGGGATGATCAATTTGCAAGTAACAAGCAGCAGACCCTCTTCGTAAAGATCCTTGACTAATTGCTAACGTCAAAGAATCCATTACTTTAATAAAAGGAATAATTCCTGAAGTTTTTCCAACTCTTCCTATTTTTTCACCAATAGATCTTAAATTTCCCCAATAACTTCCTATTCCTCCTCCTCTTGCTGCAAGCCAAACGTTTTCAGACCAAAGATCTAAAATTCCGTCTAAGCTGTCATTGGCTTCGTTTAAGAAACAAGATATCGGCAGTCCTCTGTCAGTCCCAGCATTTGATAATACGGGTGTCGCTGGCATGAACCACAGATTACTAATGTAGTTATAAATCCTTTGAGCATGTAGATTATTATCTGCATAATTTGCTGCAACTCTAGCAAATAAATCTTGATATGATTCTCCTTCAGCTAAATATCTGTCATCTAAAGTTGCTTTACCGAAATTTGTTAATTTTGAATCTTTTGAACGATCAATTTTAATTGTGATGCCTTTTTCATTTTGAAATAATTCTGTTTCTTTAGTTAGAGAAAAAAGATCTGGTTTTTTTAGATCTTGAACATTAGATTTTGGAGTTGATGTTGGAATATCGATTCCTTTGTCCAAAACGAGATTCTTGATGGCCAAAGCCAAATTATCTTGCATAACTCTATATTTTATTAGATTTTTATGGTAAAACAACTACATGTTGTGTTACAAAATCATGAATATACTATTAATAAGCATACTTCAATAGAACATTAATAGAACATTATAAAAAAGTCAATTAAAAAAATTTAATTTTGATAAACCATTAAAAATAACAATTAATTTTTTTAATGAATTCGAAGAGTATTAACATAAATAAAAATGGATTTAGAGAGTACGACGCGAGATGGTTGTATCCGAAAGAGATTAATCTAGAGGGAATAAAAAATTTAGGTATCGGTCTTGGAACACAAATCACAAATAGAACCAAAAAAAATCCAAGAGTAATTGTCGGTCAAGACTATCGTTCATACAGCGAAGAAATAAAAAAATCCCTAACAGAAGGATTGATGTTAGCTGGTTGTCAAGTTGAAGATGTAGGCCTATCTCTTTCACCCATGGTTTATTTTGCACAATTTGAACTCAATGCTGATGGGGTAGCTATGGTTACAGCTAGTCATAATGAAAATGGTTGGACTGGAGTTAAAATGGGAATTGAAAAAGGATTAACTCATGCACCAGATGAAATGAATGAACTTAAGGATATTGTTTTAAATCAAAAATTTAAATTTGATAAAGGTTCATATAAAGAAATTAAAGGATTTAAAGAAATTTATATAAATAATCTAATATCAAAAAATAAAATACAAAAAAAAATTAAAGCAGTTGTTGCTTGTGGAAATGGAACCGCTGGAGTTTTTGCGCCTCAAATTTTAAAAGGAATTGGTTGTGAAGTAATAGAATTGGACTGTAATTTAGATTTTACTTTTCCAAAATATAATCCAAATCCTGAAGATTTAGAAATGTTACATGAAATTGCGAAAGCTGTAAAAGACAACAATGCAGATGTTGGTTTTGGTTTTGATGGAGATGGAGATAGAGTTGGAGTCATTGATAACAAAGGAGAGGAAATATTTTCAGATAAAATTGGACTTTTAATAGCCCGAAACCTTGCCCCTAAATACAAAGGATCTAAATTTATAGTAGATGTAAAGTCTACCGGTTTGTTTGCTAAAGATAAAATTCTAAAAGAAAATAACTGTGAGACGATTTACTGGAAAACCGGACACTCCCATATTAAAAGAAAAGTTAATCAGATTAAGGCACTTGCTGGATTTGAAAAAAGTGGTCACTTCTTCTTTAACAAGCCACTAGGATATGGTTATGATGATGGGATTAATTCGGCGCTTCAGGTTTGCCATCTACTTAATGAGCAGAATAAAAAAATGAGTGAAATAATTAATGAATTACCAAAAACCTATCAAACACCTACTATGGCTCCATTTTGCAAAGATGAAGAAAAATATTTAGTGGTTGAAGATTTAATTAAACAAGTAGAAACATTAAAGCTTAAAAATACTAAAATAGATAACCAATTTATTACAGATATTTTAACTGTTAATGGTGTAAGGTTTTCATTAGAAGATGGTTCTTGGGGGTTGATAAGAGCTTCCTCCAATAAACCCTCTTTAGTTATAGTAACTGAAAGCCCATCATCTAATGATCGAAAGAAAAAGATCTTTGATTTTATTGATAATTTATTACAAAAGACTGGAAAAATTGGCGAATACGACCAAAAAATTTAGTTTCCTTTGGTCCAATATCCATAAACGCACCGCGTCCCATTTCTAGAACAATCAAATACATCGTTTAGAACTCCATCAATAACAACTGTTAAATGTTTAGAGCAAGACACAATTAATGTTCCCATAGGCAACTCTTCTTTTTTTAAATGAACCTTACAACCTTGTCCAACGAACATTGTAGGCGTCCATTTCCAACCTAACTTTTTTAAATATTTATTCAATACTTCCCTATGAGTACCAGTTCGTGGTGTATCATGACTTTTTTTTAAACTTCGAGCTAGTTTAGTTCTTGATGTATTTCTAAATTCTTGATTAGCTTTAAATAAATCATCGTAAACTTTTTGGTAAGGTATACCTGTTGCAATAGCGATAGATCTTACCACACAGTCTCCGGCTTGTCCTTTATAACCGGCAGCAGCTCTACCACCATCATTAATTTTTAATTCTAAATTGCTACGTGAAAATAATTTTTTAAAAAACATTTAATAAGACTTTTAAATTTATTTACTGGGAGAATAAATTATTTTATTTTTAATTAAATTGTTAATCTCGGCTTTGCTAAAACCATAATCAATTAAAACTTCTATTGTATGTTCACCAAATATAGGAGCTCCTTTTGATTTTTCTACTTTAGATTTTGAAAACTTAATAGGCATGCCAACAGACTTGTATTCTCCGGCTTTAGTGTTTTTAACTTCAATAATCATTTCTCTATATTTTGTTTGAGAATCTTCAAACATTTCCTCTATAGTATTAATAGGTCCACACGGAAGACCTTTTTGATCAAATATATTTAACCATTCTTTTGAAGTTTTTTTAACCATTTCATTATTTAAGATTTCAATAAGTGGTTGTAAATTTTTCATGCGACTAGCATTGCTATTAAATCGCTTATCTTCCTGTAAATCTTTTCTTCCTAAAGCCTCTAATAAATGAATCCAATTATTTTGATTTGAAGCTCCAACGGTAATCCATTTATCTTTAGTTTTAAAAGCTTGATAGGGAGCTGTTAATGGATGAGCTGATCCTAAAGGTCCTGGTGATTTTCCAGTAGCACTTGTAATTGCTGACTGCCAATAAGTATGAATAATTCCAGCTTCGTATAAAGAGGTATCAACTCTCTGTCCTTCTCCAGTTTTGTCTCGGTGAATTAAAGCAGCGAGTATACCTGCTGCGCCTAAAATTCCTGCTGTGATATCTGTTATAGGGGCGCCAACTTTCATCGGTGGTTTATCTGTACTTTCGCCTGTAATACTCATTAGACCTGTCATTCCTTGAGCAATTAAATCAAATCCTCCTTTGTCAGCATAAGGTCCTGTTCTTCCATATCCGGAAATTTCACATAAAATTATTTTGGGGTTTATTTTTTTAAGCTCTTCATAACCAATACCTAACTTTTCTAAGGTTCCTTTTCTAAAATTTTCAACTATTACATCGGTTTTTTTAACCATTTTTTTAAAGACTTCTTTGCCATCATCACTTTTTAAATCTAAAGCAAATCCTTTTTTATTTCGATTCATAGTCATAAAAGCTGCGGCCTCTCCATTAATATCGGGTGGAGTAAATCTTCTAGTATCATCTCCATCTGGAATTTTTTCTATTTTAATTACATCAGCACCAAGATCAGCAAGAAGTAAACCACAGCTTGGCCCTGCCATAATTTGTGCAAGCTCAAGAACTTTAATGCCATGAATAGGTCCTGGCATAATTATTTATTTTTAAATTTAGGTTTTATTTTATTTAAAAACGATTTGTATCCGATATTAAAATCTTCAGTGTCATAACATTTGTATCCTTGGTCATTCATCTTATCTGTAATTTTTTCATTATTTAATAGCTCCTTTGCAAACTTTTTATGCCATCTTGCAACTAATGGGGCTCCATCTGCTATTCTTTCTGCTGTTTGGTAAGCTTCTTTCTCAACATCAATATCAGTAACGATCTTATTAACTAGACCTTTTTGTAAAGCCTCAGCAGCATCAAAAACCCTGCCTTCTAATAAAATTTCTAAAGCAACACTTTTTCCAACTAAATTAATTAAAGGCTGCATTTCTCTTGGTGCCATTGTTAGACCAAGTCTATTAATGGGCACCCCAAATCTAGATGATTTTCCACATATTCTAATGTCGCAACAAGAAGCTATTTCTAAACCTCCTCCAACACAAATCCCCTCAATTAATGCAACTGTTGGAATAGGGCAATTTAATATGGCTCCTAGTGTAGAGTGTAAAAACTTTCCATAATCTTTTGATTGTTTGCTATTAGATCGTTCAGTTGTAAATTCGCTAATATCATTACCTGGTGAAAAAGATTTTCCTCCGTTTCCTCTAATTACGATACATCTTAAATTTTTATTAGTAGATAATTTTTTAAATATATCACCTAGTTCCTTCCACATTGGTTTTGTTAATGCATTTAATTTTTCAGGACGATTTAACGATATTTCAATTATGTAATTGCTAATTTTTTTTTGTAAAATTAGTTTTGACATTTTATTATCTATAAAAATACTCAACTAAAGACATTGGAACTATAGGAACATAAGTAGAAAGTAATAATATAAAAATCAAAACAGCTACAAAAATAACATTTACTTTAGATGCTGCCCACATATCTGTTTTTGCAATAGAACATGCAACAGCAAGAACGCTAGCAACAGGTGGGGTTTGTTGACCGATAGCTAAATTTAAAGTGACGATAATACCAAAATGAACAGGGTCTATTCCTAAACTATTAATTAAAGGCATGACCACCGGTACGACCAAAATTATTGCAGCGGCAGAATGTAAAAAGAACCCAATAATAAATAAAAAAATATTTAGGATTGCTAAAATTAAATATTTATTTTGAGTTAACGTCGTTAACGACAAGGCAATTTTTTGAGGAATTTGTTCTACAGTTAGAAATTCTCCAAGGAGCATAGAAGATGCGACTAACAACATCACAGTTGCTGTTTGCGATCCTCCTTCTACGGTTGCATCAAAAAATTGTTTTAAATTAAATTCTTTGTAAATGAATGCTATTACTAAAGCAGCAACTACTGCTAAACCAGCGCCTTCCGTTGCCGTTACAAATCCACCAAATATTCCACCTAAAATTATTATGGGCAATGTAAAAGCTAATGCTGCTTCTTTTGTGGTTCTTTTTAAATTTTTTAGATTGAAAGATTCTTCAATTGGTAAATTTTTTCTTTTGGCATAAATATAGGATACTCCCATCATTAAAAAACCACCTAAAAATCCTGGAATAAACCCTGCAACAAATAATTGTTCAACTGAACAACCAGCAATTACCGCATACAATATCATCGGAATTGATGGCGGAATAATAATTGCAAGAGAAGAGGCGGAGGAAACAACTGATGCTGCATACTCTGGTGAATAACCTTTTTCTTTCATTGCAGGTATTAAAATTGAACCTAATGCAGAAGCATCAGCAACTGCGGAACCAGAAATTTCAGCAAAAAACATTGATGTTGCAATTGTGATCATGCTTAGTCCACCTTTAATAAAACCAACTAAAGCAGAGGCAAAAGCAATTAATCTTCTTGAAATACCAGAACTATTCATAATAGCTCCAGCTAAAATAAATAAAGGAATAGCAATCAATGGAAAGCTTTTTGCCCCATTATACATAGCAAGAGCTGTGTTAACTAAATATTGAGGTCCTGTTTTAACAACCATTGCAACTATTGTTGCGACCGCAATACTAATCGCTATAGGAATGTTTATAAAAAGTAAAAATAACAAAACTGAAAACAATAATAAAACTAACATTAATCCTTCATGGTTTGTTTATAAGTTTCTTCATAAGAAAAAAACTCAGAGATAATAATTAAGATAGATGAGGCTGGGATTACAGCTTGTACAAAGGACTGCGGAATCCAATCCAGTGTAACTAAAGTATCTCCTCTTAGAACAATGATAACTTTTGTTCCGTAGTAAGTTAAAATTAAAAAAAATAAAAAAATAATTATCTTGGACAGAACAAATAATATTTTTCTAATATCTTTTGGAAAAACCTTTATTAAAGTAGGCATTCCAATATGAAGTCCCTTTAACGAAGCATACGCAGAACCAAAATAAGTAATCCAAGCAAGTTGGATTCCTGCAACTTCATCATACCAAACTAGAGAATGCCCAGACCACCTAAAACAAACTCCTACAACCACTGTCAATGATAGAAAAATCATCTGCAAAAAAATAAAATATTGCAGATATCTATCGTAAGACTTTACCGATGAAGTAGAGACCATTTTTATTAAAACTAAAATTTACTTAGTCTTTGCTAGATCTAATATTTTAGAAATAAGCGTTGCGCCTGATTTAACATCTGTGGCAAATTCTTTGTAAATTGGGTCGCTTGCTTTTACAAAAGCATCTCTATTTGCTGTATTTACTTTTACACCAGCATCTTGAACTACTTTTAATAATGAAACTTCCATTTCTGCAGCTCGTTTATAGACGAAAGGCTGAGTATCTTTTGCAGCTTGTTCTAAAATTTTTCTTACATCTTCTGGTAATTTATTCCAACTTTCTTTGTGAACAACTACAAACGCAGGTGTGTAAACATGGTTAGTGACACTTAAAAACTTTTGTACTTCATGGAATTTTGCGCTTGTAATCTGAGTATAAGGATTTTCTTGTCCATCAATTGTTCCAGTCTTTAGAGCAACGAAGACGTCACCAAATGCCATGGGAGTTGGATTTGCTCCATAAGCTTGGAACATTTTTACTCTCCATTTTCCTTCTGGAACTCTTAATTTAATTCCTTTTAGATCGTCGGGAACATTGATTGGTTTTTTATTATTTGTAATTTGTCTAAACCCATTTTCCCAAACAGCTAACACTTTATAGCCAGTTTTTTCCTCTAAATTTTTTGAAAGTATTGGGTTAACTACTTCTTTCTCAACTTTAGACATATGATTTCTGTCTTTAATAATATATGGCATTTCAAATACGCCAAATTCATCATGAACAGTAGACATAAATGTTGATGGAACCGCCATTTCTAATGTTCCTAATTTTACTTTTTGCATCATTTCTTTATCGCTACCTAATTGACTAGAGCCAAAATTTACAACTTTTGCTTTTGTACCTAATTTACTATTAGCAAGTTTTGCAAAATGCTCGGCTGAGTCATTAAATAAAGATCCAGGTTCACCCACATGACCAATTTTAATTTCAATTGCTCTTGCTGAAAAAGTAACGAGAAATAATATTGTTGCCGCTGCAAAAAGTTTTTTAAATAACATGAAGTATCCCCTTAATTTTTAATTTTAATTTAATTATTGTAACTAATTAAAGTGGCGAAATCTACTTTGAAAGGTAATCGATAGCGGACATCAATCCACCAGATTTAAAAGGAATTTTAGATTTTTTAAGACCCATTTCTACTCCAGCTAGAGTGCCTGCTAACATTAAATCATTGAAATCGCCAAGATGGCCTATTCTAAAAACTTTTCCTTTGATTTTGTTAAGTCCCATTCCTAAAGACATATTATATTCATCTAATATAACTTTTCTTAAGCTATCTGAGTCATGACCCTCTGGCAGAAGAATTGCTGTAATAGTATTTGAATATTCATCAGGATTTTTTGCTAAAATTTCTAAACCCCAAGCTTTCACGGCAATTCTTGTAGCTTCTGCAAGTCTTGTATGACGTTTAAATACATTTTCTAATCCCTCTTCCATTAACATGTTTAAAGCTTCATCTAATCCAAAAACTAAATTTGTAGCTGGCGTGTATGGGAAAAAACCATTTTTGTTATTTTCCAACATTGGTTTCCAATCCCAATATGCTTTTTGCATAGTTGATTTTGAATGTGCTTCTAAAGCTTTTTGACTAATAGCATTAAAAGAAAGACCTGGTGGTAACAACAAACCTTTTTGAGATCCACCAACTGTAACATCTACTTTCCATTCATCATGACGATAATCAATTGAGGCTAAAGATGAAATGGTATCAACTAATAAAAGCGCAGGATGCTTAGCGCTATCCATTGCTTTTCTAATGTTTTTGATATTATTAGTAATGCCCGTTGCTGTTTCGTTATGTAGTACCAATAATGCTTTTATTTTATGATTTTTATCCTGGCTTAATTTTTGTTCAACTACTTTAGAATCAATTCCATGTCGCCAATCTCCTGGCACAAGTTCTACATCTAAAGAAAGTTTTTTTGCTTGCTCTGCCCATAAATAAGAAAATTGTCCTGTTTCAAACATCAATACTTTATCTCTTGGATTTAAAGTATTAACAATTGCAGCTTCCCAAGCACCTGTTCCAGAGGCAGGATACATAATTACGTTCTGATTTGTTTTAAAAATACTCTTAAGTCTGTCTAAAACTCTTTTAGCAATTTCTGCAAAATCAGGTCCTCGATGATCAATCGTAGGATAGCTCATCGCGCGCAATACCCGATCTGGAATATTTGTTGGACCAGGGATTTGTAATAAGTGTTTTCCAGGTCTTAAAGAGTTCGATTTTGACATAAAGCTATATATAATTAATTTTGAAAAATTGATTAAATATGAAATTAAATCAAAATACAATTTCAAAAATTGGAAAAGAACTTCAATCTCTAGTTAAAGGAGAAGTATTATTCGATGATTTTTCAAGAGGCAGATACAGTACCGACGCTTCAATTTATCAAATAACTCCCATTGGTATCGTAATTCCAAAAGACACAAATGATGTATTAAGTGTACTAGAATATTGTAAATTAAAAGAACTTCCTATCTTACCAAGAGGAGCAGGCAGTTCACAATGCGGCCAAACTGTTGGTGAATGTATTATTTTAGATTATTCAAAATTTCAAAATCAAATTGTAGATATAAATTTAGATGAAAAAACAGTCTGGGTTCAACCCGGATTAGTATTGGATCAGTTAAATGCAAAATTAAAACAATACAATTTATGCTTTCCTGTGGATGTCTCAACTAGTAGCCGGGCAACAATTGGTGGAATGACAGGCAACAATAGTTGTGGTTCCAGATCACTTTATTATGGCAACATGGTTCATAACGTTGAAGCAGTTGAGTGTATTCTTGATGATGGATCTATTTATACATTTGAAAATATAAACAAAGATTATCTCATCACTAAGAACAATCAAAATAGACAATATAAAATTGTAGAAGAACTCATTAAAATTTATCAAAATAACAAACAAGAAATAAGCGACAATTTTCCAAAAACACAAAGACGTGTTGGTGGATATAATCTAGATCTTATTAACCCAAATGGATTTAACACATCTAATATTTTAGTTGGCTCTGAAGGAACCTTGTCTCTATTTAACAAAGTTAAATTAAAACTCTCCCCTATTCCAAAACAAAAAATGCTAGGCCTTTGCGCATTTCAAAATTTTAGAGAAGCCATGGAAATCACAAAAGAAATTGTAAAATTAAAACCAACTGCAGTTGAGTTAATGGATGACAATCTTTTAAATCTAGCAAAAGCAATTCCTATGTTTCAAGAATCAATAAAGAAATTTTTTAAAGGGAACCCTCAAGCAATACTAATGGTAGAGTTTATTGATGATAATTTAAATGAAGTTAAACATAAAATTAAAGATTTAGAATTTTTAATTCTTTCACAAAACAAAAATAATTCTTTTTCATTTCATGAAAACTTAAAAGATCAAAAAGAAATCTTTGAAATGAGAAAAGCTGGCCTTAATATTTTAATGTCCCTCAGAGGAGATAAAAAACCAGTAGCTTTTATCGAAGATTGTGCTGTGTCTCTTGATCACCTAGCAGATTATACATCAAGATTAAATGAGGTTTTTAAGAAATATAATACAAGTGGGATGTTTTATGCGCACGCTTCTGTGGGAACATTACATGTGAGACCCATTATCAATATGAAGTCAGAACAAGATATCAAGAATATGCGAAGCATTACTGAAGAAGCTTTTCAAATGGTAAAAGAATATAAAGGTGCGCACTCAGGAGAGCATGGCGATGGGATATTACGCTCTGAGTTCCATGAAATGATGTTTGGTAAAAAATTAGTAAATGCTTTTGAAAACGTCAAAGATTTATTTGATAAAAAAAGTTTATTCAATCCTCATAAAATAGTCAGATCTTATAAACAAAATGATAGATCATTGATGCGTTACAAAGCAAATTATAAAGCAGAAAAAATTAATACTCATTACGATTGGTCTAATTGGGGAGAATTATCCGATGCAGTTGAAATGTGTAATAATAATGGTGCTTGCAGAAAATTAGACTCTGGTGTTATGTGTCCTTCTTATAGAGTTACTAAAGAAGAAAAAGATTTAGTGCGAGGTAGAGCAAACACTTTGCGTCTTGCGCTTTCTAATCAACTACCCAAAAATGCTTTTATTTCAAAAGAAATGTTTGAAACAATGGAATTATGCGTGGGTTGTAAAGCCTGTCAAAGAGAATGTCCTATGAGTGTAGATATTTCTAAAATGAAAAGTGAGTTTTTATTCCATTACTACAAAAAGTTTTCAATGAAATTAAAAGATAAAATTATTTCAGGCATGCCTAGAAATATTTGGTTTATTAAAATAATGGCACCTATATTTAATAAAATTAAAAATATTCCTATACTAAATAACGCTTTAGAATTTTTATTCAATTTTTCAACAAAACGAACTATGCCTGAAGTACAAAATATTAATCCACTAAAAGATATTTACCACTCTCAAAAAAACTATTCTAATAAAGTAATTTTACTTGCCGATACATTTAATATTAATTTTGAAATTCAAAACCTTATTTATGCAATTAAAGTTTTAAATAAATTTAATTACAAAGCTATTATACCAAATTTTGATGATGATTCTTTAGAAAGGCCACTTTGTTGTGGAAGAACTTATATTTCCTATGGTCAATTAGACAAAGCAGAGGCAGAAATGCAGCGTTTCACAAATTATATCATTAATAACAATCATACACTAACTCCTATTGTAGGTATTGAACCTTCTTGTTTGTTAACTTTTGGTGATGAATACAAATCTTTAAAAAATATTATAAATAAAGAAAAAATTAAAAATAAATTTTATTTAATAGAAGAATTCATACTAGAGCAAATCAAAGATGGAAAAAAAATAGCAGCTAATAAATTTTCTAACAATGTATTCGTACATGGTCATTGCCATCAAAAATCTCAGGATAGACTCAAAGGATTATTAGAATTGTTAAAAATTTTAAATATCAAGCATAAAACAATTGAAACAAGTTGCTGCGGAATGGCTGGTTCGTTTGGTTATGATGTCAAAAATTATGATATTTCAAAAAAAATGGCCTACTTGACATTAATACCTACAATTAAAAATGAATGTAAAAATGAAGACATAATAATCGCTAACGGAACTAGCTGTAGACATCAGATATCAGATTTTTCAAATCAAAAACCACAGCATGTATCTCAGTTATTATTTAAAATATTTGAAACTGTGAATTAATTGATCTTTTCAATTATATTGACTGAATTATGTTTAACAATATCAAGCATGTAATTAACCTTATTTACATCAGCATCTCTAACAAGCATATTGTTACTTAGGTATCTTTTCCAATAATTAGCTCCACTAATTCCATGAAATAAACCAACCGTATGTCTCATAACTTGATTAACTCGAGTTCCTTTTTTAACTTCTATCAAACAGTATTCTACAATTTTTTTAACAACTTCTTCACGTGAAGGAACATCTTCATTTTTAAATATTTCTTTTTCAATTTCTGCTAAAAAATACGGTGAGTGATAAATTGATCTTCCAATCATAACACCATCGACATTATTTAAATGTTCTTTAATCTCCTCAGTTCTAGTAATTCCCCCATTAATGATAATTTCTAAATTTGGATTACTTTCTTTAATTTGCTTTACGATTCCATAATTTAGTTTTGGGACTCTTAGATTATCTCTTGGACTTAAACCTTTAAGAATTGCTTTTCTTGCATGTAAGATAACTGTTTTAACACCTGTGCTTGCAATTTTTTTTATAAATTTATCTAAATATTCAAAATCTTCTACGTCATCAAAACCTATTCTTGTTTTAACAGTTACTGGAAGTTTTGTAGCATTCACCATACTGTTTAAGCATTCTGCAACGAGATCCGGTTCTTTAATTAAACATGCTCCAAATTTATTTTTTTGAACTTTTTTACTGGGACAGCCTAAGTTTAAATTAATTTCATCATAATTATAATCTTCCGCAATTTTTGCTGACGCGCCTAATTCTTTAGCAGACGATCCTCCTAATTGAAGTGCAACAGGCTTTTCAAATTCACTAAATTCTAAAACATTCCTTTGTTTTCCTTTAAGAATTGCACCAGTAGCAATCATTTCAGAATAAAGCATAACGTTTTTGCTTATTAATCTGAGAAAGTAGCGATCATGTCTGTCAGTACAGTCCATCATGGGGGCTACACAAACTTTTCTATTAATTCTAGACATGCTCTTTTAAATTTTCCATTATTGAAATTTTACCCTTATTAACAAAATCTTCATGATTTTTAACTATTTTTTCAAGTTCATAATAGTAATTGACCATTATACCAAAGGATTCTTTATAACCGTTTAGAGATAAGTTTCCATTAATAACAATATCGTAAATTGATGCGCCATTATTTAAATGAAAATAAGCAACTGCATTAATAGGCTTTTTGTTAACTTTCTCTTCAGCTAAATAATAATAAACTAATTTTTTTAAAGCATCTTTATTCTGCTCAATTTTATCTTTATTAAAAGTAATATCGTCCTGTTCTTTTAAAAACATTAATTTTTTATAATCATAATTTTTTAATATTTTTTTAATTTTGTCATCTGGTTGATTAATAAACCAAGATGCCAGACCTGGTATTGGAGATATTGTGTAAAAGTTTTTAACCCTAGGAAATTCTTGTTGAATTTCAAAAACAACTCTTTTAATTAAAAAATTTCCAAGCGTAATTCCTTGAAGGCCTTTATTCGAATTGCTAATAGAGTAAAAAGTTACAGCATCATAATCGTCGACATTACTGATGCTACCTTCTGTAATAGCTTGTATTGATTTTCCAACTCCTTTAGTAAAGGCAACTTGAACAAAAATTAAAGGTTCCTTATCAAGGATGGGGTGAAAATAGGCAAAAAGCAATCTGTCATTTTCTAATCTTCTATAAAGCGCTTCTATACTTTTAATTTCATGAACTCTTTCATTCTTAATAATTTTTTGTAAAATATCAGGATCAGTATCTTTTTTTATTCTAGTTAATTTTAAAAATCCTGGATTAAACCAAGATCTAAATAAATGTCTAAAATCTTTATCGAGACCTTTTAACTTTTCATGTTTATTTAAAAAATAAATTAAATCTTCTCTCATTCTAACTAAATACTGCGTGCCATTGGGAGCTAGATTTAATCTTCTAATTAATTCTTGTCGTCTACCCTCTGTAGCATTGATTTAATATTCCTAAAGTAGTTTCATTACTATTATCGATAAAGTCTCTACATGCTTGATTAATAACTGAATAATCAGGTTTAAATTTTTTATCAATTTCTATGAAAAATTTTTCTTTCTCTTCTAAAGTTGATTTTTCATAAAACTGCCAAATTTCTCGTGCAATAGTTATTCCGGAAACAACTCCATCTTCTGAAATAAGCTGTTCACATAAATCTGTTAAATGAGAAGCGGTATCTTTTTTCTTGGTAAATAAATTGCTAAAAAAACTTTTTCCTTTGTCAGCAACAAAGGTTAAAAATTTTTTTAATCCCAACATGGGACTTTTATTTCATGACAGCCTGTGGAAGCCAAGTGGCAATTTCTGGAAAAATACAAAGAATAACTATTTGTAAAATCATTAATAATACAAAAGGAAATGACCCTTTTAATATTTTTCCAATAGATATGTCAGGTGCAATTCCTTGAATAACAAATAAATTAAGTCCAACTGGCGGTGTTATTAGACCAATTTCCATGTTGATAGTCATAATCACACCAAACCAAATTGGATCAAATCCAGCCGCAGTTATAATTGGATACAAGATTGGAGCAGTCATTAGAATGATTGCAACTGGCGGTAAAAAACAACCTGCAATTAATAAAAATATATTAATATAAAGCATCAATAACCATTTGTTTGACGCTATAGCTACCATCTCATTAGCTAAAGTTTGTGTTACGTAAAGATTAGATAAAATAAAACTAAATAAGAAAGATGCCGCAATGATCAACATTAGCATCACACTTTCTTGCATGCCCTCTGTTAAAATTGCCCAAAGATCTTTTACTTTGTACATTTTGTAAACAACTGCAACTAAGATAATGCTAATTAATGCTCCAACCGCAGATGCTTCATTAGGTGTTGCGATGCCTCCGTATAAAACATAAAGAACCCCTACTACAAGCAAACAGAATGGAAGAATTTTTGGTAATATTTCAAATCTTTGCTTCCAAGTGTATTCTTGAACTTCTACTTTTTCAGAACCTTCTCGATTTATTCTTGCATAAATATAAGCCCAACCCATAAACAAAGCTGTAAGCATAATTCCTGGAAATATTCCTGCGATGAATAATTTTCCAATAGATGTTCCTGTAGAAATTCCATAAATGATCATTGTAATGCTTGGAGGAATTAAAATTCCTAAAGTACCACCAGCACAAATTGTTCCGGCTGCAAGTTCTGCTGAGTAACCTCTTTTTCTCATTTCTGGGATACCCATTTTTCCAATTGCCGCACATGTTGCAGGTGATGATCCACAAAGAGCTGCAAAAATTGAACATGCTCCAAGATTAGATAAAACTAATCCTCCTGGAACTTTATTTAACCATCGATCAAGGGCTGAATATAAATCTTTTCCTGCTGGGGATGCGGCGACTGCTATTCCCATAAGTAAGAACATAGGAATTGTTACAATTCCAAAATCTTGTAAACCATTAAAAAATTGTTCAGCAACTAGTGGTATTCTTCCAAAACCCTCTATTGCTAAAAAGAAAACTGTAGAAACAAGAGCTAATGCAAAAGCGATGGGTATTCCTGTTGCAAGAACTGCAAAAGTTGCAACCATAATCCAAACTGAAAGCATTAAAGGTGACATATTTTAATCTTCTTTCACGTTATAAATTACTGAAAGAATATCAGCTAAATACTGAAGGATCATTATTCCCATTCCGATTGGTAAAAATATGTAAACCTTCCATAACGGAAAACTCCAAATAGTTGGTGTTTTTAAATTTTTAACCCATGCATGACTTGTTAATTCGACGCTTGAATAAAAAAGAATTGCTAAAAATACTAATGCTAAAACTGCAGCAACAACTGCTAAAATATTTTTACCTTTTTGATTTAAATAGTAAGGAATAAGATCAACATTTACGTGGCCTTTCTTCATTAAAACATAAGGCGCGCCAATAAAGGTTGCTGCAGCTAATGAGAAAATTACATACTCTGTTTGCCAAACTGTAGACATTTTAAGTGCATATCTAACTATAACCATTTGAGTTGTAACTAAAACAGCGGATGCAATTAGCGCTGTGGAGACTACTCCGCAAATTTTTGAGAGTGAATGAACAAACCTTATAAATGCAATCATTTATTGAAGGCCGGCAGATTTTAGAGATCTGCCGGCTTGTTAAATTTATTTAACTGCTAAGGCTTTAGCGATTAACTTATCGCCATCTTTAACTTTTTCTGCAAACTGTTTGTAAGATGTTTGTTTTGCAATCGCTAACCAAGCTTTATAGTCAGCTTCGGTCATTTGAACTACTTGAACACCTTTTTCTTTAAATACTTTTTCCATGTTAGTATCTAAATCCAGCTGCTGCTTTTGTCATATAAGCTTCTGCTTTTTTACCTGCTGCAAGAACAGCTTCTTTTTGTTTGTCATTTAATTTATCAAATGATTTTTTAGACATAAGCACTGGTTCATACATAAACCATAAAGCAAATTTTCCTGGAGGGGTAATACATTTAACTTGTTCGAATAATTTAAATGATACAAAACTCTCAGAGCTTGTATTTACTCCAGTTAAAACACCGCTTTGTAATCCTTGGTAAACTTCAGAACTTGCCATTGAAGAAATTGAAGCGCCTGCTCCAACTAACATTGCTTCAAACATTTTTCCAGCTGCTCGAGTTACTTGTCCTTTTGCAGATTCTGGATTTGTAATACATTTAGTTTTTGAAGCAAATCCACCTGCAAGCCAAGCATCTGCTAATACGATAACTCCATCATCATTAATAATTTTTTTGATATCTTTCATGAATGGAGAAACATTTAATCTCGCAGCATGAGAATGATTTTTAACTAAGCCTGGCATTAACGTTGCACTGTATGCTGGTTGAAAACCAGAAGCATAGTCTAATGGTAAAGAAGTAATATCTAATTGACCTTCTAGTTAAAGGTTTGTACTGTTCCATCGCTTTATAAAGTGATTGTCCAGGATAAACTTGAATTTTTACTCCGACATTTGCTTTTTCAACTTCTTTTGCAAGAATTTGAACCATTTCATCACGTGCATCTCCTTTTCCACCTGGAAATTGATGAGATGCTTTTAATGTAATTTGTGCAAACGATTTATTTATTGTTAGTATGAATAAAATACTAAATACTGCTACTAAGTATTGTTTGATTTTCATAATCTCCCCCTAAAATTTATTTAAAAGATTATTCTGATTTGAATGTTGTTCTTTGTCAATGTAATATTCTTTGGATGAAAAATAATTCAGGTCCATTAAAAGGCATCATAGTACTAGATTTAACAAGGGTTTTAGTTGGTCCTTATTGTACGATGGTTCTATCGGATCTTGGTGCCAGAGTAATAAAAGTAGAAGCGCCTGAAACAGGAGATGACAGTAGAAGTTTTGGACCATTTATTAAAGATTATTCAGCTTATTTTATGTCTCTAAACAGAGGCAAAGAAAGTATTGCTCTAAATTTAAAGAATAAAGATGATAAAAAAATATTTGAAAAAATATTATCTAAAGCTGATGTATTAGTTGAAAACTTTAGACCCGGGACATTAGACAAGTGGGGATATTCATGGAACGTTTTGAAAAAAAAATATCCAAGATTAATTTATGCTTCTGCTTCAGGATTTGGACAAACAGGTCCTTTAAAAAGTTTACCTGCTTACGATATGGTAGTGCAAGGAATGGGGGGTCTTATGAGTGTAACAGGACAACCCGATGGAAAACCAACAAGAGTTGGTACATCGATTGGTGATATTACTGCAGGACTTTTTACAACTATTGGAATTAATGCAGCTTTGTTTGATAGAGAAAAAACCGGCAAAGGCACAAAGATTGATGTATCAATGCTTGATTGCCAAATTGCAATTTTGGAAAATGCAATTGCAAGATACTTTAGTAGTGGCGAAATTCCAAAACCTATGGGCTCGCGTCACCCATCAATTACCCCTTTTGAAGCTTATAAAACAAAAGATAGTTTTATAATTATTGCTGCAGGAAATGATAAATTATTTGAAAATCTTTGTAATGCCTTAGATTGTAAAGAATACATTAAAGATAAAAGATTTATAAGTAACAAACTTAGAAATTCGAACGCTGAAGATTTAAAAACAATCTTAGAAAAATATTTAGCAAAAGATGAAACTGATAATTGGATTAAACTTTTGACTAAAATGAATATTCCATGTGGACCAATCTACAATATTAAAGCAAGCTGTAGAGAACCCTCAAATTATATTTAGAAATATGATCGTAAGCTCAAACCATAAAAAAATTGGAAAATTTAAAATGGCTGGAAATCCAATTAAAATGTCTAACTACAAAGATTCAAAAACACGCGGTGAGATTCCTGAGCTTGATCAGCACAGAAAAAAAATTTTAAAAGATTTTAAAATTAAGGTTTAATTAAGCTTTATCTTCTGTTGCTTCTTTTTCAGGAGCAGTATCTAAAGCTATATCATCATCAAGATCATCATCATCTGCATCTATAGCTTCGCTCTCTGCTCCAGCTTTAGGTTCTGGAATTTTTCTTGATCTTTTAGAAGGAAGTATAGCTTGTCCTGATTTTGAAACTTCTCCTTGATATAAATCTTCAAAAGAATCTCCATCTGGACTATCAAAGTCTTCTTGCTCAACAGCATCATCAGGATGATCTCTCATGCGATCAATTGTTGACTCTTCTAGATCTTTTACTGAAACTTTTTTTTCTGCAATTTCTCTTAAAGCTAAAACTGTTCGCTTATCATTATCTACTGGAACTTGCGGAGCATCCCCTACACCTAATTGCAAAGTTCTCTCTTTAGCTAAAATAACTAAATCGTATTGATTATCAACTTGCTGTAAACAGTCCTCAACGGTTACTCGTGCCATAATTTGAATTGACCGTTTTAATCTTAAAGCTTAAATAAATCAAGTTTTTATAAAGATTTAAGAGCAATATAAGTGACCAAAATAACAAACGATTAATAGGAGTATAAATGGCTAAAGTTACTTTTTTAGGTCTTGGTGTAATGGGTTATCCGATGGCACGTCATATCGCAAAGGCAGGTCATGATGTTACAGTTTATAATCGAACAACTTCAAAAGCTGAAAAATGGGTTAAAGAATTTGGTGGAAAATTTGCAAAAACTCCAAAAGAAGCAAGCAAAGATTCTGATTTCGTATTTTGCTGTGTTGGTAATGATAACGATTTAAAAGAAGTAACACTAGGATCTGAAGGAGCATTTCACTCTGTAAAAAAAGGTGCAGTTTTTATTGATAATACTACTGCCTCGGCAAAAATAGCTCGCGAATTATTTAAGGCTGCAAAAGAAAAAGGTTTTGGTTTTTTAGACGCACCTGTTTCAGGGGGTCAAGCAGGAGCAGAAAATGGTCAATTAACTGTAATGATTGGTGGAGAAAATAAAGATTTTGAAAAAGCTCAAGATGTCATCAAATGCTATAGCAAAAAAATGAAAGTACTAGGACCTGCGGGAAGTGGTCAGCTTGCTAAAATGGTTAATCAAATTTGTATCGTTGGATTAGTTCAGGGTTTATCTGAAGGAATTCGTTTTGGTCAGAACGCAGGATTAAATATGGAGGATGTTATTGAAGTAATATCAAAAGGTGCTGCTCAATCATGGCAAATGGAAAATAGGTACAAAACAATGATTCAGAATAAATTTGATTTTGGTTTTGCAGTGGATTGGATGAGAAAAGACTTAGGAATTGCTATGGAAGAGGCAAAAAATAATGGTTCCGATCTTCCAATAACTAAAATTATAGATGGTTATTACGCTGATGTACAAAAAAATGGAGGTAATCGATTTGATACATCAAGTTTAATTACTCGACTTAAAAAAAAATAATTTAATAAGAGTGATTAACGATATTCCGGATTACTACAATAATATTAATTTAATATTAGATGAAATTTGGTCTCTTTTACAAAAAGGAGTTTCTGAAAGAGAGGAAGATTTTAGATTACCTGTTGTAATTATTAATTCTGAAGAAGGAGCAGATGGAAGAATTGTTGTTCTTCGTGGTGCTTTTAAAGATAAAAATATTTTAAGATTTCATACTGATTATAGATCTCCAAAAATTGACTATTTAAAAAAGAATAAAAAAATCTATTTCGTATTTTATAGTAAAAAAAGAAAAATACAGGTTCGTGCTGAAGGAATTGCAACAATTCATAAAGATAATGAAATTACAAAACAAGCTTGGACTAAAACTCAAATGATGAGCAGAAAATGTTACCTATCCACTCAAGCTCCTGGTGATTTAATTAATGAGTCTGCTTCTGATTTATCAAAAGATATGGGAGGCTCTCTTCCAAGTCTTGAACAAAGTGAAATGGGTTATAAAAATTTTTGTGTCGTTGAGAGTAAAATTAAAAGTTTTGAATGGCTTTATTTGGCATCACAAGGGCATCGACGAGCAAAATTTATACTTGATGAAAACAAAAGTACTTGGTTAGTACCTTAAATTTTCTTAAGATCTTTTACGTATTTCTTCCAATTATCTATATAATGCTGGGCATTTTCAGTTATTGCTTTTTTCTCTTCCTCAGTGACTTGTCTAATCACTTTTCCAGGACTACCCATAACTAATGAATTATCGGGAATTTTTTTGCCTTCTGTAATTAAACTGTTAGCACCAATAATGCAGTTATTTCCGATCACACTATTATTTAAAATTGTTGAGCCAATACCAATCAAACTATTATCCATGATTGTGCAGCCGTGTAGCATTACTAAATGACCCACAGTTACCATCTTGCCAATCTTTAATGGAAATCCTTTATCAGTATGTAAAACACAATTATCCTGAACATTACTCCCTTCTCCCACAGTAATATTTTCAATATCCCCTCGGATAACAGCATTAAACCAAACACTAGATTCATTTTTTAAAGTAACATCACCAATTACATTTGCAGATGGCGCCACCCAATATTTTCCTTCGCTTGTTAATCTTTTATTACCTAGTTCAAAAATCATGTTATATTCATAACAAATATTCCAAATAGTAAAATAAAATTATGTCTCTCACTGAAACACCGGTGTGTAATTTTGGAGAAAAAATTAGAGAATTCAAATTAATTTCCACTGAAGATAAGTTAATTTCTCTTAAAGATATTAAAGGTCAAAATGGAACTCTGGTTATGTTTATTTGTAATCACTGTCCTTATGTAAAAGCTATAATTAATGAATTAGTAGATGTGACTAACAAACTTTCAAATTTTGGAATTAATTCAGTCGCAATAATGTCTAATGATACAAATAATTATCCAGAAGATAGTTTTGAAAATATGAAAAAATTTGCAAAAATAAATCGTTTTAAATTTCCTTATTTATATGACGAAACCCAAGAAGTTGCTAAAAATTTTGGAGCAGTATGTACGCCTGATTTTTTTGGATATAACAAAAATAATGAACTTCAATATCGAGGTAGAATAAGAGAGATGAAAAATCTCAAACCCACATTAGATGGAAAAAACGATCTTTTAAATGCAATGGAATTAATTGCAAAAACTTTAAATGGACCCAAAGAACAGTATCCAAGCATGGGTTGTAATATTAAATGGAAAAAATAATTAAATGATTATTATAACGACAAGAAGTTATCCCCCTGAACTTGGTGGAATGCAAAGTTTAATGGGGGGTCTTGCAATTCATTTAAATCAACTCCATCCAATTAAAGTTTTAGCAAATTCATATGAGGGTGATGAAAGTTATGACAAAAAAAATAGTTTTGAAACCCATAGAATGGGTGGTTTTAAAATACTAAAAAAATATAGAAAATTTAATCTTTTAAAAGAAGTTATAAAAAATAATTCTGTTAAAGCTATCATTGCAGATCATTGGAAAAGCATTGAATTAATAACTGATAATATATCTAATCAAATTCCAATTTCATGCCTAATTCACGGGAAAGAAATTAATCACCCAATTGGAAGTTTTATAAACAAAAGATCTATTAATTCATTAACAAAAACAAAATACATAATTGCAAACTCAGAATTTACAAAAAACTTGGCAACTGAGAAAGGGTGTGATCCTAAGAAGATATATGTGATAAATCCTGGTATCAATGAACCACAAAGTGTTAGCTTGGAGGCAGATCATCAAGCTAAACAAATATATGAAAATTCTGATATTAAAATCATAACTGTTTCAAGGTTTGATAAAAGAAAAGGAATTGATTTTTCATTATTAGCTTTAAAAAATATCCAAGCGATTTATCCAAATTTTAAATATGTAATTGTCGGAGATGGGGACGAGGAAGAAAATTTAAAAAAAACAACAAAAAATCTTAACTTAGAAAATAATGTAATTTTTTTAAAAAATATTAGTTTTGATTTAAAAAATGCTCTACTTAAAAATTCTAATATTTTTTTAATGCCTGCAAGAATTGAGGGAACTTCAGTCGAAGGATTTGGAATTAGTTATATTGAAGCGGCAAGTTATGGAATTCCATCGATTGCTGGAAAAGATGGAGGAGCTGCTGATGCAGTTCAACATAATAAAACTGGTCTTCTATGTAATGGATACGATCACTCTGAAATTTATGATTCTTTAAAAAATATAATTCAAAATAAAAAATATTTAGAACTTGGAAAAAATGCAAAAGAATTTGCTAAAAAATTTTACTGGAATGAAATAATAAAAAAATACTCAAATCTTCTTAGTTTATAATAGAACTTTTTATTAACGCATAAACTCTATCAGCATAAAGAGACTTTAGATCCATTGTCTGCAAGGCAATAAATTTTTCTCTCTCAATCGAAACTTTCTCAGGTGTTGTATGGGGTCCAAATAATGTAAATCCTCTTGCTCCTAAATGGGCCGCCATATGAGCTGGACCTGTATCATTTGCTATAACTAAATGAGATTTTTTAATTAATGATGCAAGTTCGAAAAAATTTAATGGTAAATTTTCATTTAAAGCAATCATAATATTAAAACTTTTAGCTTCTTCTATCTCATCAGGACCTGGCGCAACTACTAATTCATATTGGGGATGATTTTGTTTAATCAAATTTATTAACTCTGGAAAATAAGGCCATCGTTTATGAACTAATTCTTTTGAACAAAAAGGGAAAAATAAGATGTATTTTTTATCAGTATTAAGTTTATAATTATTAGCTCTCTCAGCTGCCCAACTAAAATCTGGTTTTAAAGTATAGCGAGTTTCAATATTTGATTTTCTTAATTGTTCATCAAATCTTTTTAATACAGAATTGTTATATTGATTTTCTGGAATATCTTTAGAAGACGACCAGTCTTTTATATTAAAAAGAAATTTTTTATAGAAATTTGTTCTATTGGAATTTTGTAAGTCATAAACTTTAGTAAAGTTTAATGAATTGACAATTTTTTTTAATCTTAAAAGATAAAATATATTATACCTAGGTAGTCTTTCGTCCTCTAGACAGTTATCTATATATGGACAATCTCTAAATAAATTTAAATATTTAGAAGTAGTTAAGATCGTAATTTTTGCATTCTTATGATGCTCTCTTATGTCTCTTAGAGCTCCTGAAATCTGGACTACATCACCAAGTGAACCAAGTTTTATTATTAAAATATTTGACATATATTATAAAAGAACATTATTGATTAATTATGGAAATTACAAAAAAAATTTATTCTGAAATATCCTCTGGAGAGTTATTTGACAAAATCTCAATTCTTGAGATAAAAAAAAATAAAATTAAAGACAAAAGTAAAAGAAATATTGTCTTAAAAGAACTAAGTTCTCTTCAAGAAACTGTTAGTGAAAATATCAAAAAATCTAAATCACTTATAAAATTATATAAAAAACTTAAATCAGTTAATCTCAAACTATGGAAAATTGAGGATAAAATTAGGGATTGTGAAAGAAATAAAAATTTTAAAGATAAATTTATAAAACTTGCAAGGGCAGTTTATTTTACTAATGACGAGAGATCACGTGTTAAAAACAAGATTAATAGCTTAACTAAATCCAATATTTCTGAAGTGAAAAGCTATAAAAAATATTAATTTAATTTAAGACTTGGAATTTTAGCTCTTAATTTCTTTGGAAGATTTTCATCTATTTTTGCAATAATAAAACCCTCTCCTTTTTGTTTTTCATTTAAGATCTCGCCATCTGGAGAAATTATTAAAGAATGACCATATGTTAATCTATCGTTGTAATGCTTTCCTGTTTGTGCTGCTGCAAATATGTAAGAAAAATTTTCAATAGCTCTTGCTTTTAATAAAGTGTGCCAGTGTTTTTCACCTGTTGTTTTTGTAAATGCTGAAGGAACCGTCATAAAAATTGCCCCTTTTTTGGCAAGCTCTCTATACAAGTTTGGAAAACGAACATCATAACAAATACTAAGACCTAAAAATCCCCAAGGTAATTTTGCTAAAACTTTTCTTTTTCCAGCTAAAAATTTTTTAGATTCTTCATATTTTTCTTTTTTTGAAAGCTTAACGTCAAACATATGAATTTTATCATAATAGTTTGCAATTCTTCCATTTGGATTAAAAAGCACAGATCTATTTGCTAGTAATTTTTTAGATAATTTTATTGGTAACGATCCAATTAAAATCCATTTTTTATAACTCTTTGATATTCTGCCTATAGATTCTAAAAAAAAATTATTATTCATTTCCTCAGATTTTTCTAAAAGCTCATTATGATCTAATGTGAATAAAGATGTATTTTCTGGGGTAATAATTAAGTCAGCTTTTTTTTTAATAGAACTAACTATTAAATCTGTTGTTTTTTCTAAATTAGAAAAGACATTATTATCTGATGTAAGTTGAATGCAAGAAACATTAAACATAACTAATGTCCTGGAAAGTTAATTAATTTAAAAGTTTTATAACCATTAGATTGGAGTTTTTTATTTCCCGATAAATCAAATAAATCAATAAGAAATATAAAAGCTGATACATTTGCTTTACACTTTTTAATTAGTTTGGCTGATGCCAGCGCTGTACCCCCTGTTGCAATTAAGTCATCTACTATAATTACTTTATCTTTTTTATTTAATGAAGACTTATGAACTTCAATTGTATCAATTCCATATTCAAGTTTAAATTTTTGAGATATTTTTTTTCCTGGTAGCTTATTTTTTTTTCTAAGTAGAACTAATGGTTTTTTATTCAAATAAGCCAAAGCAGAAGCAAAAATAAAGCCCCTTGATTCAATTCCTGCAATTTTAGTATGCACAATTTTTTTTGAAATTTTATGCATTTTTTTTAAAACATAGTTAAATGCTCTTGCATTTTCAATTAATGAAGTAATATCTCTAAATAAAATTCCTTTTTTAGGGTAGTCAGGAATAGATCTTACAAACTTTTTTAAATTCATTATAATTTATTGATATATTATAAAAAAAATATGAAAAGATTATTTGTAGCAGCATTAAAAGAAGAAACCCCAGGATTAAATTTTTTTAATCATACTGGCGCTGGAAAAGTTAATGCCGCATACCATGTTTCAAAATTAATTTTTTTGCATAAACCACTAGAGGTCATAAATTTCGGTACTGCAGGATCATTAAAAAAAGGATTAAATGGATTAATTGAATGTACAAAATTTTATCAAAGAGACATGGATGCTAGAGGGTTAAATTTTGAACTTGGAGAAACTCCTTTTGATGAAATAAAAGAAATCATTTTGTCTGAAAATGGATATTCGTGTGGCTCTGGGGATAGTTTTGTCACTTCTAATATTGAAATGAATGTTGATGTGGTTGATATGGAAGCCTATGCAATCGCTAAAATTTGTAAAAAAGAAAATATTAAATTTAGATGTTTTAAATTTATATCAGATAATGCAAATGAAAATGCAAAATCAGATTGGATTGAAAATTGTAAAAAAGGAGCCGTTCTATTCTCAGAACATGCTAAAAATTTATCTTTAATTTAAATAATTTTTTTTGGTAGCGGGAAGTGGGATCGAACCACCGACCTCAGGCTTATGAGTCCTGCGCTCTAACCAACTGAGCTACCCCGCCATAGCTTGTCTTCTACCAATTATCTTCTCATCCAGCAAGTTTGGAAAACTACTTTTCACCTAGAATATGTAAAAAAACTTTTCTTATCTGTTGTTCAATTCTATGTTCAAATAAATATATACCCTGCCAAGTTCCAAGAATTAATTTATTATTTTTTATACTTAAAGTTAAATTACTATTAGTTAAAGTAGATTTTATATGAGCTGGCATATCATCTTTTCCTTCAGTATTATGAATGTATAATTCTTCATCCATCGGTACTAATTTATCGTAAAAATTTAAGATATCTTTTTGCACATCATCATCAGCGTTTTCTTGGATAATTAATGAAGCGCTTGTATGTAAAATTGATACATTTAAAATTCCGTTTGATATTGTTGAACGATTTACAAAATTTAATATTTTTTCAGTAATTTTAATTAATTTATTACCGTTTGTTTTAATGCTCAATTCCTCAAAAGATTGAGTAAACATTTAATGACTATTAGAAATTTTGAATTATTTAATTAAAGTTAAAGCCAATCCAAAAATTAAGCAAATAAATAAGGCTACAATAATTCTATTTTGAATTTTTTTATCGTGTTTCTCTCTAGCGTTTTTTTCAAGAACTAAAGTTCTAATATCTGCCTTATTTTTCTTATCAAAATCTGATCTGTAAAAAACTTCTGAATTATCTTTAAAAATCCCCATAAGCGCTGTTAAATCATAATTTTTAAAAAAATCAAATTCTATTTAAAAACGTACTTGTCTTTGCTTATTGTTTTGGTAATTAATTTAGATACAAACTTTTAATTTAAAAAAAAATGGGATACCCAAAAAAACATAGAGGCCGAAGAAAAGTTGGCTCAAAAATAAGAAGAAATAGAAGAAGAAATAAAAAGAAATAGTTTCTTTTACTCTGTAGCTCTTATCCAGCCACCCCCCAGAACTCTAACACCCAATTGGTCGGGTTTATAAAATACACATGCTTGACCTGGAGACACCCCATACTCGCCTTTTTCAAAAGTAACAACTCCAGTATTAACATCTAGCTTTGACTCTATAAGTTTTCCAGTTGATCTTACTTTAACAAATATGTTTTCATTAAAATCATTTTGTTTGTTGGCAAGATAATTAATATCTTCGACTTTTAGTTTTTTAATTTCTAATTCTTCTTTCTTTCCAATTACGACTTCTTTAGTTTCTGCATTTATTTTAATTACATAATAAGGAATTTCTCCTGAAATTTTTATTCCCTTCCTTTGTCCTATAGTAAAATTAATAATTCCTTCATGCTTTCCTAGAACATTTCCTTTTGTATCAATAATATTTCCTGGTTCATGTGCTTCTGGTCTTAAACGTTCAATGACTGAAACATAATTTCCATCTGGTACAAAGCAAATATCTTGGCTATCCGGCTTATCAGCAACTTCTAAATTAAGTTTTTTTGCAATGATTCTCGTCTCTTCTTTTGGGAGATCTCCTAAAGGAAAATGTAAATAATTTAATTGTTCTTGGGTTGTTGCGAACAAGAAATAAGTCTGGTCACGATTTAAATCTTTAGGTCTGTACATTTTAGAAATATTATTATCAATAATCTTTTTTACATAATGACCTGTGATAAGCGCATCAGCTTTTAAATTCTTAGCTGACTCAAATAAATCACGAAACTTAACTGTTTGATTACAATCTACACAAGGAATGGGGGTTTCTCCTCTTAGATAAGAATCTGCAAATTTTTCTATAACTTCATTCTTAAATTTACTTTCATAATTTAAAACATAATGATCAATATCTAATTTTTCTGAGACTCTTTTTGCATCATAGATGTCTTGTCCTGCGCAACACGTACCTGGCTTTTTATTAATTTGTGCATAATCATAGAGTTGTAAAGTCATACCAATCACTTGGTAACCATTCATTTTCATCAGACCTGCGACAACAGATGAATCAACACCTCCTGACATGGCAACTACCACCTTCGTCTCACTTGGTGGTTTGTCTAGTCCTAGTAAATTATTATTTAATTCTGTTTTAAGTATTGTTGTCATGTCAATTTCGACACTCTTACATTATAGAAAGAAATAAGTATAAATAAAAAATGATCTTTGATTACGAGCCAGGCGATTATGTCATCAATCCTAAAAATAAAGAATGGGGAACGGGTCAAATACAATCTATTATTAAAAACATTGTAACAGTTAACTTTGAAAATGCTGGAAAAAAAACGATTATTGCTGATAAAGTTCTGCTAGAAAAAATAAATGTTAAAAATTAATTTAAAAAAAATAACTGAAGAACTTATTCCAAGTTTTTATGAGGCCGGCAAAGAAAGTATTAAGCTTTCAGGTAAAAATCTAAAAATTACAATAAAAAAAGATAATACCCCTGTTACTAATGGAGATTTATTAGTAGATAAAATATTACAAGAAACAATTTCAAATCTTACTCCCAATATTCAAATAGTTTCGGAAGAAAATGTTAATGAGATAAAAAAATTTGATAATAATAATTTTTGGTTAATAGACCCAATTGATGGAACTCGTGAATACATAAAAAACAAAAGTGAGTATACTTTAAATGCCGCTTTAATCTTAGATAAGAAACCTGTGCTTGGAGTAATCTATGCTCCAAAACTTAAAAGATTATTTTATTCTTTTGGAAAAAATAATGCTTATGAAATTAATAAAAATATTAAAATAAAATTAAATTGTAAAAAATTATCAAAAAATAATGAAATCTTGGCTTTATCAAATAGTCCAACTCCATCTGATATTATTTTAAATATTCACAAAAAACATAACGTTACAAAATTTGTTAAATGCTCAAGTTCATTAAAATTTTGTCTAATAGCTGCTGGAGAATTTGATATTTATGCAGCAAGAGCTAGAGCAAAAGAATGGGATATTGCTGCAGGTCATGCAATTGCTGAACATGCAGGTGCAATATTAACTACATTCTCTGGCCGGAAAATAACATATGGCAAAAGAAATTTTGCAAATCCTGCAATGATACTAAAAAGATCAAATAACTTACTTAAATAATGATTCACTTAATACACGAAGATAGGTAAATCTAAATTATAAAATGAGATTTGTATTTATTATATTTTTAACTTTTTCATTAAATTCATGTGGAAATTTAATGTCTGCAAGTTTGATTGAGTCTTTTTTAACACCATCATCATTAGTCATGACAGTTGCAGACTATGGAATTGAAAAAGAAACAGGAAAAAGACTTTCGGAACATGCTTTATCAATGGCAACTTCTCAGGACTGCAAATTTAATCTTCAAGATATGACCATTTGCAAAGACGAAAGTGTTTCAAATAATAAAATTGTTAAAGTTGCAAAAGTTAACCAAAACTTATCAAAAAAAACAAAAGTAGCTTCATTAACTAATTAAGACTTTATTTAATGAAACTAGATATTGCTTTGATAATTATTAGCTCAGTTTCGTTATTTGGAGTGATTTCTTTTCTACATTGTTACGAATCTTTTAAGAAACAAAATTAATGAATTAGTTAAAATTCAAAAACTTAATAAAAAATCTAAATCTTCTTCTCGAAAATCTTAAGTTCTTTTTTATCTAAACCAAGAACATTTTTAGTGGTTGAATAACTAAACCCAGCCCTAGCCAAAACACCGGTATCTTTAGTATAAAAAATCTCCCTGTTAGCATCTGGACGGTAAGGACCTATTCTTCTTCTTCGACAAACTCTAATTGCCGCGTAAAAATCAGGATCAACATTATCCTTTTGGATATCATTCATTGTTTTTTTTAACAATTCTCCATCAATTCCTTTTTGAACTAAATTCATTCTAATTTTGTTTAAGGAGTAGCCTTTTTTTAAATAATTTTTAGATTTTAACTCAGAATAAATTGTATCATTTATAACTCCTATACTTTCAAGATTATCAATAACAATATCTATTTCTCTTAGAATACTTTCCTTGTCCTTATGTAAATAGTCAGTATCTAAGACTTTTCTGTATAAATAAATTCTAAGATCTTTTTTTGAAGGTTGATATTTATCAAGATATTTTAAAGACAACTCTTTAATATCTTCTCTGCTATTTATTGATTGTTTTGCAGATTTATTGAATCTCATATAATAATCGTTACTAACACATGCTTAACAGTTTAAAAGATTTTTTTACTCTTGAAATGATTTACCATTTCACAAACATTGGAGTTATTCCATTGTGGATTCTTTTAGCTTTCTTGCCAGGTTGGAATGGAACCAAAGTTTTAATTAATAGTATATTAGTTCCACTAATACTCAGTCTTACATATTTTTACGTTTTTTACATTTATATAAATACCTCAGAGGGAATATTTTCTAATATTTTAGATAAGGGTAAAACGTTTGAACTCTATATGGGAATTGATCAACTTAAAAAAATCCTAAGTGATAAAAATGTATTATTACTATTTTGGATTCATTTCTTAACTGCAAATCTTGTGCTTGGTGCTTGGATTGCTACCGATGCGGCTAAAAATAAAGCTCTTCAATTCATCGTTCTAGTTCCTTTGGTGCTTACTTATTTTGTGGGTCCCATCGGACTTGGGGTTTATTTAATTTTAAGACTTCTCGCTGCACAAAAATTAAAATTATTTGATTAAGTCTTAGTAGCTAATAATTTATTTCAGAGTTATAAATAACTATGAAGAAAATAGATTTCTATTTCGATTTTGGAAGTCCTTATTCGTATCTCGCACACACACAAATTAAAAAATTCGAAAAAGAAACTGGAGAAAAAGTTAATTACATGCCAACGCTTGTTGGGGGGCTGCATAAATTAGCAGGGATTACCGCTCCAGCATTTATTCCTTTAAAAGCAAAATACTTAATTAAAGACTGCAAACTTTGGGCCGATAAATATAAAGTCAAATATCAATTCAATAGATATTTTCCAATTAAGACTCTTAATCTTAATGAGAGCAGCATTAGTTGCTGAGAAAGATAATTTTTTTAGATCCTTTGTTGATAAGGCTTTTGATGCTATTTGGGTTGACTCATTAAATATGAATAATGAAGAAGTATTTTTAAAATTTATAAAGAGCCATGATGTAAATGCTGATTTATTCTCATTAAAATATAATGATCCTGTTATAAAAAATGATCTTTTAAAAAGAACTAATGAATCTTTTGTGAAAGGAATTTTTGGTGTTCCAAGTTTTATTGTAAATGGAAAAATGTTTTGGGGTCAGGATCGATTAGAATTTGTATTTAATGAGGCGAAAAAATAATTATTTTTTTTTAACTTCAACTACTTTAAAATTAGACTTTTTCAACGCTTCAAATCCTCCCTTGATATGAGCTACGTTAGTAAAGCCCATATCTTTTAAAGTTTTAGCAGCAAGCGCTGAGCGCATACCTTGAGCACAAAATAATATTTTTTTTTTTTCAACTGCAAATTCTTCTTTATAATAATGACTACTCGGATCTAACCAAAATTCTAACATACCTCTTGGTATATGTTTTGAATTCTCAACTGTTCCCTCTCTCCACAGTTCTCTAATATCTCTAATATCTATTAAAATAGTATTCCCATCTAATCTTGCCTTAGCTTGTTCAGGAGTGAGGTTCTCTATTACTAAACTTGCTTCTTCGACTAATTGTTTGTGTGATTTTATCTTCATTATGTCTATTTTATAAAGTATTTTGTATTTTTTCTAAATATAATATTAAGAATGAAAGAAAAAAAAATAGCCCCTAATTTTAATTTACCCTCTAGTACTATTAAAAATTTTGAGATTAATAAAAGTCTTAATCAATATTTAGTTATTTACTTTTATCCACGCGACAATACTCCTGGCTGTACTAACGAGGCTAAAGATTTTTCGAAACTATATAAAAAGTTTAAAAAATTAAATTGCGAGATTGTTGGCATATCTAAAGACAATATTGAAAGTCATAAAAGATTTATTAGTAAATTTAGAATCCCCTTTCAATTATTGTCCGATGAGAAAATGATAGCACTTAAAAAGTATGGAGCTTGGGGTGAAAAAAGTATGTATGGAAAAAAGTTTATGGGCATTAAAAGAACAACCGTTTTAATTAATCCAAAAGGAAAAGTAATAAAAATTTGGAATAACGTTAAAGTTAAAAATCACGCAGCAGAAGTATTAAATTCAGTAAAAGAAATTATTTAACAAATTCTTTTTCGCAAAATCCTAAATAAAATAAAATCGTTCTAAGATCAGTGAATTGAACATGATTACTTAAAGCCTTCTTAATTATTTGATGAGGATGATACCCTATGCCAAGTCCTGAATTTTGAAGCATTCCAAGATCATTTGCTCCATCACCAACTGAAAGAGCAAATTTTAGTTTTTCTAATTTTTTTTTCTTACAAATTTCATTTAAATAGGCCAATTTTGAATTCTGCTTACCCGTAATTGGAATATACTCGCCTGTAAATTTATTATTTTTTATAACAAACTTATTACTAATTACTTTTTTAAAACCTAAAACTTTTCCAACGTAAGTAGAAATCGGTTGAAAGCCTCCTGTAACTAAACTTGTATGATAACCATTTTTATTTAAAGTTTTAACTAATATTCTTGATCCTTCATTAAATCTAATTTTTTTTATAACTCGTTTTATAAGCTGTGTACTTTTACCTTTTAAGTAACTAACTCTAAACTTTAACGTATCTCTAAGACTAATTTTTCCATCCATTGCAAGTTTGCTTAATTTGTCAATATCGACTCTAATACCTGCAATTTTTACAAGATTATCTAGCGTTTCATCCTTAATCATAGTTGCATCCATATCTGCTAAGAATATTTTTTTTTTTCTCCATTTTGTTTTTTGAATGCAAATATCAATCTTATTTTTGAAACAAAACTTTCTAAGTTTATCTATATTTTTCTTGCTAATATCCTGACAATAAAGATCGAGAGCTCTGTCTGAGAGTATTTTATAATCATCAGTATTTTGAATTTTTGAGAAAAAATTTATAATTTTTTTGCAGTCTAATTTCTTTTTAGTGACAAAGGTACAAACTAGTTCAGAAGAACTATTCATTCTCTTTATCTTTAAATTGAATATATTTTGCTTGGATCACTAAAGGAATTTTTTTAATACTTTCAATAACAGAGTTTTCGATCTTATTATCCGTTGAAATAATAGCAATTGCTTCTCCCCCACTACTTAGTCTACCTAAATGAAAAGTTGCTATATTAATTTTATTATCAGCTAAAATTTTTGATAAATCTTTTATAAAACCTGGTTTATCTTGGTTAGTTACGTATAAGTTATGCTCAGATAAATCTGCTTCAATTTTAATTCCTTTAATTTCAACTATTCTAGCTTTACCGCCGAAAATTGTTCCAGAAACCGAACGTGTTTGCTTATCTGTAACAACGGTTAATTTAATTAACGATTGGTAGTCATTTTCTTTTTGATGCTTAACTTCTGAAATTGAAATTGATTTACTTTTAGCAACTAAAATAGAATTAATAATATTAATACTGTCAGTTGTTGGTTTTAATAAACTATAAATAATAGTTTGAGTAAGCGAGGCAGTATTTACATTTGCAGCAGCCCCTTCAAATTCTATCTGAACAGATTTAATTGCGTTTTCTGTCAGTTGGCCAGCAAAACCTCCAAGTAAATTCGATAATTTCAAAAATGGCTTCACGGATTGATATTCTTTTGCTGTTAAAGAAAAAGTATTTACTGCATTAGTGATAGCTCCGGTTTTTAAATAATCAGATATCTGTTCTGCTATCTGAACTGCTACCTTTTCCTGAGCCTCAGTTGTTGATGCTCCTAAATGTGGCGTAAGAATTAAGTTTTTTGTCCCTAAGAGAGGACTTCCTTTTGGAGGCTCTACCACAAAAACATCTAAAGCTGCACTTGCAACATGTCCACTTTCTAAATTTTCTTTTAAAGCAACCTCATCAATAAGACCACCGCGTGCACAATTAATAACTCGAACACCTTTTTTCATTTTTTTAAATGCTTCCTTACTAATTATATTTTTTGTTTTTTCGTTAAGAGGTGTGTGCAATGTTATAAAATCTGATCTTTTTAATAAATCATCTAAACTCACTTTTTCAACTCCAAGTTCTAATGCTCTTTTGTCTTGTAAGAAAGGATCAAATACAATTACTTTAAACTGAAGACCTAATGCACGCTGAGCAACAATTGTTCCAATATTTCCGCAACCAATAATTCCCAAAGTTTTACCGGTAACTTCTACTCCTTTAATAGTAGATTTTTCCCATTTGCCTTCATGGGTTGTTTTATCAGCATAAGGAATTTGTCTTGCTGTTGAAAGTATTAATGTAATTGCATGCTCTGCTGTTGTGATTGAATTTCCAAACGGAGTATTCATTACAACTTTGCCATTACTTGTGGCAGCATCTAAATCAACGTTATCTACTCCAATTCCAGCCCTACCAATAACTTTGAGTTTTTTACAGGACTCTATTACTTCTTTAGTTGCTTTTGTTGCAGATCTTACAACTAGACCATCACAATCTTGCAATTCTTTAATTAATGATTTTACATCAAGATCTGTTTTGGTAATTGCTTCAATTCCATTTTCTTTAAAAATGGCTAACGCCTCATTACTAAGTTTGTCTGCTATTAAAACTTTATACATTTAAATTTGTCAAATAAGACCATTTAATCCAAGGAAGTAATTTTTCAATATCAGTTGATTCAACTGTAGCGCCGCCCCAGATTCTAAAGCCTGCTGGTGCAGTTCTATAAGAATTTACATCATAAGCAATATTTTCTTTTTCTAATACTTGATTAATAGTCTTCAATTTAGCTGCCTGATCTTCTTTACTTAATTTTTTAAATTTTGGATCTATAATTTTTAAACAAATACTAGTTGATGATATTGTATTTTCTTTCTCTGCCAAAAAATCAATCCAATCTTTATTTTCTTTAACAAAAAATTTAACTTCTTCTAGATTTTTCTTAGATCTTTTAATAGCTCCTTCTAAACCACCAATAGACTCAATCCATAGTAATGCATCGATACAATCTTCAACGCAAAGCATTGACGGAGTATTAATAGTTTCGCCCTCAAAAATACCTTCTATTACTTTTTTATCTTCAGCCAATCTAAATATTTTAGGAATAGGCCAACTTGGTTGATAAGTTCTTAATCTTTCTAATGCTCTAGGTGATAAGGCAATCATTCCGTGAGCAGCTTCTCCTCCCAAAACTTTCTGCCAAGACCATGTAATAACATCTAATTTTTTCCAATCCATTGGCATTGCAAAAACTGATGAAGTAGCATCACATATTGTAAGGCCTTTTCGATCATCTTTTATCCAATTGGCGTCTGGTAGGCACACTCCAGAGCTAGTTCCGTTCCAAGTAAAAACAATATCATTATTAAAATCGACTTTTGTTAAATCAGGAAGTTTTCCATAATCGGCTTTATGAACATTTAAATTTTTTATTTTCAATTGGCTAACAGCATCTTTAACCCAATCGTTACCAAAATTTTCCCAACCACAAACATCAACTCCGGTCGCACCAAGCAAACTCCACATTGCCATTTCAATTGCGCCTGTATCGGATCCTGCAACTATTCCAACTTTATAATCACTTGGAAGTTTTAATAATGATTTTGATAAAGTAATTAATTCTTTTAATTTATCTTTAGCAATTTTAGATCGATGCGATCTGCCTAGAGTAAACGTTGGAATATTTGTAATAGACCAACCGGGTCTCTTCGCGCATGGTCCTGATGAAAAAAAAGCTTTTTCAGGTTTTACAGAAGGTCTTTCAATTGTCATAATTAATATATTAAACTAATAGAATAAATATCCTGTGGTTTAATTTGCCACAGGATATTTAAAAAAACTTAATTTAGGCTGCCGCTTGAACGTTTAGATTATGTTTTTGAGCTACGCCTGAAAGAAAATTCCAAAGATATTTAGCAGTTTTAAGAGCTGCTGTTTCTGCTTTTGCTTGATCCTCTTTAGAAAGATTATCTAACAAAACCTCACACTCTTGTCTGTGATACACATCAGCTTTTTTATGAGTTTCAAAAAACGCAAGTCCAGATTCTGAATTTACTCCGTAAAACTTTTTAAGACCTTCAATCTTAACGTCTGCGATTTCTGGAATTTGTCTTTCGTAAGTGTACAAAGAAGCAAGTCCTTCCGCATAAGTTGATCTTCCTTGTTTAAAGAAGTTATCAATCATCTCTGAAGTATATTTTTCTAATTTTACTTTTTCGATTTCATTTTTATCAGATCCTAATGCAACAGCAAATTGCTTCCATAACTTAGGATGGTCATTATGCTTGTCCTCCTCATCATTTAAATTCTCAAGTAGAATTTTTCTATTAGCAATATCCTCACAAATTGAATGAGTTGCGCTAATGTAACGAGGGAATGCTTTTACGTGATGATAATACTGTTCGGCATAATCTTTTATAATTTCTCTGCTTAATTTGCCTTCGTTCCATGCTTGATAGAATGGGTGTTTTAAAAGATGGAATTCATCTAACTTTGCATTTAGTTCTTTAGAAAACATATTTTTTCTCCAAATTGTTTGTCTAAATTATAAATTAATTAAATTTATATACAAACAAGTTAAGGTTGAAAAAAATTATAAGATGAAAATATTTTTTTAAATTTATTTGAGGACTTTAAAGGTTAATAACTCAGCCAGTAAAGGCTGAGTTATTAAAAAAAATTACTTATTAAACATCTCCTTTAAAGCTTTTGCTGGCAAAAACTTAACTTTTTGAGAAGCTGCAATTTGGATACTTTCACCAGTTCTTGGATTTCTTCCAGTTCTAGCTTTTCTTTTTGCAACTTTATACGTACCAAAACCTGCAATTTTTACAGTCTCATCATTCTTCAATGAATCAAGAATAATATCCTGTATTTTATCAAAGGTTTTTTCGGCATCACTTTTGCCCATATTGCAAGCAGTAGCTATTTTAGCCACTAATTGTTTTTTGTTCATTTTTAACCCTTTTGATTCGTTAATAATTTAATAATGTTTAAAAAACATAGGAAATCAACATAAATGTAGTATTTGCTCATTTTTTAAACACTACATGTTGATATGATTTATAAGGGTTTTTTACTAAAGTACTGTTTTGTATGACTTTTTAAAAAAGACCAAGACCTTTTAGATCGTTATAAGTGGAAAAAAACATTAAAGCAAAAAGCACAAACAAACCAAACTTAAAAAAGTAAGTTTGCATTTTTTCACTTAAAGGTTTTCCTCTAACAAATTCATAAAAATAAAATAACAAATGGCCACCATCTAATAATGGAATTGGAAACAAATTAATTAGTCCTAAGCTTATAGAAATATAAGCCATAATAGATAGGAATGGAATAATACCAAGTTCTGCAACTTGACCTGAAATTTGTGCAATTTTTATAGGCCCTCCTAACTGATCAGCTTTTTCAGTTCCTATAATCATTTTACCGACATAACTCATGGTAGTTGAAATAGTGAACCAAATTTCTTTTAAAGAATAATAAATAGCTTTTGCTGGTCCTAATTTTTGTCTATTAATTTCATTGTTCAATGGGATAATTTGAATTCCAATCATCTTGCGACTTATATTATTGCCTAAGTTATCTTTTGTATCTTGAGTAATTGATTGAACTTGAAAATCATATTCTTTTTTGTCCCTAAGGACTGTTATTTTAATTAAATTAGTGTCAGAAAGAGCAATGAATTGCGATACCTCCATCATACTAGTAATTTTTTGATCATTAATAGTAACTATTTGATCACCTTTTTTTAATCCAGCTTTATAAGCGGGGCTATCAATTTTAACATCCTGAATAATAGGAACAGAAAAATCTTTTCCAAAAAACATATAAACACAAGAAAAAATAAATAGGGCTAAAATAAAATTAGCAATTGGTCCTGCTGATACAATAATTGCTCTTTGATATAATTTTTTAGTTGCAAGTAAATGTGTTCTTTCATCTTCAGAAAAGCTAGAAATTTTTTCAGGTTGACTTGCTGCATTAGTATCGCCAAAAAATTTAACATAGCCACCTAAAGGAATAAGACACACTTTCCAACGAGTTCCATCTTTATCTGTCCAACCAAATAATTCTTTTCCAAAACCAATTGAAAAATCTGTAACTTTAACGCCATATTTTTTAGCGTAATAATAATGACCATATTCATGTACAAAAACTACTACGGATATTAAAATTATAAATGGAATAATAATATTAATAAAACTCATTATTTAAATATTACCAACTGTAGATAAAATTACAATCAAACCAAATCCTAAGATAATAAATCCTGAAATAATATTTGATCTTTTTATAAAAGTTGAATTTACTTTTTTTTTTAAAAATTTTGCAAATTCGATCAATATTAACCACCAACACATTGAACCTGTAAAAGCACCTAATGAAAAATTTAAAATTAATTCAGAATTAAAGCTTTTAAAATTTAAATGCATATAAGAAAGTAAAGCTATAAATCCTATATAAGTTAGTGGATTACTAAGCGTAATAATAAATCCTGAAATAATGTCACGAGGCCATTTTCTGTAAACAACCTTCTTATTTTTAATTACAATAGGTCCACTAAATAACATTCTGATTGAAATAAAAATTAAACATAACCCACCAATAATTCGAAGTAACTCTTGGTTTTGTAAGAATATATTTGAAATAGTACTCAAACTGTAAATTGCAATTAATGCATAAAAAGCATCCGCTAAAGCAGCGCCTAATCCAACCGCAAGACCCGATCGAATGCCAAACTGAAGAGTTTTATTAATACACATCAATGCAATAGCACCAACGGGTAAAGCAAGACAAAATCCTGATAAAGCTCCAATAAAAAAAGTTAACATTTAATCAGTTTAAAAGTTTAAAAAATTAAAAACGCCACTCATTTACTTTATCAAAGATAAAGTCTCTAAAACTTTTAACGCGCGCAACATTTTTAAGTGATTGAGGGTAGACAAAATGTGCTTCATATTTAGGTCCATCGACATTTGGCAAAACTTTAACAAGAGTGCTTTTTTCTTGAACCATATAATCTGGTAAAGCTGCAAGTCCAACTCCACTTTCAACTGCAAGTAATAATGAATAAATATTATTCACTCTCATAACTGATTTTCTTTTAGCAGAATCTTTTTTTCCAACTTTCAAAATCCAATCTGTTTGAGATAATGGAGATGGAGTTCCTTTCCCATAAACAATAAACTTATGTTTGTCTAAGTCTTTAACTGTATTTGGGTATCCGTTTTCTTGTAAATACTTTGGCGATCCATAAATATGATAATTAATATCGATTAATTTTTTTTGAATATAACTTAACTGAGTTGGTTGTCTCATCCAAATTGCAACATCTGCTTCACGTGTACTTAAATCTAACTCTTTATCTGTTACAATTACTTCAACTTCCATCTCAGGATATCTGTCCATAAACTCTTTAATTCGCGGTGTTAACCAAATACTTCCGAAACCAACAACTGTTGTAACTATTAATTTTCCAGAAGGTTTATCTTTTTTTTCCATCAAAGAAGTTTCAACATCTTTTAAATGAATGATTACTTCATTAGCAGATTTAAAAAGTGTCTCACCATCCTCAGTAAGCGAGAGACCTCTTGCATGTCTTTCAAATAAGGATGTTTTTAAAGTTTGTTCAAGAGATTGGATTTGTCGACTAATTGCTGATTGACTCAAATTTAAAGTTCCAGATGCCTCTGTAAAACTTCCTGCCTGAGCAACAGCGTGAAATATTTTAAGTTTATCCCAATCCATAACTATTGATTAACATCGACAACTACTCGACCGGCAACTTCCCCTTTTAATATTTTATCATAAGAACTTATAAGCTTTTGCAAGCTCCAAACTTCTGTAATCTCATCTAATTTTTTCATGTCGATTAAACTTTCTGCTTGTGACCATACAAATTCTCTTCTTTTCATTGGGGTATCTACTGAATTAATTCCCCATAGCTTAACTCCACGAATTATGAATGGCATAACCGTTGTTTCTAATTTAAAACTATTTGTAAGTCCGCAAGCTGCAACGATTCCAGTAGGCTTGGTATGCGTTAAAGCTTTAGCTAAAACTTTGCCACCTACTGTATCTACAACACAGTCCCAAATTCCTTTATCTAAAGGTCTTGTTTCGCCTTCAAGCTCTGATCTATCAAGAACAACGCTTGCACCTAATCTCTTTAAAAAATCTGTTTTGTCTTTTTTTCCTGTAAGAGCATGAACTTTATAACCCATCTTTGACAAGATCATTACAGCTACACTTCCAACTCCACCTGTAGCCCCTGTTACAAGCACATCGTTTACTTTTTCACCTAACAAAATTGTCTCTCTTGCTTGAACTGCAAAAGAACATAGTAAAGCGGTAAAACCTGCGGTACCAATTGCCATAGCATGTTTTGTTGAAATATTTTTTGGAGCTTTAACTAAAAAATTTCCATCGACTTTCGCATACTGAGAATATCCCCCATAATAAATCTCACCAACTCTCCAACCGGTTAAGATAACTTTATCACCAGCTTTAAATTTTTCACTTTTACTTTCTTCAACGGTACCTGCAAAATCAATTCCTGGAATATGAGGATAGTCTTTTACTAAACTGCCACCATTTTTTAAAATCATTCCATCTTTGTAATTAAAGTCTGAATAATCAACTTTAACCAAAACATCGCCGTGAATTAAAAAACTCTTGTCAATACTTTTAACTTCTCTTGTAAATTGATCACCAGTTTTACTTAAAACAATTGCTTTAAAATTATTCATGATTATCTTTTTTCTTTAGAAATTTTTTACCACAGTAACCACAAACAACTTCAGATTTTTCTCCAAAATTGTAATAAACAGTTGGATGGCCTACAGCGTCATCACCCCCATTACAGGATACGGATTCTATGTCTGTATCAACAACCACTTGATCTAACATTTATTTCTGACCGATATAATGTAGGAAACGATTTTGAAGATTATGACTTTCTTTAAATACGCCTGTAAAATAATTTGTAACTGTAGTTGCCTCATGCTTTTTAATACCACGCGATGTCATACAGTGGTGAACTGCGTCAATACTCACAGCAGCCCCTTGGGCTTTCAAACCTTTAAATATTGTATTTGCAATTTCCATTGTTAACCTTTCTTGAGTTTGCAATCTTCTAGAATAAGCCTCAACAACTCTTGCAAGTTTGCTAAGACCTACAACTTTTTCATGAGGAATATAAGCTACATGAGCTACTCCAACAATCGGCGCCATATGATGTTCACAATGACTATAAATTGAGATATTTTTCTGAATAACCATGTCATCGTAGCCTTCAACATCACCAAAAGTTTTTTCTAAATCCTTATAAGGATCAATCAAATAACCTGAAAAATATTCTTCAAATGCTTTGATCACACGCTTTGGAGTATCTAATAGACCTTCTCTTTTAGGATTATCCCCTGCCCAAGCAAGTAAAACTTTAATGGCTTCTTCAGCCTGCTGTCTAGTAACAGTTTTTTCTAACTTTTTTTTTAGTAATTCAGTAACGTTCATTAAAAGTGATTATATTTTTTGTTAAGTTATAATATATACTAAACACCTAGAAAAAATTAATTTTCTCATAAATGTTTAAAAAAAGAACCTCAATTAAGCAAGTAGAAGAAGGCAAGTATTTAAGCCCTAAATTCAACAAAGATGGTTTAATTCCAGTCATTACAACTGATTATAAAACTAAAGAAGTTCTGATGCACGGATTTATGAACAAACTTGCATTACAAAAAACAATTGAAACAGGCGAAGCCTTTTATTGGAGTAGATCTAGAAAAGCTTTATGGCACAAAGGCGCAACCAGTGGCTTTGTTCAAAAAGTTAAAGATATTAGAATTGATGATGATCAAGATGCAGTGTGGATCACTGTGGATATTGGCAGAGGCGCAAGCTGTCATGTAGGGTATAAATCTTGTTTTTATAGATCAGTACCCACTAAAGCTAAAAAAAATATTAAATTAAAATTTAAAGAAAAAAGAAAAAAATTTAATCCTAATATTGTCTATAAAGGACAACCAAATCCTACAAAATTATAATGACTAATAATGTAAATATCATTGACGCCTTTTGGCCCAAGAATTGCAAAACTAAAAATTTCAAAAAGTCTTATCAATAAAATAAATAAAGAGATTGATAAAATTGTTGACAATCAAAGTCTTTCAAAAAAATTTGATTATAGTAAAGAATTAGTAGGACAAGTAAGTCAAGAGCTGAAACTTCCTAAAAACTTTTATTAATAAATATTTAAAAAGCTTTCTTATTTAAAATTACTAAAAACTATATTGAAAAATCACTTAAAAAAAAAATTACTATATTTAAAATTAAGAACGTCTGGGTGGTTAGACAATTCGAAAATGAATACAATCCTATTCATTATCATGATGGGCATATTTCTGGAGTTGGCTATCTAAAAGTTCCAAAGTCTTTAAGTGATGACACAAGAACTCATAAAAAAAATCTTAAGACTCATGGCACGATTGATTTTATTCATGGCTCAAGAGCTTTTTTAAGCAAAAGTATATACAATCATGAACCAAAAGTTGGTGATATGATTTTATTTCCAAACTATTTAATGCACACAGTCTATCCTTTTCAATCTGGTGAAGAGAGAAGATCATTCTCATTTAATATCGAGATTGATCAAAAAATAGCGAATGTGTTTAAACATGAATAAAATCCAAAAACAAAAAAATGTGCTCGGTGAAGATATTGAGCCTTGCTCAATGAATCCAATTACTGGTTGGTTTCGTGATGGCTCATGCAATACAGATAAAACTGATGTTGGTATGCATTGTGTATGCGCTAAAGTAAATGATGATTTTCTAAATTGGTGTAAAGAAAATGGTAATGATTTAATTACACCTCATCCTGAATTTGGATTTGAAGGGTTAAAGAATGGAGATAATTGGTGTGTTTGTGCAAGTTGGGTAAAAAGAGCTATCGATGCTGGCCACGGGTGCAAAATTTACCTTAGAAGAACTCATATGAAGACTTTAGAGATTATCCCTATAGAGACTCTAAAGAAATTTGCTGTGGATATCTCGTAATTCAAATTTTCAATGTTCTCGTTTTGATTCCCTTTTGATTCCATTTTGAATCAAATTTTCCACTTTTAAGAGTGTATGTGGATATTAATTAAAATTTACTTAATAATTCTTATTCCTTCTTTACTAAAGAAAACCTCTAAAACTTTTTGAACAATGTGCTTAGCGTTTAAACCTGCAACATCGTACATTCTCTCTGGAGTGTCTTGATCTATAAATACATCAGGAAGTATCATTGATCTAAATTTAAGTCCTTTATCAAAAACTCCGTGCTCAGCTAGTAAATTTGCAACGTGTGAGCCAAATCCACCAATAGAACCTTCTTCAATAGTGATTATTACTTCATGATTTTTTGCAGATTTTAATATTAATTTTTCATCTAACGGTTTTGCAAATCTTGCATCTATAACCGTAGTTGAAATTCCTTTATTCTTTAATTCGTTAGCTGCAATTTTACACTCCTCTAGTCTTGTGCCTAAGCTTAATAGACAAACTTGTTTGCCTTCTTGAATAATTCTTGCTTTACCAATTTCAATTGTTTCTTTAATGCTTGGAAGTTCAACCCCATAACCATTTCCTCTTGGATATCTAAATGCGGAAGGTCTGTCGTTAATAGTTACTGCAGTATTAATCATTCGAACAAGTTCCGCCTCATCGCTTGGTGCCATTACTACAAAATTTGGGAGTGTTGCAAGGTAAGTAATATCAAATGAACCTGCATGGGTTGGTCCATCTGCACCCACTAGCCCTGCTCGATCTATTGCAAATCGAACAGGAAGATTTTGAATTGCAACATCGTGCACTACTTGATCGTAAGCTCTTTGTAAGAATGTTGAATAAATAGTTGCAAAAGGTTTATATCCCTCTGTTGCAAGTCCTGCTGCAAATGTAACTGCATGTTGTTCTGCAATTCCAACATCAAATGAACGTGTTGGAAATTTTTTTGCAAATATATCAACGCCGGTTCCTGATGGCATTGCTCCTGTAATTGCAACAATTTTACTATCGATCTCTCCATGTTTAGCAAGTGTATCTCCGTAAACTTTTGTAAATGTTGGCGTGTTAACTGTTGATTTGACTTGTGCACCTGTCACTACATCAAATTTATTAACGCCATGATATTTGTCCTCTGAATTTTCAGCAGGTGTATAACCTTTTCCTTTTTGGGTAATAGCATGAACTAAGAAAGGTCCTTGGTGACTAGAGTCTCTAACATTTTTTAAAACAGGTATTAGTTGATCAAAATTATGTCCATCAATAGTACCCACATAATAAAAACCTAATTCATCAAATAAAGTTCCACCAACAGCAAGTCCTCTAAAGTATTCCTCAAATCTTGCGGCTCTGGTTTTTATTGATCTTGGAAATAGTGATGCAATTTTTTTTAAAAATCCTCTAAATCCTATGTAAGTTTTTCCGGATAATAATTTTGCAAGATAAGATCTCATTGCACCAACAGGAGGCGCAATGGACATATCATTATCATTTAAAATTACGATTAATCTTGATTTCATTGAGCCTGCGTTATTCATGGCCTCATAAGCCATCCCTGCACTCATGGCTCCATCACCAATAACAGCAATTACATTATTATTTCTATCATCTAAATCTCTTGCAACGGCCATTCCTAATGATGCTGATATTGAGGTTGAACTATGGGCTGCGCCAAATGGATCGTAAATGCTTTCAGATCTTTTTGTAAATCCTGATAGTCCTCCACCTTTTCTTAAGGTTCTAATTCTATCTCTTCGCTCAGTTAAAATTTTATGAGGGTATGCTTGGTGTCCTACGTCCCATACCAATCTGTCTTTTGGAGTGTCAAAAAGATAGTGAATTGCAATAGTAAGTTCAACAACACCAAGGCCTGCCCCAAGGTGTCCTCCGGTAACTGAAACTGCATCAATTAATTCTGCTCTTAACTCATCTGCTAAGGTTTTAAGTTCTGATAATTTTAATTTTTTAAGATCCTGTGGATTTTTAATTTTATCAAGTAATGGTGTGTTTAACATTAGTGTTCTCTTCTTAACAAAAAGTTTACAGAATCTATCAAGCTATCTGCTCTTGTTCTATATTTATTTTTAAGTCTTTCGGTGATTGAATCTACTAACTTATAACAAAATTCAATTGTTTTATTCACACCAATATTTTTAATGATTGTAGCTTTGCCTTTTTGATTATCTCTCCTTGTAGGTTTGCCAATTTTTTTTGCATCTCCAAATATATCCAGTAAATCATCTGTAATTTGAAATAATAAACCAAGATCCATACCTATATTTTTTAAGAATTTTCTATGTGAATTTTTACCAGATAATATTGCTGCACTTTCTAAACAAAAACTTATTAGCTCACCTGTTTTTTTGTTTTGCATATCTACAATTAAATTCTTATTCACTTTCATTTTTTCAAATTTAAGATCTAAAAATTGCCCACCGGCAATTCCAGTATAGCCTGCTGATGATGCAAGTGAATAAACTAAATCTGATTTAACTTTATAATTAGTATTTAGTTGATTAGACGTTAAGATCTCAAACGCCAAAGTTAATAGCGAATTACCAGCAAGAATTGCTGTAGACTCTCCAAAAACTTTATGCGTACTTTTTTTTCCTCTTCTATAATCATCATTGTCCATACTGGGTAAATCGTCATGAATGAGTGAATAAGAATGCATACACTCTACTGCCGCACCAATAACTATTAAATTTTTATAATTTAAATTAAATAATTTTCCTGAATTAATTACTAAATAAGATCTAAATTTTTTACCTCCTGAAAATAAACCGTACTTTATGGCATGATAAAGTTTGCTCTTTTGTTTTCTCTTGCTGAGAAATTTTTTTAAGAAGATATCAACGTCTTTTGCAACTTTGCCAATATTTTTTTCAGTAACGTTCATTCTTAGGAATTTTTATTAAATTCCTTTGTTGAGAATTTCCCGTCTTTATCAATAGTGATTTGTTCTACTTTTAAAGTTGCTTCTTTTAATTTATTTTCACAATGATTTTTAAGATGAACACCTCGTGTATATTCTTCGATAGACTCTTCTAAATTAATAGAACCATCTTCTAACTTGCTAACAATTTCTTCTAATTGCTCTAATGCTTCCTCAAAGGATAGCTTTGTAATATCTGGAGAAATGCTAGATTTTTTCATATAAGTATCATTTTTAAGAATTACTCTTTTATATTAAATAATTAATGAAAAATATCTATTCAAATATTTATAAACCCACAAATAATAATTTAAACAAAGCTAAGATTGCCATAGAAAAAGGAGATGTCATTGCTGTACCAACCGAAACAGTCTATGGGCTTGCTGCAAATGCTTATAATACTAAAGCTGTAAAAAAAATTTTTTCTTTAAAAAAAAGACCAATGAATAATCCTCTGATTATTCATTTTAATAATATTGAAGAGATAAAAAAAGAAGCAATCATTAATAAAAACTTCTTAAAACTTGTAAAAAAATTTTCACCCGGCCCTTTAACCTACATACTAAAAAAAAAAAGAACCTCAAAAATATCTAAGCTTGTAAACAAAGGTCTTGCTACAATTGCTGTTAGAATACCTAATGAAAAGAATATAATAAGATTATTAAATATTTTAAATTGTCCACTTGCTGCTCCAAGCGCTAACAGATCCAAATCTTTAAGTCCTACAACAGCAAAACATGTTGCTGAAGAATTTGGTACCAATCTTAAAATGATTTTAGATGGAGGTTTTTGTAAATTTGGGATTGAATCAACGGTAATTGATTTAACAACAAAACCAAAGATATTAAGAGAAGGAGCAATTTCTTCTGAAGTTATAGGTAAATTTCTAAAAATAAAATTATCTGACAATAAAAATAAAATTATCAAATCTCCTGGACAAATAGGTCTACATTACTCTCCTGGTATGCCTATTTATATGAACAGAGAAAAAGCTACTAAAGAAGGAGCTTTAATTACATTCGGTAATAAAAATTATAGAAATCAATGTACTTTTAATTTAAGTACTCGTGGAAGTTTAAAAGAAGCTGCAAAAAATTTCTTTAACACATTAAGAGTTATAAAAAGTAAAAAATTTAAATCTATAAGTGTAAATAAAATTCCTAATAAAGATTTAGGTAAAGCAATTAACGAAAGGTTAAGAAGAGCTGCATATTATGAGTGAAAATATAATCGAGGTTCGAAATTTATCAAAAAAATTTAGAAATCACCTCGCTGTTAAAAATATTTCATTTGATTTAAAACAAGGAGAAATAAAAGGAATTTTAGGAGCTAATGGTGCTGGAAAAACCACGACCATTACAATGTTGTTAGGTTTATTAACTCCCACATCTGGAAGTATCAAAATATTATCAACAGATATTGCAAAAGATAGATATAAGATTTTAAATAAAATTAACTTCTCTTCTCCATATGTTGATTTACCTAAAAAATTAACAGTTAGACAAAATTTATTTGTGTATGGAATGCTATATGGAATTAAAAATATTAATAATAAAATTAAAATCATTGCAAAAGAATTAGATTTTGAAAACTTATTAGACTCTAAAGTTGGAGAATTATCTTCTGGTCAAAAAACTAGGGTATCCCTAGGTAAAGCTGTAATTAATGATCCTGAAATATTATTTTTAGATGAGCCTACAGCTTCATTAGACCCTGATACTGCTGATCGTGTTAGAACTTTCTTTGAAAAATTTTGCAAAAAACATAATACCGCTATCATTCTTGCAAGTCATAACATGGAAGAAGTCACTAGACTTTGTGACTCAGTCATTATGATGAAGGATGGAAAAATTACAGATCAAGGCTCCCCTAACAGCCTTTTAAAAAAGTATGGAAAGAAGAAATTAGAGGATGTTTTTCTTAAAATTGCAAGGGACAAGAATTATTCATGAAATCATTAATTAGAATTTTTGCGCTAGTCGTTAGATATTTTTATTTAATCAAGACTTCTTTTCCTAGAATTTTAGAATTGATGTATTGGCCAACATTCCAAATGATTTTGTGGGGACTAATTTCAAAGCATTTAACAAGTGCTAACGATACCCTATTACAAATAGGTGGAGTTTTAATCGCTGGGGTTTTGTTATGGGATGTTTTATTTCGAAGTCAGCTAGGTTTTTCTTTGTCTTTTTTAGAAGAGATATGGTCAAGAAACTTAGGGCAATTATTTGTCAGTCCTCTTAGACCTTTAGAAATGGTTTTTTCATTAATGACCATTAGTTTTATAAGAACAATTATTGCAATTATACCAGCAGCTCTACTTGCGATCCCTCTTTATTCTTTTTCATTATTTCAAATGGGAATTAGTCTAATGTTATTTTTTTCAAGCTTGTTAATGACTGGATGGATACTAGGAATCTTTATTATAGCAGCAATTATTCGCTTTGGTGTTTCTGCTGAAAGCTTAGCGTGGGGTGCTATTTTTACATTAGCCCCATTAAGTGCAGTTTATTATCCAGTTGAAACATTGCCCGAGTGGATCAGATGGCTTTCATTATCATTTCCACAAACTTATGTCTTTGAAGGAATGCGCGAAGTTTTATTTAATAATAATTTTAATACTAATTATTTTTTAAAATCTATTATCTTGAATGGAGTGTATGCATTCATTGCTATTGTTGTTTTTTTAGTTTCTTTTGAAGGAGCTAGAAAACGAGGCGGTCTTATCAATACTGGGGAATAAATTAGCTATTAATCAAGATTTTTAATTATATCCTCTACCATTTTTTTTGCGTCCGCGAATAACATCAAGGTATTATCTTTATAAAAAAGTTCATTATCAACTCCAGCATAACCCGCAGCCATTCCTCTTTTTACAAATAATACAGATTTTGATTTTTCAACATCAAGAATTGGCATACCAAAAATTGGGCTTTTTGGATCAGTTTTTGCCGCAGGATTAGTTACATCATTTGCACCGATAACAAATGCAACATCCGAATTAGAAAAATCATTATTAATGTTTTCAAGTTCAAATACTTCATCATATGGAACATTCGCTTCGGCTAATAAAACATTCATATGTCCTGGCATTCTTCCTGCAACAGGATGGATGGCATATGAAACTTTTACTCCTAATTTTTTTAATTTATCAGCCATCTCACGAAGAGCATGTTGCGCTTGTGCTACTGCCATTCCATAACCTGGAACAATGATAACTGAAGAAGCGTTCTTCATTAAAAAAGCAGCATCATCTGCTCCTCCTTGTTTAACGGGTTTAGTATTTCTTTGAACAGTTGTAGCCGAGGTATCACCACCAAAACCGCCTAGAATAACATTAAATAATGAACGGTTCATTCCTTTGCACATAATATAAGAAAGAATAGCCCCTGAAGATCCAACTAAAGCACCCGTAATTATAAGGGCAATATTTTCTAAGGTAAAACCGATACCAGCAGCTGCCCAACCAGAATAAGAATTTAACATTGAAACAACGACTGGCATATCTGCGCCTCCTATAGGAATAATAATTAGAAAACCAATTAGAGTTGAAATAATTATAATTGCCCAAAATAAATTTTCAGATTGTAATTTTGTAAAAGAAAATATTAAAAAAATTATTAATAATCCTATAAATAAATTTATAAGATGTTGTCCTTTAAATGTTATGGGGCTTCCTGACATTAATCCCTGAAGTTTTAGAAATGCAATACAAGAACCGGAAAATGTTATAGCTCCAATTGCAACTCCCAAGGACATTTCAATTAAAGATAAAGTTTTAATATTACCGACTTGTCCTATTCCAAATGATGAAGGATTATAAAATGCCACAATCCCAACAAGGACTGCTGAAAGACCCACTAGACTATGAAAACCAGCAACTAATTGGGGCATTGCAGTCATTGACACTCTAAAAGCAATTAACCCTCCTATTAATCCTCCTATAATGATTGGGGCTAAAATATAAAAAATATTTTCTTTAATTTGATTAATATCTCCTAAAGATAAAAGAGTAACAATTATTGCAAGTGACATTCCTAAAATTCCAAAAAAATTTCCTGTTCTTGAAGTTTCTGGAGAAGAAAGTCCCCTTAACGCCATAATAAACAAAATTCCGGTAAGTAAATATAACGATGCTGTAATGTTTGCTGAAATCATTTCTTTTTATTTTTTTTATACATTTTCAGCATTCTTTGAGTTACCAAGAAGCCACCAAATATATTTATTGAAGCGAGTAAAATTCCAAGAATTCCTGGAAACTTGCCAAAAAAACCTTGTGTGATTGGAGAAAGGCCCACTGCAACTAATGCTCCCACAATAATCACTGATGAAATTGCATTCGTCACTGACATGAGCGGTGTATGCAAAGCTGGCGTTACACTCCAAACTACATAATAGCCTACAAAAATAGATAAAATAAAAATTGCAAATCTAAAAATAATTGGATCAATTTCCATTAGTTAATCTCCTTATTAATATAAACTGCTTTAATAATTTCATCGTTTTCATCTATTTTTAATTTTTTTCCAACTTTGTCATAAATAATTTCTAAAAAATTTAAAATATTCTTTGCAAATAAAATAGATGCGCTTTCTGAAATTCTACTTGGAAAATTTTTATATCCTATAATTTTAACACCATTTATAACTACAACTTTACCTGGCTCAGAAAATGCTGAGTTACCCCCTTGCTCAACTGCTAAATCGCAAATAACTGATCCACTCTTCATCGATTTAACCATTTCTTCTGTAACAATTCTTGGAGCTTTTTTACCTGGAATTAAAGCTGTACAAATAACAATATCCTGATTTTTGATTGTTGTTTTTAATAACTCTTCTTGTTTCTTTTTATCTTCAGCATCTAATTCTTTTGCGTAACCTCCGCTTGTTTCTAAGTTTTTTGAACTTTCTGCAAAAACAAATTTTCCCCCTAAACTTTCGACTTGTTCTTTTGAAGCAAGCCTAACATCTGTTGCAGACACAACGCCTCCTAATCTTTTTGCTGTAGCAATCGCTTGGAGCCCAGCTACACCTGCTCCTACCACAAAAAATTTTGCTGGCGTTATTGTTCCTGCGGCTGTCATCATCATTGGAACTGCTTTATTAAATTCATAAACCGAGTCTATAACAGCTTTATAACCAGCTAAATTTGCTTGTGATGACAAAATGTCCATAGACTGTGCTCTAGTAATTCTTGGAAGCAACTCCAAAGAGAATATTTTAATATTTTTTTTTAAAAGTTTATTAATTTTATCTTTATTTAAGTGTGGGAAAAAACTGCCGATCAATACTGTGCCTTCTTTTATTAATGAAATTTCAGAATCGGTTGGACAATTAATTTTTATAACAATATCTGAAGTCCTATAAATTTCTTCTTTAGTTGTTATTTTTGCTCCTAATTTTTGCAATTCTTCATCATTAATATTCGAGTTTTTTCCAAAATCTTTTTCTAATTGAACAGAAAACCCATTAGAAATGTATTTTTTAACTGTATCTAAAGAAATTGCTATTCTCTTTTCGTTTATATCGCTATCAATTACTGATCCTAATATCATTCTGGATAACTTTTAAAAAAATTAAAACTAATTTAAAAAATTATTGAACAAGTCTATTATCAAATATAAATTTGAAATAATAGAAGAGAAAGTTAATACACGCATTAATTGCTATTATTTTTCTAGTATCTTTTAAAAGAACGTACAAACGCTGTGATCTCATTAATGCTTAAAAACAATTAAAAGAAATTATGCCAAGCGATATTGAAATAGCCCAAAAAGCGAAAATGCTCAAAATATCTGAGATAGCGAAAAATCGTTTAGATATTCCAGAAGAAGATCTTGAAAATTATGGTCGATATAAAGCGAAAATCTCATTTTCTTACTTAGATAAATTAAAAAATAATAAAGATGGAAAATTAATTCTAGTTACGGCTATTAGTCCAACTCCTGCTGGAGAAGGAAAAACTACAACAACGGTGGGATTAGGTGATGCCCTAAATTGTATTGGAAAAAAAACTATGATTTGTTTACGGGAACCTTCTTTAGGTCCTGTGTTTGGCATTAAAGGCGGTGCTGCTGGTGGTGGACTAGCTCAAATTGTACCCATGGAAGATATTAATTTACATTTTACAGGCGATTTTGCTGCAATTGCAGCCGCTCATAATTTGCTAGCAGCAATGTTGGATAATCACATTTATCACGGAAATGAATTAGGAATTGATATCAAAACTATTCAATGGAAACGTACGGTAGATATGAACGATCGAGCTCTACGTAAAATTACTTTAGGATTAAATGAAAAAAAAGAAGGATTTCCTCACGAAGGAGGTTTTGACATCGTTGCTGCCTCTGAGATCATGGCGATTTTTTGCCTTTCAACATCAGTTGAAGATTTAAAAAAACGTATCGGACAAATTGTTGTAGCTTATAATAATAAAAATCAACCCGTTCTTGCAAAAGATTTAAAGGCTGTTGGTGCAATGACGGCACTTTTAAAAGATGCATTAGCTCCAAATTTAGTACAAACTTTAGAAAATAATCCTGCCTTTGTACACGGAGGTCCATTTGCAAATATTGCACATGGTTGCAATTCTATAATTGCTACAAAGGCTGCATTAAAAATTGCTGATTATGTAGTTACAGAAGCTGGCTTTGGTGCTGACTTGGGTGCTGAAAAATTTATAGACATCAAATGCAGAAAATCTGGTCTACATCCTTCAGCAACAGTATTAGTTGCAACAATTCGCGCAATTAAATATCACGGCGGCGCTGAACTTTCTAACTTAACAAAAGAAGACATCTCTGCTCTTGATAAAGGGCTTGTTAATTTAGAACGTCATGTTGAAAATATGACTAAAGTTTTTAATTTACCATGCGTTGTAGCTATTAATAAATTTACAAGCGATACCCCAGCAGAAATTCAGTTAGTTTTTGAAAGAATGAAAAAATTAAATGTTAAAACAGTTCTTTCATCTCATTGGGGAGATGGTGGCAAAGGAGCTATTGATCTTGCAAAGATAGTAGTTGAATTATGTGAAAATTCTAAACAAAAAATGCAATATGCGTATGAAGATAAGGATACATTAATTGAAAAAATTAATAAAATTGCAAAAAAAATTTATAGAGCAAGTGAAGTAACGATGGATGATAAAGTAAAAACACAAATTCAAAATTTACAAAATTCAGGTTATGGACATTTTCCAGTTTGTATTGCTAAAACTCAAAGTTCATTTTCTACAGATCCAAAGTTAAGAGGAGCTCCTTCAAATCACAGTATTACTGTACGTGAAATTCGTTTTTCTGCTGGAGCTGAATTTATTGTCGTAATTTGTGGAAATATAATGACTATGCCAGGATTATCTAAAAAACCTTCCGCTGAAAATATTGACTATATTAACGGCAAGATTGTTGGTTTATAAAAATTATTACCTTCCCCATTTTTTTTTAAACATTTCTGGGTATTGTTTTTGACTTTGATCACAAATTCCAAATAATTTAGTATAAGGAAAATCTTTAAAACTTTTATTATCATTCATTTTTTCCTTAAAACTCTTGTTTATATAGGCCTTATTTTGCTCGCCCCAAATGTAGATATGACCAGCATCAGCACATTTTTCTAATGCAGATTTTTGAGTTGCAAAAACTATTATTATTAAAATAACAACCGTAATGACAATTGCGGTAATGAAATAAATTAAGATTTTTTTCTTATTACTTTTTGTTTTAAGGTTTCCCATAATTTTGCAAATCCAAGCGGCTCAAAAATCATTAATGTTATAATTAATCCACCAAATACAACTTGCTCAATGGAACTTATGATTGTTGCATCAATCATACCGTGGAATACATTGTTGCCAATAGCATTTAGCACAACTGGAAAAAGTAAAATAAATGCCGCACCGATAAATGCGCCAGAAATTGTTCCAAGTCCTCCAATGATTGCCATAAACATAATCTTAAAAGATAAACTGATATTAAAAGCAGCAAATGGCTCAACAGTTTTTAAATAGGTATAAGTATACAGAGCTCCTGCGATACCACATAAAAAAGCATTAATTGCAAATGCTTGTAACTTAGTTTTTAAAAGAGAAACACCCATAGACTCTGCGGCTATGTCCATATCTCTCACTGCCATCCAGTTTCTACCAGTAGAACCTCTGGCCATATTAATTGCAAGCAATGGTTACTATGATCACAACCACTGCCACTAGTAGATACATCATATACCCACTAGTAAACGCTACTCCATTTATATTAATTTTTTGAAAAGTAGTTGATCCAGATACGTCGTAGTTTTTAAACCAGCCAAATTTGTCTATGACCCAAACAATAAAAAACTGCGAAGCTAATGTTGCAACCATTAAGTAAATTCCTCTAATTCTAAGACTGGGTAGTCCAAATATAATTCCAAGAACTGCTGCAATTAATCCTGATAAAACTAATGCACCTAAAAAAGGCATTTCCGGTATTCGAAGCATCATATTGTAACAAGCGTAGGCGCCTGCACACATAAATCCAGCTGCGCCTAAAGATAACTGCCCCGTATAACCCATAACAATATTTTGACCTAATGCTGCAATAGTCAGACATAACCAAGGTATTAAAATTGAAGTGTACCAATAATCAGCTTTGATAACATTAGGGATTACTAAAAAACCTATCACCAGTAAAACGACAAAATTTATAATATCATTCCTTGTATATCTCATAAAAACTGGTTTCATAAATTAAACTCTCCTAATTATTTTCTCTCCAAATAAACCTTCTGGTCTATACAGTAAAAATAAAATTGATAGCATATACGGTGCCCAAGCTTCGATCCCGCCTTTAAAGAAAGGCCCAATATAAACTTCTAAAATTTTTTCTACGGCACCTACAAGTAAACCACCAACAATTGCTCCAGGAATTGATGAAAATCCACCAATAATTAGAACTGGTAAGGCTTTTAATGCAAGTTCAATAAGAGCAAATTGAACGCCTGCTCTTGCGCCCCACATCATTCCAGCAACTAAGGCAACGACCCCTGCAGCAGACCAAACGAGCAGCATGATATGCTTTAAAGGAATTCCAATAGAACTTGCAGCTCCTGGATCATCAGCAACTGCTCGTAGTCCAAGTCCAATTTTTGTGTACTTAAATAAAAGAGTCAAAAGCACAATCATTCCAAAGGCAACAAGACCTGCTGTTAAATCAAGAGCACTAATAAATAATTTTAAATTATCTGCAATCCACGGAATAGGAAAGTCTCCAATTCCAAGACTTAATTTTCTAACTTCAACACCCCATTTCGCTTGAGCAAGCCCCTCAAGTACAAACCCAAGACCAATTGTTGCCATCAAAACTGTATCTTCACTTTGATTCATTAATGGTCGAAGCACCAATCTTTCAGTCAACAAACCAACTACTATCATTAGAAGAACTACAGCAAAAAAAGCAACTCCGAACGGCATTCCATATTCCATAAATCCAACGAATGAAAGTACCGCAAAGAACACCATGGCACCTTGTGCAAAATTAAAAGTTGAAGATGCTTTGTAAATAAGAACAAAACCAAGGGCTACTAACGAATACATTGTACCCGATAATAATCCACCCACAAGAACTTCGAAGAAGAATAGAATTGAATCAGTCATGGGCAACTCCTAAATATGCATCTATAACTTTTTTGTCAGATCTAACTTTATCTGGCACATCATCACCAATAATTTTTCCATAGTCAAGAACTACAACTCTATCAGATATATCCATAACAACCCCCATATCATGTTCAATTAAAACTATAGTTGTTCCAAGCTCATCATTTACCTTTAAGATAAATCTACACATGTCTCTTTTTTCTTCAACGTTCATTCCAGCCATTGGCTCATCAAGCAACAGCACACTGGCTTCTGTTGCTAGAGCTCGTCCTAATTCAACTTTTTTTTGTAAACCGTAAGGAAGTTTACCAACAGGAGTATTTTTAATATTTTCTATTTCTAAAAATTTAATAATTTCTTCACATTTTTCTCTATTCTGTTTTTCTTCTTTTAATGCTCTTGGAAGCTGAAAGGCTACCTCGAAAAAGTTAGCCTTTGAATGTAATTTTCTTCCTACTAAAATATTATCTAATACAGACATTCTTTTAAAAAGAGCAAGGTTTTGAAAGGTTCTCGAAATTCCTTTTTGCGCAATAATATTAGGAGTAATTTTATCTAAAACTTCTCCTTTAAATAATATTTTTCCTTCTTGAGGCTTATAAATTCCATTAATACAGTTAAGCAAAGAGCTTTTTCCTGCACCATTTGGACCTATTAGCGCTCTTATTTCATGCTCTAAAACGTTAAAAGAAATATTAGTAATAGCTTTAACGCCTCCAAAACTTAGAGAAATATTTTTTACTTCTAATATAGGTTTTCCAATTTTAAATTTTCTACCTTGTGTCATAGGTTTTTTCTTACTTTTTTTATTAATTTTTTTCTTAACATTCTTCCTTGTTACCATTATTTATTTTTTTTCTCGCTATCCTTAATAGCGTCTCTAAAATTCAATCTTTTACCTTTTGAAATTCCTAAATATAGTTCTTTTACCTTATTATCGCCTAATAAACTTTTTGCTGATCCTTCTAACATTACTTTTCCAGTTTCAATAATATATCCATAGTCTGAATTCTTAAGAGCGATATTTGTATTTTGTTCAGCTAGTAAAATACTAACTCCTTCTTTTTCATTTAACATTTTTACAATATTAAATATTTCTGCAACTAATTGAGGTGCTAGACCCATAGATGGTTCATCTAGTAAAAGCATTTTAGGCTTTGTCATCATTGCTCTTGCCACCGCAACCATTTGCTGCTCCCCTCCTGACGTAAATCCAGCTTGGCTTTTTCTTCTTTCTTTAAGTCTTTTGAAATAACTGTAAATTTTTTCAAGCTCTTGATTTAAATCGCCTCTTGATAATTTTCTTGAATATGCACCGGCAATAATATTTTCTTCAACAGTTAAATGTCCAAAACATCTTCTGCCCTCAAGAACTTGCACCATTCCAAGTCCAACCATTTCTGAAGGAGTTTGATCTTTAATTTCTTTACCGTCGTAATTAATTGTTCCTTTTGTAACTTTGCCTCTTTCAGAAGCAAGCATTGTTGATATTGATTTTAGAGTTGTGCTTTTTCCTGCTCCATTAGCTCCTAGTAGAGCTACAATTTTTCCACGCGGGACATTTAGAGAAACATTATGAAGTGCTAAAATTACATTATCGTAAACTACTTCAATATTTTTAACCTCTAATATGTTCTTAGAATCTTTCCCCATTAAAATTCTGTATTATTTTTTTTGTGCAATTTAGATATTAAATTTGGGGGTGTAAACTATTTTAAATATTTAAAATAATTAACATCCCCCAAATTAAATTTATTAATTTAAGGATTAACTACACTTTTTAGGTGTAATTTTGTTTTCCTCAGCGTACTTAGCCGCTGACTCTACGATCTGTGCTCTTATAGCAGCTGGATCATTAGGTCCTGTCCAATCCCTAACTTTTTTGAAAGCTTGAGCTTTTCCATCCCATTGCATTAAAGCAAATTTACCCGCACCTTCATGTTGTGAACAAGAAAGAGCAAATGGAGCTAACATGCCTTCAATGCCAAGTTCTTTCATTCTAGCCTCTGTCAGGTTTATAGCTTCGTATCCGGCTCTAAACTCTTCGCTAGTAACAGCTTTTCCAACTTTATTGTGCATTTTTTGTGCATTTCTTAATGCTTCAACCCACAAAATAGAAGCACCTAAGCCTCTGTTGTAATAAGCGGTACCAACTCGATTTGGATCAGCCATATTTCCTTTTCCAGCTTTGTAAACTTTTTCCTGAATATTTTTAATTAAAGGATAATTTTTTCCAGGAAGTGCATTAGAAACAACATATGTTCCGTTAGCAGAGTCACCAGCAGGAATCATATCCTCCTCAGCTCCACCGAAAGTAACGTACATCATTTTTGTTCTTGGGAAATTTATTCTAGCAGCATTTGTCATGGCTGTTGAATTCATTCCGGAACCTGCACCCCAAAAAGTTACCCAATCAGGTTTTTCTTGTCTGATTTGTAACCACTGAGATTGTTGCTCTAATCCTGGAGGAGCAATAGCAATTTCTACTAATGTAAATCCCCATTCTTTAGCAAGTCTTCTCATTGTTGGAAGTGGTTCACGTCCGTAGGCAGTATCAATGTGAAGATGAACTATTTTTTTGCCCTTTAATTTTTCAGGTCCGCCACCCTCAAGTTCAGCCATCCATCTTAATTTTACTGCGATTTGTGACCAATAACTACTTGCAGCATTAAATACCCAAGGCCAAACTGTGCCATCAGCAGCGTCTGTTCTTCCATATCCATACTGAGCCAAAACAACTTTGTCCTCTGCCATACGATTAATAACTGCGTAAGCACCAGGTGTTCCAAGTGTATCGAATACTACCATCTTCTGACCATCTTTAGTCATAAGTCTTTGATAACATTCTACTGTTTTTGCTGCGTTATATTCTGTTTCGCACTCTTGCCATGTCAGCATAACTCCATTTACACCACCAGTCGCATTGACATAGTTCATATAGTCAATTTGTGCGCCATAGTAGCCTGTGCCCATTGCTGAGTAAGGACCTACACGACTACTTGGTATAGGAAAATATTGCGTCTCTTTTGTTTGCGCAAATAAATTTCCTGGCAATACTATTGATGTAAAAAAAACTGCCACGCTTAATGCAGAAGTAATTTTCTTTATGTATTTATTAACCATTAATTGCTCCCTTATTTTTTGATTTTTTAAAAATTATAACTGTAAAAAATCTATATACAAATAATTAATGGGCAGCATAAATAATAAAATATGAGGAAACTTTGATCTGTTTACAACTTTTAAGAGAAGTAATTAATTAACCGAGGCTATTTTGAATTTATGATAATAATTTATAAAAAAATGATTAATTTAATAAAAGAAAATTTTAAAAAAGCGTTAATTGCAAAAATATTTTCAATCATCACAATCGGTACTCTCTCATTTTTAAGTTTTAAAACCCAGTATGGTTTATTTCTTGTTGGCTCTTTTGGAGCATCCATGGTCTTAGTTTTTGGTTATCCTGAAAGCCCTTTTTCTCAGCCAAAAAACGTATTTTTTGGTCATTTTATTACTTCATTAGTTGGCGTATTAGCTTTAAATTTTTTTACTATAGAGCAGCACTATTTATTTTTACAGATTTCTGTCGCAGTGGGACTTGGAATTTTTCTAATGATATTATTAGGAGTCACACATCCTCCGGCTGGTGGCAATCCAATATTTATAATTCTTGGCGGAGCTGCTTATCAATTTTTAATAAACCCAATTATTTTAGGATCAATAATAATTATAATTTATGCAATTATCTTAAATAGATTTATTTTAAAAAAAAATTACCCAACTAACTGGGTAAAATAACTCTAGTTATTGATTTAAGATTATTTAACTTGAACTTGATATTCGTTTTCTTTTTCTTTTTCTTTTGGCTCAAAACGATTTGAAATTTTCTTAACTTCTACTGAAGAAACTTTATATTCTGCGCACATAGTTTCTTCATCTTTTCCGTGACCAGTCACCATATTAACCATGTGCTCTGGGAAGTGAAAAGTTGTAAAAACAACACCTTGTTTAACTTTATCTGTCACTTCTACTTTTAGATCCACTTTACCTCTTCCAGAAAATAATCTTCCAAAATCTCCTGTGATTAAATCTCTTTCTGCTGCATCTTTTGGATGAATTAAAAGAATATCTTCGTCCATAATGTCAATGTTATTTGTTCTTCTTGTCATTGTTCCGCAATTATAATGTTGTAACGCACGACTTGTAGTTAGTATCAAAGGAAATTCTTTTTGATTAGCTGTAATCTCTGCGGACTCTTTCCAGTCAAAGTTTTTAAGTCGACCTTTTCCAAATTTGAAAGTTTGGGTATGTAAAATTTTAGTATCCGTTCCATCTTCTTGAACAGGCCATTGTAAACCAAATTTACCAAGTCTTTCTCTAGTAACTCCTTTGAAGAAAGGAACTATATCTGCAATTTCTTTTAACACTTCATCTGCATCATAGTTTGGTTGGTTAAATCCTAATTTTTGCATCATTTGTGTAACAATAACTGCATCTGTTTTAGTTCCTGGTAAAGGCGGCACTGCTCTATTCACTCTTTGAATTCTTCTTTCCGTATTAGTAAAGGTTCCATCTTTTTCTAAGAATGTAGTTCCTGGCAATACTACGGTTGCAAGTTTTGCAGTTTCGCTCATGAATATTTCTTGAACAACTAAAAATTCTAATGACTCCATAGCTTCAATTACATGCGAACTATTAGGATCTGTTTGAACAATATCTTCACCTATAATCCAAACGGCTTTTAATTCTTTTTTAATTGCGGCCTCAAACATTTCAGGAATTTTTAAGCCCGGTTTAGTTGGGTGAGTAACTCCATATTTTTCACTGTAGAATTTTTGATTTTTTTCATCAGCCACATTAAAATATCCAGCGCCTTGATGTGGTTGACATCCCATATCAGCTGCTCCTTGAACGTTATTTTGTCCTCTAAGAGGATTTACTCCAACACCTTTTCTTCCAATATTTCCGGTGATCATTGCAAGATCTGCAATTAACATTACTGTTTTTGAACCCTGTTCATGTTCAGTAACCCCTAAACCATGAAACTCCATTGAATTTTTTGCAGTAGCATAAGCAATGGCTGCTTCTTTAACCAATTGTTTATCTACTCCAGCAATTTTTGCTAGTTCGTCAACGTCTTGTCTTTCTATTTCTTTAATGAAATTTTCAAAACCTTCAGTTCTATCTCTAACAAAATCTACATTATATAATTTCTCTTTAAGTATGAAATGAAGCATCATGTTTAAAACAGCAACGTTCGTTCCTGGTTTTAATTTTATGTGATAATCCGCAAGTTTAGCAAGTTCTGTAGTAACAGGATCCAAAACAATTAATTTTTTACCCTTCATGACTTGTTGTTTAATTTTAGCTCCAGTGACTGGGTGAGCATTTGTAGGATTTGCTCCGATCACTAAAAATAAATCTGCGTGATAAATATCTTCTGTTGAGTTCGTAGCGGCTCCAGTTCCAAATGTTTGTTGCATACCCCAAGCAGTTGGTGAATGGCAAATTCTAGCGCAGCAATCCACACTGTTTGTACCGATTACGGCTCTAATCATTTTTTGGAATAAATAATTTTCTTCATTAGTACATCTTGCAGAAGAGATGCCTGCAATTGCATCTGGACCGTGATCTTTAACAATTCGATTTAATTCTTTCTTAATAAAATCATAAGCTTCATCCCAAGAAGCAGGTTCAAATTTTCCATTTCTTTTTATTAATGGTGTTCTTAATCTATCTGGATGATCATAAAAACCAAATGCATATCTACCTTTGATACAAGTGTGACCTGCATTCACCTCTGTTTCTTTAGGAGTATCAATGGATACAACTTTGTTATCTTTAATAGATGCTTCAAGATTACATCCAACGCCACAATATGAACAAGTCGTTCTAACTTTTTTATCTACTGCAGCTGACTTAGATTGAAAAATATCTGAAATTGCATCGGTTGGACAAGTGTGAGCACATGCACCACAAGAGACGCATGAAGAATCTCCAAACAACATATTGTTGTCTGTTGTAATTCTTGATTCAAAGCCACGTCCACTCATTGTTAAAACAAATGAGCCTTGAATTTCATCGCAAGCTCTTACGCATCTTCCGCAATTAATACAGTGGTCTAAATTCATTCTCATATAAGAATGTGAAGTGTCTTTAGGAATACCTTTGTGTTGCTTTGGATTGTTATATCGGTGATCTGAAATTCCTAAATCATTAGCAACTTTTTGAAGTTCACAATTATTGTTCACCTCGCATGTTCCACATTCCATAGGATGGTCTGTTAAAACGAGTTCAACGATATTCTTTCTAAGATTTTTTAAATTGTCGTTATTTGTAAAGATATGTTGATTTTCAACTACAGGAGTATGACAAGATGCAACTACTCTGGTTGGTCCATCTTTGACTAAGGCAACTTCAACAGAGCAAATTCTACAAGCGCCATAGGGCGCTAAATTCGGATCATCACAAAGAGTTGGAACTTTATCTTCGCCTAAATAACCTTTAACAAATTTTAAAATAGAGGTGTGATGAGAACCAATTTCATATGGTTTTCCATCGATATAAGCTATTTTTCGTTTTTCTGAACTCATTGGTTAAGCAGAAATATCATTTTTCATCTCGCTGGAGAAGTATTTTAAAATATTATTGATAGGAGTAGGGATCGCTCCACAAAGCGCACATAAACATCCTTTTTGCATAGTTTTTAATAGATCGTTTAATAGTTGCATGGGTATTTTAGCTGTCTTTTTCTTAACTTGATCAAACATCTCTTTTCCTCTGTATGAACCGAGTCTTCCAGGGAAACATTTGCCACATGACTCTTCTGCTGAAAATTCAAATAAGTGATGAATGTATTCCACCATTGGAAAATCTTTAGGAATGCTAACAACACTAGCATGTCCTAACATAAAACCTTTTGCACTAAATTCTTGAAAATCTAAATTTAAATTATCAATCTCGCTTAAAGGAATAACGCCACCTAAAGGACCGCCGATTTGAAAAGCTTTGACGGGTTCTTTATATCCTCCACCAATTTCATTAAATATTTTTTTCATCGGTGTGCCCATATCAATTTCATAAACTCCAGGATTTTTAAAAAAACTATCAAGACATACTAATTTTGTTCCAGCAGATTTTTTATTTCCAATAGCTGCAAATTTATCAGCTCCATTAATTAAAATTCCAGTAACAGCAGCTAACGTTTCAACATTATTCACCACTGTTGGTTTTTTATATAAGCCCTCAGTAACTGGGAATGGGGGCCTAACATCTACTTCGGCTCGTCTACCTTCAATAGATGCAATTAATGCTGTTTCTTCACCACAGATATATGCGCCTTGTCCAATACAAATATAAATATCAAAAGAAAAACCTGTTCCTAAAATATTTTCTCCAAGCAAACCTTCCCTTTTTAATTCGTTGATGCATCCATTAATTGCTTCGATTGATTTTGGATACTCCCCTCTAATATATAAAACACCTTCATCACTTCCAATGACATAGCCACAAATTATCATGGCAAACAAAACTTTAAGTGGCTGATCTTCTAATAAATATCTATCGGAGAATGCGCCTGAGTCCCCTTCATCAGCATTACAAATAACATATTTTTTCTTAACTTTTTCTCTACTACAAAAGTCCCATTTCATTCCAGTTGGAAAACCTGCACCACCTCTGCCAGTAAGATTTGAGTCTAGTATAGATTTAATAATTTCTTTTTTATCTTTTTTAAGAAATTTAGATAATTGGTCTTTAACTTGGCTAATAGATGATAATTTATCATCCATTAAAAAACTTGTTGTTGCGTAACTTTTTGAAAAAAATTTATCTTGTTTAATTTTTTCACCTTTTAAAATTTGATCAATTTTTTCAATGTCTTTTCCAGCATAATTTTCTCCGTTGTAATGAAACGCATTATTTTCATAGCAATAACCTAAACAAAACATTGATCCTACTTTGTCCTGCCCCAGTTTTGCTTTCAAAGTCTCTTTTAATTTATCTTGTGTGCCAGCACACATACATGCACTACCATTGCAAACAAAGGCTTTTTTTTCGCGATGAGCGGGTCTTAAAAATTCATAAAAGCTTTCTGCCCCATAAACAGTTGAAACACCTAGATTATATTCATTTGCTATCTCTTTATTATCTTTTGGATGGTTCTTTAAAACGTTTTCTGAAATTTTTTGAAATAGATTATGTTTCAAACCTACTTTGCCAGATAGATTACTAATATTTTTTGACATTTTGTTTAAATAATTAATCTTTTATAATTACTTTTTGATTATTGGTATACACATTAAAACTGTCATTTTTCACAAAACCTATCAATGTTAGTCCAAATTTGTTGGCTAAATCAATGGCAAGACTTGTTGGCGCACCCACTCCAATCATTATTCCAATATTTGTCATTAAAACTTTTTGTACAAGCTCAAAATTTAAACGTCCTGAACAAGCAATAAATTGTCTCTTAGGATCAAGAAGTTTTTTATTTAAAATATTCCCTACTAATTTATCTAAAGCATTATGCCGACCTACATCCTCATTAATTGCAATTAATTCTCCATTGCTTAAAAATAATCCACTTGCGTGAATTCCGCCTGTTTTAGAAAATTCTGATTGATTATTTCTTAAAATTTCTGGAGATTTAAGAATAACTTCTTTAGTTAACTTTGGCTCTGTTAACGAAATTTTATCTTTTTTAATTATTTCAAGTGCATCTAATGAAGATTTTCCACAAACTCCACATGATGAATTAGTTAAAAAATCTCTTTTAATTTTAGTAATATTAATATTTTGAGAATTATTTAGAGTTGCTAATATTTTATTTTGAATATTGTATTGCCCTACTTTATCTCCAAAACTTTTTATGGATTCGATATGGGTAATATTTTGAACAATCTGTTCATTAAATAAAAAACCTCGAACTAAATCTTCATCGTGGCCCGGCGTTCTCATGGTGATAGATAAGATATGGCTAACCCATTTATCTTGTTCTTTAAATTTTATTGAAATTTCTAAGGGTTCTTCAATAGAAATCAAATCATCAATCTCTTGAAACTTATTAGATTTAAATTTTAAAACTTTATATTTAGAATTCATTAAATTTGTCTACTGAAGCGCTTTTAAGACTGTTCTTAATGGAAGAAGTAAACATTCTTTTCTGGCCATATTTTTTTTATCAAAAATTTCATAAAATTCTTTCCAATTATTTTTAATATTTAATTTACTATCTTTAAACATACCTTCGGCAGCATTAAAAAATTCTTTAAATTCTTGAATATTTTTATGTTTAATTGTTCTTGAAAGCAAACTCACAGAAGCTTGGCAATATACGCAAGACTTACAATGATAAGCCATATCTTCAATGATGTCTTTGTTCACAATTAAACTAATTTCCATTTCGTCTCCGCAAATTGGATTTTTATTTTTAGATGAATGTGTGGGATTGCTAAGTACTTTTTTGTTTTCAGTATGGGAGGCAATTTCCAAAATTTTCAAATCCATTATTTATCTTTAATTGGTATTTTAATGATTTATATTTAGATTTATGGACTATAACAGCATTTTAGGGGTTGTACTAGCAGGCGGACAATCAAAAAGATTTGGTCAGGATAAATCTCAAGTGCAATTAGGCGGCAAAATATTAATCGATTATATTTTGTTAGAAATCTTAGATCAGTTTAATGAAATTCTAATTATTTCAAATAACGATATCAAATTTTTAAATTCAAAAAAAATTACTAAAATTGAAGATTATAAAAAAGATTTAGGGCCATTAGGAGGTGTTTTGACTGCCATGAAATGGATTAAGAAAAATAACCGAGACTATAAATGGATTTCTACTTTTCCGTCTGATACGCCATTTTTTAAAAAAAAATATCTAAGTAATTTTATAAAAAATATTAATGATAAAAAAAGCAAACTTTTTTTTATTAAATCCAATGATAAAAGACACAATATATTTGGGCTATGGTCGACAGAGTTATTAGATAGATTAGAAGATGATGTGACTAATAAAGGAGAACGTAAAGTAGAAATTTGGGCTAATAAGGTTGGCGTTAAAACAATTAATATGGAATTTAAAAATAACGACCCCTTTTTTAATATTAATACTAAAGAAGATTTGGAAAAAGCAAAGGAACTCATAAAAAATAATGATTAGTTATATACATTCTCAGAAGATTTTAAAAAAAGCACCTATTAAAATTGGAAATGAAATTATTCATACTAAAAATGCTCAAAACAGAGTTGTATCTCTAAATATTTTTTCAAAATATAATTATCCAGCAGCAAATAATGCGGCCTTTGATGGCTTTGCAGTTAATTCTAAAGACACTAAATTTTTAAATAAAAATTCCCCTCAAAAATTTAAAATAATAGGTTCAATGATTGCAGGAACAAAACCTATAACAAAAAAAATTAAAAAATTTGAATCTGTTGAAATTATGACAGGAGGAATTATCCCAAAAGCATTTGATACGATTATTCCAATTGAGCAAATTATATTTTATCCAAATAAAGATAATCCAAAATATATTGTTGTTGATAAAAAAATTAATAAACATCAACACGTTAGATTTGCAGGTTCTGATTATAAAAAAAATGATCTGATTATTAAAAAAGGAACAATTATAAACTCAAATCATATTTTAGCTCTAAAAACCTTAGGAATTAAAAAAATTAAGGTTAAAAAAAAACCAAACATATTATTTTTCTCAACGGGTAATGAAATCTCAGATAGTGAAAATATTCCAGCTTGGAAGGTTAGAAATTCAAATGGTCCTTATATTAATTCATTAAATGAAAATTTTTTATTTAATTTTATTAATGGAGGAATTTTAAGAGATAATCATGCATTTATTTTTAAAAAGCAGATAAGAAAAATGTTAAGATCTAATATAGATATAATTGTAACATCTGGAGCAATTTCAGCTGGTAAATTTGACTTTATTCCAAGCGTTATTAAAACTTTTAAACTTTCAAATTATTTTAAAGGCGTTGAAATAAAACCTGGAAAACCTGTTTTATTTGCAAAGATTAAAAGGAAAGAAAAAGCACTTTTTGGACTACCTGGCAATCCTATTTCAACAGCCGCTTGCTATAGATTTTTTGTAAATCCATATCTGCTTAATATTCTAGGCGTACAAACTGAAAAGCCAATTAAAACAATTTTAAAAAATACTTATGCAAAAAGGAAAAATATGACACATTTTGTTAAAGCAAAATTAAGTTCTTCAAATTCAGGCAAGCTCCAACTTGAGGCTCTAAAAGGACAGGACTCATTTAGAATTAAACCTTTTACTCAGTCTAATATGTGGGCTGTTTTTCCAGCAGGAAAACAGAGTTTTAAAAAAGGAGATATGATTGATTGTTTCTTTCCTAATTACCCAAATACAATTTAAGATTATTTCTCTTTAAGACGAGGAATAATATTAATGAAGTTACAAGGCTGAAAGCGAGAGTCTAATTGAAATTTTAAAATTCCCTCCCAAGCATCGGTTACTGCGCCAGAAGACCCTGGTAGAGCGAATATATATTTTCCTTTGCATATAATTCCTTGAGCTCGTGATTGAATAGTAGACGTGCCAATTGTTTTGTAACTAAGCATTCTAAATATTTCACCAAATCCAGGAATATCCTTATCTTTAATCTCATCTAACGCTTCGATGGTTATATCCCGACCTGTTAAACCCGTGCCTCCAGTACTTATAATTATATCTACTGCCTCGTCACACCAAGCAAGAATAGTTTTTTTAATTTGTTCTTTGTCATCTTTTAAAATTTTTTTGCTAACAACAGTATGACCTAATTCTTTGACTTTATTTGCTAATATATTGCCAGAGGTATCGTTGGATTCATTTCTGGTATCAGAAATAGTAAGGACGGCAATGTTAACGGGTATAAATTTTTTTGTACTATCAGTTTTCATAATTATATATCATTAATACCTGTAGATTAAAAAATATGCTATCCATAATTTTTTTTTTTGTTGCAGCGATTTACGCAAGCGTTGGTTTTGCCGGTGGAACTTCATATTTGGCATTACTAACAATTTATGATGTAGAATATTTGCTAATTCCAATTATAGCATTAACCTGCAATATTATTGTCGCGAGTGGAAATTGTTTTAATTATATTAGAGCTGGAAACTTAGATTTAAAATTTTTAACTCCTTATTTCTTAGGATCTATCCCTTTAGCTTATATTGGTGGAAAGTTTCAAATAACAAAAGATTTTTTTCAAATTTTATTATTCTTTTGTTTAACAATAAGCAGTCTTTTACTTTTAATACAGGCAAGACAATATAAATTAACAAATCAAATCATAAAAAAAATTCCCTTCTTTGTTGCTATTTTGATTGGAGCTATTATTGGTTTAGTATCTGGAATTGTGGGCATTGGAGGAGGAATTATACTCTCACCTATACTATTTAATTTAAAAGCAGCTCAGCCAAATAAAATTGTGATGGCTGCTTCATTATTTATTTTAATAAACTCTATTTCAGGTTTTTTGGGACAAATTCAAAAAATTAATGATATCTCACAACTACAACCCTATTTGTATTTACCCTTAGCTGTATTATTAGGAGGACAACTTGGAAATTTTCTTAATATAAAAATATTAAAATCTCACATTCTTGCCTTGCTAACATCGTTACTAGTTCTTTTTGTTGCTGTTCGCTTAGGCTTAAAAATATTCTTTTAATTACTTGTCGCTTTTTCTACGTAAAAAGAAACTGCATCAATTTCTTGAGGGGTTAATATTTTATCATTACCGAAGGCTGGCATTATTCCAATACCATTAGTAACTGCCTGTCTTACTTGAGCTTGCGTTGGCTTAAGATCATCTAAGCTTGGTCCAATATTTCCTTTAGATTTTGCATTTGTTAGTTGATGACAACTTGCGCAGTTTCCTTTTTCATTAAATATTTTAAGACCTAAAATCATTTTGTCTTGATCGGCTTTTAGGCTTAATTGCAAAGAAAAATATATTAAAAGAAAATTAAAAAAAATTTTCTTAAATTTAATTAAAAATTTATGCAACTGTAATTTTAACACTATGATCCAACCAACCATTGTGAGAATAACCCTCGTTGTTCTCAAATCTTAATTTAGGTTGTGATCCCTTTTCATCAGTTGCTCTAGATGCAACTGTATAGTTGCCCTTTTCTAAATTTGCTTCAAATTGAAATTGTCTCCAAGCAAATTTTCCAAGATTAGGACCTACAAATTTTGCATTCTTCCAAGTTTTTCCTTCATCGAAAGATAGAGCAACTCCTTTTAAAGGAGTGCCGTTACTAAATGCAACACCTGTAAATACAACTTTACCCGCTTTAGCTGAGGTAAGAGGTGAAGTAATCCAGCTTTTTACATTCATCTCCCAACATGTGCCATCGTTAGCAGTCGGCTTTTCACCAATTTTATAAACTCGGTAACGAGTCGACATCATTTTAAAATCAGACTCTTTATCTGTAAAAACTAATTTATTAATATGTTTAATGTTATTTATTCCATAATAACCAGGCACAACCAATCTAAGCGGACCTCCATGTGCATTTGGAATTGGAACTCCATTAACTTCCCAAGCTAATAAACAATCTTCATAAGTTGAAATTGGAACAGATCTTTCAACTGCTCCCTCTTTTGGATCAATTTCTTTTGGTGCATCAGCGCCTGTTCCTGTAATAAATTTAGCCCCGGCAGCAAGTCCGCCACAAAGTTCCGCTAAATATTTAACAGAAACTCCTGAAAACGTAACACAAGCTGCGCTACCTGTATCCCACTTAGTTCCGCTTGGGCCATGAGCAAAAAATTTACGACCATTTCCTGAACATTGCAGAACCATAGGAGTTATCTTTAAAGGCATTTTTTGTAGCTCAGCTAATGTGAATGTTCTCGGTTTCTGAACACCCTGAACTTCTAATTTCCAATCTGGTCTACTTCCTATTTGTTGATCATTTAAGGAATTAACATTATTTCTAATGTATACATTTTCAATTGGAGTAATAATTCCATTTCCGATCATATCCCGATGAGTTTCAATTGTTCCTTCAGAATGAATAATTAATGCATTTCGATTCTTCCACTTAATATACTCTGGGGTCGCTTTTGGAGTAGCACTAGTATGATCTGCTTTTGCAATATTAAAATTTGAAATAGATGAAATAGCGGCTACCCCTGCAATAGCTGCTGAACCTGTTAAAAAAGATCTTCTATTAGGATTTTTAATTTTTTTCATATTAAATGACTCAAAGCTAAGTTTGTAGGAATTAGTATATGCCTTTTAATAATACTATGTTTCACTTTTCAGTTGAAAAAAAATCTTTTGACTATCTTACCATTATAGATTGTAATCTCTAATTGATGGTTCATTTAAAAGATAATTTCGGTAGAACTTTTCCTTATTTTAGAATTTCAATTACCGACGTTTGCAATTTTAAGTGTGGCTACTGTTTGCCTGATGGCTACCAAAAACCTGAAAATAAAAAAACTTTTTTAACACTAGAGGAAATTAGAAGAATTGGAATAGCCTTATCAGAACTTGGTGTTTGTAAAATTAGATTAACAGGCGGTGAGCCTACTGTTCGAAAAGATTTTATAGATATTGTTAAAAATTTAAAATCTCTTCCAGGAATTAAAAAAGTAGTAATGACAACTAATGGTTACAATTTAAAGCAAATTGCTAGACCTTTGATGGAACAAAAAATTGATGGGATTAATATTAGTATCGACAGTCTTGATAAAGAAAAATTTAAATTTATAACTGGGATGGATAAACTGGAAGATATTCTTTCTGGTCTTAAAATTTTACAACAAAATAATTTTAAAAAAATAAAAATTAACGCAGTTTTGCTTAAAGGAGTAAATGATACTGAAGAAGATTTTAACAATTGGCAAGAATTTATAAAATCTAACTACGTAGACTTTCGTTACATTGAACTAATGCAAACAGGAGATAATTTAGATTATTTTAAAAAATATCATGTCTCGGCTAATGTTTTTAGAGATTATTTATTAAAGAATGAATGGATTCATCAGACAGCAGGTTTTGATTCTGGACCAGCCAAAACTTACATTCGTAAAGATTTTAATGGAAAATTTGGGATCATTGCTCCTTATTCAAAAGATTTTTGTAAAAGCTGTAATCGCTTAAGAATTACCGCACAAGGAGACTTAAGATTATGCTTATTTGGAGATACGGGAATATCTCTTAGAGCATTATTACAAAAAGATGAGCAGATTCCTCAACTTAAAGATTTGATTAATGCTCAATTAAATTTCAAAAAAGAATCTCATTATTTAGAATTGGGCAATACCGGAATTACTCCGCATTTAGCATCCATTGGAGGATAATGAAAAATCTTAAAATTATAGACACAAGTATTTTAAAAGATTGGGCGAAGGAAATTTTTACAAACAATAATTTTCATATGGTGGATGTATCACAAAAACAAAATACACACCGAAAAGCTTTAGCTATGGGTAAAATTTATGTTGGTGAAAAAACTTTTAAATTAATTCAAAACAAACAGATGCCAAAAGGAGATCCAATCTCTTTAGCAGAAGTTGCATCACTCCTTGGGGTAAAAAAAACTAGTGAAATAATTCCTCTTTGTCATCCACTTAGTGTCGACTACAGTTCAACAAAAATTATTCAAAATGCTGACGACTTTTCACTTGAGGCCTATTGCGTTGTTGCAGCATTTGCTAAAACTGGCGTTGAGATGGAAGCGATCATGGGAGTGAATGCTGCATTAATTGCAATTTATGATTTATGCAAAATTGTTAATCCTGATCTTAAAATTGATGGAATTCGTTTATTAATTAAACAGGGCGGAAAAACAGGAACCTGGATAAATCCTAATGGCTTGCCAGAATTTTTACAGGATTTATTTTAAAAAGACTTAAGTTAAGTTGTTATAAAAATGAAAATCAAAATAAAATTATTTGGCAACTGTAAGGATATTTTTCGTGCTCCAGTTTTGCAAATTAATTTTGCTAAAGGTGCAAAAGTTAAAAATATAAGAAATAAATTAATTGAAATTGTTGAAAAAAAATATTCAAGTAATAAAGCTTATAAAGATCTTATTAAAAAATCTGCTTTTTGTTCAGAACGTGATGAAATAGTCAATGACACCTATGTCTTAAACAAAGATAAAATGATTTCAATTATTCCGCCGATTGGAGGTGGCTAATGTTTCACGCCGCAATTATTGATCCCATAAAAAGTAAAAAAAAAATTAACTTAATAAGAGCTGAGAAATTTATAAAAAATTATGATGCAGGAGCTAGCATTTTTTTTGTGGGAAATATTAGAAAAAATAACAATAACAAAAATGTCTCTGGAGTTTCCTATGACGCTTTCGATAGGCTAGTAATAAAAACATTTAAAAAAATCTATAGTGAAGGAATTAAGAAATTTAAATTAAAAAAAGCTAAAGTTTTTATAGAGCATGCTAAAGGATATGTTCCTTTAGGCAAACCCTCTATAATAATTGCAGTATCTTGCAAACACAGATCTGAAGCTTATAAATTGTCTAGATATATTATTGAGCAAATAAAAATTAGAGCACCGATTTGGAAAAAAGAATATTACAAAAATCAAAAGTCAGAATGGCTTAAAGGAACCTCAATAAGAATTAAATAGTTCAAGGGTGCTAATTTAAAACTCTTTTTTAAAACATTAAAATCTTTATTTAAAATCTATAAAATAAATAGTACTACTGCACTCATGGTCTTGTAGTGAAATGGATATCATCCTAGTCTTCGAAACTAGAGTTCTAGGTTCAAGTCCTAGCAAGACCACCAAAATTGCTAATCATGTCCATTAACAAATACAAATTTGAAATTACAGAGGAAAAAAATAATACACGCTTAGATTCTGCACTTACTAATTTAATTCCAGAAATTAGCAGAACAAGAATTAAAAATATTATTAACGAAGGATTTGTTAAAATTAATAAAATTCAAATAACTCAACCTTCAATTAAAATAAAATCCTCAGACATAATAGAAGTTTCAATCCCTGAACCTAAGGAAGTTAATATTTCAGCAAAAAATATTAAACTGGATATTCGTTATGAAGATGACGACTTGTTAATTGTTAACAAATCTCCTGAAATGGTCGTTCATCCAGGTGCGGGGAACTTTGATAATACTTTAGTAAATGCTCTTATGTTTCATTGCAAAAATAAACTTTCAACTATCGGTGGAGAATTAAGACCAGGCATAGTTCATAGAATTGATAAAGGAACCAGTGGTCTGTTAGTGGTTGCAAAAAATGATAATGCCCATATTTTTTTATCAAAGCAGTTTGCAGAACATACAATTAAAAGAGTTTATGAGGTTCTTGTCTACGGAAGAATGAAGCCGAGTTCTGGACAAATTTCTTCTATGATTGGAAGAAGTAAATTTAATAGAAAAAAAATGAGTATCAATACCTCTAGAGGAAAAGATGCTATTACAAATTACAAAACTATAGAATTTTTCTCAGGAAAAAAAATTCCTGATATGAGCTTTCTTGAATGCAGATTAGAAACAGGAAGAACTCATCAAATCCGAGTTCATCTTTCATCTCACGGTAATCCGATTATTGGTGATCAAATATATGGAAAACAAAATAAATTTATAAGAGATATTGATCCTGAATTTAAAGAATTATTAGAAGGATTTAAAAGACAAGCATTACATGCAAAATCTATTGGATTTGTTCATCCAACAACAAAGAAAGAAATCGAATTTGAATGTGAAAAACCAAAAGATTTTGAAAATCTCCTAAAAACAATCAAAAAGCTTAAGTTTTAATATCTTGTTATACAAGTTATAATACCCAAATAAATATAATGGAAAAAATTGAAAAAAATTCCAATCTTCCTACGCTTTCCCCTGAGGGAAGTTTAAATTCTTATTTATTAAAAATTAGAAAATTCCCAATGTTAGAGCCTGAGCAAGAATATATTCTTGCAAAAAATTGGCGCGAAAAAGGAGATAGAGAATCAGCTCATACTTTAGTTACAAGCCATTTAAGATTAGTTGCAAAAATTGCCATGGGATATAGAGGCTATGGTCTTCCCGTTGGAGAATTAATATCTGAGGGAAACATTGGATTAATGCAAGCGGTAAAAAAATTTGACCCCGACAGAGGTTTTAGACTTGCAACATATGCAATGTGGTGGATCAAAGCAGCTATTCAAGAATATATTTTAAGATCATGGAGTTTAGTTAAAATTGGAACAACTGCAGCACAAAAAAAATTATTTTTTAATCTTAGAAAATTAAAAAATCAAATTTTTGCAATTGAAAGTGGTGATATGACGGACGCTCACGTAAAAGAAATTGCAAATCGACTGGATGTTAATGAAGATGAAGTTATTTCTATGAACAGAAGGATGGCAGGACAAGAACAATCATTAAACGCTAAAATTTCTGATGAGGAACAAGGAGGTCAATGGCAAGATTGGATTGTTGATGAAAATGCTGATCAAGAGTTATTAATTTCCCAGCGCCAAGAATTAAATCAAAAACATGCTTTATTACAAACAGCTTTAAAAGTTTTAGACGAAAGAGAAAAAGAAATTTTATATGACAGAAAGCTAATTGATGAACCAAAAACTCTTGAAGAATTAAGTCAAAAATACAAAATTAGTAGAGAAAGAGTAAGACAAATTGAAAATAGAGCTTTTGAAAAAGTTCAAAAAGCAATGTTAGAGAACATTAAAACAAAACCTTTCATTACGCATTAAAAGGATCTTCTACAAAAATTGTATCGTCTCGTTCAGGACTGGTTGAAATACTTCCAATCTTAACACCTATAAAATCTTCAATTGCTGCAATATAGATTTTTGCTTTCTCAGGTAATTCTTTGTAGTTTCTAATTCCTTTTGTTTCAGACTTCCACCCTTCAAAAGTTTTGTAAATAGGCTCTACTGCAAATTGATCTTCTGATGCGCTTGGAAAATAATCAATTTCTTTACCACGTAATTTATAACCAATGCAGAATTTTATTTCATCTAATGTATCCAAAACATCTAACTTAGTCAGCGCGATACCCGTAATTCCTGAGATGGTAGCTGACTGTTTAACAAGAACTCCATCAAACCAACCGCATCTTCTTTTTCTATTAGTTACAGTTCCAAATTCATGACCTCGTTGACCAATAAGTTCTCCTGTTGCATCTTTAAGTTCTGTTGGAAAAGGACCTTCCCCTACTCTTGTTGTATAAGCCTTAGTAATTCCAAGAACATAATCAATTGTTTTTGGGCCACATCCTGTGCCAACCGATGCTGTTCCGGCAACTGTATTTGATGAGGTAACATAAGGATAAGTTCCATGATCGACGTCGAGTAATATTCCCTGGGCTCCTTCAAATAATATTTTTTTATTTAATTTTTGATATTCAGCAATTTTTTTCCAAACGGGTTGAGAAAATTTTAATATTTTAGGAGCAATTTTTAATAAATCTTCGATTAATTCATCCGATTTATATATCTTCTTTTTTAAACCTTTTCTGATTGCGTTATGGTGTTCTAAAATAACTTCTAGCCTTTGCTCCAAATTTGTTTTTGATCTCAAATCCATGACTCGAATAGAACGTCTGCCAATTTTATCTTCATAGGCAGGTCCAATTCCTCTCCTTGTAGTTCCAATTTTAGATTTAGCTGCATCCTCTCTGATTTCATCCATTTCTTTATGAAAAGGTAAAATTAAGGTTGCTGTATCAGAAATAATTAAATTCTTTTCATTCACATCAACTCCCTTTTTCTTAATTTCCTCAATTTCCTCTAGCAACGCCCAAGGATCTATGACAACTCCATTTCCAATAATCGAAATTTTATCACCTCTAACGATTCCTGAGGGAAGTAATTTTAATTTAAAAACTTTTCCGTTAATAACTAAAGTGTGTCCAGCGTTGTGACCACCTTGAAATCTAATTACAACATCAGCTTGCTCTGAAAGCCAATCCACGATTTTTCCTTTGCCCTCATCGCCCCACTGAGAGCCTACAACTACAACGTTTGTCATAAGTAAATATTTTTAGATCCTATAAAGATCTAGATTATTTAATTTAATAAAGCCATATGATTAATTGGCCCATGTCCTCTTCCAAATTTTGGATTTAATAAAATTGCTTTGTGCACATATTGAATGGCACGTCCACACGATTCGTTCATATTATAATTTTTAGAAAGAAAAGAAGCAATTGCACTCGACAAAGTACATCCCGTACCATGTGTATTTTTAGTTTTAATTTTCTTATTTTTAAAAATTTTAATATTATTTTTTGAAATTAATACATCCTCAATAAAAGATTTATTAGAATGTCCACCTTTTATAAGAACATACTTGGGTCCAAATTTTAAAATTTCTTTTCCAGCATTAATTACATCTTCTAATGTTTTTATTTTTTTTTTAATTAAAGTTTCAGCTTCGGGAATATTTGGTGTTACTAATAATGCGTAAGATAATAATTTTTTTTTTAAATAATTAATAGAACTATTGCTAATTAATCTATGACCTCCTTTTGCAACCATCACAGGATCTATTACAATTTTTTTCAAATTATGCTTATTAATAGCCTTTATAACTTCTTTAATTACTCCTACATTGTGAAGCATTCCGATTTTTACAGAGTTCGGCTTAATGTCCTCAACTGAAAATGAAATTTGATTAAAAATCTCTTTTGGTGTCACAGAAACAATTGATTTAACCCCTGTGGTATTTTGAGCTGTAATTGCTGTTATTGCAGTCATCGCATAAACCCCTAGTGATGTTGCCGTTTTAATATCTGCTTGGATACCAGCTCCTCCGCTGGAGTCAGAGCCTGCAATAATTAATAGTTTAGACTTTAGTTTCAATGTTAAGCGTAATTCAGTATTAATTTTTTTACTTCGTTTACAGTATCTTTAATCAATTTCTTATCTGAGCTTTCAACCATTATTCTAACAACATTTTCAGTTCCTGATTTTCTAACTAGTAATCTCCCTTCTTGTTTTAAATTCTTATCAATTTGATTAATTTTTACTTTTAAAGATTTATTTTCAACAACATTTTTATTCTTAACTTTAATATTTTCTAAAACCTGAGGAACTTTTTTAAATACTGAAAATACTTTACTCGCTTTACCATTATTTTTTAAAGAGTTTAAAACTTCTAAAGCAACTAACAATCCATCTCCGGTCGTAGCAAGATTCCCAAGTATAATATGTCCTGATTGCTCTCCTCCTAGATTATATTTCAAACTATTCATTTTTTCTTTAACGTATCGATCACCTACATTTGCTCTATAAAATTTAATATTATTATGTTTAAAGTAATTTTCTAATCCTAAATTAGTCATTAAGGTTCCTACAACACCTCCTTTTAAAATTTTTTTCTTTTTCCAATTTCTTGCAATCATTGCAATAATTTGATCGCCATCAATAATTTCTCCTTTTTCATCGCACATGATAACTCTGTCAGCATCACCATCAAATGCTATACCAATATCTGCCTTGTGAGTTTTTACTGACTGCTGGATAAGTTCTGGATGGGTTGATCCACAATTTTTATTAATATTAAATCCATCTGGATTAATTCCAATAGCTACAACTTCAGCTCCTAATTCCCTTAGTAAAGCCGGTGCAGATTTATATGATGCACCATTTGCGCAATCTAAAAATATTTTTATACCAGATAAATTAAACGATTTTGGAAAAATATTTTTTAATATTCCTATATAATTTTCGGTTGCATCCTCTAATCTTTTAGCTCGTCCTAATGAATTTGGTTTTACTAAATATTTTTCAACTTTATCATCAATTAGTTTTTCAATTTGTTTTTCAACTTTGTCTGAAAGTTTCATTCCATCAGGACCAAAAAGTTTTAATCCATTATCTGTATGAGGATTGTGCGATGCTGTTAACATAATTCCAAGATCTGCTTTCATAGACTTTGTTAACATAGCAAGTCCGTTTGTAGGTAAAGGCCCTAACAACAAAACATCCATACCAGCAGAAATAAGACCTGATACTAAAGCAGGCTCCAGCATATAACCTGATAAGCGAGTATCTTTTGCAATGATTGCTTTGTGACGTTGTTTGTTTTGATTAGAAAAATATGTTCCTGCGGCTAGACCAAATCTAAAGAACATTTCACCAGTAATATTGCCCTTATTAACCTCTCCTCTAATTCCGTCTGTTCCAAAATATTTCTTCATAGTTATTTCTTTAAAAATTCAGAATAAACTTTAAGAGCTTCACTCGTTTCTTGTATATCATGAACTCTAAATAGCTGAATACCTTGCAAATAAGAATATAAAACAGAAGCTATTGTGCCACCTAATCTTTCTAGATTATCTTTTTCGCCCATAATTTTACCAATAAAACTTTTTCGCGAAGGACCCACCATTATTGGATAACCCAGACTATGAAATAATGAAATTTTAGAAATAATTTCTAGATTATGTTCTAAAGTTTTTCCAAAACCAATTCCTGGATCAATAATAATTTGTTCATCTTTAATTCCATTATTTTTTAAAAATTTAATTTTGCTTTCAAAATAATCAAAAATATCTAACAGCACATTGTTATAGGTCGGATTGTTTTGCATGTTTTCTGGTATGCCTTGTGAATGATTTAAAATAATAGGCTTGCCGGAGTCTTTTACAACTTGATAGGATTGTTGATCAAAATCTAGTGCTGAAACATCATTAAATAAATCAACTCCTATGCTTAAACCATGCTGCATTACTTTAGATTTTCTTGTGTCTAAAGAAACTAATTGATTTGGATACTTCTTTTTAATTAATTGGATTGTTTCAGATATTCTTATAATTTCATCTTGTTCACTAACTGATTTTGCTCCTGGTCGTGTGGACTCTCCACCAACATCAATAATATGAGCTCCAAAATCAATCATGCTCTTAACATGATCTAGCGCTCTAAATGTAGTATTGTATTTTCCTCCATCAGAAAAACTGTCTGGGGTAACATTTAAAACCCCCATCAAAATAGGGTTTTGAAAATTTAAATTAAGAATATTATTTCTTTTTGAAGTTATTTTAATTAGATCAATTTCAATTTCGCTTCTAAAATCTAATTTATCTAAATCCGTAACGCTATATTCCTCAACTATATTTTTATCAGATTGTCTTTTTAAAATCTCTGCTGATAAAAATCCTATATTTTCAAATCCACAAAGGCTTTTAGCAGTTCCTTGTCGTATAAAGTAATTTGCTTTTTGGCCAAAGACGATATTTGTTGGCCTTATATAAATACTCTTCATGAAAGAAAAGTTAGATTAACTTTGTGTATTAGGCTTTAAACCAATTGCACCTAGGGCACTACCTAGTTTTTTCTTCGTAGTGCTAGCTTCTTCTTTTCCAGATAAACGTTTTGGATAAACATTTTCAAATACTATTTTTTTAATTTCTTCACCCGATAATGTTTCATAAGTTAATAAAGCTTTTGCAACTTTATGAAGTTCATCAATTTTTTCTGCTAATATTTTTTTAGCTCTAGTGTAACCAGACTCAACAATTTTTTTAACTTCTGCATCAATTTTTTTTGCTGTTTCTTCTGAAACATTTTGTTGTCTAGAAACAGATCTTCCTAAAAACACTTCTTCTTCATTCTCTTGATAAGCAATAGGACCTAATTGGTCACTCATGCCATATCTAGTAACCATATTTTTAGCCATTTTTGTAACCATCTCAATATCAGAAGATGCTCCAGAAGTTACCTTGTCATAACCAAATATCATTTCTTCAGCAATTCTTCCTCCCATAGCAACAGAAATATCACCAAACATTTTTTCTCTAGTTACCGATAACTGATCTCTTTCTGGAAGTCTCATGACCATTCCAAGCGCTCTACCTCGAGGAATAATAGTTGCTTTGTGAATTGGATCCGAAGTTTGTTCATATAATGCAACAACTGCATGTCCACCTTCATGATAAGCCGTTAATGTTTTTTCTTCCTCCGTCATAACCATAGATCTTCTTTCAGCTCCCATCATGACTTTATCTTTTGCTTCCTCAAGATCAGACATGGTAACAATTCTTTTATTTTTTCTTGCAGCAAGAAGTGCAGATTCATTTACAATATTTGCAAGATCAGCTCCTGAAAAACCTGGTGTGCCTCTTGCAATAACTTTAGGATTTACATCTGGTCCTGTTGTAATTTTTTTAAGATGCACTTTTAAAATAGCTTCTCGACCAATAATGTCAGGATTTGATACAACGACTTGTCTATCAAAACGACCTGGTCTTAACAAAGCGGGATCCAAAACATCTGGTCTATTCGTTGCTGCAATTAAAATCACACCATCATTAGTTTCAAATCCATCCATTTCAACGAGTAACTGGTTCAATGTCTGCTCTCTTTCGTCGTTACCACCACCTAAACCAGCTCCTCTACTTCTGCCGACTGCATCAATCTCATCTATAAATATAATACAAGGAGCACTCTTCTTTGCTTGCTCAAACATGTCTCTTACTCTAGAAGCTCCAACTCCAACAAACATCTCAACGAAATCTGATCCTGAAATCGTAAAAAAAGGAACATTAGCCTCCCCAGCAATGGCTCTTGCCAATAAAGTTTTACCTGTACCTGGAGGTCCGACAAGCAAAGCTCCTTTTGGAATTCTTCCTCCTAATTTTTGAAATTTTCTAGGATCTTTTAAAAAATGTACAATCTCTTCTAATTCTTCTTTCGCCTCCTCAACTCCAGCAACATCTTGAAATGTAACTCGACCATGAGCTTCTGTAAGTAATTTTGCTTTTGATCTTCCAAATCCCATAGCTCCACCTTTGCCCCCTTGCATCTGACGCATAAAAAATATCCATACACCAATTAGCAGTAACATAGGAAACCATGATAGTATTATTCCCCACAACGAAGGCCCTTTTTCTTCTCGGGGTCCTGCTGTAATTGAAACTCCTTTTGCTGATAATTTTTCAACTAGATTTGGATAATTTGGAGAGTAAGTTTTAAAACTTTTACCATCTCTAAAGGTGCCTGAAATTTCACTTCCTCTAATATCAACAGATGCAACATTTCCTTTATCTACTTCCGTTAAAAAAGTAGAAAATGGCATTTCAGATTTTCCAGTAATTGAGCCTGGATTTTGGAATAAATTATATAAGCCTAAAACGAGTAGAACGATTACGCCCCACATCATTAAATTGCGCAAATTCATATTTTAAAAGTAATCATTATTATAGATTAAACAAGTGCTATTCTCAAATAAATCTAAGATAACTTGCTACAAAACTGTCATTTTTAATGTTGTATTTCCTGTTCTTAAAATTAAGAAAAGGAACAAACAATAAATCCCCTTTATTATTCCAAAAAGATGGTAACGTTTTTTTTGCATGTGGCGGAATTTTATTTTCACAATCCTTAAATTTATTTTTTTTTAAATATTCAATGCCTTGATCTCCCAATTTTTTAACAACAAATTTTTCTTTGTTATTAAAATTATTGTAAACTAAAAAACGATCATCCCAACTTTTTTTTTTGTTTTATTTTATTAAGAGTTTCAGAAATAATATTTCTATCTTCTCTAAAAAATGAAATTATACTTTTATCTTTTTTAATAAGGCACCCCCCCAAAGTTGAAGATTTAAAAGATTTTGTAGATAAATTTTTCATCAAAGTTTTTAAACTATCTGATCTTGGCGGATAATACTCTCCAGATACAAAATGAATTGCCTTAATAATAACTCTAAAAATTACTTCTTGCGCTTCATTATTAAAGATAGAAGACTTTAATTTTGCATAGCCTTCTTTATAAAATTTTAAATATTTTTTCTCGGATTTAAAAATATAAAATTCTAATGAATCTTTAGCAGTATTTAGATTTTCGATAGTTTTAATAATTCGTTTTGGATCAAATCCTTCCTTCTGTAACTTGTATTGCATTTTTCTAATTCTAACCCTTAAAAATTTATCATTTTTATTTGAACGGTCTTCAACCCATGATGAATAAGATTTTTTAGTTATATTTAGTAACTCTTCTTTATTAAAATTTAATAAAGGTCTTAATAAGTGAAAATTTTTGCTATACTCAAAAACATTTTTCAATGATGTTAAGCCTTTAATCCCGCTTCCTCTAATTAATCTTATGTAAAAATTTTCAATTAAATCATCTTGATGATGAGCAAGAATAAGAAATTTAATTTTATTTTTTGTACAATACTTTTCAAATAAATCGTATCGTAAATCTCTTGCTTTTTTTTGAATATTAGAAGAAAATTTTTCACCACGGTAAGTTAAAATCTTAGCCTTAATTTTATTCTGTGTTAAATTTTTATAAGTCTGTTTTGCTTCATCGGCGGACTCTTTTCTTAGCTTGTGATCAATAATTAAAGCCATAAAATCATTATCATTTTCTAAGGAGTACAATTTTGCAAGCACACTTAGAGCTAAACTATCGCTACCCCCTGATACTGCAATTGCAAATTTTTCTTTGCCAATAAAAGATGAAATGTTTTCTCTAAAACGAAAATAAATTTGATTTATTTTTTTATCTTCTAATAATTTAAGACTAACTACAGTTAAATCTTTTCTTTTCATAAGATGATTTTTGTAAAATTGCTGCATCAGTCTTAGGATAGGCTTTTTTTAAATTGATGATCATTTTACAACCTTGTTCTATCTCGCCAAGCTCTGCAAGAGTTACTCCTAATTTTAATAAATTTTCAGGAGCTTTTGGGCTGTTAGGGTATTTTTGATAACCCTCTAAAAATGCAGATGCCGCATCTTCATAAAGTTGTCTTATATAAAATGTTTCACCGTACCAAAATTGAGCGCTGCCTGCTAGCTCATGCTTTGAATGAGTATCTACAAATTCTTTAAAAGCAATTTCTGCTTTTTCAAAATCTCCACTTTTCATAATATTCATTGCATATTTATACTGTTCTGCAATTGAAACCTTTCGGCAAAACTTTTGTTTTAGGTTTATTAACCTTTTCTTTTTCTTTTAATTTAATATTTTCTGATTGAACTGGCTGTTCTTGAATAATACTTTCCTCTTCTTTATTAATCTCATCAGTATTCAAAATATTTGTTTCATTTTTTTTTATTGGGATATTCTTTTCTACTATAACTTCTTTTGGAGCACTAACTTTATCACTAACAGTTTTATTATTTTCTAAGTGCTGTAGTCTTAATTGACTATCATTTGATACTTTATTTAACTGGTCAGATAACTGCTGAACCTTAAAATTATTCTCTTCAAATTTAGAAGTTAATTGTTGAATTTGCTTCTCCAACTCTGAAATTTTTGCTAACTGCCTAGTTAAAGCCTCATTCACCACAACATTATCTGAAGGAAGATTTACATTTTTGCTATAAACAGCTTTTTCTAAAGTTTGAATATCTTTTTGAATTTTTTCTAGTCTATCTAACAATTCATTCATCTTATCTTGTTGTGCAAAAGAAATATTTGCAAAGAAGATGATGAATAAAATTTGTAATAACAGTCTATTTTTAAAAAACATATTCTCTTATTTTATTTAATTTAAATGGCAAAAAAAAGACCCTAATGAATTTCTCATTAGGGTCTTTTATAAAATTTTTAATATTAATTAGTTTTAACTGTTACTGTTCTTCGGTTTTGTGACCAAGCTAAAATATTTGACGCTGGATTAGCAGGTTTTTCTTTACCGTAACTAATAACTTTAATTCTATTAGCAGCAATACCATTGCTAATTAAATAGTTTTTAGCAGCTGTTGCTCTTCTTTCGCCAAGAGCTAAGTTGTATTCTCTAGTTCCTCTTTCATCTGCATGACCTTCAAGAACTACATTTAAAGTTGGATTTGCTTTTAAATAAGTTGCTTGTTTTGCAAGCGTTGCTGTTGCAGCAGAAGTTAATTCTGATTTATTAGTTGAAAAGAATACTCTATCTGGAACTCCATCTGCTAAATATTTAACTGTTTCTGTTCCAGTATAGGCATCATCGCCTGTTGTTGTTGTTGTTGAAGCTTGTTGTTGAGTTGCACAAGCACCTAAAAATAAAGTTACTAACAGAGTTAGAGCAACTTTACTTATTTTATTAAATAACATTATTTTTCCTTTATTTATTAATTTAGTGTCATTTAGTTATTTTAATATAAAGATTAATGCAACTAATAAGTTAGTCGCTTATTTATTAGATAATAAACCAGACCATGATGGATCAGAGGCATCTGTTGGAGTTTGAATTAACCTCTCATTATAACCTGTTAAATCGATAGACCATAATTTTGCCCCACCTCCTCTCCCGCCACTGTCAGAGGGTGTCTCTCTATAAAATATAAGGACTCTACCATTAGGTGCCCAGGACGGTGCTTCTTGATAATAGTTTTCAGTTAATAATCTTTCACCAGAACCATCAGATCTCATAACTCCAATGTAAAATTTATTCTTATATAACTTAGTAAAAGCAATTAAATCTCCTCTGGGTGACCAGACGGGTGTTCCATAAAGTCCTTCACCAAAAGATATTCTTTTTACATTCGTTCCATCACTTTTCATTGTATAGATTTGCTGAAATCCACTTCGATCAGAATTAAATGCAATATAAGAACCATCTGGAGAATAAGAGGGAGAGGTATCTATTGAAGGATGATCTGTTAATTTTTCTACAACTCTAGTTTTTATATCCATTGTATAAATATCAGAGTTACCTTCTTCAGCAAAACTCATGATTATTTTTTTTCCATCAGGAGAAAAACGTGGAGCAAAAGTCATCCCTGGAAAATCTCCAACTAAATCTTGTAGTCCTGTTTCAATATTTAACAAATAAACTCTTGGTAAATTTTTAAAATAGGACATGTAAGTTACATGCTGACTAGCAGGACTAAATCTAGGAGTTAAAACTAATTCATTACCTAATGTTAAATATTTTACTCCATATCCGTCTTGATCCATTATCGCTAATCTCTTTTTTCTATCTACTTTAGGTCCAGTTTCCGATACGTAAATTATTCTAGAGTCAAAATAACCCTTCTCTCCTGTTAATCTCTCATAAATTTTATCTGAGATCATATGAGATACTCTTCTCCAATTGTCAGGTGTTGTATAAAAGGCTAAAGCTGACAATTCAGTTGCTGAAACAACGTCCCATAATTTAAATTCAACTCTAAGTCTGCCTTCTTTTTCTAAAGAAATCTTTCCTGTAACAAGTACTTGGGTTTTTATAAAAGCCCAATCTTCAAATCTCGGTTTATTATGAGCCGGTTCTGGTTTTTGAATAAAGGATTTTTTTTCTAATGCAAAAAATAAGCCTGATCTTGTAAGGTTATTTTGAATAATTTCAGGAATTTTACTTTCAAGTTTTAAATTTTTTATATTATCACCTAATTTAGAATCTAAATAAAAATCGGAAATAGCTGTAGGCAAAGGATCTAAATTTCCTCTTGTAATATCAACTGAAACAAGCGCAAAAGACTTTGTTGTTAAAATAAAAAGTAATGTAAAAATTGAAAAAATTTTCTGTCTCATATTAGCCTTTTAACATTTCTTTTGCGTCAAAATTCAATTGCATTTCTTTCCACTTTTCATAATCCGTTGAGGGCACTTTAAGAGGATTGCATAGTTTAACTGCTCTCAATGCGCTCTCAGCTAATATCTTATAATAAGTTTGGCCTGCCGTATTCATTCTAGCTTGGTCTAAAATTTCGCTACTTACTAATGAACCATCTGGATTAAGTTTAATTTTTATTCTAACAGTTAAATTTTCATTATAAGGCAATCCGATTGGTATATTCCAACATTTAAATATTTGGGCTTTGATAGCGTCCTCCTGGGTTATTGTAAGTTTAGATGTGACAATATTTTTTTGTTGGCTTTGTGTTGCTTCTAAACTTGGCTTATTATTAACTTCTGCATTATCTTTTTTAGACTTATCTATAAGTGCAGAAATTTTATTAGGATCAAAAATCTCTTTTTTCTCAAATTCAGAAGTTTGCTTTGTTAAGTCTTCAACTTTAACTGGGTTCTGACGCTTTTCTAATAATTCTTTAATTTTCTTTATATTTTCTGGTAATGGCACAGCGTCTGGTTTTTCTTTTGGTACGATTTTAGGTGGTGCTTGTTCTGTTACAACCCTATCCTTAATTTTTTTGTCAGTTTTTTCACCATCAGAAACTTTGGGAGCATAGGGTATATTTGTTCTATCTCCAATTTGAACAAGATCTACAGATATTACTAAAGGTGCCTGCACTCTTCCCATTAGGAAAGGTAAAGTGACGCTACTAATAATGAGAATAATGAAGTGAGCTATAAAAGAAATCTTAAGACTCTTTTGCATGACATTATTTTTTACTTTTAGATAATGGCGGTCCTGAAATTAAAGCAACTTTGGTAAAACCAGCTCTGGAAAGCAAACCCATTACTTCCATAACTCTTCCATAATCTATTGCTTTGTCGCCTCTTACATAAATTCTAGTATCGGTTCTATTTTTTGACATTGCTAAAATTTTAGGAACTAGTTGACTGGTTTCAACTTGAGTTTCTTGAATAAAAGTTTCTCCTTTTGCGTTAATACTAAGAGTCAACGGTTCTTTATCATCAGGCAAAGAATTTGCAGAACTATCCGGTAAATTAACTGAGACCCCCGCTGTTAACATTGGGGCCGTAATCATAAAAATAATTAATAAAACTAACATTACATCCACAAACGGAGTAACATTAATTTCACTCATAGGTTCTCGTTTTCGAGATCTATTGTTCTGAATTTTAAAAGCCATTTATGTTATAGAAATAAATGATTGGCTAAAATTTTCTAAACGTGTTGAATATTTTCTAGAGTCACTGGTAAACTTATTATAGGCAACAACTGCTGGTATCGCCGCTAATAATCCTAGTGCAGTTGCAAATAATGCCTCAGCTATACCAGGAGCTACAATTGCAAGACTTGTATTTTTTGAAATAGCAATAGATTGAAAAGAATTCATAATTCCCCACACTGTTCCAAACAAACCAATAAAAGGTGCTGTTGATCCAACGGTAGCTAGAAAAGTTAATTTTTTTTCCACAAATTCCATTTCTTTATCTATTGAACTGTTTAAAGCCTGTAAGACTCTTTCTTGAACTGATGCAGATCTTGATTTATTTTTTATCATAAAATCCATGCCAGCTTTAAATACATTTGCCATAGGATCTTCATTGTAACCTTCTAATTTTTTATAAAGACTATCCGCTGATTTTGATGACCAAAACTGTTCTTCAAATATTGAAGATGACCCATTAATTTTTTTAAATAATTTATATTTTTCAATTATTATTGCCCAAGAATATATTGATGCTGCAATTAAAATAATAATTACAAATTTAACTACAAAATCTGCTTTAAAAAATAATGAAAAAAATGAGAAGTTACTTGCTGCAAAATTCATATTTTTATTTAATTTAATTATTTTGTATTTTTAAAACTTGTCATTTATTTGTCTTTGCATGAAAGATCTAGATCTTTAATTATATGCAAGAGCTTAATTTTACCTTTAAATCCTCAGGAATTATTTTCGGTTTGCCAGTATTGTCAATGATCACTAACTCAACTGTGGCTTCAGCTAAAACTTCTTTATCCTTTAAGATATTTTGTGCCATCTCAATTCTTAAATTCGATACATTTCTTACAAAGCTTTCGACGGTAATTTTATCTTCAAAAAATATAGGTTTTTTATAAGTAATACTAAATTTATGAACAACAATTTTGATATCAAATTTATCATTTAATTGTTTATGATTGTAACCAAGTGAATAAATAAGTTCAGTCCTCGCTCTTTCAAAATATTTTAAGTAGTTTGCGTAATAAACAATTCCGCCTGCATCTGTATCTTCATAGTAAATTTTTGTTTGATAAGTGAATTTTTTTAACACACTAGCCATGAAAACTATCGTTTTTAAAATTATCTATGAAGTACTTCCCAATTAAAATGGCATCTGCTTTATTGGAGTCTTTTTTTCTAGCTAATTTTGGAGATATAGTTGGATAAATTTCTATTACTTTTGTTCTGCTTGCATCCTTTACTGATCCGATTAAATTAAAATGCTTCTTCCATTTTGCAGGTCTTACAAAATATATAGGAAAACTTAATGCTGCACATATTCCTTTAATAATGCCAAAAGACTGTCCAAAATTAAACATACTTGTCACGCCTTGTCCCGGCATAGCATTTACTTGTTCAACTATTACTGAAACTTTATCGCTTTCATGTAAAAAACTTTTAAAGATGTGAGTAACTTGTGCAGAATTGATTTGTCTTTTATTTTTCTTACCATCAACCATTGTTGGAACATCATATATTTCTAAAATATCTTTATTTTTAAAAACACAAATTGCTCCGCTTACACCAGGATCAATTGAAAAAACTAACAATTTTTTAATTCACTCCTTCTAATAATTTTTCATCTACTTCAAAATTTGTAAAAACATTTTGAACATCATCATCATCTTCTATTTGTTCTAAAAAATTTACAACCTTAGTAAATGTTTCTTTATCTAAATTAACCTTACTGAGAGGATTCCAGACTAAACCAGCAAAACTTAAATCTTTAATTTTTTTTTCTATTTGTTCTCTTACAGAATTAAATTCTTCTTTTTTACAATTAATTTCATGATGAAGATCAGTAGTAATACAATCTTCTGCTCCTGCATTAATGGCTAGTTCTAAAGCATCGTTTGTACTCATTAATTCTTTCTTTATCTTGATTTGCCCTATCTGTTCAAATTGATAACTAACCGATCCGGTCTCGCCTAGGTTTCCTCCAAATTTTTGAAATATTGTTCTAATATTTGATACTGATCGATTTTTATTGTCAGTTAATACTTCTATAATAACTCCTGTTCTACCTGGACCAAATCCCTCATATCTTGAAAACTCATAACTATTATCAATATTACCTTGTGATTTTTTAATAGCTCTTTCAATATTATCTTTAGGCATATTTGCTGCTCTTGCAGCTTGAACGGCTGCTCGCAATCTTGGGTTCATTTCTGGATCGGGTGTTCCAAGCTTTGCTGATACGGTTATTTCTCTTGAAAGCTTAGTAAAAAGTTTAGAACGTATTTTGTCTGCACGTCCTTTTCTGTGCATCATGTTTTTAAAATGCGAATGGCCTGCCATGTTATTAAAATGATCTTTGATTAAAATGAGCGCCAATTGTGATGGGTTTTATATCTTTTGCAAGGCCTGTTTTTTCATCAGCAACAACCTTAATTCCAGATAAGGTTCCTTTTCCTGAAGCAGGGGACAAACGCTCTAAATTTGGCTGTTTTAAAAATTTTTTTAATGCTGCATCTTTATTCATTCCTATAATTGAGTCATAATCTCCACACATGCCAGCGTCAGTTTGGTAAGCAGTGCCATGATTTAAAATTCTAAAATCATAAGTAGGAACATGACTGTGAGTTCCAACAACTAAGGTTACCTGACCATCAAGATAATGACCCATGGCCATTTTTTCACTAGTTATTTCGGCGTGGATATCGACAATTATAAAGTCTACATCTTTGCCTAACTTTAACGATTGCAGTTTAAGAGCTATACAATTGAAAACATCATCTGCTTTTTTCATATAAATATTTCCCATAATATTAATTACCGCGACCTTTTTATTATTCTTTAAAGAATAAATCTCACAACCTGATCCTGGGGTGCCATCCATAAAATTTAATGGTCTTAATAATCTTTTTTCATCGGATATAAATTCTGCTGTCTCCTTTTGATCCCAAATGTGATTACCAGAAGTGATAACATCAACACCGACAGAAAATAATTCATCACAAATTTTTTTTGTAATCCCATAACCACCTGCTGCATTTTCACCATTAACAATAACAAAATCTATTTCTTCATTAGCTCTAATCTTTGGTAATTCAGATAAAACAATATCTCTTCCAGGTCTGCCAACAATGTCACCTAAAAATAAAAAATTCATTTAATATTTAAAAATCCTTTTTCTGTAAAAATAGATTCTAAACAAAAATCTGTTTTTGATACTTTTAATTGATCCATTTTTTGAAATGAAAAACCAATTCCTATCGTTCTAAACTTTTTTGAAGTTTTGCTTAACATATTAAAATATCTGTCATAATATCCTCCGCCATATCCAAGCCTATTACCATATTTATCAAAAGCTAATAATGGAACTAAAAAAATGTCAGGAAATAAACTTTTAGCATCTATAAAGTTTTGAGGAATTCCATATCGGTTTAATTGTAAAACATCATTAACATTCCATTTTTTAAATTCCATTAACTTATTTTCATTATGAAGGAATGGTAAAGATAATGAAATTTTTTTTTTAAATAGTAACATATTTAAAATTTTTAAATCTAACTCAAAATTTATAGAATAATAAGAACCTACTGTAATATTTTTATATTTCAAAATTTCTGAAAGTAATGGGCTAAAATCTTTTTCTTTAAAAACAAAATATTTATTTTTTCTTAAGGAAAAGTAATGCTTCCTTAATTTTTCTTTCATTAAAATTAATTAATCTTTTCTAGAAAATTATTTATTGAATTTGAAACTTTTTCTAAAGATTCTGAATAATTTTTTTCATTATCTGAGATTTTACTTTTAAGTTCTTGTAATTCTAATTGAAGATTTTGAATTTCTTTTTCTTTATCCTCTTTATATAAAATTGATAAACTTTTAATTTCTCTAAATTTTTCAAGTAAAGTTTTATTCTGATTTTTAAGCTTTTCTATGGACTCTTTAATAGTAAACATCTCATCAATAACTTGAATTGAACTAATTAGTAAGAGTTTACTTTCGCCAATATTTCCTAGATCATTTTTAAGTTTTTCAAATTTTTCATTTAAATGTAAGGATAGTTTTTCCAGCTCCTGTTCCTGCCCATCTTCACAAGACAAAATATAGTCTCGATTATTAAACTTAACAGTAACATTTACCATTTATCAAATTCTCCTAACATCGCATCTGTCTCTTGACTTAACTCATCAATTTTTTTTACGAACATTTTTTTATTTTTTAATATTTGTTCTAATTGTTCTTTTGTTGATTGTAATTCGTTTTGCGAAGAATTTATCTGTTCTTTTAAATCTTTATTTATATTCTCAGTTTCGGTAATCTTGTATCTAGACTCTTCTAATTCAACTTCCATTTTAGCTAATTCATCTTTTATTGTCTGATTTTCTTTTTCTATTAAATCAATTTTATTTAATAACCCTTGATTTCCTAAATCTTGATTATTTAGTTTTTGTTCAAACACTTTTAATTCATCTATAATACTATTTTTTTCCAGTTCTAAATTTTTTGACTTCTGATTTAATTCTTCTTTTTCCTTCTCTAATTGAGAACTTAACTTTCTTAAATAACTACTTTCTTCCTTTGAATTTTTAATTAAATCTGCGATTGAATCTAGTTTGTTTAAAGTTTCGAATAGCTGTGTTTCTTTATTTTTTAAATTCATTAAACTAAAAAAATTGTTTAATTTGTATCTTAAACATAATAATAATTCCTGCAATCCAAGTCTATCTATGTTTCATGACAAAAAATAATTACTCAGATCTAGCTAATGCAATAAGATTTTTGTCAATTGATGCTGTTCAAAAAGCAAATTCCGGTCATCCAGGCATGCCTATGGGTATGGCTGATGTGACAACGATTCTTTTTAATAAATTTTTAAAATTTAATCCTCATAACCCTTCATGGTTTAATAGAGATAGATTTGTTTTATCTGCGGGTCATGGATCAATGTTATTGTACTCTGCTTTATATTTGTCTGGTTATAAAACTATTACTATTGAAGATATTAAAAATTTTAGACAATTAAATTCTATTTGTGCTGGACACCCCGAGTATGAAAAAGATTCTGGAATAGAAACAACTACCGGCCCTCTGGGCCAAGGCATAGCTAATGCTGTTGGCTTTGCTTTAGCTGAAGAAATTAATAGAGCAAAATTTGGTGATAAAATTTGCAATCATAAAACTTATGTTATTGCAGGTGATGGGTGTTTGATGGAAGGCGTCAGTCATGAAGCGATGAGTCTAGCGGGACATCTAAAGCTCAAAAACTTAATTTTATTTTTTGACAATAACTCTATTTCCATTGATGGAAATACTAATCTTAGTATTTCTGATGATTATAAAAAAAGATTTGCTTCCTATAATTGGGATTTAATTGAAATTAATGGCCACGATCATAATCAAATTTCAAAAGCTATTAGTAAAGTACAAAAAGCAAAAAAACCGACCGTTATCTCCTGTAAAACTATCATTGGTTACGGTTCGCCAAATAAAAGCAATACAGCCTCCGTTCATGGAAGTCCTTTGGGAAGTGCTGAAATTGATTTAGTTAGAAAAAAATTAAAATGGAAATATCCACCATTTGAAATCCCTGAGAATATTTTAAAAGAATGGAGAAAATTAATTATTACTGGAAAAAAACATGAAGAAAACTGGAAAAAAGACTTTGATAAATTAGAAAAAAATAAAAAAGAAGAATTTTTAAGAATTAAGTCAGGCAACCTACCAAAAAACTTTAATGAGAAAATTAGCCAAATTAAAGATAAATTTTTTGAAAATTCAAAACCCATTGCAACCAGAAAGTCTTCAGAAGCGTGCCTTGAAGCAATTACAACATTTATTCCAGAGCTTATAGGGGGTTCTGCAGATTTAACTGGTTCTAATAATACAAAATCATCATCACAAAAAATAATTAATGCCAATAATTTTAAGGGGACATACATTCATTATGGAATAAGAGAACATGGTATGTGCGGTGTAATGAATGGTTTAGCTCTGGATCAAAGTACCATTCCTTATGGGGGAACATTTTTAATATTTTCTGACTATTGCAAGCCTTCAATTAGATTGGCTGCTTTAATGAAACAAAAAGTCATATATGTGTTAACACATGACTCTATCGGCCTAGGAGAAGATGGTCCAACTCATCAACCGATTGAACAACTTTTTAGCTTAAGATCAATTCCAAATTTAAATGTATTTAGACCCGCAGACTCAATCGAGACTTTAGAAGCTTGGGAATTAGCTTTAAAATCAAATTCGTCTCCTAGCGTTCTTGCTCTTACAAGACAAGATTTGCCAATGGTAAGAAAAAAAGAATCTAAAGAAAATTTAACTCAATATGGCGGTTACATATTGAGTGATTCAAAAAATAATAATTGCAATTTAATAATAATTGCAACTGGATCGGAAGTAGAGATTGCCTTAGATGTTCAAAAAAAATTAAATGAACAAAATGTAGAATCGAAAGTTATTTCTATGCCTTGTTTAGAGTTGTTCGAAAAACAATCTAAAGAATACAAAAATAAAATTTTAGGAAAAAACTCTTTTACAGTAACTATAGAAGCAGGAGTTACAATAGGTTGGGAGAAATATACATCTAACGGAATTTCTTTTGGTATTAATTCATTTGGAAAGAGCGCTCCCTATAAACAAATATATAAACATTTTGGTCTCACTTCTGAGAATATTATCTCAGAAATCAAAAAAAATTATAAATAACTAAGCTTATTAATGAATAATCTAAATACGCTTTCTAGCAACGAAGATATTAAAGATAAAATTATTTTTTTAAGAGTAGATTTTAATATTCCAATAAAAGATGGAAAAGTAATTGACGATACCAAAATAGTTAAAATGAAAGATATTATTAATAAGTTGCTATCTAAAAAGACTAAAATTATCTTATGTTCCCATTTAGGAAGACCTCAAAAAAATGGCAAAGAAGGATTATCTCTAAACCAAGTTAAAAATAAATTAGAAAATATTTTTAGGAAGGACATAGTCTTTTTAAATAATTATTTAAATAACGAAACTAAGAACAATATAAAACAATCAGATAAAGATTTATTTCTTCTAGAAAATATTAGATTTTATAAAGAAGAAGAAAAAAATGATCCTGAATTTGCTAAACAATTGGCAAATCTTGCAGATATTTACATAAATGAGGCATTCTCTTGTTCTCACCGAGCGCACGCGTCTGTAACTGGAATAACTAAATTTATAAAATCATATGCTGGGGAAACAATTATTAATGAATTAAATTCTTTAGATAAAATTTTTAATAAATCAAACAAGCCTGTTACTTGTATTATTGGTGGTTCGAAAATATCTACAAAAATTGATTTAATTTCTAACCTAATTAAAAAAGTAGATTTTATGATTATTGGCGGAGCTATGGCTAATAACTTTATAAAATATAATAATTTTGAGATTGGAAAATCTTTGTTCGAGCCTAATAAAGAAGAAACTATAAAAGAAATTATTGCTGTAGCTAAAAAGAACAACTGTAAATTAATAATTCCTGAAGATGTTATTGTTTCAACCAATGAAAATATTGCTGGAAAGAATAAAAATTTATCTGAAATAGAAGCTAATGATATAATTTTTGATATTGGTAATAATACTATTAAAAGTAATTGGTGAAATTATTAATTCATCAAAAACATTACTATGGAATGGTCCACTTGGTTTTTTTGAAAAAGATTTTTTTGCTAATGGAAGTAACGAAGTTGCAAAATTAATTAAAACAAATACTCAAAAAAAATTATTAACATCGATAGCTGGCGGTGGCGATACTGCAGCTGCAATCAAAAAAGCAAATGCTGAGGATGGTTTCAGTTACATCTCAACTGCAGGTGGTGCTTTTTTGGAATGGCTTGAAGGAAAAATACTTCCAGGACTAAAAGTCCTTGAAAAATAATTTTTAAATAACTAAAAGATTAGTTCTATGAACAGTATCGAGTCTATTGCTCTTGCAATGGTCCAAAAAGGCAAAGGAATTTTGGCTGCTGACGAAAGCAATAGCACAATGACTAAAAGATTAGATTCTGTAAAAATTCCTTCTACAGAAGCAAATAGATTAAAATTTCGAGAAGCTCTTTTTACATCAAAAAGAATTAAAGATTTTATAAGCGGAATAATCTTGTTTGATGAAACAATAAAACAAACCGCTTCTAATGGAAAAAATATTTCTAAATTATTAAGTGACCAAGGAATTATTCCTGGAATCAAAGTTGATAAAGGAGTTAAGCCACTTGCGCTTTCAAATGATGAAAAAATTACTGAGGGACTGGATGGTCTTAAAGAAAGATTAATTGAATATTATAAATTAGGAGCAAGATTTACTAAATGGAGAGCTGTATACGATATATCAAATATCTACCCATCAAAAACTTCGATAGTTGCAAATGCTCACGCTCTAGCAAGATACGCTGCTATTGTGCAAGACACAAATATGGTTCCAATTGTTGAGCCTGAAGTCTTGATGGATGGCAATCACGATATTAAGAAATGTTACGAAGTAACTAGTGCAGTATTAAATGAATGTTTTAATCAACTAGTTGTTCATAAAGTAAATTTAAAAGGAATAGTGTTAAAACCAAACATGATATTAAATGGTTCTGAGTCTGGAAAAAAAAATATAACTGAAGAAATTGCTGAAAAAAGCCTTGATTGCCTAAAAAGAAATGTTCCAAAAGAAGTCCCTGGAATAGCTTTTCTTTCAGGTGGTCAAAGTGAGCTTGAAGCAACTGAAAATCTAAATTCTATTAATAAAATTAATGATACAAAATTTGCATTTACATTTTCATACGGTAGAGCACTGCAGCAAAGTGCATTAAAAACCTGGGCAAAAAATATCAACGACAAAGCTACTGTCCAATCAGTGTTCGACATAAGATCTGAAATGAATAGCCTTGCCTCGCTTGGTAAGTGGAAATTAGATTTAGAAAAAAAAGCGGCTTAATTTATTGAGTAAATTTCTTTACTTAATCTCTCCTGAAAAAATTACTAATCATAAAATTTTTCTTAAAAAACTAGAACTGGTTTTTACAAGTAATATTATAAAATTTTTTCAACTTAGAGTTAAGAATCAAAAAAGAAAACAAATTATATTGCTTGGAAAAAAAATTATAAAACTTACTAAAAAATATAAAGTTAATTTTATTATAAATGATGATCCTTATATTGCAAAAATATTAAATGCTGATGGCTGTCATCTTGGTCAGCAAGACATGTCTATTAATTTTGCAAAAAAAATATTAAAAAAAAATTCAATTATTGGAATAACTTGTCACAACTCTAAAATACTTGCATCCAAAGCTTTTGCTAATAAAGCAAGTTATGTAGCCTTTGGCGCTTTTTATCCGACAAAAACTAAGAAAGTAAAGTACAGGGCCAAATTAAGTTTAATTAAATGGGCCAAAAAAAATATTAAAAAACCTATAGTCGCTATAGGAGGAATTAATCAAAAAAATTATGAAAAAATATTAAATGCTGGCGCAAATTATGTAGCTTGCTCAGCTAGTATATGGAAAAGTAACATAAAAAATCCATTAACTGCTGTAAACATGTTTAAAAAATAGATATACGTTCTCAGAATAAATATGAAAATTTTAGGATCAGACATCAGAGTTGGTAATATCATTGAATATAAAAATGATCTTTGGAAATGCCTTAAAAACCAAACATCAAATCGTGGAAACCTTCGATCACACAATCAAGTAGAGCTTAAAAGTATTACTAAAGGCACAAAATTAAATGAAAGATTTAGAGCTGATGAAACAGTAGAAAAGGCAAGTCTTGAAGAAAAAAAATTTCAATTTTTATATTCAGCAAACGATGAATTCTTTTTTATGGATAGCGAAAATTTTGAACAAATCTCAATCAATAAGTCAGTTGTTGAAGAATGCGAAAAATTATTAAAAGAAAATTTAGAAGTGACTATTGAATTTTATCAAGAAAAACCATTAAGTGTTATTTTGCCTAGATCTGTAGAATATGAAATTATTGAAACAGAGTCTGTAGTAAAAGGACAAACAGCCTCTGGTTCTTTTAAACCTGCAACAATTCAAAACGGTATTAAGATAATGGTGCCACCATTTATAAGTCAAGGCGATAAAATAATTGTTGATACAGAGACACAAGAGTATTTAAAAAAAGTTAGCTAATGCCTTTACTGTCGGCAAATCTAAACATCATGGAGAAGGCCTGTAAAAAAGCATCCAAACTATTAATTCGTGATTTTGGTGAAATTGAAAAATTACAAGTATCAAAAAAAGGACCTGGGGATTTTGTTACAAATTCCGACAAAAGAACTGAAAAAATAATTATAAATGAACTATCTATTGCTCGACCTGATTATTCATTTTTAGCTGAAGAAAGCGGCTCCTCCGGAAAAAGCACTGAATTTAAATGGATTATTGATCCAATCGATGGAACTACAAATTTTTTACATGGCATTCCTTATTTTGCAATATCAATAGGTCTAGAAAAAAATAAAGAAATTATATGCGGTATGATCTTTAATCCTATAACTAATGAAATGTTTTATGCTGAAAAAGGTAAAGGAGCATATCTAAACAATTCAAGAATTCGCGTTTCATCAAGAAAAAATATTGATGAATGTATTCTTCTCACAGGCGGGCCCATTCTCTCTTACAAAAATAAAGAAATATTTTTCAAAGAGTATGAATCGGTTAGTAGAAAAGTTGCAGCGACTAGAAAATTTGGTAGCTCAGCGCTGGATCTTGCATATCTTGCTAGTGGAAGATGCGATGGGGTATGGGAAAGAAACCTAAATTATTGGGATATTGCAGCTGGAATTATAATCGTTAAAGAAGCTGGAGGCACAGTAACCGATTTTAAAGGTGGAAATAAATATATCGAAGATAGAAATCTTCTAGCTACAAATTCGAAAATAGATAAAGATCTTATTGATTTGCTTGCATAAATTTTTAAATGCTAAAAATTCTGATTTTTTTATTTCTTGATGTTCTTGCTTTTAGCGGAGTTTTAATTTCGACTTTACCATTTTTAATTCATGAATACGGCGGCAATATTCTTTTAATAACAATAATTTTTGGATCATTTTCATTTTTTCAATTTTTTACATCTCCTTTTTGGGGAAGTTTATCAGATAGATTTGGCAGAAAACCCCTCATCATTTTAAATTGTTTTGCAGAAATATTAGCTAATTTAATATTGGCAATTAGCGGAAGTTTGCTGATGATATTTTTATCAAGAATTGTTGCGGGTTTATTTAAAAATAATGTCTCTGTTGGAACTGCTTATATTGCAGACATTACTACCCAGAAAAATCGAGCTAAGGGAATGGGTTTATTCGGCGTTGCCTTTGGTTTGGGTTTTACTGTAGGTCCTTTGCTTGGGGGATTAGTTGCTGGATCTAATTTTACTATTATGACACTCGCTAATGTCGCGTGGATTGCCTGTGCAATTAATATTTTTAATTTATTATTTGTAACTTTTCTTTTAAAAGAATCTAAAAGATCTTTCAATAATTTTTCAATAAAAAATTCTTTTAGTAAAATTTATTTTCAATTTAAATTAATTAAAAAAAAAATATTACTACCTTTTTTTTTAATTATATTCATAGTTTATTTTGGATTTTCCGGAATGGAGGGAATATTTGCAATCTGGATAAAAGAAACTTTTGAATGGGGACCAAAAGAGGTTGGAATAGTTATGTTGTATGCAGGCTTAAGTCAGATTATAGTTCAAGGACTTATTTTAAGGTTACTACTAAAATTTTTTAATGAAATTCAATTAATAAAAAGCGGGATTTTATTTTTAATTTTTGGTTTTTTATTAATTCCAACTTCTAATATTTATTTGGTACCAGTTGCAATATTTTTTTTGTGTTACGGCATTGGTGTAACAAATCCTTGCTTGAATAGTTTGGTTTCAAAAAAATGTTCTAAAAATGAAAAAGGGTTTGCTCTGGGTGCTGCTTATTCTGCTCAATCAATTTCAAGATTTATTGGCCAACCTGCTGCTGGTATTTTATTTTTATTTTTCGGGAAAGATATGCCTTTTTATGTAAACTCAACAATTCTTGTTCTTACAATAATATTTTATTTATCTTTAATTAAAAAAGTTAACAAATAAGAGCTTTATTTACTAAGAAGTGTTGTCTATTTATCTAGTTTTGTTATAAAAACTTTCTTCTAAAATTATGAAAGAAAAAATACATCCAAAAACACACAAGATAAAAGTTGTAATGACTGATGGTAGTCAATTTGAAACTTTATCGACCTGGGGAAAAGAAAATGATATTATGAAATTAGATATTGATCCAATATCACATCCTGCATGGACGGGTGGTTCACAAAAAATTATAGACAAAGGAAGAGTTAGCAAATTTAATAAAAAATTTGAAAATCTTACTACTAAAACAAGTAAAAAATAAATATTTATGTTAGATAAACCTTTAATGCCAAAAGCAACGGCGGTATGGTTGCTCGAGAATACAAGTTTGACTTTCAAACAAATTGCTGATTTCTGTCAACTTCATGAACTTGAAATTAAAGGAATTGCAGATGGAGATGTTGCGGTTGGAATAAAAGCCTACAATCCAATACTTGCAAATCAGTTAACAAGAGAAGAAATTGAAGAATGCAGCAAAGATCCGAACAAATCATTATCTATAAATAAAAAAGTATTAGATTACGAAATCAAAACAGTTGTTGGACCAAAATACACTCCGCTTTCTAAGAGACAGGACAGACCGGATGCAATTGCTTGGTTAATTAAAAATTATCCACAATTATCCGAGGGTCAAATTTCAAAACTTGTAGGTACTACAAAAAATACTGTGGAGTCTGTTAAAAGTAGAAAACATTGGAACACTTCAAATATAACACCCAAAGATCCTGTGGCTTTAAATTTATGTACTCAAAGCGATTTACAAAAAGCTGTCGAAAAAGCTAATAGAAAAGTTGAGAGCCAAAAAAAAGCAAAATTAAAACTAGAAGCTAATAAGTAATCTAACTTATTTTATAAATAAATATGTCTTTTAATTCAAAAAATAAATCTATTGTTTCTATAATCATGGGAAGTAAGTCAGATTGGAGTACTCTTAAAAAATCAGCAGAAATTCTTAAAAAATTAAAAATTCGATACCTTATAAAAATTGTATCGGCACATAGAACTCCTATGAGGTTAGTAGAATTTGCTAAGTCTGCTAAGAAAAATAATATTTCAGTTATTATTGCTGGAGCTGGTGGGTCCGCTCATTTACCTGGAATGGTTGCTGCAATCACTGACTTGCCCGTAATTGGAGTTCCGATAGAAACAAGATCATTAAAAGGATTAGACAGTTTATTATCAATTGTTCAAATGCCTTTCGGTATACCCGTAGGAACTGTTGCTATTGGAGAAACTGGCGCAAAAAATGCTGCCTTATATGCTGCTTCTATCTTGAGTCTTAATGATAAAAAAATTGCAAACAACTTGAGAATATGGAGAAATAAACAAACTCTATCAGTAAAGCATAGCCCTAAGAAATGAGAAAAAAAACCTTTACCCTTGGAATATTTGGGGGTGGTCAATTAGGAAAATTTTTAGTTCAAGCTGCAAATAAACTTAATATCAAAACTTTTGTATTTACTGACAGCACAGACTCACCCGCAATCTATTATTGTGATGACTTTATTATCTCTAGCTATGAAAATAAAAAAAAATTAGATTTTTTTATAAAAAATATCGATTTAGCAACCTTTGAATTTGAAAATATTCCTTTTAAAACTCTCGATTATGTTGAAAAAAAAATCAACGTATCTCCAAAACCATCTATAATAAGAATTCTTCAAGATAGATTAAAAGAAAAAACTTTTTTAAACTCAATAGGAATCAAAACAACTGAATTTTATTATTTAAAAAAGATTAACAAAAATAAATTAAACAATAATATTTTTCCAGCATTAGTAAAAACAACACGGCTTGGATATGATGGCAAAGGACAAATATTTTTCAAAAATAAAAAAGATTTTTTAAAACATTCCTTTAAAAATAAAGAATATATAATAGAAAAATTAATTAATTTTAAAAAGGAAATTTCAATAATTATAAGCAGATCTAAAAAAGAAAGTGTTTCATATGATGCTTTTGAAAATCTTCACAGACATCAAATACTAAATAAATCTCATATCCCAGCAAATATTAATTCAAAATTAAATAATGATGCAAAAATAATTGCAAAAAAAATTGCTGATAAATTAAATTATATAGGAACAATGTGTGTTGAATTTTTTGTAACAAAAAACAACGAATTATTAGTAAATGAAATTGCTCCTAGAGTTCACAATTCCGGGCACCTAACAATGAACGCTCATAATGTTAGCCAATTTGAAAATCATATAAGAGCAGTATGTAATCTTAAATTAAAAAAAACTAAAAGAATACACAAAGCAATTATGTATAATATTCTCGGTTATGATATTAAAAAATACAGATCAAAAGAGACAGTCAAGAATGTTTTCTTTTATGATTATGGAAAAAAAGAAATTAAAGATAAAAGAAAAATGGGACATCTAACTAAAATCTTTTAAAAACCGCGCCCTGCTTTTTGTATAGAAAAAAAATTTAAAAAATCTTTAATATTTTTAAAAAAATCTAATTTTACTTTAAATTGAGATAATAATTTAACATGTTCAAGTGATTTTTTTATTTCTTTTTCAAGATCCTTTTGCGTCAATTTTTCTTTATAAAAAATTAATATCAAAATTTTTAAATAAACAGAGGATAATATTAATCTTTTTGTATAATAATTAAAATCTACCGAACGGTCATTAGCATATTTCCACATGAGATCTGCAACAGAATATATATAAGTTAAAACTTTGCCTGAGTTATTATTTTTTATTAAATGAATAAAAATTTTCTGTGTTAAATCTTTATATTTTTTTTCAATTTGAAATCTTTTATTAAGTAAAAAAGATATTTTCTCATTAGTTTTATAAAACTTATTAATTTTAGACTTAACTTCACTTAAAAATCTTTTATCTAAATCTTCAAAAATTAATTCACTAATTTTAATTAATAATTCTTGTTTATCAAAAAAATTCAAGATCTCTTGTTTTTTAAAAAAAAATTCCTGATCAATATTATCAAAATCAATTTTTTTATAATTTTTATATAAATGGTTTAAAATTCTATCTTTTTGCAATTTTGTAAAATCAACCATTAAAAATTAATAATGATAAAATACTCTAAATAAAGTTCTTATAACTGGATAAAAAATAAGACTAACGATCATATTGATGGCTAATAATAAATATTCGAAAGGTGTTTGAGAAAAATAACTTAATATAATTACTGATGTAATTTGCGTAATCAAAAGTGATATTCCAAATGCTATAAATTCATTTTGAAAATTTGTTTGTGTTCTTCTTTGTTTTAAATACGAAGCTAATTTACTTAAAAGTATAAAACAAATTGATGTCATACCAAATGGCATGCCTTGTAATGAGTCAAAGATTAATCCTATAAAAAATAAAAATGTAATTGAAAAACGTTCCTTATCAAAAAAAGAAAAATAAAATACTAATATATATTTAATGTTGATAATTGGACCTGGTGCAATCCAGGTGTTTATAAAAATACTATCATTAATACAAATAAGCGTAAAAATAATATGAGCTGAGTAAAATTTAATTTTTTCTAAAAATGACTTCATTGTTTTTTAACCTTTAAAACTGAAACATAGTTTAATTGATGTTCCTTAAATCCAAGATCAACTGAGTATTTTCTTTTTTTAATATCTTTTTTATTGTCTGTGATTATTTTTCCAACGTATAGTCCTTCCTTAATAATTCCATCTGAGCCAGAAGTATAAATCTGATCATTATTTTCAAAAACAGCGTTTTGTGGAAGAAAAAGTAATTGCGCACCCCCAAGACCATTGCCTTTTAAAATTGCATTAACTCCTCTTGAAGGAATAACCACGGGAACTCTACTATTGAGATCGGTAATCACCATAGCTTTTGAACTAAATAAATTTACTTCTGAAATTTTCCCAAGATAAACATTGTTTCGTACGATTGCCTGTCCTAATTGAATGCCTTCATTAGATCCTAGTGTTAAAATTAAATTTTTAGCAAATTCATTTGTGTCTTCATGAATTATTTTTGCATAAACTGATACATAATCATCTCTATTTTTAATTCCTAAAACTCTTTTTAAATTATCATTTTCATTTTTAAAAAATTGTAACTCACGTTTTTCAGCATTTAACTGTTCAATCTCGTCCTTAAGTTTTTTATTTTCTAAAACAATGTTAAAATTAAAGTACTGTTTAGCTGAACTACCAAAATCAGAAACAAGCTTAACTGGAGCATTAACTATGTAAGTACTGTAGGTAATTCCATCGTTAATTAATGCTTTTAAAAATCTTATAGCTTTAAGATCACTTTTTTCTGAAAATAAAAATAAAAAACAAATTACAATATAAGAAGGAAGAAGAAATCTTTTACTGATAGTCTTTTGTAAAGCTGAAACGCCCGGAGTTGAGCTTCTTGCAAGCCGATTTTGACTCATATTAGATTAATATAACTTTTTAATATGAAGTTAGCATAGAAGAAAATATTCCTTCTTGCTCTAAAGCTTTACCAGTTCCAATTGCAACACATGATAATGCATCCTCTGCGATAGTAACTGGCAATCCTGTTTCTTTTTTAATAAGTTTATCTAAATTTTTTAAATATGCGCCACCACCCGCTAGTACCATTCCTGAGTCTACTAGGTCTGAAGACAATTCTGGTGGAGTGTTTTCTAAAGCATGTTTAACGGCATTAACAATTTGATTAACTACTCCTTCCAAAGCTTCGGCAGTATCTTTTTCTGTTAATATAACTTCCTTTGGAGTTCCGGTTCTAATATCCCGTCCTTTCATTAGAAAAGTTTTTTCAGATCCTGTTGGAATTGCAGACCCTATTTCTTTTTTAATTCTTTCTGCTGTTGAGTCTCCAATTAGTAAGTTAAATTTTTTCTTCATAAAATTAATAATTGCATTATCCATCGCATCACCAGCAATTCTTAAAGAATGAGAGTAAACAATTCCCCCTAACGACATAACTGCGATTTCAGTAGTTCCTCCACCAATATCAACAATCATAGATGCTTGAGGCTCTGAAATTGGAAGTCCAGCACCAATAGCAGCTGCCACTGGTTCTTCTATAAGTTGTACTTTTCTTGCTCCAGCTGCATAACCTGCCTCTTGAATAGCTCTTCTTTCAACTGGCGTTGAACCCGTTGGAACGCAAATAATAATTCTAGGATTTGCAAAAGCATTTCGTTTATGAATTTTTCTAATAAAATGTTTGATCATTTCTTCTGTAACTATGAAATCTGCGATCACTCCATCTTTCATAGGTCTTATCGCTGTAATATTTCCAGGTGTTCGTCCCAACATTTGTTTTGCTTCTTCACCAACAGCCAAAACTTCATTTCTTCCGTTTCGAGATATCACGGCAACAACGGATGGTTCGTTTAGTACAATTCCTTTTCCACGAACATAAACTAAAGTGTTTGCTGTTCCTAAATCGATCGCCATATCGGTCGACCAAAATCCAAATAATTTATCAAACATTTTTTTTTCTTACTTAATTAAGCAGAAGCACTTAAGTCTGAGCTTGGTGCAGTTCTTTTTCTCTTAATAATTAATTTATTTAGTGCGTTTATATACGCTTTTGCAGAAGCAACAAGAGTATCCGTATCTGCAGCCTGACCTACAGAAATCTTACCTTTTTCTTCAATTCTTACACTGACTGTAGCCTGTGCATCGGTTCCTTCTGTTACCGCTTGTACTTGGTAAAGTTGAAGATTAACATTATGAGGGTAGATTTTTTTTATTGCTTTAAATATTGCATCTACTGGTCCGTCTCCTTCTGACTCTGTTTTTTTAATCTCGTCATAAATCATCAGTTCAATTTTTGCTTTTTGCGGTCCTTTAGTTCCAGCAATAACTTCTAATGAGGATAAACTGATAGCATTATTATGTTTCATTAAATCATCATCAATTAATGCAATAATATCTTCGTCAAATACGTGTTTTTTTTTATCAGCTAAATCCTTGAATTTTGCAAAAGTGTTATTAATTAATTCATCAGTTAAATCTGGGTAACCTAATTCTGCAGCTTTATCTTTAAATGCATTTCTTCCTGAATGTTTTCCCATAACTAAAGAAGATTTTGTAACCCCGACACTTTCTGGTGTCATAATTTCATAAGTTTTTTTATTTTTTAACATTCCATCTTGATGAATCCCAGACTCATGGGCAAAAGCATTCTTTCCAACAATGGCTTTATTAAATTGAACTGGAAAGCCAGTTACATTTGAAACTAATTTTGAACAACTACTAATTTTTTTAGTATTAATATTTGTTTTATAAGGCATTAAATCACTGCGTGTTTTCATTGCCATTACAATTTCCTCTAAAGCTGCATTTCCAGCTCTTTCGCCAATACCATTAATAGTACATTCAATTTGTCTTGCCCCAGCTTTTACTCCAGCTAAAGAATTTGCAACCGCAAGACCAAGATCATTATGGCAATGCGTTGAAACAATGGCCTTGTCTATATTTGGAACTTTATCAAATAATAATTTAATCGTTTTATAATATTCATCTGGAATCGTATAACCAACGGTATCTGGAATATTAATTGTTCTTGCTCCACTTTTTATTGCAAGCTCTACTGTTTTACATAAAAAATCTGGTGTAGTTCTAGTTCCATCTTCTGGCGACCATTCAACATCATCAGTAAATCTTCTTGCCAAAGAAACGCTATCTTTAATTAATTCCAAAACTTCCTTAGGACTTTTTTTTAATTTATGTTTCATATGCAAGGGACTAGTTGAAAGGAAAGTATGGATTCTAAAACGTTTTGCTTTTTTTAATGCATCTTTACATTTTTCAATATCTGCTTTGACCGCTCGAGCTAATCCACATGGAATAGTTTTTCTTAAAATTTTTGCAATTTCTGATACGGCTTCAAAATCACCGTTAGAGGCAGCTGGAAATCCAGCTTCCATAACATCAACTCCTAAATCTTCAAATGCTCGTGCAATTTGAATCTTTTCTTCAAGACTCATTGAAGCACCTGGAGATTGCTCTCCATCTCTTAAAGTAGTGTCAAAAATGATGATTTGATTATTGCTTTTTGCCATATTTTTAAACTTAATTTAGCTAAAATTAAAAATCTACTGATAAATACTTTTCGATATCCGTTTAGATTTTCAAACTATTAAAAAGGCTTAATTTTATTAAACAGTCTTAATTTTTACTCTTATCTACGAGCTTATTTTTGCCAATCCAAGGCATCATAGCTCTAAGTTTTTCGCCAACTTTTTCTATTGGATGTTCAGACAATTCTTTTCTCATTCTTAAAAAATTTTTTTGACCAATCTTATTTTCATCCATCCAAAGTTTAGTAAATTTTCCAGATTGAATATCTTTTAAAACTTCTTTCATTCTTTCTTTAGTTTTATCATCTATAATTTTTGGTCCTGAAATATATTCTCCATATTCAGCAGTATTTGAAATTGAATAGTTCATATTAGCAATTCCGCCTTCATAAATTAAATCAACAATTAATTTTACTTCGTGTAAACATTCAAAATAAGCCATCTCAGGCGTATATCCAGCTTCAACTAAAGTTTCATAACCTTTTTTAATTAATTCTACTAAACCTCCACATAAAACTGCTTGCTCTCCAAATAAATCAGTTTCGCACTCTTCTTTAAATGTTGTCTCAATTATTCCAGATTTTCCACCGCCGATAGCACTCGCATAAGATAAAGCAAGATCTCTTGCCTTTCCTGATCCATTTTGATGAACAGCCATCAAACATGGAACTCCACCCCCTTTTTGAAATTCACTTCTAACTAAATGACCAGGCCCTTTTGGAGCAATCATAAAAACATCTAGGTCTTTTCTTGCGCTAATAAGATCAAAATGAATATTCAATCCATGTGCAAAAGCTAAAGTTGTTCCTTGTCTCATTCTTTGTTCAATATGATTTTTATAAATTTGAGATTGTAATTCATCAGGTGTTAAAATCATTGCAACATCTGCCCACTCTGCTGCATCTGATAATGACATAACTTTTAATCCACTAGCCTCTGCTTTTTTACGACTAGGAGAATCTTCTCTTAAAGCAACTACAAGTTCTTTAACACCGCTGTCTTTTAAATTTAAAGCGTGAGCATGTCCTTGACTACCAAAACCAAAAATTGCAATTTTTTTATTTTTAATTAGATCCTGATTGGCATCTTTTTCATAAAAAATTTTCATATAACTTTTCCTTTGTTTGACTCTGTTATCTCAGCTCCTTTTGCCATTGCTAAAGGACCTGTTCTTGCAACGCTTGCAATTCCGTATGGTTTTAATTCTTTAATAAAACTATCTATTTCTCGTCTTGTCGAATGAAATTCTACAATAAAAGAAGTGCTTGTTGTATCAAGATATTGCGCCTTGTAAGAATTGCAAATTTCTTTAGCTTTTTCAAGATTTTTTTTATCAGCTATGACTTTAACTAAAGCAAGCTCTCTAAAAATAGACTTATCATCAACAGGAAAGGAGGCAACTTTATAAACTGGAATAAGTTTTAATAACTGAGCCTTGATCTGCTCTATTACTGAATTTGTTCCATTAGTTGCGATAGTGATCCTTGATATATTTTTTTCTTCATCAACTTTAGCAACAGCCAAAGATTCAATATTATAACCTCTTCCAGAAAAAAGACCTGAAACTCTTGCTAATACTCCAGCTTCATTATCAACCCAAACGACCATAATATGTCTTTCTAGTTGTTCTTTTATTGTAGCTTCCGGATAAGCTGATAATGGTTTTTTCATACTAAAACCTTTCCCGCTTTAGAAATTTTATTTTCTTTTTCATCTTCTGGATTTAAAATCATTTCATTGTGAGCTTTGCCTGAGGGAATCATAGGAAAACAATTTTCAACTTTATCTACAACACAATCAAATAATACTGGTTTATCTGATTTAATCATTTGTTTAATCTTTGAGTCTAATTCATCGGGAGTTGATGCTCTAATTCCAACTGCACCATAAGCTTCCGCAAGTTTAACAAAATCAGGTAAAGCCTCCGTGTAGCTTTCTGCATAATTTTTTTCATGAAGCAATTCTTGCCACTGCCTAACCATTCCCATGTACTGGTTGTTTACAATAAATATTTTAACAGGAAGTCTGTATTGAACTGCTGTAGATAATTCTTGAATATTCATCAAGATGGAAGCTTCGCCAGCAATATCAACTACTAATTTTCCAGGATTTGCTAACTGAACTCCAATTGCTGCAGGAAGACCAAAACCCATTGTACCTAGACCCCCAGAAGTCATCCATCTCTTTGGTTTTTTGAACTTATAATATTGGGCTGCCCACATTTGATGCTGACCAACTTCTGTAGTGATAAAAGTATCTTGATTTTTTGTTAGTTCATATAATCTTTCAATTGCATATTGTGGCTTAATAGTTTTTTTTCCTTGAACGAACGATAAACATCTTTTTTCTCTCCATTTATTAATCTGCTTCCACCATTCACTTATATTTTCTTTGTTTGAGTTTTTAAAATTTGGATATTTTTTCTTAAAAACTGTAATCAATTTATTTAAAACATTTTCAACATCACCAACAATTGCATGATCAATTTTTATAATTTTATTTATAGACGATGGATCAATATCAATATGAATTTTTTTAGATCCCGGTGAAAATTTATCAATTTTTCCTGTGATACGATCATCAAAACGAGCTCCGATATTTATCATCAAGTCACAATCGTGCATGGCATTATTTGCTTCATAAGTTCCATGCATTCCAAGCATTCCTAGAAACTGCTGATCATCGCCCGGAAAAGCGCCTAGTCCTTGTAATGTTGAAGTAATAGGAAAACCAGTTATTCGAACTAAATCTTGAAGAAGTGCTGAAGCTTTATCTCCAGAATTAACAACTCCACCGCCGGAATAAATAATTGGTTTTTTTGATTTATGAATTAAATCAACAATTTTATCTAATTCTGAAGTTTCAACTTCTGTCACAATTTTATTAATTTTTTGAATTACATCTTCTTTTTTTATGTATTCTGTTTTTTGAAACTGAATATCTTTTGGAATATCAACTAGAACTGGTCCTGGTCTTCCACTGGTAGCAATATGAAATGCTTTATGCATAATAATTGGAAGATCATTAATATTTTTCACTAACCAATTATGTTTAGTACAAGGTCTTGTAATACCTGTCGTATCACATTCTTGAAAAGCATCGGTTCCAATTAAATGAGTTGGGACTTGACCAGTAACACAAACTAATGGGATTGAATCCATATAAGCATCGGTTAAAGCTGTAACCATATTGGTTGCTCCTGGCCCTGAAGTAACTAAAACCACTCCTGGTTTACCAGATGATCTTGCATACCCTTCTGCTGCATGTCCTGCTCCTTGTTCATGCCTAACAAGAATATGTTTAATTTTTTTATGATTTTTTAATTCATCATATAGAGGAAGGATTGCTCCACCAGGATAGCCAAAAATATATTCAACGCCATGATCCTCAAATGCTTTGTATACAATTTCTGCTCCGGTAATTTGTGACATAAAATTTTCGAAAAAATCAATCTAAACTAGTTAATTTAACGGTCAAGATGAAGTGACTAAATTTGTAATTTTTTTTGTTAAAATATCAAAATTAGGGTCAAAAATACTTATCCAATCCTTCATATGTCCCCTGAACCAAGTTCTTTGTCTTTTTACGTATCTTCTTGTTCTTATAAAAGTCTCTTCAAAGGCTTGTTCTAATGAAATTTTTTTATTTAAATATTTTTTGATCTCATCAATTCCTAAAATCTTATTAGCAGGTAGACTTGCATTTATTTTTAATTTTAAAAATTTTTTAACCTCATCAACTGCACCAATTTCAAACATTTTTTTAAGACGAAATCTTAGTAACTTATGTAAATAGCTATTTTCAGGATTAATATATATTTTTAAAAAATGATAATTATTAAAAAAATTTTTATTTTTTTTTTGCCAATTAATTAAAGATTTTTTAGTAAAAACTATAACCTCATAAGCTCTTATAAGTCTATGGGTGTCATTTTTTTTAATCTTATTTTGTACTAAGGGATCTAGTTTAAGAAGTAACTTATAAAACTTATCATTTCCTAACTTTGCATTTAATTTTCTTGCTTTTGTTCTAATTGAATCTGGAATTTTTGGAATATTAGAAATACCTTCTGTTAATAGTTTAAAATATAATCCTGTTCCACCAACTAAAATTGGTTGTTTATTTTTGTTTATAATTTTTTTTAAATTAAACTTAACTTTTTTTAACCAATCTCCAGCAGAAAAATTATTTCTTACTGAGATATTTCCATAAAGATAATGGTGAATATTAAAATAATTTTCTGGTCTTGCTGATAAAATTTTAATTTCTTTATAAACTTGCATACTATCAGCATTAATAATTTCACCATTAATTTTTTTAGCAAGTTTTAAAGCAATTTCAGATTTACCAGAACCAGTGGGTCCTGCGATAAGAATTACTTTTTGCATTGGTAAAAATTTTATTTAATTTTTACACCAATAAATTTACTTTGATTATTGCTGTCTAAGATCGTTAATAAGACTGAATTTGTATTTTTTCTAAGTTCTTTTTTAAATTGTTCTTCAAAATTTTTTACATTGCTTACTGGAGTATTTGCAACTGCTATTATGATCTCACCTTCCTGAACGGGCAATAAAGCTAAAGGACTATCTCCGCTAATCTCTAATATATAAACTCCTTTTTTATCTTTTAAATTAGATCTTTTTTCAACATCTTGATTATTTATATTTCTAATTTTAATTCCAAGTTCTTTAATAGTGACAAATGAGGGAGTTGCTTGTTTGTTATTTTCGCTTTTATATTCACTTGTTTCTTCAAGTCTTGTTACAGTAATATTTTTTGTTAAAATTTTTTTATTTCTCCAAATTTTAACTTCAACACTTTGTCCTATAGGGGTGTCAGCTACAATTTTTGGAAGCTTTCTCATATTATCAACTTTTTTATTATTAAATTCTAATATGATATCTCCTGCCTCTATTCCTGCTTTATCTGCGGGACCACCTGCTGAAGCGCTTGATACTAATGCACCCTCTTGACTCTTAAGTCCTAAACTATCTGCAATTTCTTTTGTTACTTCTTGAATTCTAACTCCAATATATCCTCTCTTAATCTCTCCAGTTTCTGTAATTTGTTTTATGACATTTTTTGCAAAATTAGCCGGAATTGCAAAACCAATACCTACAGATCCTCCTGAGTTAGAAAGTATCGCGCTGTTAATTCCAACTACTTCTCCTTTAATATTAAATAATGGACCACCTGAATTTCCTTGATTTATTGGTGCATCTGTTTGAATAAAGTCATCATATTTGCCAAGACTAATATCTCTATTTCTTGCAGATATAATTCCTGCTGTAACTGTTCCACCTAATCCAAAAGGGTTTCCAATTGCTATCACCCAATCACCAACTCTTGCTTTATCAGAATCTGCAAATGTAACTGCCTTTAAATTATCTTTTGTATTAATTTTAATAACTGCAATATCACTTGTTGGATCTGTTCCTAAAACTTTTGCCTCATATTCTTTGCCGTTTGTTAATTTTACAAATATTCCTTCAGCACTTTGGACAACATGATTATTGGTAATAATAATTCCATCTTTATCAATTATAAATCCAGATCCTAAAGACTGCGTTTTTCTTTTTTGTGGGCTTCCACCTCTATCAAAATCTTTAAATAAATCTTCAAAGGGATGTCCTGGAGGAAATTGAAATGGAAATGGATTTTGTGATCTTGTTTCTATAACTCGAGTTGCAGAAATATTTACAACAGAAGGAATTAATTTTTCAACAAGATCTGCAAATGAATCGGGAACTTCTTTTGAATTTAAATTTGAAATTAGTAAAATATTACAAAATATAATTAATAAGAATTTTTTAAAATTTTTCATTGAAATTTTTTTATATAAGCAATTATTATAAACCCTATAATGGCAAAAATAAGCCCTCCAACTCTTAATTTTTGCTCTGATAAATCTTTCATAGAATTTAACATTTTTTTCATACTTCCAGGAAATATTGTGTAAAGTAACCCCTCAATAAACAGCAATAACCCAACTGCTGTAAAAATCTCATCCATTATCTTTTTAAAATTTTACTCAATCCTGATTCACCAAAATATCTAAAAAATTCACTGTCAGGCGACAATACCAGTGAAGTATCACTTCCGCTTATTAAAGATTTTTCATATGACTGCATAGCTCTATAAAAACTAAAAAATTCTGGATCTCTTCCAAAGGCTTCTGCAAATATTTTATTTCTTAACCCATCGCCCTCTCCTCTTAAAATCTGAGCAGTTTTTCTAGCTTCAGCTAAAATAATAGCAACTTCTTTATCTGCTTTTGATTTTATTGTTTGTCCTAATTCAAAACCTTCTGCTCTAAATTCTTTTGCTTCTCGAGTTCTCTCTGTTTGCATTCGTTTAAAAATAGCTTCACTATTTGCACTTGGAAGATCTGCTCTTCTTATACGCACATCAATAACATTAATTCCAAAATCTTTAGCTTCTTCAGCAACTTCTTTTGTAATTTTGTTCATTAACTTTGTTCTATCCGTAGATATTAAATTAACTAGATTTTCTTTACCTAATACACCTCTAATCTTAGCATTAATAATTGATGATAATCTTGATTGTGCAACTCTTTCATTTCCAACTGATATGTAAAACTTTAAAGGATCAGTAATTATAAACTTTGCATAAGCATCAACGATTATTCTTTTTTGATCTAATGCAATAACTTCCTCTGCAGGAGCATCAATATCTAAAACTCTTTTATCAATTATCTGAACATTTTGTAATAATGGGATCTTCCAATATAAACCTGCATCTTTATAAACTTTTTTTGGTTCTCCTAATTGAAGAACTATTGCTTGCTGAGTTTCTTTAACAATAAAGAAAGTAGAATAAACTAGAAAACCAGCTGCAACGGCTATAAATATCAAAGCTTTTAAAATTCTATCCTGCATCAATTTTTAACCTCTGATTTTTTTTGTTCTATTGTTAAATTCTTCTTCAATTCAGGAAGCGGTAAATAAGGAACGACACCTGTGCCTGATTGTTTATCGATAATAATTTTATTAACTCCTGATAGAACTTTTTCCATGGTCTCAAGATACATTCTTTCTTGAGTGACAGTTTTTGCTTTTGCATACTCATTATATATAGCAACAAATCTACTAGCCTCTCCTTCTGCTTGAGCAACTACTTCTTTTTTATAAGCTTCAGCCTCTTGAACAATTTTTGCAGCCTCTCCTCTTGCTCTTGGAATTACATCGTTCGCATATGCTTGAGCCTCATTTTGTTGACGTTCTTTATCTGCTTTTGCAGCCTGAACATCTCTAAATGAATCGATTACTTGCGCTGGAGGATCTGATTTTTGTGCTTGAACTTGGGTGATCTCAATTCCAGAATTATATTGATCTAATATTTGCTGCATTATTTTATGCGCTTCATTTTCAATATCAGTTCTACCTTGAGTTAAAATTGATTGAATTTTTTTTCGCGCAATAATTTCACGCATAGCAGTTTCTGCTACAGCTTTAATTGTTCCAAGCGGGTCTTGAATATTAAAAAGATATTTACTTGCATCTTTAATCGTCCAAAAAACTGAATAGTTAATATCAACTATATTTTCATCTCCTGTTAACATTGCGCTTTCTTCTTTAATTTCGCTTATAGCTCCAGATCTAGAACTATCGCTTGAAGATCTAAATCCAATATCAACTCTGTTAACCCTTGTAACTTTTGGAGTCATTACAGACTCGATTGGATAAGGAAGATGATAATTTAACCCTGGTTGAGTCATGTTTGTATATTTTCCAAATCTTAGAACCACACCTTGTTCATCTGCATCAACTCTATAAAATCCACTTAATGCCCAAACAGCAATTGCTCCAATTATAAAAAGTGTAATAGGTTTTTTTGCATCTGGAGTTTTTGAAGAACCTCCAAACATATTTTTTAAACCATCTTGAAATTTTTTTGCTAAATCCTCCATGTCATCAGAATTATTAGGACTAGGCTGCTTATTATTCTTATTAGGAGCGCCCCAAGGAGACTCTTTTTTTAAGATATTGTTATTATTATTAGTCTCAATTAATGACATATTATTTTAAAAAATTGGCTTATTAATATAGGTATAAATGGTTATTTAAAAGAAAATTACAATACGTAAAAATGAACGAAAAAGAAGCAAATCTTAGTAAAAATTTTATGGATCAAATTACTCCTAAAAATCCATTTAAAAAAAATAAAATAAAAGGTGTAAAAAAAATTATTGCCGTTTCAAGTGGTAAAGGTGGTGTTGGAAAATCAACAATTGCGGTTAATCTTGCAATTGCACTCAAGAATTTAAAATATAACGTCGGTATTTTAGATGCTGATATTTATGGTCCTTCCATTCCAAAAATGATTGGAATTTTAGAAAAACCTAAAAGTGAAGATGGTATAAATTTAATTCCAATTAAAAAATTTAATCTTCAATGTATGTCCATAGGTTTCATGGTTTCAGAAGAAACTCCTATGATCTGGAGAGGACCCATGGTTGCTAGCACTATAAAAACTTTTGCTAATAAAGTTTTATGGGACAATGTTGATTTTTTAATTATTGATATGCCTCCTGGAACTGGGGATGCTCTTTTAACTTTTTCTCAAGAAATAGATATTGATGGAGCAGTCATTATTACAACACCCCAAGACATTGCAATTATTGATGTAAAAAGAGGAATTGAAATGTTTAAAAGAACTAATGTTAAAATATTGGGTATTATTGAAAATATGACAAGCTTTACTTCAAATGATGGTGTTGAACATTTTATCTTTGGAAAAGATGGAGCAAAAAATATTGCTGATAAATTTAATATAGAACTATTAGGTCAAATTCCAATCAACATTGATTTAAGAAAAGGATCGGATGAAGGATTGCCTTTTGTAGAGTTCAATACAGAAAATAAAGTTTCAAATATATTTAAAGATATTAGTGAGAAAATAATTAAGAATATTAATTAACTAGCAAATCCTTCTTATCTAATTTTTCCATTAATTCATTCCACTCTCTCTTACTTAGACCAGACTCTTCTTGCCCAATTCTTTTACCTGAGATCATCGATTGAATAACTTTTAATCCTTTAGAAGAAATTTCTGCAGCACCCACTCTATAATCCATGAAAGCTTGATAAGTAATTGGAACCCATCTCTTAACTGTCTCTAACATTTTATCAGCATAAACTCTTATTTCATATTGAGCATGGTTATCAGCTCTCAAAAATAAAAAATTAAGTAAATTTAATAAATCTGTTTTCCAGTACCATTGTGTATAGGTATTAAGAGTAAGATTCATTCTTGCAAGTTCACGCGCAAGTCCTACTTTATTCTCATCAATTGTAGTTCCATCAAATCTTTCATTAAGAAGTTTCTCATAATTGTCATATGTTCTAGTTGCATCATCTTTTAAAATATTAAGAACTTCTTCGGCTTGTTTTCCTTGAAGGACATCACCTCTTCCTTGTCGATTACTCTGTGATTGTGCTGCTAATTGCTCTTTTGCTGGTAAATAAAACTCTTTATCTAATATAGAGTATCTTGCTGAGTACTCATTTACATTAGCTGTTCTGTGTCTAATCCATTGTCTTGCTATAAATATTGGAAGCTTTACGTGATATTTTATCTCACACATTTCAAATGGAGTGCTGTGACGGTGTCTCATTAAATATTTGATTAATCCTTCATCAGTTGAAACTTTCTTAGTTCCTTTTCCATAAGAAACCCTCGCTGACTGAACTATTGAACTATCATCCCCCATATAATCTATGACTCTGATAAATCCATGATCTAGAACTGGAATTGCTTCATAAAGAACTTTTTCAAGCTCAGGAGAGGTTACTCTTTTTGTAGAATTACTTTGTGATTGCTGCTCTTGAATTTCTTTTTTTTGTTCTGAGGTTAATTCCATTTGTCTTAAGAAATACTGAGATTTTAAATATATCTTTAATTTAACGATTCAAAGTCTTATATTATTAGTGTTGGTTTTCCAACTATGACGATAAACGAGATTCGTAATAAACATTGAGGACCAGGGGGCGGTACCCTGCACCTCCACCAATTTCAACTTATGGGGGTGAACTAGAATCGACTAATGTCTAAAGGCTTTTCTTTCGTCAGGTATAGTACCACCGTAAAGGACTAAAATATAAACGCAAATGAACAATTTGCTCTCGCTGCCTAATTAATTTATTAATTAGATAAGCACGGTCTGGGGCACCGGGTAACAGAACGCCCCACTATTATTAAATTCTAATATGATATCTCCTGCCTCTATTCCTGCTTTATCTGCGGGACCACCTGCTGAAGCGCTTGATACTAATGCACCCTCTTGACTCTTAAGTCCTAAACTATCTGCAATTTCTTTTGTTACTTCTTGAATTCTAACTCCAATATATCCTCTCTTAATCTCTCCAGTTTCTGTAATTTGTTTTATGACATTTTTTGCAAAATTAGCCGGAATTGCAAAACCAATACCTACAGATCCTCCTGAGTTAGAAAGTATCGCGCTGTTAATTCCAACTACTTCTCCTTTAATATTGAATAATGGACCACCTGAATTTCCTTGATTTATTGGTGCATCTGTTTGAATAAAGTCATCATATTTGCCAAGACTAATATCTCTATTTCTTGCAGATATAATTCCTGCTGTAACAGTTCCACCTAATCCAAAAGGATTTCCAATTGCTATCACCCAATCACCAACTCTTGCTTTATCAGAATCTGCAAATGTAACTGCCTTTAAATTATCTTTTGTATTAATTTTAATAACCGCAATATCACTTGTTGGATCTGTTCCTAAAACTTTTGCCTCATATTCTTTGCCGTTTGTTAATTTTACAAATATTCCTTCAGCACTTTGGACAACATGATTATTGGTAATAATAATTCCATCTTTATCAATGATAAATCCAGATCCTAAAGACTGCGTTTTTCTTTTTTGTGGGCTTCCACCTCGATCAAAATCTTTAAATAAATCTTCAAAGGGATGTCCTGGAGGAAATTGAAATGGAAAAGGATTTTGTGATCTTGTTTCTATAACTCGAGTTGCAGAAATATTTACAACAGAAGGAATTAATTTTTCAACAAGATCTGCAAATGAATCGGGAACTTCTTTTGAATTTAAATTTGAAATTAGTAAAATATTACAAAATATAATTAATAAGAATTTTTTAAAATTTTTCATTGAAATTTTTTTATATAAGCAATTATTATAAACCCTATAATGGCAAAAATAAGCCCTCCAACTCTTAATTTTTGCTCTGATAAGTCTTTCATAGAATTTAACATTTTTTTCATACTTCCAGGAAATATTGTGTAAAGTAACCCCTCAATAAACAGCAATAACCCAACTGCTGTAAAAATCTCATCCATTATCTTTTTAAAATTTTACTCAATCCTGATTCACCAAAATATCTAAAAAATTCACTGTCAGGCGACAATACCAGTGAAGTATCACTTCCGCTTATTAAAGATTTTTCATATGACTGCATAGCTCTATAAAAGCTAAAAAATTCTGGATCTCTTCCAAAGGCTTCTGCAAATATTTTATTTCTTAACCCATCGCCCTCTCCTCTTAAAATCTGAGCAGTTTTTCTAGCTTCAGCTAAAATAATAGCAACTTCCTTATCTGCTTTTGATTTTATTGTTTGTCCTAATTCAAAACCTTCTGCTCTAAATTCTTTTGCTTCTCGAGTTCTCTCTGTTTGCATTCGTTTAAAAATAGCCTCACTATTTGCACTTGGAAGATCTGCTCTTCTTATACGCACATCAATAACATTAATTCCAAAATCTTTAGCTTCTTCAGCAACTTCTTTTGTAATTTTGTTCATTAACTTTGTTCTATCTGTAGATATTAAATTAACTAGATTTTCTTTACCTAATACACCTCTAATCTTAGCATTAATAATTGATGATAATCTTGATTGCGCAACTCTTTCATTTCCAACTGATATGTAAAACTTTAAAGGATCAGTAATTATAAACTTTGCATAAGCATCAACGATTATTCTTTTTTGATCTAATGCAATAACTTCCTCTGCAGGAGCATCAATATCTAAAACTCTTTTATCAATTATCTGAACATTTTGTAATAATGGGATCTTCCAATATAAACCTGCATCTTTATAAACTTTTTTTGGTTCTCCTAATTGAAGAACTATTGCTTGCTGAGTTTCTTTAACAATAAAGAAAGTAGAATAAACTAGAAAACCAGCTGCAACGGCTATAAATATCAAAGCTTTTAAAATTCTATCCTGCATCAATTTTTAACCTCTGATTTTTTTTGTTCTATTGTTAAATTCTTCTTCAATTCAGGAAGCGGTAAATAAGGAACGACACCTGTGCCTGATTGTTTATCGATAATAATTTTATTAACTCCTGATAGAACTTTTTCCATGGTCTCAAGATACATTCTTTCTTGAGTGACAGTTTTTGCTTTTGCATACTCATTATATATAGCAATAAATCTACTAGCCTCTCCTTCTGCTTGAGCAACCACTTCTTTTTTATAAGCTTCAGCTTCTTGAACAATTTTTGCAGCCTCTCCTCTTGCTCTTGGAATTACATCGTTCGCATATGCTTGAGCCTCATTTTGTTGACGTTCTTTATCTGCTTTTGCAGCCTGAACATCTCTAAATGAATCGATTACTTGCGCTGGAGGATCTGATTTTTGTGCTTGAACTTGGGTGATCTCAATTCCAGAATTATATTGATCTAATATTTGCTGCATTATTTTATGCGCTTCATTTTCAATATCAGTTCTACCTTGAGTTAAAATTGATTGAATTTTTTTTCGCGCAATAATTTCACGCATAGCAGTTTCTGCTACAGCTTTAATTGTTCCAAGCGGGTCTTGAATATTAAAAAGATATTTACTTGCATCTTTAATCGTCCAAAAAACTGAATAGTTAATATCAACTATATTTTCATCTCCTGTTAACATTGCGCTTTCTTCTTTAATTTCGCTTATAGCTCCAGATCTAGAACTATCGCTTGAAGATCTAAATCCAATATCAACTCTGTTAACCCTTGTAACTTTTGGAGTCATTACAGACTCGATTGGATAAGGAAGATGATAATTTAACCCTGGTTGAGTCATGTTTGTATATTTTCCAAATCTTAGAACCACACCTTGTTCATCTGCATCAACTCTATAAAATCCACTTAATGCCCAAACAGCAATTGCTCCAATTATAAAAAGTGTAATAGGTTTTTTTGCATCTGGAGTTTTTGAAGAACCTCCAAACATATTTTTTAAACCATCTTGAAATTTTTTTGCTAAATCCTCCATGTCATCAGAATTATTAGGACTAGGCTGCTTATTATTCTTATTAGGAGCGCCCCATGGAGACTCTTTTTTTAAGATATTGTTATTATTATTAGTCTCAATTAATGACATATTATTTTAAAAAATTGGCTTATTAATATAGGTATAAATGGTTATTTAAAAGAAAATTACAATACGTAAAAATGAACGAAAAAGAAGCAAATCTTAGTAAAAATTTTATGGATCAAATTACTCCTAAAAATCCATTTAAAAAAAATAAAATAAAAGGTGTAAAAAAAATTATTGCCGTTTCAAGTGGTAAAGGTGGTGTTGGAAAATCAACAATTGCGGTTAATCTTGCAATTGCACTCAAGAATTTAAAATATAACGTCGGTATTTTAGATGCTGATATTTATGGTCCTTCCATTCCAAAAATGATTGGAATTTTAGAAAAACCTAAAAGTGAAGATGGAATAAATTTAATTCCAATTAAAAAATTTAATCTTCAATGTATGTCCATAGGTTTCATGGTTTCAGAAGAAACTCCTATGATCTGGAGAGGACCCATGGTTGCTAGCACTATAAAAACTTTTGCTAATAAAGTTTTATGGGACAATGTTGATTTTTTAATTATTGATATGCCTCCTGGAACTGGGGATGCTCTTTTAACTTTTTCTCAAGAAATAGATATTGATGGAGCAGTCATTATTACAACTCCTCAAGATATTGCAATTATTGATGTAAAAAGAGGAATTGAAATGTTTAAAAGAACTAATGTTAAAATATTGGGTATTATTGAAAATATGACAAGCTTTACTTCAAATGATGGTGTTGAACATTTTATCTTTGGAAAAGATGGAGCAAAAAATATTGCTGATAAATTTAATATAGAACTATTAGGTCAAATTCCAATCAACATTGATTTAAGAAAAGGATCGGATGAAGGATTGCCTTTTGTAGAGTTCAATACAGAAAATAAAGTTTCAAATATATTTAAAAATATTAGTGAGAAAATAATTAAGAATATTAATTAACTAGCAAATCCTTCTTATCTAATTTTTCCATTAATTCATTCCACTCTCTCTTACTTAGACCAGACTCTTCTTGCCCAATTCTTTTACCTGAGATCATCGATTGAATAACTTTTAATCCTTTAGAAGAAATTTCTGCAGCACCCACTCTATAATCCATGAAAGCTTGATAAGTAATTGGAACCCATCTCTTAACTGTCTCTAACATTTTATCAGCATAGACTCTTATTTCATATTGAGCATGGTTATCAGCTCTCAAAAATAAAAAATTAAGTAAATTTAATAAATCTGTTTTCCAGTACCATTGTGTATAGGTATTAAGAGTAAGATTCATTCTTGCAAGTTCACGCGCAAGTCCTACTTTATTCTCATCAATTGTAGTTCCATCAAATCTTTCATTAAGAAGTTTCTCATAATTGTCATATGTTCTAGTTGCATCATCTTTTAAAATATTAAGAACTTCTTCGGCTTGTTTTCCTTGAAGGACATCACCTCTTCCTTGTCGATTACTCTGTGATTGTGCTGCTAATTGCTCTTTTGCTGGTAAATAAAACTCTTTATCTAATATAGAGTATCTTGCTGAGTACTCATTTACATTAGCTGTTCTGTGTCTAATCCATTGTCTTGCTATAAATATTGGAAGCTTTACGTGATATTTTATCTCACACATTTCAAATGGAGTGCTGTGACGGTGTCTCATTAAATATTTGATTAATCCTTCATCAGTTGAAACTTTCTTAGTTCCTTTTCCATAAGAAACCCTCGCTGACTGAACTATTGAACTATCATCCCCCATATAATCTATGACTCTGATAAATCCATGATCTAGAACTGGAATTGCTTCATAAAGAACTTTTTCAAGCTCAGGAGAGGTTACTCTTTTTGTAGAATTACTTTGTGATTGCTGCTCTTGAATTTCTTTTTTTTGTTCTGAGGTTAATTCCATTTGTCTTAAGAAATACTGAGATTTTAAATATATCTTTAATTTAACGATTCAAAGTCTTATATTATTAGTGTTGGTTTTCCAACTATGACGATAAACGAGATTCGTAATAAACATTGAGGACCAGGGGGCGGTACCCTGCACCTCCACCAATTTCAACTTATGGGGGTGAACTAGAATCGACTAATGTCTAAAGGCTTTTCTTTCGTCAGGTATAGTACCACCGTAAAGGACTAAAATATAAACGCAAATGAACAATTTGCTCTCGCTGCCTAATTAATTTATTAATTAGATAAGCACGGTCTGGGGCACCGGGTAACAGAACGCCCCACTTTTTTTATGAAAAAAATAGAAATATACACAACAAATTATTGTCCTTTTTGCGTAAAAGCAAAATCATTATTGAATAAAAAAAAAATTAAATTTTCAGAAATTAATGTATCTAACGATGAAGCTTTAAGAGAAAAAATGTCGACTATGGCTAATGGCGCAAGGTCTGTTCCCCAAATATTTGCTGACAATGTTCACATTGGTGATTGTGATAAAATTCATAAATTAGACCAAGAAAAAAAATTAGATAAATTACTAGGTCTTGAGTAAAAAGCTTAATGATTGTATCTCTTTCTATAGCTTTCCTTGCAGGTTTAATAAGCTTTGTATCTCCGTGTGTACTTCCTTTAATTCCAGGCTACGTTTCATTTATATGCGGAACTACACTTAACGATCTAGATTTAAAATCTAAAAATTTTATTTTAAAAAAATCTTTACTTTTTTCTTTAGGCTTTTCTCTGGTTTTTGTTTCTCTTGGCGCAACTGCCACTTTTGTTGGTAGTTTTTTACTGTATAATACTAAAATTTTATCAATCATTTCGGGTTTAGTAATTATTTTTTTTGGTATCTACTTATTGGATATAATAAAAATTAACTTTTTAAATAAAAATTTAGGCAATTATAATATAAAGTTTTCTAATAATCTTTTATTTCCATTTATAGTTGGATTAGGATTTGGATTTGGATGGACACCTTGTATTGGCCCAATTCTTGGTTCAATTTTAGCATACGCATCGATGGAAAATTCTATTTATAAAGGAATTTTATTGTTAAGTCTTTACTCCCTAGGTCTTGCAATACCTTTTATAATTTCAAGTTTAATTATAAAAAAATTTTTAATATTCTCAAAAAAAAGTAAATCTTATTTAGATAAAATAAAAAAAATCTCTGGAGTTACCTTGCTAATAACCGGTATTTTAATAGTAACTGGAAAACTTCAAATAATTGGCTTTTATTTAATTGAATTCTTTCCGTTTTTACAAAAATTAGGATAATTTTTAATTAAGAGTTTGAATAACTCTAATTGGTTTTCCTTCTTTAAAAGCCAGTAAGTTCTCAAACATTTGAGAATAAAAAATCTCATAGTTTTCTTTAGTTACGTAGCCTAAATGTGGCAATAAAAGTGCATTAGGCAAAAATCTTAATTTATGATTTTCAGGTAATGGTTCAATATTATAAACATCAAGTCCTGCCCCTGCGATAATATTTTTCTCTAAAGCTTCAACTAAATCAAATTCATTTACTATGGGACCTCTTGAAGTATTAATTAAAAAAGCCGTTTCTTTCATTGATTGAAAATCTTTTTTTGTGATCAAATTTTTTGTCCTATCACTTAAAACTGTATGAATTGTAATAAAATCTGATTTTTCTAACAACTCATCTTTAGTTACAGCTATTACTTGATTATCTTTTGCTACAGAAAGTTTAAGATTTTCACTCCATGCAATAACATTCATTCCAAATGCTAAGGCTACTTTTGAAACTTGAGTTCCTATTTTTCCAAGACCTATAATTCCTAAAGTTTTCCCTTTTAATTCATAACCCAATGTTGTTTGCCAGTAGCCTTGGTACATATTTTCTGTTTCCTCTTTTAAATTCCTTGCAAGTCCTAAAATTAATGCCCATGTTAATTCTGCAGTTGAATTAGAACTTGAATCTGTTCCACAAACCAAGACCTTTTTTTCTTTAGCTGCATGAAAATCTATAGACTTATTTCTCATTCCACTTGTAATAATAAGTTTTAAATACTTTAAATCTGAAATAATTTTTTTAGTAATTGGGGTACGTTCCCTCATCACTAGTAAAACCTCAAAATCTTTTAATTGTTCTATTGTACTATCTTCGTTGTCAAACGGCCGATTAAATACATGAAAATCAAAATTCTTCTTTAATTTTTCAAAGTTTCCAAGAATTAATGAAACATTCTGATAGTCATCTAATATTGCAACTTTCATATTGATATTGATTTTTTAGAAGAAAGATAAATACCTACAATTATTACAATTGCTCCAATAATATGAAAATTCATCAATTTTTCATTTAATAAGAATATTGCCATAAATGAACTAAACACTGGCATTAAATGTAAAAAAATTCCCGCTTTATTAGGCCCAACAATAACTACAGCTTTATTCCATAAGACATAAGAACCTAATCCTGCAAACAAAACTACATAACTTGTAATTAAAAAAACTGGAAAATTAAATCTAATTATCTGATGATTATTAATTTCTAATAAAAATTGTGGAAATAAAAAAATTAAACCAATCGAAACAATCACTGAAATAAAACTTAAATATTTTAAATTAGTTTTGTGGGTTCGAAGCATTGTTGAATAAATTGCCCAAGATAGCATTGCAACTAATAACCAAAGATCACCCTTGTTAAGATCAAGATGAATTAGTTTCGCAAAGTCTAACCTTGTAATAATTGTTAAAACTCCGGTTATAGATAAAATAAGGCCCAAAACTTGACTAAAGTTAATTTTTTCAGTTTTAAATAAAAAAGAAATAAAAACAATTAATACTGGAATTGTTGAGATCATTAAGGCGCCATTAAGCACTTGTGTAAAATTTAAAGAATAATAAACCACAGAATTAAATATACTAATGCTTGTAATTGACATTAATAATATTGGATAAAAATTTTTTTTTATAACTTTAATATTTTTTAATATATCTCTAAATGTAAAAGGAATTAAAATAATCCACACTATTAACCATCTTAAAAAATTTAGTGTTAAGGGCGGAACCTCATAAAGAGTTGCAAATTTTCCAACAATAAAATTTCCAGACCAAAAAAAAGCGCATAGTGTAAGCATAAAGTATGCTTTTAAATTATCATTCATTCTATTTAAATTTTATTTGTAACTTTATAATAAGCGATACCTACTAACTCGTGTAATATTATGCCCCAGTTACTTAGGCCTGAAGAAATATCAAAATTTATCCAAAATATCCTGGAAGTTCCTGTTTTATAATCAACACTAATAGGCTCTAAAATTAAACCCTGTTTTTTAAATGCAAAAAAAGATCTTGGCATATGATTTGCTGAAGTAATTAATCCCCATGTTCCTTTGTAGTTAGCAATTATATCTTTTGAGTAAATAATGTTCTCAAATGTATTTCTTGATTTATTTTCAAATATCAAATTATCTATTTTAACTCCCTGATCTAAAAAAAACTTCTTTGCCATATCAGACTCACTCCATCCTTGGGGTTTTAATTCCCCTGAAAATCCTGAAAATAATATTAAAAGTCTTGGATTTTTTTTATAAATTTCTAAAGCTTTCGTTAATCTTTCTGCAGAACCATTTAAAGAAACTTCATTTCTTTCCCTTGATTGAAGTCCTGAATTAAAACTACCGCCCAATACAATTACTCCAGTTAATTGATGAAATGGATACTTTGAAGGCTGAATGTAGTCTTCTATTTTATTTAGTACAAAATTACTTAAAGGATTATATCCAAAAAATAATAAAGAAATTAATAATATTTTTGAAAAAAAAACAACTAATTTTTTTTTATCTATAAAAAAAATTATAAATAACTGTGTAAACACAATTAATAAAAATATATTTAAAGGATTAATAAAAAAATTTAAAACTTTTGATAAATAAAATTCCATAAAAAATTTTATTAAATAAAATCTTCGTTATATAATTTAGAGCTTAAAACAATTCCAAATCCTATCATATTCGTAAGCATAGCTGTTCCTCCATATGATAATATCGGGAGTGGAACTCCAACAACGGGTAATAATCCTGTTACCATTCCTAGATTTATTGCAATATATAAGAAAAAATTGAAGGCAAATGCATAACAAAATATTTTTGAAAAATTATTTTTACTCTGATCTCCAATTAGAGTAACTCGTTTAATTATTGAAAAAAATAACCACAATAATAACAATGAGCCAATCAATCCAAATTCTTCTGCAAAATGAGAAAATACAAAGTCAGTATGATTTTCGGGAACAAAATCTAAAGAACTTTGAGATCCTCTTAAATATCCTTTACCAAAAATTCCACCTGACCCTATTCCAATTTTAGCTTGAATAACTTGATAATTTGCACCCAAGGGATCTCTTTCAGTATTAAAAAAATTAATAACTCTTTGTTTTTGATAAGGTTTCATTGAAGCAAAAATAAATGGTAGACTTAAAATAATAATTATAAATCCAGATATAAATATCTTTCGATTTAAACCAACAATCCATAAAGTTCCCAATGCTGCTCCTAGAATTAATACTGCAGTTCCAAGATCAGGCTGTCTTAAAACTAATATAAATGGAATAAAAATCAAAATTGCCGAAACTAATAATGAAAATAACTTATTAGTATTTTCAACTTTTACTAAATTATAAAATTTTGCAAGCACCAATATAATTGCAAGTTTTGCAACTTCAGATGGTTGAACATGAAAAAAACCAAAATCAAGCCAACGCTGAGCGCCTTTAGCTGTAACTCCAATAAACTTTAAAACTATCAAAAGAAATAATATTAAAAAATAAAAATGATAAGCATATCGATACCAGAAATTTATATGAGTAAAGGCTACTACAATTAAAATTAAAAATGCAAATACAAATCTAACTAAATGTTTTAAATAAATCGTTCCTTGTCCTTTATCTATTGAATACAAACATAAAATACTTATTAGTCCTAGTGCTAAGATCATATTAATTAAACTTCTGTCTAGTTTCTGAAATTTTTCAATTAATAAAAAAACTTTAGATACTTTTACTGTTTCACGCATTGGATATTCTCTTTTTAAATAAAAAATCAAACATGCTGCTTGCAATTGGAGCTGCAATCCTTGATCCTGGACCAGAATGTTCTGCTACTACTGCTACTGCATATTTAGGCTCTTCTACAGGACCAAATCCTGCAAAAAGAGAATGATCTCTATATTTATACTCTCTAGCATTTGGATTAGCATTGTCCTCTCTATCTTTAATGGTTAATTTAGTAACTTGAGAAGTTCCTGTTTTTCCAGCAAATTTTAATTTTCCATTTAGTCTTGAACCGTAAGAAGTTCCGCCTGGCTCATTTGTTGCAGCTACTAAAGCCTCATTAATAATTTTTATATTTTCTACATCAAAATCCATACGACTTAATTTTGATTTTTCATCAAGATAAAAAGTTGGATTTACTACATATCCACCATTTGCAAATTGAGCCATTGATTTACAAATTTGCATTGGGGTTGCTAATATATAACCTTGTCCTATTCCTGTTATTAAAGTCTCTCCAAGCAACCAAGGTTTTCCCAAAGCATTTTTTTTCCACTTTGTGTCTGGAACTAAACCTTTTCTCTCTTCATCAAAATCTTTTAAAATTGTCTGACCAAAATTAAATTTTCTTATTGTTTCTGCTAATCGGTCTACACCTAGCAATCTTGCTACTTCATAGAAGTATATATCGCATGATTTTTTTATGGCATCTTTTAAATTAACTCTTCCATGACCTCCATCTTTCCAACAATAAAATTCTTGGCCATACAATTCAATTTTTCCAGGACAAAAATGAGTATAATCTTGATCAACAATTTTATTCTCTAATGCTGCTAAAGCAATGATTGGCTTTATTACTGATCCTGGAGGATATTGACCTGATAAAAATTTATTAATTAATGGTCTTCGTTCATTTTTTAATAGTTCATTAAATTCTGGCTGAGTTATTCCAAAAGCAAATTTATTAGTATCAAAAGATGGTGTTGAAACACATGCTAAAACTTCTCCTGTTTTAATATCCATTGCAATTGCAGAACCAGCATATCGTCCTAATTTTTGATAAGTTAATTTTTGAAGCTCAAGGTCAAGTGAAGTTTTTAAAGCATTTCCGCTTACTCCATCTACAAATTCAACTGTTCTAACTGCTCTACCTGCGGCATTTACTTCAAAACGAGTAAAACCTGGAGTTCCAATAAGCTCTCTATTTAATATTTTTTCAATTCCAAGTTTTCCTATTTTAATTCCAGGTGTTCTAAAAAGATCATCTTTTTGATTTTGCAAATCATTCTCATTAGGAACTCCAACATAACCTAGTACATGAGCAAATTCGTAAGGGTAATTATAATGTCTCTCCATTGAAATAAATGGTTGAACACCATTTAAAATGAATAGATTGCTATTTATTTTTGAAAACTCAGCCCATGATAGATTTTTATTAATAACATAAGGTTGAAATTTTCTAAGTTTTATAAAATCTGTTTTTGTTTTTTCAATTGTTTCATTATCTAATCTTAAAAATTTATTTAGTGTTGTAAGGACAAGTTCAAGATCCGTAACGTCTCCTTTAATTAAAGCTATTCTATAAAGTTGACGATTTTCAGCTATCTTATTATTAAAACGATCTAATATTAATCCTCTCTCTGCTGCAATTTTCCATTCTTTAAAACGATTTCGATCAGATAAAATTGAATATTTATTTTTTTGAAATACTTGTAACCACAAAAGTCTAAGACCAATTAAACCAAAAAAAGTATACTTAGCGGTAGTTAAAATTGCTTTTCTTCTATTAATTATACTTGTTTTTGTTTGATAACCTTCTGATGGTCTATGCTTAAAAAGCTTCATAAAAATATAGACAATATAACATCAAAAATGCTAAATCGTCTCACTTTTTTGGAGGAAAGCATATATTAAAATAGAAGTTAAAAATGATAATTTAGAGCAAGCTCTAAGAGCTCTTAAAAAAAAATTACAAAGAGAAGGTGTATTTCGTTTATTAAAAATTAAAAGTCACTTCGAAAAACCATCTGAGCGAAAAAAGAGAGAGAAAGACGAAAATACCAGAAGAGTAAAAAAATTTAAAAAACTAAAAGCTCGATACTAAAGTCAAAAATCTATAGTAAAAAAATAGCCATTAAAACTAAAACAAGTATTATTGCAACCGATACATAAACTGTTAATTTTTTAAAATTAGACCAAGTTTCTTTTTGAGAGTCTATATCCATAGAGTTTCTAACCCTGTCTTGCTTTAAACTTTGGATTTTTTTTATTAATAACGTAAAGTTTTCCTCGTCTTCTAACCACTTTACAATTAATATCTCTTTTTTTAAGAGATTTTAAGTGAGCTTACAACTTTCATAGGAACATTAAATATATATTAAAATACACTTTGTAAAGAAAAGTTAACGATTATTTATTAAAAAATTACTTACATAATCTTTCAACCGAATTTTTGCAGATAATCTTATAATCTTATTATTTAAATTCATCTTTGTTAAAGCAGATGCAAAACGTTCTCCTTTTCTCATTGGTAAATACCTAATTTTGCTTTTAAATAATTTTGCAAGTTCAATAATGCTAAAAGATTGTTTGCTAGCAATAGAGTAGTGTTTACATTTATTTTTTTTCCAAGCAAAAATACAAGCTTTTACTGTATCATGAACATGAGTAAATCTTCTAACTTGTGTTCCAGGTCTTACAACTGGTAATTTTTTACCTCTTTTAAAATGATCTTCAAATATACCAACAACTGTTGCCATATCCCCTTTACAAATTTGCTTTTCTCCATACACATTATAAAAATAAATAACTTCATATCGAAAGTTAAACCACTTCTTTAAATTTTCTAATAATTCTAAATTTTTAGCTTTTGAAAAAGCATAAGGAGATAAATTCATATCTTTTCCTTTATTTCCTAAACTTGCAGAAGTTGCTGAATAAATTAATCTAATTTTATTCTTTAATGCAAAATTAAATACATTTGAGCTTCCTTCAATATTAGAACTAAAACATTCATTAATTTTTTTAAAACTTTGATAAATTCTTGCAAATTCTCCAAAATGAAAAATACTATGAATTTTACCTATATAATTTTTTAATAAAATTTCTATATTTTTAGTATTTCCTTTTAAATACTTAACTCTTTTATTTTTAATATGATTTTTAAATAAACCAGATGAATAATTATCAATACTTATAATTTTAAATTTTTTAAATTTTAAAAGTTCAGATATTAAATTAGAGCCTATAAACCCTGCTCCACCAGTAACAACTAATATATTTTTCATTAAAATTTAAGAAGGATTTATAAAGCCTGGCAACGACCTACTCTTCCGTGCCTTAAGACAAAGTACCATTGGCGCTAAAGGGCTTAACTGCCGAGTTCGGAATGGGATCGGGTGTTACTCCTTTGCAATAATCACCAGGCATAGGTTTTGTACATAAATAGTATTCTTTTGTAAATATCTTAAATATTTCAACATCACACTCAAATTTAACAAAAGTAGATAATTTAAAATATAATGCTATAACTAAAAAACTTTATCGCGGGGTGGAGCAGTCTGGTAGCTCGTCAGGCTCATAACCTGAAGGTCCTTGGTTCAAATCCAAGCCCCGCAACCAATTAAGATCAATTTTAATTATTTTTAATCTTAACGACTTTGTTTCCTTCATCCACAGAAACAAATGAACTTTTATCTAATTTGCTTTGTTCTAAATAAACATGATCAACAATTGCAGAATTAGACTGATAAGTTTTTACAATCTTAGTAAGCAACTCTTTAACCTCTAATACTTTATTATGATCTAATAAAGTTTTTAAATTATTTAAATCAACCTCCAACTGATTAAAAGGAATGAAAGGATCTTGTGCTTTTTGAATTTTAGGATGTTGAGTTTTTTGAGGATTATCTCCTAATAACAATTCTTCATATAATTTCTCACCTGGTCGAAGTCCAATAATTTTTATTTCAATATCACCCTCTTTATTATTTTCATCTTTAACAGTTAGACCTGAAAGTTTTACAATTCGATAAATTAAATCTTTAATTTTTATACTCTCGCCCATATCAAGAACAAATACATCGCAATCCTCACTCATGGCTCCAGCTTGAATGACAAGTTGTGAAGCCTCCGTAAGGGTCATAAAATAACGAGTAACATCAGGATGAGTTAGGGTAATAGGTCCGCCATCTTTAATTTGTTTTTTAAATTTTGGAATAACAGAACCTGATGATTCTAGAACATTACCAAAGCGAACAATAGACATTTTAGTCTTTATTATTTTTAGCATTTTGATAAAGCCCCTTAACACAAAGTTCAGCAAGTCGCTTAGATGCTCCCATAATGTTCGTTGGTCTTACCGCTTTATCACTTGATATGAGTACAAAATTTTCAACTGAATTAAGATAGCGCTGCTTTTGTAACAGCTAAAGTTGCAAAAACATTATTTTTAATACTTTCTGAAATATTTTCCTCAACTAACGGTACATGTTTATAAGCTGCAGCATGATAAACAGTATCTACTTTAAAAGTTTTGAATATTTCATTTACTTGTAGTTTGATCTTGGACATTAACAAGGAGTGGAATAATTTTTAAATTTTTATTTAAAATCTTTAACTCTTCATAAATTTTATAAAGAGCAAATTCATTTAGTTCTAAAAGCAATAATTTTTTAGGATTTAGTTTTATAATTTGACGAGATAATTCAGAGCCAATGGAACCACCTGCCCCTGTTACTAATACAACTTTTGAGGTTATATTTTTACTTAATAATTCAGTATTTGGTAAAACCTGATCACGGTTTAAAATATCATCCACATCTAAATCTTTAATATCAGATAAACTTACTCTTCCTTGAATAATATCTGCAACCGTTGGCAAAGTTTGCACTTGCTAATGAGTAATTACTTAAATTCTTTAAGATCTCATTTCGTCTAGATCTAGAGATAGATGGAAGCGCAAGTAAAATTAATTGTACTTCTTTTGATTTTATTAGATCAGCAATTTTTAAAGGTGAGTAAATTTCTTGACCATGCAAAACCTGACCATGAAGTCGATCATCATCATCTAAAAAACCAACCACTTTTACTTCATTACTATTTGCTAGGGCAGATACTAACTGTCGACCAGCACTACCAGCTCCATAAACTAATGCTTTTTTTAAAAACTGAGATTTATCTTTAAAAAGATAATTGCCACCAAATATATATTTTACAAATAATCTTGAACTTACAACTGCAAAAAATAATAACATGGGCTGAAGAATCCCAATGGATCTTGGAATGCCCGTAACTCCATAAACTCCAAAAACTATAAAATATAATAATCCATAAATTAATAAAGCAATGGATACTGAAAACATTATGCTTAATCCTGAATACCTAAAAATAGTTCGATATAATCCAAGTAACCAAAAGATAGGCAATGCCAAAGCAACGGATACGATCACAGCCGTTAAGGCTATCCCTTGAATTGAAATAAACTGATCTAAACGAAGATAAAATGCAAACCAGGTAGATAAAACACACAAACTTAAATCAACAATTATAGCAACAGTCTGTTTTACAAAACGGGGAAGATTTAAAATACTTTTTACAGCTGTATGAATTTTAATTAACATAATAATAATAAAATAATTTTATTTTAACTTTTAAATCTTTAAAATAATATAAATCATAACTTTTCAAATCTAAAGACTTAACCCAACTAAAAATTTTCAAACTAATCATAATAGCGATATTTACTCTCCTTTTGATATTTCCAACTTTGCGCATAACCTAACTTGCCTTTATTGATAGGTTCATAAGCATTCACCCAGCCCATACCTCGATGAGGATCTTTTCTGCAATGAGTAAAAAAAACTTTAGGAGGCTCAACATTTTTTTGGCTTCGTTTGAAAGCTAATTCTTCTTTTCTCTTTTTCATCTCTTTTTGATAGCAATCTAATTCATCCTCTTTCTTACTTTGATTTAAATTTTTACTCTCTTTAATAACAGTTTCATTAACTACATCTTCTTTTAAATCAGCTTTAAAATTTTGATATTTTTTAGGAACAGGTTTACCGCGCATTGAATATAAAAGAGCTGGATCATTTTTTAATAAGTATTCTTTATTATTATTTAAAAAAGACTCAGTAATTTCCTTAATCTGAGAGATAAAATAACGGTGATTTGGATTTACAGATAAAAATTTACTTCTTCGCTCTAAACTAAACCAACTTTTTTTATCTCTTTTTAAGTACCTTTTATATTAAATACTGGAAAGAAAAGGCTCAAAATTAGAAGGGAAATTATTTAGCTTAAAATAAACATCTGCATGTAATTTAAGATTTTTTTCCAAATATTAAAAAACCTGTTTTAAAAATATAATAAAAATAATAAAATAAATTCATTTGTTTAATCATTATAAAGTCTTTTTTAGCAAGAAGAATAGGTGTTGACATATTAATGCTGGAAACTTGCGCAAATCCTGTAATACCTGGCTTAACTTTATAAACTCCTCTTTTTTTACGCTCGATAATTAATTTTCTCTGAATGGGTAAGCATGGACGAGGACCAACTAAACTCATATGACCTATAAATACATTTAATAACTGGGGTAGCTCATCTAATTTAAATTTTCGAAGAAAATAGCCAAAGCAAGTAATACTTGATGAATTAACTAAATGAGTAGCATTAGAAAAAGTGCCTATTTTCATAGTTCTAAATTTTACCAATAAAAAACTTTTTTGATTTAAAAAAACCTCAACCCTAACGTCAAAGGCGATCCTGTGTCAAGCCATCCAATAACTAATATCAAAAAGAATAATGGTAAAAATAAAATTAAACCTATAAAAGAAAAAACAATATCCAATAAACGAATCATAGATTTCTCAAATACCAATTAACTGTTTTTTCTAAACTCTTATTCAAGCTAAAAGGTGGGATCCATCCTAACACATTGCTTGTATAAGAACTATCTACTCGTAAAGAACTTATTAGTCTTTCGACTTCTAGAGATTTTCAACTAAACGACTTATTAATTTAATTATTGATATTGAAACAGGAAATAATCTTGGAGATTTTTGCATTATGCATTGCTAATTTTTTAATTAACTCAGGTGTAGAAACATCTTCATTATCAGAAACTAAAAAAATCTTACCTGCTGCTTTAGGGTGATCAATACAACAATCTATTAAACTTATTAAATTATCGAGACTTATAAAGGATCGACTATTTTGAACTCTTGCAAATGGTAATGGAATTCCTTTGTGAATTAAATTTAGTAAACTCAAAAAATTGCCACCGACCCATTCCCCATAGATTAAAGGAGCTCTAATAATTACAATTTCTAATCCTGTTCGCATAGAAACTTCTGTCAGTACTTGTTCTGTCTCTAATTTCGAAATGCTATAAACGGTCTCTGGTTTAGGAGTATCGTTATATTTGAAGGTTGAGAGACCTATAGTTTTTTCACCGTTAACTTTTGGCTGAACTTAAAAATATTAAGCGTCTTACGCCAAGTGCTGCAGCTTGCTCTGCAAGATTTCGAGTACCCTCAACATTGATTTTTCTATAAAAAGCTAATGCATTTTTTTTTTCTTTCATCTCGTATTTGATTGAAGCACAATGGATAATACAATCAACATTACTTAACGAGTCTCCCCATCTAGTTTTGGAATTAATCTCGCCAACAAAAAATCTTTTCAATCCTTCTATTGGTATTTTATTATTTAATCGCAAAGATATTTGAATTGAATGTTTATTAAATTTTAGATTTTTACATAGTGCGTTTCCTAAAAATCCTGTTGCACCTGTTATTAAAATTTTTGACATATTTTATAAAAAAAATATTTGAGATTTTATATTTTTAACAAATACATCAATTTGTAAATTTTTTTTTAATTCTTTCCGATCTAAGTCGATAAAAGTAGTATTTATATTATTATTTTCTATTCTAAAAAAAATATCAACTATAGCATCTATAGTTGGTTTAACTACAATGCCAACCCGATTAATTTTTACCCATTTAGCAACACTAGTTTCATCGCTACAAATTGCTAAAATTTTTGCTCCTGAATATACATAAGAAGATATTTTGCTAGGAAAAGCATATCGCGTTATTTCATCTTCAATTGGAGCTAGTGCCCATTCATAATGTGCTAGAAATAAATGCCTGCTTGTTCAGAAGTAACTACTCCATGATATTTAATTAAAGAAATATTTATAGATATTTCAAAAATGTATATCTGAAATTACTCTGCTCTGCAAATGCAAATTCTAAACTACCTCCTCTTTGTCTATATTTTGTTATAGCATTTATAAGCAAAGGAATTCTTTGAAGTCTGACCTAAATTTCCAGTAAATGAAAATCCTTTTTTTTTTCTAATAGATATGTCAATATTAAATTACTATTGATGGATTTTCAATAATTGCAATTGTATTATTGAGTATTTGTACGATCTAAATTTTACATGTATTTTCATTTCTTCATTTGAAATTAGTGAAGCTTGCGTATATGGTAAATTGTCTAGTTTTTTAAGTAAGCTAAATAAATTAGAATTAATTTTTACAACAACATTTGTTGCTTCTGGATGATATCTTGTAATATGATAAATATATTCTAAAATTTATTATTTTTGAAAATATCAGCAACTATAAATGGTACAAGTATTGGTGGATCAGTAGAAACATAGATATTTTTTGGTCTAGTTCTTATTAAACAAAAAAAAACCCAAAACATAAAAAATATAGAATCTAAAATTCTCTTATAGCAAGACTGCTAGAAGAATTAGAAAATGCCCATATAGGAAAAAAATTTACTCCAGCTCCACGTTTAAATTCTTTTAAATGTTTATTTATATTTGCATGATCTTGTAAAATAACAGCAACTTTTTTTGAAGTTGCAAAACTTTCTGCTACCCTTAATAAACCTTCACCTATTACAGGATAAACTGGCCAGAAACTTCTATTAACAATTAGCAAATCATAGCGATCCACAACTACTTTTTCCAAACCACTCTGTTTATATAATCAACATAGCTATGAATGATACGTACAATTTTATCACTTACATTTGTCACATTATAATCTTGTGCTAAAGATAACATACGATCATTTGCTCGAGATTGCATTTGTAAAATCATTAATCCTTGTTTTATTCGTTCAATTTCTAAACCAACCATCATAACCGAAGCTTCTTCCATTCCCTCAGGTCGCTCATGAGCTTCCCTAATATTTAAAGCTGGAAAATTTAAAATTGAAATTCCTCGGTAATGGTGCCACTATCAGATAATACAGCTTTGGCATGTCATTTGTAAATTTATATAATCATGAAAACCTAATGGCTTGATAAAATTTACTTTTGGATGAAATTTTTTATTTTGAAGATTTAATGCTTTTTGAGTGCGTGGATGAGTCGAATACAATAACCTGGTCAAATTATAATCTTCTGCGAGCATATTAATTATTTTAGTAGATTTTATTAAAATTAATATCTATTTCTATATTTTCTTCACGATGTACACTAATAACAAAATATTGCTTTTTTTGCTAACTTAAGCTTAGAAATAATTTTAGATTTTTTAATTTGTGGTAAATAATAGTTTAAAACTTCAAACATAGGACTACCTGTCTTAATAATTTGATCTAGCAGGTAAGCCTTCTCTTAGAAGATATTCTCGAGCAATAGAACTGTAAGGCAAATGAATATCTGCAACATGATCAACGATTTTTCGATTAATTTCTTCAGGTACTCGCTGATCAAAACAACGATTGCCTGCCTCCATATGAAAAATAGGTATTTTTCTTCTTTTTGCAGGTATGACAGATAAACAGCTATTAGTATCTCCCAAAACTAATAATGCATCTGGTTTAACTTTTTCTAACACTTCATCTACTGCGGTTATAATATTGCCAATAGTGTTTGCAACACTTTTGCTATTTTTAGCACTATTTAAAAAAAAATCTGGTTTTCTAATTTTTAAATCATCAAAAAAAATTTGATTAAGCTCATAATCATAATTTTGGCCTGTATGAATTAAAATATGTTCACAATACTTATCTAAAACTGAAAAAATACGTGATAATCTTATAATTTCTGGTCTTGTTCCAACTATAGATACGATTGTGAGTTCTTTTTTACTAGATTTCATGATTTGTAAAAAAAGGTATCAGGATTTTTTTATCAAAAATTTCATAAAATTCTTTCCAATTATTTTAGATGTTTATATGATATTAAATTTTTTAAAAAATGAATTTGTCCTGGAATAGTAGTGACAATTTCTAGATTAGAATCTTTTAAAATAGTTGTAAATCTTTTATTTTCAAACATATCTTTTGAAGAATATCTCACTTTTCCATCAATTACACAAAACCTTTCATATTTTGTATTATGAAAATGTCCTCCTCTTTTTTCTTTACCTCTTATATTTAATAAAGAAATTTGTCCTGCATATCTAGACTTTAATAACTCCACAAAAGACCCTGAATTATTAATATAGGCATTCTTAATTTCATACTTATAATTATTTTTGCTTAAAAAACTTAAGTATGTTGAATAAAGATATTTTTTAATCTTGGAATTATAATTCAATAAATCTTTTGATTTATAATTATTGTGAATACTTTCAATTATTCGCTTTAATTTTATTATCTTAATTTTAAAAGTATATTTAAATTGATCACAAATAGTTAATCTGTCATTTTTTTTTTTCAGGTCTGCTAGCATTATTTTTATTAGATCATCTATATACAATAAAGTTATTTTTTTATTTTCAATAATATTGAGTGGTTTTTTGTTAATAATATTAAAACAAAATGTTGACCAACCGTAAGAATGTAATTACCATTTGGCCAAAAATATTAGGTAACCTATATATTTTTAAATCTATAATTTTTTTTTTATATAATTTAATTAAAAAGACTATAAAAGATATACATTTTACACGAATTAGGCTGTCCATTGCGATCGACGGCATAAAAGAATTTTTTTTGTTTATCTACATATGAAACAATTTTTTTTACTATTTCAAAATTTTTTTTATATTCGTTCTTAGTCCTAGGTCTATTAATTTCCAGCAAAAATAAAAATTATATCTGAGAGACGAACATAATTTTTAATATTTTTTTTAGTAGTTTTTTTATTAATTAAATATATCTTATTAATATCTATATCGTTCATTAAATGAATATAAAAATTTTTTGCTATAAAACTATTCGAACCTACTATGGCAATATTCATTAATGCAACTTTGAAACTAGTTTTAAAACTGTAGGTTTAATTAACTTGATTAAACTTTTTTGATCTAATAAATTATTTGATGAATTATAGTCTTGAAGTAATTTTTTTGAAACACCGTTTGTCGTAAATTGATTATAATTATAGTTAATCTCCGGAATAATTTCAAAATAAGCTTTGTAATGATTCGTTCTTAGCATTTCAAATTTACTTATTAAAGTTTCATGAATTTTTTCACCTGCTCTTATGCCAGTGTAAGTTATATGGACTTTTTTATTTAATATTACCCCAACTGCTTTAGCTAATGTAGTAATTTGAGAGGCTGGGCATTTTTTAACATAAATACTACCTGTTCTTCCTTTAATTAAAGCAAATAAAACTAAATCAATAGCTTCATCCATTTTCATCATAAAACGCGTCATATCTTCTGATGTTACGTGGGCTTGTTCTTTTTTTTGAATTAAATTTACAAAAGTTGGCAATACTGACCCCCTGCTTGCTAAAACGTTTCCATATCTTGTAATGATAAATTTTGTTTTTGAATTTAGAGATTTACTAGATGCTAATTTTTCCATTAAAGATTTTGACATACCCATAGAATTAATTGGCTCGACCGCCTTGTCAGTGCTCAAAAATATAATCTTTTTTATTTTAAATTGATCTGCTAACTCAATAACATTAAGTGCACCTAAAAAATTAGTTTTAACTGCTTCATCTGGATAAAACTCGCAAGAAGGTACTTGTTTTAGAGCAGCTGCAAAAAAGATATAGTCTACATTTTGCATTGAAAATTTTAAAGAAGTTTTATCCCTTACATCTCCAATATGATATTCAATGTTATTAGACTTAATTTCATATCTCATTTCAAATTGCTTAAGCTCATCTCTGCTAAAAACAATAATTTTTTTAGTTTTTAATTTAATAATACTGATGGCGCTTTTATCGGGTATTGTTTTTGCAATTAAAAATGTTTTATTAAAAAAGTTCATAACATAAATTTAACTATTAAATTATATTATTTTTTTTAATTTACATTTCTCACAATAAATCCAATCTAAAATTTGAAATATCATTAATTTTAAAATTTTATTTTTTAATAATGATTAATAATTGCTTTATATGCTTTTAAGTGAAGAGATGAGCATATTTTTAAATCAAGCTTACTTTTAGCCACTTTCCTAACAGACTTTCCAAAAATATATCTTAATTTAGAGTTACGCATTAATTTTATTATCCGATTAGCCAAATGATCAGCGTCGCCAACTTTAATAAGAAAACCGTTAACACCATTTTTAATAAAGATGCGAACATCACCAACATTAGTCGAGATAATTGCTTTTTCCATTGACATAGCCTCCCACACTGATAATGGCGACAACTCATTATTCGAACTACATACATATATATCCATAATCTTAAGATAAGGTCTCACATCTTTTTTTGCCCCTAGAAAATATAAATTTTTAATTTTGAATTTTTTTATAAATTCAACTAGTTGCTGAAAATATTTTTTTTGACTGTCATATATTGAACCTATAACAATGAAACTAATTTTATTTGAGTAAAATGATAACTTTTGAATAGCTTTTAAAAAAGTAAAGAAATCTTTAGTAGGATTAACGTTAGCAATTGTTCCAATCACAATTTTTTTTTTAGTTATAATTCTTTTTAAAAATTGATCAAAAGTATATTGCAGTGAAGGATCAAAAAAAGTTACATCCACTGGAGACTGAATTAAAAAACTCTGACGTTTAGTGAAAATTATTTTTTTATAGTATTTCTTGCTACGTTGTGAAGCAAAAATAAAACCATCTGCAAGAAAACTTAAAAAGAAAAAAATAATTCGAATTCCATACGGGGTATAAGTATCATTTAACTCCCAAATAACTTTGATACTTGCAAGTTTTTGCGGCAAGAATACCTTTGTATTGCCAACTACCTCCGCCTACATGCACAATATCAAAACGATTTTTTTTTAAAATCCGTGAAAGCATTAAAACTTCAAAGGGGAAAAAAATTATATATTTAAATAAAATAATCCAATTAGAACTCATAGTTGTCAAATGCGCTAATAAATATTTAAGACCAAGCTCTTGGCATCTAATTTGAAATTCTCTAGAATTTTTTTTAGGAAAAATGACTGTAGTATCAATTTTTAGATCCATCATAGATGCGACTAAAGCAACTCTGATCTGTGGTCCGCCCAATCTTCCTTCTTCGAGAATATTTGCAACTAGGATCTTTCGATCAAGTTTTTTCATAAACAGATGCCTAAGTTTATAAGAAAAATACTATAAAGTTTTTTTACTAATCGCCTTTTCAGCTTTAATTTTTTTTTATAACACTTAATTTTTATATTTGAAAATTTTATGTGGGACTTATCGTTAAACATCATTCCAATAAAAAACGTCAATATAAAACCACCTTGTGAAAGTTTGAATGTCTCATGAAAAAAACCATAGATTAATATACCGATAAAACCAAAAAAAGATCTGAGTGTCTATAGCGCAAATATTTATAAAGACTATACAAAATAACTATATAGATCCAAAAAAACCAAATAAACCATCCGAATATATGATATCGATCTGCATACTGCATTCTGCGCTAAAGACCGCTCCAATTTTGCTGAAATGCTCCATATCCCTAAAAAACCGGTTCCGGTAAATGGTTGCAATGATTCAGTTTCTAGGAATATAATTTTTTTTAAAATAAATATTTCGAATCTTTGCGATGATTATGTGATTTACTTAAGAAAAAATAATTAATATCTAATAATTATTTGAGTAAAAATTAATTTCTTCAAAAGAAAAAATTTTTATAAAAAAAAAAAAATAAAAAAAATATCAAATAACTTATAATAATTTCTCTATATTTGCCATAAAATTATTATTTTTTTTTTATAAAAAAATTTATTAAATAAATATATTATTAAGCTGCCTAATAAAGCTACTATAGAACTTCTTGAGAAAGTTATAATTAAACCAATTATAAATTAAGGCGATACATGACAATCTTATTATTTAAAAAATTAGGGGTGTGCCGTTGGTGGTGGTGGTGCCGTTGCCGTTGCCAGGAAGGGGGAGGCAACAGCAGCAGCAGCAGCACTAGCAGCAGCTGCAGTCGCTTGGTTACGCGTACAACATGGACAGGAATCTACAGTGGCGGCAGCAGCAGCGACGACGACGACAGCAGCAGCAGCAGCAGCAGCAGCAGCAGCAGCAGCAGCAGCAGCAGCAGCAACAGCAGCAGCAGCGACGACGACGACGACGACGACAACGAGCAGCAGCAGCAGCAGCGTGGCGGCGATGGTCTGGTCGGAGATATTGTGTGTGCCAGGATGGGTGTTGTGGATATGTGTGTGTGTGTGTGTGTGGTGTT